>NZ_JBWKWW010000001.1:0-731132 GCF_059422425.1 Pseudomonas sp. GW821-FHT01E05
CAACACCTCTTTTACACCGCTTTCGACCGAGTGGATCGAACCGTTATTAGAGCAAAACCTCACTGCCCCAGTAACTCTTTCCGGCTTCGCTGAACTGAAGCTCAAGCGCTGTCGAAAACCGCGTAACTCTTTGTTTACCAAAGAGTTTTCCGTTTCGACTGCGCCGGAAGTGGGGCGAATTATAGGCTTCCAGATTCTGCCGTCAAGGGTTAATTCAAATTATCTATCAACAAAGCTGAAAAGGACCAAAAGAGCCCGTTTTTAACCCTTCTATATAGTAGAGCCGTCAGCACCTATATATAGAAGGGGACATTCACAGCACTCCAGCCTCTTTCAACACAGCAACGGCTGATACCTCCAGACCCAGCACCCGTTGCAACACCTGTAAGGTGTGCTCACCTAATAGAGGCGGGGCATGGCGGTATTCAACCGGCGTCTCAGAAAGACGGATTGGGCTAGCCACCTGTGGAACCAGTCCAGCCAAGGCATGGGGTAGTTCAATTGCCAGCCCACGAGCCTTAACCTGAGGATCGGCGAACACCTGAGCCAGATCGTTGATCGGCCCACAAGGCACACCGGCTTGCTCCAGTTGCGCCACCCATTGAGCCGTAGTCTTGAACACCGTTGCTTGACGGATCAGCGGAATCAAGACCGCCCGATTAGCCACCCGCAGCTTGTTCGTGGCAAACCGCGGATCGTCCGCCCATTGTGGCTGTCCGGCCACTTCAGCAAACTTGCGAAACTGCCCGTCATTCCCAACGGTAAGAATGAAGTCACCATCTGCGGTCGGGAAGTCCTGGTATGGCACGATGTTCGGATGAGCGTTCCCTAACCGCTTGGGCGCAACCCCTGTGGTCAGGTAGTTCATCGCCTGGTTGGCCAGACAGGCCACCTGAACATCCAGCAGCGCCATGTCGATATGCTGGCCGCCACCTTCATGATCCCGATGAGCCAGCGCTGCCAGAATTGCGACCGTCGAGTAGAGCCCGGTCAGAATATCCGTCAGTGCTACTCCGACTTTCACCGGCCCGGCACCTTCACTTCCTTCAGGTCGGCCAGTCAGACTCATCAAGCCGCCCAAGCCCTGAATCATGAAGTCATAACCGGCACGCTTGGCATAAGGCCCCGTTTGACCAAAGCCTGTGATCGAGCAATAGATCAGATCAGGGTTAAGCGCCTTGAGCGACTCATAGTCCAGACCATAAGCCGCCAGACCACCGACCTTGAAGTTTTCGATCAAAATGTCGGACTTGGCCGCCAGCTCACGCACCAGCTGCTGGCCTTCCGGACGCGTGAAGTCGATGGTGACCGATTGCTTGTTGCGATTGGCCGATAAGTAATAGGCCGCTTCGCTGGTGTTCTCGCCATAGGCGTCTTTCAGGAAGGGCGGCCCCCAGGCGCGCGTGTCGTCGCCATTACCCGGGCGCTCGACCTTGATCACCTCAGCCCCGAGATCCGCAAGGATCTGCCCGGCCCAAGGACCGGCCAGCACTCGCGACAAGTCCAATACCCGCAGATGCGAAAGCGCGCCCATGGTCGTTCTCCTATTAATAGAACGCCTGGATACCGGTCTGCGCACGACCAAGGATCAGCGCATGTACGTCATGAGTACCCTCATAGGTATTCACCACTTCCAGATTGACCAGGTGACGGGCAACACCGAATTCATCGGAGATACCGTTGCCGCCCAACATGTCACGAGCCATACGAGCAATATCCAGGGACTTGCCGCAAGAATTGCGCTTCATCATGGACGTGATCTCGACAGCTGCAGTGCCTTCGTCCTTCATACGGCCCAGGCGCAAGCAACCTTGCAAGGCGAGGGTGATCTCAGTCTGCATGTCGGCCAGTTTCTTCTGGATCAACTGAGTAGCCGCCAGCGGCCGGCCAAACTGTTGACGATCCAGTGTGTACTGGCGAGCGGTGTGCCAGCAGAACTCAGCAGCGCCCAGCGCCCCCCAGGAAATGCCATAACGGGCCGAGTTAAGACAGGTAAAAGGACCCTTCAAACCACGAACGTCAGGGAAAATGTTCTCTTCTGGCACAAACACGTTGTCCATGACGATTTCGCCGGTAATGGAGGCGCGCAGACCTACCTTGCCGTGAATCGCTGGAGCACTCAGGCCCTTCCAGCCTTTTTCCAGTACGAAGCCGCGGATGTCTCCCGCATCGTCCTTACCCCAGACCACGAAAACATCAGCGATCGGGCTGTTGGTGATCCACATCTTGCTGCCAGTCAGGCTGTAGCCGCCTTCCACTTTGCGCGCACGAGTGATCATCGCGCCAGGATCGGAACCATGGTCAGGTTCAGTCAGACCGAAACAACCGATCCATTCACCAGAGGCAAGCTTGGGCAGGTATTTCTGCTTCTGTGCTTCAGTGCCGAACTCATTGATTGGCACCATTACCAGAGAAGACTGCACGCTCATCATCGAACGATATCCGGAGTCGACTCGCTCGACTTCACGGGCAATAAGTCCGTAGCTGACATAGTTCAGGCCGCTGCCACCGTATTGCTCTGGAATGGTGGCACCCAGCAGGCCGATTTCACCCATCTCGCGGAAAATCGCCGGGTCGGTCTTTTCATGGCGGAAAGCTTCGAGAACCCGCGGAGCCAGCTTGTCGCGAGCAAATTGCTCAGCGCTGTCGCGCACCATGCGCTCTTCTTCAGTGAGCTGTTGATCCAGCAGCAGGGGATCGATCCAGTTAAAGCTAGCTTTACCGCCCATGAGTGAGTCCTCGCGAAGTAGGTCAAATATCGTGGACTGATCCTAGGCCTGGCTCGCGGATACAGCAAACGAGGATTTTGCATACTGTTGTGCTAATTTCTCACTCCGTGATAGCGCTAAACTACTTACTGGCGCTTTATTAGTGAGATTGCCGTACATGCGCAGAAAAATCCCCAGTACAGCTGCACTGATCAGCTTTGAAGCAGCAGCTCGGCACGAAAGCTTTACCAAGGCTGCGCAAGAGCTCTCCCTTACACAGGGAGCCATTTGTCGGCAGATCGCCAGCCTGGAGGAATTTTTGAGCGTCGAATTGTTTCGACGCTCACGCCGGGGAGTGAAGCTGACCGAAGCAGGGCTGTCTTATAGTCGCCGGGTCGCGACACAGCTGGATGCCGTCGAGCGCGATACGCTCTCGGTGATGGGACAGCAGGGCGCCAACGTCATCGAGCTGGCCGTAGTCCCCACCTTTGGCACTCAATGGCTGCTACCGCGGCTCAAGGACTTCCAGCAGCAACACCCCGAAGTTACGGTCAACCTTACCAACCGTACCCGGCCTTTCCTGTTCGCCGACACTGACTTTGATGCGGCGATTTATTTTGGCGATG
Organism: Pseudomonas sp. GW821-FHT01E05; assembly: GCF_059422425.1. Taxonomy (NCBI): domain Bacteria; kingdom Pseudomonadati; phylum Pseudomonadota; class Gammaproteobacteria; order Pseudomonadales; family Pseudomonadaceae; genus Pseudomonas; species Pseudomonas sp. GW821-FHT01E05. The sequence goes on from NZ_JBWKWW010000001.1 coordinate 3,335, forward strand.
CCGATTGGTCAGGCACCGAGTCCCATCGACTGATGGGCGAAACCCCCATGCCGGTTTGCAGCCCGCGACTTCTGGGCATTCGAAGCCAATTGAGCGCTGAAGAGATCGCCGAACTGCCTCTGCTGCAACAAACCACCCGGCCTTATGCCTGGCGTCAGTGGTTCAGCTCACAGAACCTGAATGTCCCTCGAGACATGACAGGACCGCGTTACGAGCTATTCTCCATGCTTGCCCAGGCCGCCATGCATGACATGGGCATCGCATTGATTCCACCATTCCTTATTCAGCGGGAGTTAACAGAGAAGCGGCTGGTGATCGCCAATCCCCAGGCGCTGTCCAGCATCAAGGCGTATTACCTGATGATTCCTGACCGAAAGGTCGAATCGGCATCCTTACGGGCATTCAGGGATTGGCTGGTAAGGCAGGCGCAGAGCTACAGCTTAGAAGAATAGGGGCTTCAAGGCTTTAATTGACTCGGTAGTCAGTAAATGTAAATTACTACAGATATAACTATATGTCGCATTTTAGAAAACTGTACCGGAAGGAGGGACAATCGTCCCATAAGCGCCTAAAGACGTGGCTTGCGGCATCTATTTTGAAGCAATGCGGCTTCATTCACAGCGTCGATGTATAAATTCTTGAAATCCAGCAAAAACCTATACAAGGCACGGCTTACAAGGGATCAAGCGCTACTGTTGCGACATTCGGTCACAGGGTGACTTGTAGTTAATTTTCCGTCACCCGTCATAATCCCTTGAAGGGCACAAAGTTCGCCTGCAAAATGCCGCGCCCCGCCTTGATTACACGGGGTCGTGCTGATCGGCCGCCCCAGCAGCACCATCCGGAGTGCGCTGGCCTTCTTATAAAGATCAAATGCAATAAGATCATGCAGGAGATTTGACGTGCACATTGGTGTTCCTCTCGAAACCCAGACGGGTGAAACGCGGGTTGCTGCAACCCCTGAAACCATCAAGAAGCTGATCGGCCAGGGTCATAAAGTCACTGTGCAAAGCGGCGCCGGCATTAACGCCAGCGTTGTCGACAGTGCCTATGAAGCAGTAGGCGCAAGCATTGGCAGCGCCAACGAGGCGTTCGGTGCGGAGCTGATTCTTAAAGTGGTCGCGCCCAGCGACAGCGAACTGGCCCTGATCAAACGCGGCACCGTGCTGGTGGGTATGCTCAATCCGTTCAGCAATGAAACCATTGCCAAGCTGGCTGAGTGCGGTATCACGGCCTTCGCGCTGGAAGCCGCTCCGCGCACCTCCCGCGCACAAAGCCTTGATGTACTGTCCTCCCAGGCCAACATTGCCGGCTATAAAGCCGTGTTGGTGGCCGCTTATCACTATCCACGCTTCATGCCGATGCTGATGACCGCCGCAGGCACGGTGAAAGCCGCGCGGGTGCTGATCCTCGGCGCAGGCGTTGCCGGTTTGCAGGCGATTGCTACCGCCAAGCGTCTGGGTGCAGTGATCGAAGCCTCGGACGTGCGTCCGGCGGTGAAGGAACAGATCGAGTCCCTGGGTGCCAAGTTCGTCGACGTGCCTTACGAGACCGATGAGGAACGCGAATGCGCCGTGGGTGTCGGCGGTTATGCGCGGCCAATGCCGGCCAGCTGGATGCAGCGTCAAGCGCTGGCGGTACACGAGCGCGCCAAGCAGGCCGACATTGTCATTACCACCGCGCTGATCCCGGGTCGCAAGGCACCGGTATTGTTGAGCGCGGAAACCGTCGCGCAAATGAAGCCCGGCTCGGTGGTCATCGACCTCGCGGCAGCTCAAGGCGGCAACTGCCCGCTGACGGTAGCCGATCAGGTGATCGTCGCTCACGGCGTGACCATCGTCGGCCATACCAACCTGGCGGCGCAGGTCGCTGCAGATGCCTCGGCGCTGTATGCCCGCAATCTGCTGGACTTCCTGAAGCTGGTCTTCACTCCAGAAGGCCAATTCCAGCTCAACCTCGAAGACGACATCGTCGCCGCGTGCCTGATGTGCCGCGACGGCCAAGTCATCCGCAAAAACGCCTAAGCAGGGATTCAGACGATGGAAGAGCTTATCTCCCCCGGTATCTACAACCTGATCATCTTCGTGCTGGCGATTTATGTCGGTTATCACGTGGTCTGGAACGTTACACCTGCACTGCACACGCCATTGATGGCGGTGACCAACGCCATTTCGGCAATTGTCATCGTCGGCGCCATGCTCGCTGCTGCTTTGACCGTGACTCCGCTGGGTAAAACCATGGGCACCCTGGCTGTGGCTTTGGCCGCGGTGAATGTGTTCGGTGGCTTCCTGGTGACCCGCAGGATGCTTGAGATGTTCAAGAAGAAAGCGCCCAAAGCTGTGAAAGAAGAGGTGCAGAAGTAATGAGCATGAATCTTGTAACGACGCTCTATTTGATCGCGTCGATCTGCTTCATCCAGGCCCTGAAAGGCCTGTCACATCCGACCACTTCCCGACGCGGCAATGTGTACGGAATGCTCGGAATGGCCTTGGCGATTGTCACCACCATCGGCCTCTTCTATAAGCTTGGGGCCGAGCTGGCCACGGCCGGAATCGGTTACGTGATCGTCGGTCTGTTGGTCGGCGGCACGGCCGGTTCGATCATGGCCAAGCGCGTCGAGATGACCAAGATGCCGGAACTGGTCGCTTTCATGCACAGCATGATCGGCATGGCGGCGGTGTTCATCGCCATCGCTGCCGTCGTCGAACCGCAGTCTCTGGGTATCGTCAAGCAACTGGGTGATTCGATTCCGGCCGGTAACCGCCTGGAGCTGTTCCTTGGCGCGGCAATTGGTGCCATTACCTTCTCGGGTTCGGTGATCGCCTTCGGCAAGCTGTCGGGCAAGTACAAGTTTCGTCTATTCCAGGGCGCACCGGTACAGTTCGGCGGTCAGCATAAGTTGAACCTGATCTTGGGCCTGGCAACCTTGGGCCTGGGCATCACCTTTATGCTGACCGGTAACTTCGGTGCCTTCGCGCTGATGCTGGCTCTGGCCTTCGTGCTCGGCGTGCTGATCATCATCCCGATCGGCGGTGCCGACATGCCGGTCGTGGTGTCGATGCTCAACAGCTACTCCGGCTGGGCCGCGGCCGGGATCGGCTTCTCGCTGAACAACTCGATGCTGATCATCGCAGGTTCCCTGGTGGGCTCGTCCGGTGCGATCCTCTCGTACATCATGTGCAAGGCGATGAACCGTTCGTTCTTCAACGTACTGCTTGGCGGCTTCGGTAACAATGCAGATGCCGCTGGCCCGGCCGGCGCGAAAGAAGTTCGTCCGGTGAAATCCGGCTCGGCTGACGACGCGACCTTCCTGCTGACCAACGCCGACACCGTGATCATCGTTCCGGGTTATGGCCTGGCGGTCGCCCGGGCGCAACACGCGCTTAAAGAGCTGACCGAGAAACTGACCAATAATGGCGTAACTGTGAAGTATGCGATTCACCCGGTAGCGGGTCGTATGCCAGGTCACATGAACGTCCTGTTGGCTGAGGCCGAAGTGCCTTACGACCAGGTGTTCGAGATGGAAGACATCAACTCCGAGTTTGGCCAGGCCGATGTGGTGCTGGTACTCGGCGCCAACGATGTGGTCAACCCGGCAGCGAAGAACGATCCAAAATCGCCGATTGCCGGCATGCCGATTCTCGAAGCGTTCAAGGCCAAGACGATCATCGTTAACAAGCGCTCGATGGCCAGCGGTTATGCCGGTCTGGACAACGAACTGTTCTATCTGGACAAGACCATGATGGTTTTTGGCGACGCCAAGAAGGTCATCGAAGATATGGTCAAGGCTGTCGATTAAACCCTGCTTTCGCGCAATACCGAAAACCCCGGCCTGAAGCAGGCTGGGGTTTTTTATTGCCTGCTAAAAACCGACCAAAGGCTCTAAATCAAGGCCCTGCATTCGACCATGGTCGCGGGACGATTTTTTTTGAAATCACTAGACTGCGCATCTTGCTTCCGTTGCCCGAGATAACAATCCATGTACCGTGATCGTATCCGCTTGCCTTCGTTGTTGGATAAGGTAATGAGCGCTGCTGACGCTGCCGCTCTGATTCAGGACGGCATGACCGTCGGCATGAGCGGCTTCACCCGCGCCGGCGAAGCCAAGGCCGTACCCCACGCACTGGCCGAACGCGCCAGGTTCATGCCACTGAAAATCAGCCTGATGACCGGCGCCAGCCTGGGCAACGACCTCGACAAGCAGCTCACTGAAGCCGGTGTTCTGGCCCGCCGTATGCCGTTCCAAGTCGACAGCACACTGCGCAAGGCCATCAACGCAGGCGAGGTGATGTTCATCGACCAGCACCTGTCGGAAACCGTGGAGCAACTGCGCAACCAGCAACTCAAGCTGCCGGACATCGCAGTGATTGAAGCCGTGGCGATCACTGAGCAAGGCCACATCGTGCCGACCACCTCGGTAGGCAACTCGGCCAGCTTCGCGATCTTCGCCAAACACGTGATCGTCGAGATCAACCTGGCACACAATCCCAATCTGGAAGGTCTGCACGACATCTATATCCCGACCTACCGTCCGACCCGCACACCGATTCCGCTGGTCAAGGTTGATGACCGCATCGGCAGCACCGCCATCCCGATCGACCCGGCCAAGATTGTCGCCGTGGTGATTACCAATCAGTCCGACTCGCCCTCCACTGTACTGCCGCCGGATAGCGAAACCCAGGCCATTGCCGACCACCTGATCGACTTCTTCAAACAGGAGGTCGACGCCGGGCGCATGACTAACAAGCTCGGACCTCTGCAAGCCGGTATCGGCAGCATCGCCAACGCAGTGATGTGCGGGCTGATCGACTCGCCATTCGAAGACCTGACCATGTACTCCGAAGTCCTGCAGGACTCGACCTTCGACCTGATCGATGCCGGAAAACTGAGCTTCGCCTCGGGCAGCTCGATCACCCTGTCGAGCCGTCGCAATACTGATGTGTTCGGCAACCTTGAGCGCTACAAGGACAAACTGGTACTGCGTCCACAGGAAATCTCCAACCACCCCGAAGTAGTTCGTCGCCTGGGCATCATCGGCATCAACACCGCGCTGGAGTTCGACCTGTACGGCAACGTCAACTCCACGCACGTCTGTGGTACACGGATGATGAATGGCATCGGCGGCTCGGGCGACTTCGCGCGCAATGCGCACCTGGCGATCTTCGTCACCAAGTCGATTGCCAAAGGCGGCGCGATTTCCAGCGTGGTGCCAATGGTCAGCCACGTGGACCATACCGAGCATGACGTCGACATCCTCGTTACAGAGCAAGGCCTGGCCGACCTGCGGGGCCTGGCGCCGCGGGAGCGGGCGAGGGCGGTCATCGACAACTGCGTGCATCCGGCTTATCGCGAAGCATTGAACGACTACTTCAATGCGGCCTGCGCAGTGGGCGGGCACACTCCGCACATCCTGCGTGATGCACTGAGCTGGCACATCAACCTGGAGGAAACCGGGAAAATGCTCGCGGTGTAATTGATACAGTTGGCAGCTGACGCAAATGAAATTTCGTCAGCTGCTCATAGCCGCAGGAACACCCGCCTAAAACTGTACTGCTGTACCGGTCTTTTCCTACCGAAATCTCCTACCTTTCAGAGCTCAACACTCTAAAACGCACCATAATAGTGCCGACAGGTACAGTTGCCTCAATTATGAGCAGTACAGCACCTATAAACAGTTAACTGGCCCATCACAATACAGGTGAACTGTATCTAGAGAGACTTGCGCAAGAGGAGGATCATTGGCATCAGTTAAACCACTACCTAATCCCGCCATAAGCGGAAGGATGTCAACCATGGAACGTACACTCAGTTCCGACCTGTTCTTCGAAGACAATGCTGTAAACACCCAGGCTTCCATGCCTTTTCGCGTTATCGCCAACCTGATGCTGTGGCAGCGCCGCATCTCCAGCCGCCATCAACTGGCTCGCCTGGATTCGCGTCTGCTGGCTGACGCAGGGATTAGCGAAGCTCAACGCTACGAAGAGCTGAGCAAGCCGTTCTGGCGCTAAGTTAGCGTCGCTGGCTCTGGCCCTCCGGGCCCACCGCCAGCAACCCGAATTGCACAAACAAAACCCGTCGCAGGCAACTGCGACGGGTTTTGTCGTTTCAGAACCTGTAATCGAGCCTGTACAGAAGATCTGTTTCCTGACAGATACAGTTAATAAATAAGTTAAATTGAACCAGTACAATTTAACGTTGGTGTATCTGTATCCACCAACGCCCAGAGAACAAGATGGTGCCCCAGGGCCGGTACCTCGGCCTGCTCGCAAGGATTGCACCATGAATCGCCTACTGGATACATCGACACCCAACTCTCAACAGCGTTCGTTCGCCAGTGGCCTGGGTCGGCTGTTTACAGCACTGGCTCGGAGCATGGAAAGAACCCGCACCCGACACTTGCTGGCCCAGCTTAATGCTCAGCAACTGTCCGACCTGGGCATCAGTCACTCCGATCGGCTGGCTGAACTGGATAAACCATTCTGGCGCTAGCCGTACACAGCAGACGAAACGGGACTATTCGAACAGACACGGTGCGGCCTAATATCCGGCAAGAACGTGGCGAACACTGCAGAGCGTGCGTCTGATGCCCAAGGCACTACGCAACTCGCAGTGGCTGCCCGGTGTTTTGACCCGCTCCACTTTTATCTGTTTATTCACAGGAGTTACCCCCCCAATGTCCCGTTTTCGCCTGCTCAGCGCTGCAGCCCTGCTGGCCGTAGCCGCCAATGCGCATGCCTCCAGCCTGATCGTCACCACTGATGCCATTGTCGGCGCGCTCAAGGGCACATCCGACGCCTCGTCCGATGCCACTTCGTCATTGCGTGACCACAAGATCGTCCTCGCGGCCCGTGACGACGCTGCCAGCTTCGTCGCCAGCGAAGGCGCCATTCGCGGTGTGAAACTGGAAAGCGCTTTTGATTACATTCGCCATCAGGCGCCGCAGTTGAATGCGACCGACGCACAGCTGGCCCAGGCCATCCTGGCGATCTGACCGCAGGTCGGGAAGCGGGGCGCAAACGCTGCGTCCCAATCCTTCGGCGCTGGCTCTGGCCCAGGCATTACGCTAGCCTTGGCGCTCGTTTTCAGCTATCGAGCCTCATGCGCTTTCTCTCAGATCTGCTCATCGCCCTGGCATTTATCGCTGTCTGCTGGACAGGTTCGGTCCATGCCTTCGACCTCAGCACGCAAGGCCTTGTAGTCAGCGGCTACGCCACAAGCAAAGTGACGTCCGCGCCCTTCGACAATAAACTGATACTCGCCGCACAGGATGACGCCGCAGCCTTCATTGCCAGTGATGGCCAACTGCGAGGCGCGCAACTGGAATCCGCCCTGGTTTACCTCCATCAGACCCAACCAAAACTTCGTGCCAGTGACCTTGAACTGGCACAGGCAATTCTCGTCCAATAATTACCCATGCTTTTCGGAGTCGTTCCATGCGCAACCCGCTGATTGCTGCCACCCTTGGCCTGCTGCTGTTGGCCGACGCGGTCCAGGCGCACACCCTGGTAGCCACCAGTAACATGATTGTTCGCGCCTCCCGGCGCACAATCGATTTCACTTCCGATACCACCACGTCCATCCGTGACTCAAAAATCGTGCGTGAAGCCCACGACGATGCGGCCAGTTTCGTCGCCAGCAATGGTGATATCCGTGGCGCGCATCTGGAAGCCGCTTTCAACACCTTACGCACCCGCGTACCTGAAGCCCGCGATGCCAGCGATCAGGTACTCGCCGAAGCCATCCTCGCACTGTGAAGCCGCTCGCCGCCTGGATACTGGCCGGGGTTGTTTCGCTGCTGGCCAACACGGCCCAGGCCGACCTGCAATTACGGCTCAAGACCGATGGTCTGAGCCCTGCTGAGCAACACGCCAGCCAGGCACTGCTCGATGAAGCCGTACAGGCTCTGCCACCGCGTTTTACCGAACAACTGGACCGCCGCATCGATGTTGACTGGACCAACGACATGCCAGGCAACGCCTACGGCGAGGCGTCGCTGGTGGCCGAACTTGAGCTCAATCGCAACCTGCTGGCCGGTCTCACCGACGGCTCCGCCGCGACGAAAAAAACCAATCGCCCCCACGGCACCGTGCGCCAGGAAATGCTCGCCACGGTGTTGCACGAACTGACCCACATCTACGATCGCGCGCGTTTATGGCCGGACGCCGAACGCACGCTGATCCAGCGTTGCACACGGCAGAACAACAGCTCAGGACTGATTGGCATCCCGGACCAATGCCGTGGCCAGACGGCGCGGCGCTTTACCCTCAGTGATGACCCGCGCCTGCTGGATCTGGCCGGCTGGCCACAATACGTCGGGCGCCGTGGCGAACGCGAGCAGCACAACCGACAGATCGCCCGCAGCCCGGATATCTACGAGACAAGCAATCCGAAAGAGTTCGTTGCGGTCAACATGGAGTACTTCCTCCTTGACCCGAGCTACGCCTGTCGTCGTCCCGCGCTGTATCGCTACTACAAAGAACATTTCGGCTGGGCGCCCGCCGCCAGGGACACCTGCGCCAAGTCTTTCGCGTTCCTCAACGCCGGCAATGACTTCGCCAAACAACCGCTAGGGCAGGTCGATCCGGAGCGGGTGTATGCCGTCGACTATCTACTGGCCGAAGCCAACCAGAACTGGGTCAGCCGCTGGGGTCATAGCATGTTGCGGCTGGTGATCTGCGCGCCTGGCCGTCCTCGTGGGCCAGACTGCCGACTGGATCTGGACCAGCATCTGGTGCTGTCCTATCGCGCCTTTGTTGGCGACGTACAATTGTCGAGTTGGGATGGTCTGGTCGGAAAGTATCCGTCTCGACTATTCGTGTTGCCGCTGGCGCAAGTCATCGACGAATACACCAAGACGGAACTGCGTAGCCTGGCCTCGGTGCCTCTCAACCTGTCGCGTAGCGAGATCGAAGACGTGGTCGAGCATGCGGCCGAGATGCACTGGAGCTACGACGGTAACTATTTCTTCCTGTCCAACAACTGCGCGGTCGAAAGCCTCAAGTTGCTACGCAGCGGCAGCAACAACCCACAGCTGACCGGCCTGGACAGCATCATGCCCAACGGTTTGCTGGAAGTGCTCAAGGGCCGTGGTCTGGCGGACACCAGTGTGCTGGACAACCCGCGCGAGGCCTTGCGTCTGGGCTATCGCTTCGACTCGTTCCGTGACCGCTATCAGACAATGTTCGAGGTGTTGAAGAAGCATCTGCCGATCAAGCAGAACAGCGTCGAAGACTGGTTATCGCTGAGCGCAACAGAACGTCGCCAATGGTTCGATCAGGCCGACCTGCGCACCAGTGCTGCCTTGCTGCTGCTGGAGCAGGCGAGTTTCCGTCAGCAATTACTGCTGGCTCAGAATGAAGTCAAACAGCGTTACCTCGGTGCGCGCGAGCTGAAAAATGGCGGCATGGATAAAGCCAGCGGCACTTTGCAGCAGATCCTGGCTAACAGCGGCTTCCTCAGCCGACCGGCCGAACTGCTAGGCAGTAGCGGTTATGGCTTGCCTCAGGCCAGTGAGTGGAAGCGGCTGGAATCGGAGAGCAGCCTGCGTCAGAAGCAGCTGCAAGCCTTGACCGGCGATCTTGATAAAGAAGTCCGAGCCTTGCTCGAGCCAGGCCGCGCGGCGGAGATTGCGGCGAATGAGGCCAATCTCAAGCAGGTAGGCGAGCATTTGCGGGCGTTGCACAAGGCAGCTGGCGGGCTGGAGCTGCCTTAACCCTGTAACAACTGGCGAAGCCTGCGTTCGGCCGCGAAGCGGTCGTAAATCCTGCCTCCACGGTTAACCTGAAAAACCGCGGTGCCTGATTTTACGACCGCTTCGCGGCCGAACGCAGCCTGGCGGCAGCTGCTACAAGTCCTGGATACGTCCGACATACAACTCGTCAGTCATTTCATCAGCGAAAGCTGGCTGAAAGCTTCCACGATTAGGATCGCCCTCACTGCCGGCACCAGACCGGTTGGCCAAAGCGAGCGTTTCGACCTCATGCGGCCCAATTAACAACAACAATGGTGATTCTGATGTTTGCTGCGACCCGCCTGCTTGCCCCAACTCCCCCCGTACGCCTCGTGCTTTCCGTTCTGCGCTGACCCCAATCGGTTCGCCATTCCCTAGCCGCGCTACGCCTGGAGTATTCCTATGCTGACTTTCCTTGGCTTTGCCATGGTCATCACGTTCATGTTCCTGATCATGACCAAGCGCCTGTCGGCGCTGATCGCGTTGATCATCGTTCCGATCCTGTTCGCCTTATTCGGTGGTTTTGCACCGAAAATCGGCCCGATGATGCTCGAAGGCATCACCAAACTAGCCCCGACCGGGGTGATGCTGATGTTCGCCATTCTCTATTTTGCCTTGATGATCGACTCCGGACTGTTCGACCCGGCGGTGCGCAAGATCCTCAAACTGGTCAAGGGCGATCCGCTGAAAGTCTCGGTCGGTACCGCGGTACTGGCACTGATCGTGTCCATGGACGGTGATGGCGCCACAACCTATATGATTTGCGTGGCCGCCATGCTGCCGCTCTACAGCCGCATCGGCATGAGCCCGCGGATCATGGCCGGTTTGATCATCCTCGCCGGCGGCGTGATGAATATGACGCCGTGGGGCGGCCCGACTGCTCGCGCAGCCAGCGCCCTGCATGTCGACCCGTCGGACATCTTCGTTCCAATGATCCCGGCGATGCTCGCCGGTGTCGTGGCGATCCTGGTCATTGCCTACATGTACGGCAAACGCGAACGTGCGCGTCTGGGTGAGTTGCACCTGCATGGTGACGAAATCGACCACAGCGAAATCAGCGTTTCGCAGTTCCCGGATGCCCGTCGTCCGAAACTGATCTGGTTCAACGGCGCACTGACTCTGGCGCTGATGTGCACACTGGTCGCCGGTCTGCTGCCATTGCCGGTGTTGTTCATGGTCGCCTTCAGTATCGCCATGATCGTCAACTACCCATGCCTGCAGCAACAGAAGGACCGCGTCGCGGCCCACGCCGGTAGCGTACTGGCAGTGGTCGGGCTGATTTTTGCCGCGGGTATCTTCACGGGCATACTGTCCGGCACCGGCATGGTCGACGCGATGTCGAAAAGCTTGCTGTCGGTGATCCCGGACGCACTCGGCCCGTACCTCGCCATGATCACTGCGCTGGTGAGCATGCCGTTCACCTTCTTCATGTCCAACGATGCTTTTTATTACGGCGTATTACCGGTTCTCGCCGAAGCCGCCAGCCACTACGGCATCACGGCTGTGGAGATGGCTCGTGCTTCGATCGTCGGTCAACCCGTCCACTTGCTGAGCCCGCTGGTGCCGTCGACCTATCTGCTGGTGGCGCTGGCCGGAATCGAATTCGGTGATCACCAGCGCTTCACCCTCAAGTGGGCAGTGCTGGTATGCCTATGCATAATGTTCGCTGCTTTGCTGATGGGGATTTTTCCGCTGTTCAGCACTCTATAGGCCCAAGACTCACCGCGCCGGGCCTGAACTTCGATTCTCGAAGCATGGCCCGGCGCGGTTTAACACTCGCTCAAAGGAATACACATGGAATGGCTGACCAACCCGGAAATCTGGGTTGCCTTCTTTACGCTGACCGCCCTGGAAATCGTCCTGGGCATCGACAACATCATCATGATCTCGATCCTGGTCAGCCGCATGCCCAAGCACATGCAGGCGCGCACGCGGATTTTCGGATTGGCGCTGGCCATGGTCACGCGGATTCTGTTGTTACTGTCGATCACTTGGGTTATGCGTCTCACGGCTGATCTGTTCGTGGTATTCGGCCAGGGTATTTCCGGTCGCGACCTGATCCTGTTCTTCGGTGGCCTGTTCCTGCTCTGGAAAAGCTCCCAGGAGATGTACCACGCGCTGGAGGGCGAAGATGAAACCGACGGCGAGCCGACAGGCAAGGGCGGTAATTTCTTTTACACCATCATCCAGATCGCGATCATCGACATCGTCTTCTCCCTGGACTCAGTGATCACCGCAGTCGGCATGGTTTCCCATGTGCCGGTCATGATCGCTGCAATTATCGTCGCGGTACTGGTGATGATGATGGCTTCCGGCACCATCAGCGAATTCATCGACAAGCACCCGTCGCTGAAAATGCTCGCGCTGTCGTTCCTTCTGGTGGTCGGCACGGTCCTGATTGCCGAGGCCTTCGATGTGCATGTACCAAAAGGCTACGTCTACTTCTCCATGGCGTTCTCGCTGGCGGTGGAAGCGATCAACATCAAGATGCGTACTGCCATCGCGAAAAAGCGCAAACAACAAGATCCCGTGAAACTACGCAAGGACATTCCGGGTCAATAACCTGAGAGCGCGCAGTTAAGGAAGGGGCTTTCGAGCCCCTTTTTTGCGCCTGCACGCTGTCACAAAAGAAGCTGAATTAATGACAGTTTTGTTTCAATCGACTCTTTAGCTATGCGATGCTGGCGCCCAACACCTTAGCCAGCTACAGCTTAAGTACAGAACGTAAGACGTCGCGCGGCACCGTCGACTTGCCCCTTTGGGGCGCTATTCACCACAGGGGCCCCAGCATGCTGACCCTGCTCAATTTACTATCCGCCGTGACCTTATTGATTTGGGGCACGCACATCGTCCGAACCGGCATCCTGCGGGTCTACGGCTCGAATCTGCGCCACGTGATCAGCCAGAATATGTCCAGGCGCCCGCTGGCCTTTGTCGCCGGAATTCTGGTAACCGCCATGGTCCAGAGCAGCAACGCCACGGCCATGCTGGTCACCTCGTTCGTTAGCCAGGGCTTGATGGCGCTGACACCTGCGCTGGCGACCATGCTGGGCGCCGACGTTGGTACAGCGTTAATGGCGCGGGTACTGACCCTCGACCTGTCCTGGCTGTCGCCGCTGTTGATTTTTCTTGGGGTGATTTTCTTTCTGTCGCGTAAACAGACCCGCGTCGGACAATTGGGGCGGGTTGGCATCGGTCTGGGGTTGATCATTCTCGCCCTGCAACTGATCGTCGAAGCCGCTGTGCCCATCACCCATGCGCAAGGCGTGAAGGTAGTATTTGCCTCCCTGACCGGCGATATCCTGCTCGACGCCTTGGTCGGCGCGCTATTTGCGATGATCTCCTACTCCAGCCTTGCGGCGGTCCTGCTGACGGCGACCTTGGCCAGCGCGGGCGTGATCAGCCTGCCAGTGGCCATCGGCCTGGTGATCGGAGCGAACATTGGCAGTGGTGTGCTGGCCTTCCTCAGTACCAGCATGCAGAACGCCGCTGGCCGGCAAGTGGCACTGGGTAGCCTGCTGTACAAGCTGATCGGCCTGCTGTTGATCATCCCTGTACTCACTCCGCTAGTGAAGTGGATGGACGCTCTGCACTTCCGACCTCAAGGGCTGGTGATCGGTTTTCATCTGCTCTACAACTCCGTGCGCTGCCTGCTGTTGTTGCCCAGCGTCGGGCCGATGGCACGGATCTGTAGCTGGCTACTACCCCAGCGCTCGGAAGCAAACGGGCTGGCTCGACCCCGCCACCTGGACTCGACTGCCCTGGTCACACCGAGCCTGGCGCTGGCCAACGCGGCGCGGGAAACCCTGCGTATCGGCGACCTGATCGACAACATGCTTGAAGCGATGCTCGATGTGCTGCGCGGTAAACAAACCGCTGTCACCCTGGAAGTACGCCGTTTGAGCGACGACGTTGAGGTGCTTTACAGCGCGATCAAGCTGTATCTGGCGCAGATGCCCCGCGAGGACCTCGGCGAGCAGGACAGCCGCCGCTGGGCCGAAATCATCGAGCTGGCGATCAACCTGAAGCTCGCAGGGGATTTGATCGAGCGCATGCTGCGCAAGGTTCAACAGCAGAAGACCTCGCAACGCCGCTCCTTCTCCGATGTGGGCCTGGAAGAACTGGTGGACTTGCACAGCCAACTGATCGCCAACTTGCGCCTGGGCCTGTCGGTATTCCTCAGCGCCGACAAGGAAAGCGCACGGCAACTGCTGCGTGAAAAACGCCGCTTCCGCGCGCTGGAACGGCGTCTGGCCCATGCTCACGTCAGCCGTCTGCAACGCAAGATCGTGCAAAGCATCGAGACCAGTTCGCTGCATCTGGAGTTGATTGCAGACATGAAGCGTCTGAATTCGCTGTTCTGCAGCAGCGCCTATGCGGTGCTGGAGACCACCGACACCGGAGCGCTGGCGGTGGACGATGTTGCTGACATCACACATTCGCCTTGAACGTCTGGCTTTGGTAGAAGTCAGTTAAAACTGAAAGCGCGACCGTTTCGCGGATCGTTCGCAGCCTTCGGCAGCTCCTACCCCGCCAGGAAGCCCGTCATGCGTTGCCTGTTGTTCGTTTTTCTGTTGCTCGGCTCAACCCATTCTATTGCCCTGGATCGTTTCCAGGTCGAGGGCTATATGCTGCCCAACGGCCTGCAACTGCTGCTCAAACCCGGCAGCGAACGCGGCCATGTGGCGATTCGTCTGGTAGTCGGCGTTGGCCTGGATGATTTCAGCTGTGCCAACAAGGAGCTCCCGCACCTGTTCGAACACTTGCTGTTCAGCGGCATCGATGCCAGCGGTGAGGGCGGGCTGGAAGAACGCATGCAGGCACTGGGCGGCGAATGGAACGCCTACACCAGCAACGCCGACACCACTTTCGTCATCGAAGCCCCAGCGAAGAACCAACGCAAAGTCCTCGATCTGTTACTGGCACTGCTGACCCGCACCGAGATTGACGACACTGCCATCGCTGCCGCCAAACAAGTCGTCGAACGTGAAGATGGCGGTCATTATTCGCACCTGCAGCGCTGGCTGGACCGCCAGGACCTGGGTCATAAGGCCAGCAATCAGTTGGCGGTGGAACTCGGTCTCAAATGCACCGAGCGGGCCGAGGTCGACCACCTGACCCGCGAACAACTGGAGCAACTGCGCAAAGCCTGGTACGCCCCCAACAACATGACCCTGATCGTCGTCGGCGAACTTGACCGCCTGCTGCCGGCGTATCTGGAACGCACCTATGGGCAACTGGATCCGGTCGACCCCAGCGAGCACTTGCCACTGCCCGAAATCCAGACCAAAGCTGCCCCGCAGCGCAGCTTGATCCAGGGCTGGGCCGGTGGTGGCGCCAAACTGCACTGGCTATTCCCCGAGCCAGTACTGGACAACCAACCCGACGAAACCTTCGACCTGCTCAAGGACTACCTGGATTGGGAGCTGTATCGCCAACTGCGCCTGGACCATGGGCTGTCCTACGGCCCCTGGAGCGAACGCGAAGTGTTCGGTGGCGTCGGTTTTTTCAGCCTGAACGCCGACCTGGAGCGCGATGATCTGCCGCAGGCTGAGCAAGTGCTCAATGACATGAAGGCCCGCCTGCTCAAGGACGGACTCGACCCCACCACCTTCGCTCGCCTGCAGCAGGCCGCCGTTGCCCGTCAGGCGTGGGCAGTGCAAGGCAATAGCGCTCTGGCCGATTACTACTGGAGCGCGCTGGGCGATTACGAGGATGGGCGTTTTGCCGACCCGGCCAGACGCCTGCAAGCAGTCAGCCTGGAGCAAGCCAACCAGGCCATGCGCCAGTTGCTCAACCAGCCCGGCTACTTGCGCATCGAGAAGCCCTTGCTCAGTTATGACGCGTTGAGCGGGCTGGTTGCAGGCATATTCGCTCTGTTGATGACGTTACTGCTCGGCGGGCGGTTTTATCGTAAACAGATCCGCTCTAGACGCAGCTAAGACGTTATTCTGTCGGGGATTTTTCCCTTGAGACTGCGAACCGCCGAATGCCTGACTGGACTCTTTACATACAGCGCATGCTGGAGCTGATGAAACGCTATCCAGGAGTGATAGCACTCGGCGGTTTTATCTCTGGGATCGGCAGCTTCATTCTGGTGGATCGCCAGCAAAGCCTGGCGACCTGGATCACAACCATCATGCTGGTGAGCTGGGTCTGGCTGATGCTGGAAAACAGTCTCACCCAGCTGTTCACCAAGGTCTTCAAGCGCGAGATCCCGCAGCCCTTGCTGCGTTATGCGACGCAGATGATCCATCAGGAAAGTCTGTTCTTCGTCCTGCCGTTCTTCTTTATCACCACCACCTGGAACAGCGGGCAACTGGTATTCACCAGTCTGCTCGGCGCGGCGGCACTGATTTCGATTACCGATCCGCTGTATTACAAATGGCTGGCACCACGCCGCTGGCTGTTTCTGGCACTGCACACCCTGACGTTGTTTGCCGCGTTGCTGACGGCGTTGCCGATTATTGTGCACCTGACCACCACTCAAAGCTTCATGCTGGCGCTGGGCATCGCCATGCTGTTGTCTTTCCCGAGCCTGGCGTCGAGTTTTCCAATCCGCAACTGGCGCGGAGGGCTGATGTTACTGGGGATAACATTGGCTATCGGCGGCGCCGGTTGGCTGCTGCGCTCCTGGGTGCCACCGGCGACCCTGTGGATGACCGAGGTGGCGATCAGCACTGAACTCCAGGGCAGAACCCCAGGCGACGACCTGGACGAAGTCAGCGCCAGCCAGGTGCGCAGCAGCGGTCTGTATGCCTACACGGCGATCAACGCGCCACGGGGGCTGGACGAGCGGATTTACCACGTCTGGCAGTTTGAGGGTAAAGAGGTCGACCGCATCGCCCTGGATATTCACGGTGGGCGAAAGGAAGGCTACCGGGCCTGGACCCACAAACAGAACTTTCCGGACAATCCGGTTGGCCGCTGGCAGGTTCGCGTGCTGACCGAAGACGGTCAGATGATCGGCGTATTGCGCTTTGACGTGACCGACAAAGGCCAAGGCGTCGAGACGCCTGGCGAGGCAAAGTAACCGTGATCGTGCTATTACGTAGCACTGTGTAATAGCCGAACAAGCACAGAGCTTATGAGCAGTAGCACGATGGCCGGCAACGCCCAACTGGATACGTCGAACACCCCTGTGCGGCTGCGGGTCACGGGCGACTGGACGCTTGCCCATTACACCGATCTCAAGCGGCTGACCGATGATCTTCACGGCCAGTACGACGACACTACCCACATCGACCTTAATAACCTCGGCGCGCTCGACACCGCCGGAGCGTCACTACTGGTAGAACTGCTGGGCGCCGAGCGGCTTGGCAAATCCACCGAACATCCCGATTGCAGCCTGTCCTCCGCCGACCGCGCGCTGCTGCAAACCGTCTACTGCTCGCTGACCGACTTCTGTGTACCGGTCAAAGAACCTGAGGTGAGCGTCGGCATCCAACTGCTGACCCGAATCGGCCGCGCCGTCGACGCGGTCTGGCAGGACACCTTGCAACTGCTGGGCTTTATTGGTCTGATCCTCCAAACGCTGGTGCGCAACCTGTTGCGGCCCAAGCACTGGCGCATCACTCCGACGGTCGCGCACATCGAGCAGACCGGCCTCGACGCGGCGCCTATCGTTGCCTTGCTGACCTTTCTGGTGGGTGCGGTAGTGGCCTTTCTCGGTGCCACAGTGCTGGCCAGTTTTGGTGCAAGCGTCTTTACCGTGGACCTGGTCGCGTTCTCCTTCCTGCGGGAGTTCGGCGTGTTGCTCACCGCGATATTGATGGCCGGGCGAACAGCCAGTGCGTTCACCGCGCAAATCGGCTCAATGAAGGCCAACGAAGAGATCGACGCGATTCGTACACTCGGCCTCGATCCCGTCGAGCTGCTGGTACTGCCCCGCGTTCTGGCGCTGCTCGTGGCGCTGCCGATGCTGACCTTTCTGGCGATGCTCTCGGGCATTGTCGGCGGCGGAGTGGTCTGTGCGCTCTCGCTGGGTATTTCGCCGGCGATGTTTCTCTCACTGCTGCAATCTGATATCGGGATTCAGCACTTTCTGGTCGGGATGGTGAAAGCACCGATCTTCGCTTTCCTGATCGCAGCGATCGGCTGTCTGGAAGGTTTCAAGGTCAGTGGCAGTGCCGAATCAGTAGGCGCTCACACCACCTCCAGTGTGGTGCAGTCGATCTTTGTGGTGATTGTTCTCGACGCCGTGGCCGCGTTGTTCTTTATGGAGATGGGCTGGTGAGTCGTTTACCCCGTACGCCCGCCGAGGCGGTGATCGAGGTCCGTGGGCTGTGCAATCGCTTCGGCAGCCAGAGCGTGCATGAAAATCTCGACCTGGATTTGTACAAGGGCGAGATTCTCGCCGTGGTCGGCGGCTCCGGCAGTGGCAAGTCCGTGCTGTTGCGCAGCATCATTGGTCTACGTCGGCCCAGCGAAGGATCGGTGCGGGTGTTTGGCCAGGATTTGCCGAACCTCCCAGAACACGAGCGTTCGCGGGTGGAACGGCGCTTGGGTGTACTGTTTCAGAAGGGCGCGTTATTTTCCTCGCTGACGGTCACCGAAAACGTTGCGCTGCCGCTGATCGAGCACGCGGGTTTGAGCCGTCCCGACGCCGAACACCTGGCAGCGGTGAAACTCGCGCTGGCCGGTCTGCCGCTGTCGGCCGCGGAAAAATACCCGTCCTCGCTGTCCGGCGGCATGATCAAGCGCGCGGCGCTGGCCCGGGCCTTGGCGCTGGACCCGGACATCCTGTTTCTCGATGAGCCGACTGCCGGTCTCGACCCGATTGGCGCCGCCGCCTTCGATCAGTTGATCCTGACCCTGCGCGATGCGTTGGGCCTGAGCGTGTTTCTGGTCACCCACGACCTCGACACGCTGTACACCATCACCGACCGGGTCGCGGTGCTGGCGCAAAAAAAAGTGCTGGTGGCGGACGCCATCGACAAAGTCGCCGAGACCGACGACGCCTGGATTCACGAATACTTCCATGGCCCTCGCGGCCGCGCGGCATTCCAAGCAGCTTCACAGCTCAACGAGGTATGACATGGAAACCCGAGCCCATCATGTATTAATCGGCCTGTTCACCGTGATTGTGGTGGTAGGCGCCTTGCTGTTCGGTCTGTGGCTGGCCAAATCCAGTGTCGACACCGAATTCAAGGATTACGAGATCGTCTTCAATGAGGCGGTCAGCGGCTTGTCCAAGGGCAGCCCGGTGCAGTACAGCGGAATCAAGGTTGGTGACGTGATCTCGCTGCGACTGGACCCGAAAGACCCGCGCCGGGTGCTGGCGCGAATCCGTCTGAGCGGCGAAACCCCGATCAAGGAAGACACTCAGGCCAAACTGGCCCTGACCGGGATCACCGGCACCTCAATCATCCAGCTCAGCGGTGGTACGCCGCAAAGCCCCGAACTCAGAGGGCACGACGGTAATCTGCCGGAGATCGTCGCCTCGCCGTCGCCGATTGCCCGGCTGCTGACCAATAGCGATGACCTGATTAGCAGCGTCAACTTGCTACTTAACAACGCCAACCAAATGATGTCGCCAGATAACGTTGAGCGCATCAGCAGCACTCTCGAGCATCTGGAGCAAACTACCGGAGCCATCGCCGATCAGCGTGGAGACATTCGCCAGACCATGCAGCAGCTTGTTTCTGTAGGAAAACAGGCCAGTGCCACCCTGGAACAAACCACCACACTGATGCGCAATGCCAACGGTTTGCTCAACGATCAGGGCAAGCAGATGTTCGGCAGTGCCAAACAGGCCATGCAGTCTCTGGAGCAGAGCAGCGCGACCATCAACAAACTGCTGACAGACAATCAGGACTCGCTCAACAACGGTATGCAGGGATTGAACGGGTTGGCCCCGGCCGTGCGTGAACTGCGCGAGACCCTGAATTCGCTACGAGCTATCTCCAACCGTCTGGAAGCCAACCCCAGTGGTTACCTGCTGGGCAGCGACAAGAACAAGGAGTTCACGCCATGAAGCTCGCCTGCCGTGTAGTCGGCCACCTCACACTGATCACCAGCTTCGCGCTGACCGGCGCCTGCTCGATCCTGCCCAAGTCGGAACCGGCCGATGTCTATCGGCTACCCACGGCGCAGAGCAGCACACCGACGCCTCGCGGCAGTGCGCTGCCATGGTCATTGCGCCTGGCCAAACCGCAAGCCAGCGAAACCTTGAACAGTCCGAAAATTGCCGTCGTGCCACAGGGCGATCTGATCAGCAGCTACAAGGCTTCACGCTGGAGCGACCCGGCGCCAATCCTGTTACGCAACCGCCTGCTCGACGCCTTTCAACATGACGGACGGGTGCAGTTGCTCAGTACCGACGACAGTAATCTGCAGGCTGATTTCGAGTTAGGCGGGGAATTGCAGGCGTTTCAGACCGAGTATCAGGGTGGCGCCGTGGAAGTGGTGGTTCGCCTGGATGCACGACTGGTGCGCGGCAATGATCAACGGATCATCGCCAGCCGCCGCTTTGAAGTGCGTCAACCGCTGAGCGATCCGAAAGTCCCGGCGGTGGTCGCAGGTTTCGGTCAGGCCAGCGACAAGCTGACTGGCCAGGTAATTAGCTGGGCAGTAGAGCAGGGGCAGAGACATGCTCTGGTTATCAAGAGCGGCACAAGCCCCTTGTAGCAGCCTTCGGCAGCTGCTGCGGGGGCATGTGTGCTTTCGCTTTCCGGCTCAGCCAAAGAACCAGTAACACACCCCGATTGCCGCCACTACACCGGCAAATTCAGCCAGCAGCGCGCAGCCCACGGCGTGGCGAGCCCGCTGAATGTTGACGGCACCGAAGTACACCGCCAGCACATAGAAGGTGGTTTCCGTGCTGCCCTGAATGACGGCCGCCGCCCGTGCCGGGAAGCTGTCCACACCCTGAGTTTTCATGGTTTCGATCAGCATTGCCCGAGCGGCGCTGCCAGAGAAGGGTTTGACCATCGCCGTCGGCAACGCGTCGACGAATCGCGTGTCCCAGCCGGCCCATGCCACCAGATGACGAATCCCGTCCAGACCAAAGTCCAGCGCCCCCGACGCCCGCAATACGCCTACCGCACAGAGCATCGCCACCAGATATGGCAGCAGGTTCTTGGCGACATCAAAGCCTTCCTTGGCGCCTTCGACGAACGCTTCGTAAACCTTGACCTTGCGCAGCGCGCCAATCACCAGGAACAGCATGATCAGCCCGAACATCGTCAGATTACCGAGAATCGACGAGAGGCTTGCCAGAGCTGTGGAGGAAAGCGTCGCCAGCAACGCCATGAAGCTGCCCAACACCAGCGCACCCGGAATCAGATAAGCCAGCACCACCGGGTCCCACAGCCGCAAGCGCTGCACGATTGCCACCGACAGCAAACCCGTCAGGGTCGAGGCGCTGGTGGCCAGCAAGATCGGCAGGAATACCAGTGTTGGATCGGCAGCGCCTTGCTGCGCGCGGTACATGAAGATCGTTACGGGCAGCAGGGTCAGCGATGAAGCGTTCAGCACCAGAAACAGAATCTGTGCGTTGCTCGCCGTGGTCGTGCTGGGGTTGAGCTCCTGCAAGGCGCGCATGGCCTTCAAGCCGATCGGCGTGGCCGCATTGTCCAGGCCCAGGCCATTGGCGGCGAAGTTCAGGGTGATCAAACCAATGGCCGGGTGGCCAGCGGGTACTTCCGGCATCAGGCGCAGAAACAGTGGACCCAGCACCTTGGCCAGCCAGTCGACGATCCCGGCCTTTTCGGCGATCCGCAGAAAGCCCAGCCAGAGGGTCAGGGTGCCAAACAGCAGAACCATTACATCCACCGACAACTTGGCCATGGCGAAGATACTTTCCACCATCGCCGCGAATATCCCGGCATTACCGCCAATCAGCCACTGCGCCAGTGCCGAAACGGCAGCCACGATGAAGAAGCCAAGCCATAGGCCGTTGAGCATCAGTTAAATCCCCCAAAAGATGCGGCGAATAATAGCGGTCAGATACCAGAAACAACAAACCCCGGTTTCCCGGGGTTTGTTGTAGGTGCGTGGCTCGAAGGAGCTTAGCTGTTGGAGACTTCACCCTTGGGCAACGGCTCTTTGCTGCGCCAGTGCGGCAGGGAGTTCCAGTAGCGCTCGCCCTTGGCGTCGTCGTACATGCCTTCCCAACGGGAGATGACCAATACAGCGAGGGCGTTGCCGATCACGTTCAGCGCAGTACGGGCCATATCCATGATGCGGTCGACACCCGCGATGAACGCCAGACCTTCCAATGGAATGCCGACACTGCCCAGAGTCGCCAGCAGCACCACGAAGGACACACCCGGCACACCGGCGATACCTTTGGAGGTAACCATCAGGGTCAGCACCAGCAGTAATTGCTGGCTGATGGACAGATCGATGCCGTACAGCTGCGCGATGAAGATCGCCGCGATGCTTTGATACAGGGTCGAACCGTCAAGGTTGAAGGAGTAGCCGGTCGGCACTACGAAGCTGCAAATGGCTTTCGGCGCGCCGTAGGCTTCCATCTTCTCGATCACTCGCGGCAGCACGGTTTCCGAGCTGGCAGTGGAGTAGGCGAGTACCAGCTCATCTTTGAAGATGCGCATCAGCTTGATCACCGAGAAGCCGAACAGACGAGCAACCAGGCCCAGTACCACGAAGGCGAAAAAGGCGATTGCCACGTAGACCAGGATCACCAGCTTGGCCAGCGGCAGCAGGGAAGCGAAACCGAAGTTGGCAACAGTCACCGCGATCAGTGCGAAAACGCCAATCGGGGCGTAGCTCATGATCATGTGGGTGACTTTGAACATGCTTTCCGACACGCCCTGGAACATCTTCACCAGCGGTTCGCGCAGATCCGATTGCAGGCTCGACAGACCGAGACCGAACAGTACGGAGAAGAAGATGATCGGCAGCATCTCGCCACGCGCCATGGCGGCAAAAATGTTCGATGGAATCAGGTTGAGGATGGTTTCGATGAACGCGTGTTGATGCTGAACCTCGGCTGCGGTCGCCTGGTACTTGGAGATATCCACAGTACCCAGGGTGCTCATGTCGATGCCCGAGCCTGGGTGAAACAGGTTGGCCAGCACCAACCCCACCAGAATGGCGATGGTGGTGACAATTTCAAAGTAAAGGATGGTCTTGAGACCGATGCGCCCGAGCTTCTTCGCATCACCCACGCCGGCAATACCGACGACCAGCGAGGAGATCACGATCGGAATCACGATCATTTTGATCAGCCGGATAAAGATATCGCCCGCCGGTTGCAGGACGTTGCTGATCCACCAGGCTTTTTCGGCACTGAAATGGTTGAGCAGCGCCCCAATTGCAATCCCCAAAACCAGACCGATGAGGATCTGCCAGGCGAGGCTAAGCTTTGCCTTCTTCATATCATTACCCTTTCTTATAAGTGGACTCGGGAAGATGCGCGAACTGGAACGCTCAAGTGCGGAAAAGTCTGTGCATCTGCCCCCGTAAAAAATCACCGCGAGCGAGCATTTACGGCTCTCTGGCTGGCGGAAAAAGGCGCAACTATTCCGATGCAAGAGAGGCGCGTCTAATGCTGTAAACGCCTACCCTATGCCGAATCGGCATGAGCTTTTTTGAACAAACCCATCGTCCCAACCGGTTCGAATACGACACTAAAGAAGTCATAAGCGCCATGAGACGGCCATTACAGGCGATATGCGGGATTTATTGGCGGCATGAATAACGACGAAATCCGGGAAATTTCCTACGCCTAGGAGCGAAAACAGAGCCCGAATAAAAGACGAGTTTCTCGATATACGGTCGCGATAAAGCACCGTAAACCGGTTGAGAAA
Organism: Pseudomonas sp. GW821-FHT01E05; assembly: GCF_059422425.1. Lineage (NCBI taxonomy): Bacteria > Pseudomonadati > Pseudomonadota > Gammaproteobacteria > Pseudomonadales > Pseudomonadaceae > Pseudomonas > Pseudomonas sp. GW821-FHT01E05. The sequence goes on from NZ_JBWKWW010000001.1 coordinate 26,840, forward strand.
AACGCAGAAAGGACATTTCAGGGGATAAGCGCATGAGGATCCAGCGGATCGCTCTAGAACAAGCCTTTGCGTGTTCAAGCGCGCCGCAGGTCCGCGAAATCCTCAACGACTCGTGAACTTGCGGCGCAGCTTTTCCTGACCCGGCCCTTACGGAGGCACCCCTTGTACCCCTAGGTCACTCCGATTCCACATCAATCAGAACGTCCCGACCCCTTGGTCATACGCCTGCCTTCATCGGGTGGCGCAAATAGAAAGAAGCCAGGGCCTCTTTCCAGAGCAGAACTCGGTGTCTTTAACAAAACGCTCGTATTCAACCTCGGTCGCGACGGCCAAAGAAGAAAGACGCAATAAACATCACCAGGAACACGACAAAGAGAATTTTGGCGATACCCGTGGCGGTGCCCGCGATTCCACCGAAGCCCAACACCGCAGCCACAATGGCAATGATCAAGAATGTGATTGCCCAGCTCAACATAACAATTCTCCTTACGCGTCTAATGGAGTGTTGCTTGTATCGCGATTCCTGGTGCAGCTTCCCCCACGCCGGTCTTATGCCTAAAACACCCAACGCTCCTGAGGAATGGATTCAACTACTGCCTGTGCCTGGTCAACACCCATCAGGTGCACTGGGGCAGAGTCAGCAAACTGGCTGCTGAGCGCGCTGAAATGCATTTGGTTTGTGTATTGAGGTGGCAAACGCAGCGCCATTTCCTGCTGGCTCTGACCCCAACGCTGAAACTGCTGACCACCAATGAGCATGACAAGCAGTGCCAAACTTGCAAACAGTCCTTGCTGTATATGCAGTAGTGAAATATGCATTTGGGCGAGACGTTGGCGATTCATCCTCAAGCTCCTCCCATACGGGTGGTCATTCGGAAGAAGGCGCCCTTCAATAGCGCCTTTGGCTATTCAAACTGTTGCAGCCTGCATGCCAGCTTTCATTTCACAATAAGTTAAACAAATCAGTAGGTTATAAACGTTACAAAAGTGCTTTCAAACGCATCTTGCACGATGACTCCCTATGGGTCGTGCGTAATGCACGATCCATAGGGAGGGAATTGAAAAGCCCTGGAGCCGGAAGATAGCGGTGGATGTCAGAAGGGAGGGTCAAGGAGCAATCAGGCTTCTACATAAAACCCTTATTAATCAGCATGTTATAAACAAATCAATAGGTCGCTAACCTGCATCTAGTGGAATCAATCAGAATCGACCATGCAACTTGCCCGATTTTTCCGGGACTAAATAAGATGACTCACTAATGGAGCGTGGGAAATGGAATCAGCCACGGAACATCAAGGCCGTATTCTTCTGGTAGATGATGAGTCCGCCATCCTGCGCACCTTCCGTTTCTGCCTGGAAGACGAAGGCTATACCGTAGCCACTGCCAACAGCGCAGCCCAAGCCGACGCCTTATTACAACGTCAGGTGTTTGACCTGTGTTTCCTCGACCTGCGGTTGGGTGAAGACAATGGCCTCGATGTGCTCGCGCAGATGCGCATTCAAGCACCGTGGATGCGTGTGGTGATCGTCACCGCCCACTCGGCGGTGGATACCGCAGTCGATGCGATCCAGGCCGGTGCCGCGGATTACCTGGTCAAGCCCTGCAGCCCGGACCAATTGCGCCTTGCCACTGCCAAGCAACTGGAAATGCGCCAGCTCTCGGCGCGCCTGGAAGCGCTCGAAGGGGAAATACGCAAATCCAGGGACGGCCTGGACTCTCACAGCCCGGCGATGAAAGTGGTACTGGAAACCGCACGCCAGGTCGCCGGTACCGATGCCAACATTCTGATTCTTGGCGAATCCGGCACCGGTAAAGGCGAGCTGTCCCAAGCCATTCATGGCTGGAGCAAACGCGCGAAGAAATCCTGCGTCACCATCAACTGTCCGTCGCTGAGCGCCGAGCTGATGGAAAGCGAGATGTTCGGCCACAGCCGCGGGGCTTTTACCGGGGCCAGCGAAAGCACCCTCGGACGGGTCAACCAGGCCGATGGCGGGACACTGTTCCTCGACGAAATTGGCGACTTCCCGCTGACCTTGCAACCCAAACTGTTGCGATTTATTCAGGACAAGGAATACGAACGCGTCGGCGACCCGGTGACCCGTCGCGCGGACGTGCGCATCCTCGCCGCGACCAACCTCAATCTCGAAGACATGGTCCGCGACGGACGTTTTCGTGAGGACCTTCTGTACCGGCTCAATGTCATCACCTTGCACCTGCCGCCGCTGCGTGAGCGCAGTGAAGACATTCTGACCCTGGCGGATCGCTTTCTGGCCCGCTTCGTCAAGGAATACGCGCGCCCGGCGCGCGGCTTCAGCGATGAAGCGCGCGAAGCACTGCTCAACTATCGCTGGCCGGGCAACATCCGCGAATTACGCAATGTGGTCGAGCGCGCGAGCATCATTTGCCCTCAGGAACGGGTAGAAATCAACCATCTGGGCATGGCCGAACAAGCGACCAGCAACGCTCCGCGGATTGGTGCGGCGTTAAGCCTGGACGAGTTGGAGAAAGCCCATATCGGCGCAGTGCTGGCCACTAGCGACACCCTTGATCAAGCCGCCAAAACCCTCGGCATCGATGCTTCGACGCTGTACCGAAAACGCAAACAGTACAACCTATGAGCGGCGCCCCATGAAGCTCGCGATGAAACTGCATACTCGGCTGTTTCTGAGTATCTCGGCGCTGATCACCGTCGCCCTGCTTGGGCTTCTGCTCGGGCTCATGGGCATCATACAGATGGCCAGTACCCAGGATTCGCTGATCCACAACGACTTCATCACCCTTGATCTGGGACTCAAACTGCGACAGACCCTGGACGACCAGTTGATCATCATGCTCAACGAAAAACCTGACCTGGCGGCGTTGGAGGCATCCAGGCAACATTACTTCGAGCTGCTCGATCAAGGCATCCAGCACGAGCAAAGCACCGGTGGCCAGCACACCGGCTTCAGCCAGGCCCGAGCTGACTACCTGAAATTTCTCGAAGCATTCGGCCACTCTCGGGATCTCTCGGGCAGCCTGACCGGCAACCATAACCTGACCGAAAAATTCAATGTGCTGCGCAACGGCCTGATCACCGAACACAAACTGACACTGGATAGCATCAATGAAGCCCAGTACCAGACTCGCGAGCGCGCACTATTGATCTCAGGATTGCTCGGGCTGGTGGGATTGGCGGTCTTGATCATCGGTTTCATTACTGCCCACGGCATTGCCCGACGCTTCGGTGCCCCTATCGAGGCGCTGGCCAAGGCTGCGGACAATATCGGTCAAGGGAATTTCGACGTGACGCTGCCCATATCGGCGGTTGCGGAAATGAACCTGTTGACCCGCCGTTTCGGGATCATGGCCGAAGCCCTGCGTCAGCATCAGGCCACCAACGTCGATGAGTTACTCGCCGGCCAGCAACGCTTGCAAGCGGTACTCGACAGCATCGATGACGGCTTGCTGATGATCGACCGCCAGGGCCGTCTGGAACATCTCAACCCAGTAGCGCAACGGCAATTGGGCTGGGACAAAGATCGTCTGGGTCAGGGATTGGGCAGCGCCCTTGAACGCGCGGAGCTCGATGAGCAACTACAGCTGATCCTGCGTGGCGGCAGTCTGGAACGGGCGCCTGAGGACTTGAGTATCGAGGTTGATGGCGAATCGCGGCTGCTGACCTACAGCCTGACACCGGTCAGCCACAACACCCAAGGGCACATTCTTGGCGCGGTCATGGTGCTGCATGACGTCACCGAACAGCGGGCCTTCGAACGGGTCCGAAGTGAATTCGTGTTACGTGCCTCACATGAGCTGCGCACACCGGTCACCGGTATGCACATGGCCTTTGGCTTACTTCAGGAACGCGTGCATTTTGCTGATGACTCTCGCGAAGCCGACCTGCTAAACACCGTCAACGAAGAAATGCAGCGTTTGATGCAGCTGATCAACGACCTGCTGAACTTCTCACGTTATCAGAACGGCCTGCAAAAGCTCACCCTTGTGCCCTGCGCCATCGATGAACTGCTCGAACACGCTCAAGCTCGCTTCGCAGAGCAAGCCCACGAGCAAGACATCGAGTTGTTGGTGGAGGTTCAAACACAGCTACCCAGGCTACAAGTCGACCACCCACAGCTGGAACGGGTGCTGGATAACCTGATTGCCAATGCGCTACGCCATACCGCGCGGCACGGCCAGGTCCGCTTACAAGCACGCCGACATGGTGAGCGAGTGATTATCAGCGTCGAGGACAACGGCGAAGGCATCGCTTACGGCCAACAGGGGCGGATTTTCGAACCCTTCGTTCAGGTCGGTCGCAAGAAGGGTGGCGCAGGCCTGGGCCTGGCGTTGTGCAAGGAAATCGTGCAATTGCACGGCGGGAGGATGGGCGTCTACTCACGGCCGGGGCAGGGCTCGCAGTTCTACATGGCGCTTCCTTTGTAGGCGCGCGGCGCACAATCAGGCTTCATCATCCAGTCGCCGCGCAGCCATCCGGCGACCGCGGGTGATCAACTCAATGAACTGCACAGCGCTCAGGGCATGGGCAAACAGCCAACCCTGCCCGTAATTCACACCCTCACTACTCAACAGCGAGGCCTGTGCTTCATATTCGATCCCTTCGGCAATCACCTTGAGTTGCAAGGCATGCGCCATGCGAATGATATGCGGCGCCACTCCGCTGCTGGCAGCATCGTGCCCCAAGGCATCGATAAAAGCTTTATCGATTTTCAAACAGTCCACAGGCAGGGTTTGCAGATACGCAAGGCTGCAATAGCCCGTGCCGAAATCATCGATCAGCACTTGATGCCCGGCATCGCGCAAGGCCTGCAGGTTGTCCCGCGCGACGACCACGTCGATCAGGCCACGCTCGGTAACCTCAAAGGCAATCTGTCGCGCTGCGACCCGATGCATGGCCAATAAACGGGCCATAACCTGCCCGATGCGCGGAACCATCACATCGCAGGCCGCCAGATTGACCGAGATGTAGAGATGCGGATTGGCGCGTAACAGCTGGCCTAACTGCTCAAGCAAACGCTGCAGCACGAAATCGGTGATCTGTCGGATTTGCCCGGTATTTTCCGCCATAGGGATAAACAGATCCGGGCTGGTCAATGTGCCGTCTGGCCGACGCCAACGCAGCAGTGCTTCGGCGCCGACACATTGACGACTGCTGAGCTCGAAAATCGGCTGGTACAAGACCTGCAACTCGTTACGACGCAGAGCGCCCTGTAACTCGCCACCCAATGACTGACGCTGGCGAGCCAACTGTAAGACCAGCCACCCGATAAAAATCGCTAATAGAAGACTTATCGGTAACAACCAGCGCCATGCCGTAGTCATTTCCACTTGCAAACTTGTACGCGGGGTCATGAGTACAAGCTGGTACTCCGGGTTGTTGGTCGGCATTCGGTAAATCAGTTGGTCTTGCGTGACCTGAAGGGCGTCACGGCTCACTGGAGGCCACGGCTGGATCGGTGGCCAGGGTTGAGCCGCGCCCAGTACCGGGATCGCTCTGGTGCCATGGTCGAGCACTACCAGCAAGCTGCTGCCCGGGTGCAGGTCGACCATATCGGTCAAATGACCTCGGGAGGTCGCCACACGAAAGTTGCCCCGTCCGAGCATCAATGCTGCACGGTTTTCATTAGGTTCTGTCGAGGTATTCAACCAGTAACTGTAGGTCGGCCCCTTGATGTCTGGAGGCCCTGGGGAAGAAAGGGTGTCCTGGCGCGGCCGGTTTGAGCAGGACTGAGTGGCATCGATATAAGCCGCTTCATAAACGAAGCGGTAACTGAAGCTGACCTTTTGCAATGTCGCGACCATTTCAGCATTGCATCCACGCAATGGTTGGGCTTCCAGCTCATCGAGACCTTCACGCAATTGGCCGAACAGTTGCTCAAGACGCTCAAGAAAACGCTCGCCCTGAGCATTCATCTGCTCGCTTTCGCGTTGTTGCACCTGATGCAGCGCCACGCCCAGACTGCCCAGCAGTAACAACGCCGCGCTGAGCACAGCCGCCAGCATCGCCAGAAACCACGGGCGATGAAACCAACTATGTAGCGTCTCGCCAGCGGCCGGCATCATTGAATATCCAAAGGATTACCAATGAGTTATAGCAACTGATTGAGAAGTCGCCCGGACCGTCGGGCGGCGTCATTATTTTGTCTGGTTCAAGACCTGCAGAATTGCTGCACTTTCCGCGTCTGGCATACCGTCGAAGCGTGACGGTCGATAATGCATCTGGAACGCCGCCAGTACATGACGGGTCGCGACATCCAGTTGGCCGGTTTGCGGCGTGGTATAGCCCAGACGAGCCAGCTCTTCCTGAAACCAGGTGATGCTCGGTAGTTCAGCCGCAAACAACGCTTGCTGGCGTGCCACGGCCTGAGCGTTCGGCCAGATCACCAGCCCCTCGTCAGCCAGACGCTTCCAGGGGAACAACGGGCCCGGGTCGAGTTTACGCAATGGAGCGATATCGCTATGCCCGATGATATGGCGCGGGTCGATGTTGTTGCGCTTGCTGATGTCCTTGAGCAGAACGATCAACGCCTGGACCTGACCCTCGGTATACGGATACCAGACGCGGCCAGTCGGTGTCTCGCGGTAGCCCGGATTGACGATTTCGATACCGATGGAGCTGGAGTTCAACCAGGTCCGGCCTTGCCATTCACTTTCCCCTGCATGCCAGGCCCGCAGGTTTTCATCAACCAACTTATAGATAGTCGGCGGATTGTTGTCGCCAATCAGGTAATGACTGCTGACGTCGCCATGGGTCAACAGTGCCAGCGAGCGTTCCAGCGAAGCGTTGGTGTAATGCACCACCACGAACTGAACACGGTTATCGTAATTGACCGAAGGATGACGGGTGTCGAGTCGAGGCCCGCTGGCGCAGCCGGCCAACACAAGAAGCGACAGGACGAGAGAGTAAAATTTCATGGCAGTGTGCAGTACGCTGAAGACAGTAATGCAACAGTGTAACGTATTGCCCTCTGGATGGACCGGCAAAAGCCCGAGATTAAACAAAATGGAACAATCGGGATCAGCCCAGTTCCACCCTGTTACGCCCGGCATCTTTGGCGCGGTAAAGCGCCTGATCGGCTCTTTTAAGCACCATTTCGCTGCGCTCACCCGGTTTGAATGCCGTCATGCCCATGGAGACGGTTATCGTTACCCGCTCACCTTTGAAGTGAAACGGGCAAGCCTCAATGGCTGCCCGCAGCGTTTCGGCAAGTTTTGAACCCACCGGCAATGAGGTATTGGGAGCCAACAGGACAAATTCTTCACCACCAAATCGGGCGATGAAGTCCGAGCCGCGCATACGCTTGCGCAGGACGCCGGCAATGATTTTCAGAACCTTGTCACCAGCCAGATGGCCATAGTTATCGTTGATTCGCTTGAAGTGGTCCAGATCGAGCATTGCCAACAGAAGTGTGCTGCCATTCTGCTGCCATTGAGCAACTTCGTGATCCAGTCGCTCACCCCAAGCAGCTCGGTTGGGCAGGCCGGTCAACGGATCAATCAGCGCCTTCTGCCGTTGCTCCTCAAGGTGCTCGCGATAGCCCTGAGCCTCTTGCTCCATGCTTGCCACGCGTTCGGCCAGCCCTTGCAGACGCCCGGCGACCTCTTGCTCACGCTGATCGCGTTGCTTGCGGTGCTGATCCATGGTGCCGAGCAAACCCTCAAGGTGGTTCTCCAACACATGCTTGAGGCTGTCCAGGTCTGCCGCATCTTGAACGCTGCTCTGCAAGCCATCGACCTGTTCGCGGATCTGGGTATCCATTTCTCGCGCAGCTGAACGGCTGTCCGCATGACCGTCGCTGGCCGCCTGCAGATTGCTTTGAAATGACTCGAGCCGCTCGTTGAGCTGCTTGAGGTAAACCTCAAACTCATGTTGTCCACTGTTGGTGATCGCCAGCATCAAGACGGCCAAATCGTCGAGGATTGGTAGCAGTTCGTACCAGTTCAGACCGTTTTGCAGTCGATCACGCATGGCCTCGGCTTGCGGTCGGTGGCGCTCGGGCAGGGACAAGTCGTCGAGCAGACCCAGCAGCGTGTCTTCTATGTGCCTGGCCACCGAGCTGTAAGAAGGCTCTGGTGAATCAGGCAAGGCGTAGTGGACATCCTGCTCAGGCTGCTCTGGATCAAAGGCCACCGACGCCTGCGCCGTAGCTGACGGCGAAGGCAGGCTGTCGAGGAGGTCAGGTGTTTCGTGTCTGGTTTCCGAGGGCACAGGGGATATCAGTTCGTCAGGATTGATATCAACCTGAGCGAGTGAGTCTTCGGGGCTCGCAGTCAGAGTCGGTTGCGGTGCAGCGACGAGTTCTTCGACTCCTGACAGTTGAGGAGCCCTCAGCCCTTCTGACTCCAGCACTGGAGGGACAAAAGCCTGCACTTCGATGTGTGGTTTTTTATCAGTCAGCTCTGGATTCGAAACCGACTCGACCACTGAAACCACGGATACCGGCATTTCTACGGCCGGCAACGGCACTTCCTGCGTGATCGCCACAACGCTTGGAGCGACAGGAACAGGCTGGAAATAGTCACGAACAGGCTCAAGCGTCGTCTCGACGGCCTGCATCTGAATCTGTTCAGCGGGATTCGAACCTGGTAACGCCACCAAGCAAGCATTAGCCTGCGGCACAACGTCCGCGGTTTCCCGCCCACCGAACAGACGTTGCAACAAGCCGGGACGATTCGGCTCTTCAGGGTTCTCCAGCAAGCTCAGCGCCCGGCCTTGCAAGCCGCTCAGCTCACCAAGCAGCAAGGGGATTTCACGGGCCTGGCTGACACGCCCATCCAGTTGCCGGGCAAAGTTCTTGAGCGGCCGACTCACTTCTCGAGGCAGCGGCAAGGCTTGTAATTGTGTGACCAGAGCAGTCAGCGCTGCTCCCATTTGATCAACGCGCGTTTCCCGGCGCTGCTCGGAATCGAGCACGGCTTTTTCCAGGCGTGGCAGCAACGCTGCCAAAGCCGCGTCCATATCGTCCGTGCGAATAGCCTCACGCATTTCCTTCATACACTGGTCAACGGCCCGGTCAGTGCCCTCCGCCGCCAGCGTGCTGCGAACCAACCCTCGGCGAAGCAAATCAAGGCGGGCATCCCATCGGCGCTCGAGCTTCTCTTGCTGCTCGATGCTCTTGAGGTACTTTTCTTTCCAGCGCTGCGCTTCGTCGCTCATTCAAGGGATCCGCGAGGGACAAGACTCAATGCGGGCAATGCGTCAGCCGTAAGCGAACCCGGCAGCCGAATCTCTACCGCGACCGGCAAGTGATCGGAAATGGGTTGAGCCAGCACCTCGACCCGTTCAAGGGTCAGGCTCGGGCTGAGCAGAATGTGATCGAGGCATCGTTGCGGGCGCCAACTGGGAAACGTCGCCTCAAGCTGTGGCGCGAGCAGACCCAGATCGCGCAATGGGGAACTTTGCAGCAAGTCGCCGGCATGGGTATTCATATCACCCATCAGCACCTGGTGTTTGTACCCAGCAATCAATTCGCGAATATAGGCCAGCTGTCGGGTTCGGGTACGGGCACCCAGCGCCAGATGCATCATCACCACCACCAACGCTTCCGGTCCCTCGCCGAAGCGCACCAGAATCGCACCACGGCCCTTCGGACCCGGCAATGGATGATCTTCGATAACCCACGGACGCAAGCGGCTGAGCACACCATTGCTGTGCTGCCCCAAGCGACCGAGATTGCGATTGAGCTGTTGATACCAGTAAGGAAAGGCGCCGAGTTGGGCCAGGTGCTCGACCTGGTTGACGTAGCCCGACCGTAGGCTGCCGCCATCGGCTTCCTGCAAGGCGACCAGATCGAAATCGCCCAGCAGATTGCCGATCTTTTGCAGATTGTCTGCTCGCCCGGTGTGCGGCAACAGATGCTGCCAGCCACGGGTCAGATAATGCCGATAACGCTCGGTGCTGATACCAACCTGAATATTGAAACTGAGCAAACGCAGACGACTGTCTGCGGGCAAGCCCGTCGACTCCAGATGATGCGCGTTGACCTGCGGGTCATGCAGGCCAACGACACGCTCAGTACCCCAGCGGCGCATGGTGGGCGCCGCTTACTTAGCGGCGCGCTCCTTGGAGATCAACTGGTCAGCCACGCTCAAGGCGCCTTCAGGGCCACCGGCAGTGCCGAGGTCGAAGCGGTACTTGCCGTTGACGACCATGGTCGGTACACCGGAGATCTGATAGGCCTGAGCCTTCTTCTTGGCATCTTCAACCTTGCCTTTAACGGCGAAGGAATTGTAGGTGCTCAGGAATTTATCCTTGTCGACGCCTTCGGTCGCCAGGAACTCGGCCATTTCTTCTGGAGTCGCGAGTTTCTTGCCACCGTGGATCGCGTCGAAGACCGCTTTGTGAACCTTGTGCTCCACGCCCATGGCTTCCAGGGTAATGAACAACTGGCCGTGAACGTTCCAGATACCGCCGAACATGGCCGGAATACGTACGAAGTTCACATCGGCAGGGAGCTTTTCAACCCAGGGATTGATGGTTGGCTCGAACGCGTAGCAATGCGGGCAGCCGTACCAGAACAGCTCCACTACTTCGATCTTGCCAGGTATGGCAACCGGAACGGCGCTGCTCAATTCGACATATTGTTTACCAGCTTCAAGCGGCTCGGCAGCTTGGGCGGTTATGCCAAACAGACTGGCTGTGACGAATGCGGCGCTGAGAATCAGATTACGCATGCTTTACTCCTGGACAAATAAGGTCGCCTCATGCGACCTGCACTCAGACAGGCCCAGTCGGGCTTGATTTCTAGTGTAACGGCAGCAGCCACAAAAAAGGGCGGCCAAAGCCACCCTTTTTATGCTTGCATCAATGGATTAATAGAGCGTTAACGTTGCAAAAGATGTAAGTCATGCACAACGTCAATTGATCCACCCTTAGTGCAGGCCTTGAATATAGCTGGACACCGCTTCGATGTCCTTGTTGCTCAATTTGGACGCGATGCTTTGCATGATCTTCGTGTCACCGTCGTTGGTACGGTTACCTTCACGGAAATCGGTCAGTTGCTTGGCGATGTATTGAGCGTGCTGGCCACCCAGGTGCGGGAAAGCAGCAGCGACGTTGCCTGCACCGTTAGGCGAGTGGCAACCGGTGCAGGAAGGCATGCCCTGGTCCAGCTTGCCGCCACGGAACAACTCTTCACCGCGAGCCACGACTTTCGGGTCTGCTGCGCCGACGCTGCCCTTCTGGCTGGCGAAGTAGGCCGAGAGATCAGCCAGATCCTGATCGCTCAGGTTGGTCAGCAGGCCGGTCATCTCCAGAACGGTGCGCTTGCCGGACTTGATGTCGTGCAATTGCTTGTTCAGGTAGCGTTCGCCCTGACCCGCCAGTTTTGGAAAGTTGGGCGCCATGCTATTGCCATCCGAGCCATGACAGGCGCCACATACTGCGGCTTTCGCCTGACCAGCAGTCGCATCGCCTGCAGCATGGGCAATGCCGGAGATCCCCAGGGTCAACAGCAGACTCACGATCAATTTGTTCATCAGCTAATCCAACTACGGCTAAGGGTTAAAGAGTTATGGACCGGGATCACTCGCTCATCCAGTGGATGATTGCCTGGTAATCCTCGGCACTGCAGTCCATGCACAAACCACGCGGCGGCATCGCCTTGAAACCCTGGGTCACGTGTTGCACCAGCGTCTCCATACCTTGCGCCAATCTTGGCTTCCAGGCTTCCAGATCACCCTTTACAGGCGCCGTTGGCAGTTGGCCGGAATGACAGGCTCTACAAACACGGTTGTACACAGCTTCCGGATCCTGTGTAGCCTGCGCACTGTAAAGCGGCATCAAGACACCGGCAGCTAGCAGCCATTTCGTCATAAAACGACCTTTCAGGGTTGAGAGCGAGCTGCGTTCTAGTGCGCAATTTCGGTCAATCGCTCCCGTGAACTTCATCCTACGCCGGGACAAAGCGCACACAAAATCTGCGGCATTATATACTGGCGTTACTGAAACGGAAACGACACTGCTCGCCGCGTCCATTCTCGGCACCGCCCACATCGGAAATCCCATGCAACTCAAGAACCCCATTCTCGGTCTGTGCCAACAGTCCACCTTCATGCTCAGCGCGGCCAAAGTTGACCAATGTCCCGACGACGAAGGCTTTGAAGTGGCCTTCGCGGGGCGTTCCAACGCCGGCAAGTCCAGCGCTCTGAACACCCTGACTCACGCCAGCCTGGCCCGAACCTCGAAGACTCCGGGTCGCACACAGCTGCTGAACTTCTTCAAGCTAGACGATGATCGCCGTTTGGTCGACCTGCCAGGTTACGGCTACGCCAAAGTGCCAATCCCGCTGAAACTTCACTGGCAGCGCCACCTGGAAGCGTATCTGGGCGGTCGCCAGAGTTTGAAAGGTTTGATTTTGATGATGGACATCCGTCATCCAATGACTGACTTCGACCTGCTGATGCTCGATTGGGCTGTAGCCAGCGGCATGCCGATGCACATCCTGCTGACCAAGGCCGACAAACTGACCTACGGGGCAGCGAAAAACACCTTGCTCAAAGTGCAGGCGGACATCCGCAAAGGCTGGGGCGATACCATCACCATCCAGCTGTTCTCCGCACCGAAACGCCTTGGTCTGGAAGATGCCTACACTGTACTGGCGGGCTGGATGGAACTGGCCGATAAAGGCGCAGAGGCTACGGAATAAGGAATTTCAGGCAAAAAAAACCCCGGACTTCGTATGGGGAGGAGAAGTTCGGGGTTCAAATTCCGGACCGCTAGGGCGGGGTCCAGATATCTGCCAACACTTAACACAACATAGGAGCATCGAAGGGCTTCACCAGCCATTCAGTAAATCTGAGTGGCGGTTCGCGGATTTAGTTCCGGACAGGTTCAAAAACTATTGGTAATAACCGGCCCGGTTTTCCGAACCAATAGCCCTTAGCCAGCCTTTGCCGCGGCACGATGCCGCAGCAAAAGGCATCCTCAAGACAGGTTAATGAGCCTCGTCCCAGTTATTTCCGACACCTACTTCGACCAAAAGCGGCACATCGAGCGACGCAGCACCACTCATATGGACGCGAATTTCATCGCGAACCCGGTCCACCAGGTCCTCGCGAACTTCAAGCACCAGTTCGTCGTGTACCTGCAGGATGACTTTGGCGTCCAGACCTGAAGACGTCAGCCAGTTATCCACCGCGACCATGGCTTTCTTGATGATGTCAGCCGCCGTGCCCTGCATAGGCGCGTTGATTGCCGTACGCTCGGCGCCTTTGCGCAAGGCCGGGTTTTTTGCGTTGATGTCAGGCAGGTAGAGGCGACGACCGAAGATGGTTTCAACGAAACCTTGCTCTGCAGCCTGGGCGCGAGTGCGCTCCATGTACTCAAGCACGCCCGGGTAACGAGCAAAATAGCGGTCGATATAGGCTTGTGATTGCTTGCGGTCGACACCGATCTGCTTGGCCAGGCCGAACGCGCTCATGCCGTAAATCAGACCGAAGTTGATGGCCTTGGCACTGCGGCGCTGGTCGGTGGTGACCTCTGCCAGCTCAACGCCGAACACCTCGGCAGCGGTCGCCTTGTGCACGTCCAGATTGTGACGGAAGGCGTACAACAAACCTTCATCCTTGGCCAGGTGCGCCATGATCCGCAGTTCGATTTGCGAATAGTCGGCCGCTAGCAGTTTGTAGCCCTCAGGCGCGACAAATGCCTGACGAATCCGCCGACCTTCAGCAGTACGGATCGGAATGTTCTGCAGGTTCGGATCGCTGGAAGACAAACGCCCGGTCGCCGCCACCGCTTGATGGTAGGAGGTGTGAATCCGCCCGGTACGCGGGTTGATCTGCTCAGGCAAGCGGTCGGTGTAGGTGCTTTTCAACTTGCTCATGGAGCGGTACTGCATCAGCACCTTGGGCAGCGGGAAGTCCTGCTCGGCCAGTTCCGCCAGCACAGCTTCGGCCGTCGAGGCCTGGCCTTTGGCAGTTTTGCTGAGAATCGGTAAGCCGAGTTTCTCATACAGAATCACGCCCAATTGCTTGGGCGAACCGAGGTTGAATTCTTCACCGGCAATGGCAAAGGCTTCGCGTTCAAGAGCGACCAGCTTGTCGCCCAGTTCGACACTCTGAATACCTAGCAGATTGGCATCGACCAACGCCCCCTGACGTTCAATCCGCGCCAGGACTGGTACCAGCGGCATCTCGATTTCCCTCAGCACGTTACAAAGACTCGGGATGGCCGTGAGTTTTTCCTGCAGGGCCTGATGCAAACGCAAGGTCACGTCCGCGTCTTCGGCCGCATAGGGTCCGGCCAGCTCCAGAGAAATCTGGTCGAAGGTCAGTTGCTTTGCGCCTTTGCCAGCGATGTCCTGGAAGCTGGTGGTGGTGTAGTCCAGGTACTTGAGCGCCAGGCTGTCCATGTCGTGGCGGGTCGCCGTCGAATCCAGTACATAGGATTCGAGCATGGTATCGAAGGCAATGCCTTGCACCGAAATGCCACAGGCTTGATCACCACCGATGGCGCAGTTGGCCAGAATGTTCATGTCGAACTTGGCGTGCTGGCCGACCTTGAGTTTGCTCGGGTCTTCCAGTAACGGTTTCAAGGCTCGCAGGACGGTGTCGCGATCCAGTTGCTCGGGCACCCCCATATAAGAGTGAGTGAGCGGGATGTAGGCCGCTTCATTGGCTTGTACGGCGAAAGACAGGCCCACCAGTTGCGCTTGCTGCGCGTCGACGCCGGTGGTTTCGGTATCAAAGGCAATCAAGCTGGCGTTGTTAAGCTTTTTCAGCCAGACATCGAATCGCGCCTGGTCGAGGATGGTTTCGTACTTTACCTCAGCGTCGACTGCGACCTCCTCCACAGCTTCGACGATTTCCTGCTCCGTGCGCTTGGCCTCGCGCTGCAATTCTTCGAACCAGCTTTTGAATTCGAGCAAGGTGTAGAGCTCGGCGAGCTTTTCGCGATCAGGCTCACCCAGATGCAGGTCGTCGAGCCCGATATCCAGCGGCACGTCGACCTTGATGGTCGCCAGTTGATAGGAGAGGAAGGCCATCTCCTTGTGCTCTTCAAGCTTGGCCGGCAGGGTCTTGGCACCGCGAATCGGCAGGGTCGGCACGATATCGAGTTGCGCGTACAACTCGACCAGACCGCCATTCACGCCCACCAACAAACCGGAAGCGGTCTTTGGCCCAATGCCCGGAACACCGGGGATGTTGTCGGACGAATCGCCCATCAGCGCCAGATAATCGATGATCTGTTCGGGAGCGACGCCAAACTTCTCTTTCACGCCAGCCACATCCATCGCGCTACCGGTCATTGTATTGACCAAGGTAATGTGCCCGTCGACCAGTTGTGCCATGTCCTTGTCGCCCGTGGAGATCACCACCGGGCGGTCGGCTGCTGCGCTGCTACGGGCCAGCGTGCCGATCACATCGTCGGCCTCTACGCCTTCTACGCACAGCAACGGAAAGCCCAATGCGATCACACTCGCATGCAACGGCTCGATCTGTACCCGCATGTCATCGGGCATGCTCGGACGGTTGGCCTTGTACTCGGCGTACATGTCATCGCGAAATGTCCCGCCCTTGGCGTCGAAAACCACCGCGAACGGGCTGTCAGGGTACTGCTTGCGCAGACTCTTGAGCATGTTCAGTACACCCTTGACCGCGCCGGTCGGCAGGCCTTTGGATGTGGTCAGCGGTGGCAGCGCATGAAAGGCGCGGTACAGGTAAGAAGAACCGTCCACCAGGACGAGGGGGGCTTGGCTCATGAGCAGGATCAACCTTTTCGGCGGGTCCGGCGCTAGAATAGCGGGACCGTTGACGACAAAGGGACAAGGTTATCATGCGCACACTAAATCGCTTGTTGCTGGCTGGCTTCTTTGCCATGACTCCCCTGGCCGTGATGGCAGCTGATGATGCACCGACTCCAGAACCGCAAGTCACCATCCACACCGAAGGTGACAAAACCATTCAGGAATACCGTCAGAACGGCTTCCTGTATGCGATCAAAGTCACACCGAAGGGCGGCAAACCGTACTTTCTGGTGCGCGCGGACGGAACAGAAGCAAACTTCATCCGATCGGATCAGCCGGATATGCTGATTCCGTCGTGGGAAATTTTTACGTGGAAGTAGTTTCTTAACTTTAATCGGCGCTGGCTCAATCGCGGCGCCCGAACTGAGCAGTTTTTAACCATGTCTGTGTTTACCCCCCTGGCTCGGCCCGAGCTGGAAACCTTTCTCGCCCCTTATGGGCTCGGCCGCCTGCTTGATTTTCAGGGGATTGCCGCAGGTAGCGAAAACACCAATTTCTTCATCAGTCTGGAGCAGGGCGAGTTTGTCCTGACCCTGGTAGAGCGCGGTCCGGTCCAGGAAATGCCGTTCTTCATCGAACTGCTGGACGTGCTGCATGACGCTGATCTGCCGGTGCCTTACGCCCTGCGTACTACCGACGGCATCGCATTGCGCGAACTCGCCGGTAAACCGGCGTTGCTGCAACCGCGATTGGCTGGCAAACACATCAAAGAGGCCAACGCGCAGCACTGCGCGCAGGTCGCAGACCTGCTCGCTCATCTGCACCTGGCCACCCAAGGCAAAGTACTGGAGCGCAAGACCGATCGTGGCCTGGACTGGATGCTGGCCGAAGGTGCGCAGTTGATGCCGAACCTGAACCCCGAGCAAAGCAGCCTGCTGCAAGGTGCTCTGGACGAGATCGCTCAGCAAAAGGCGAAAATCCTGGCGCTGCCACGGGCCAACATCCACGCCGATTTGTTCCGCGATAACGCGATGTTCGAAGGCACGCACCTGACCGGGCTGATCGACTTCTACAACGCCTGTTCAGGACCGATGCTCTACGACGTGGCAATCGCCTTGAATGACTGGTGTTCGGATAAAGCCGGGGTGATCGACGGACCACGTGCGCGGGCCTTGCTGGGTGCTTATGCGACGTTGCGTCCGTTCACCGCGGCTGAAGCCGAGCTGTGGCCAACGATGTTGCGGGTGGCCTGCGTGCGCTTCTGGTTGTCACGACTGATCGCCGCCGAGTCGTTTGCCGGACAGGACGTGTTGATTCACGATCCGATGGAGTTTCAGCAGCGCTTGGCGCAACGTCAGAAGGTCAGTACGCCGTTGCCGTTCGCCATTTGAACGCATCGCGGGCAAGAGCCAGGCACCTGGCTCCTGCCTGCGAAAAGGGTTACCACAACATCCCTGCTTACAACTGCTCCAGACAGCCTGCCAAGTCATTCCCCAGCTTTTCCAGCACCTGCTCATAACCCTGGGCAGTGGCCGGTGTATAACCGCCCAATGCATCCAGTTCCGCCAGTTTCACCGGTAAACCGGCTACCAGGGTTTCCGCCAGCCGTGGACGCAGCGGAGGCTCACTGAATACGCAGGTCTTGCCAACTTCCTGCAAGCGCTTGCGCATCGCTGCCACGTGCTGTGCACCCGGTTGCACTTCGGCCGCGACGCTGAACACTCCGGTATGCTTGAGACCGTAGGCATCTTCGAAGTAATCGAACGCTTCGTGGAAGACAAAGTAAGGCTTGCCTTCAATGCCGGCCAATCGGGCTTTCAGACGTGTGTCCAAGGCATCGAGGCGCTCATTGAAAGCCTTGAGGTTGCTCTGATAGCGAGTGGTATTGTCCGGGTCGGCCGCACTCAGATCCGCAGCCATTTTCGCCGCAATCACCCGGGCATTGACCGGCGACAGCCAGAGGTGCGCGTCAAGACTACCGGGTCGATGATCGTGATCATGCTCATTGGCCTCTTCCGCATGGGAGTGGCTATCCTCGGCAAAGCGGCGCAACTTCAGGCCCGGCAAGTCCTGAACGGCGATAGACGGCAGGCTGCGGCCCTTGAGTACGCGCGGAAGGAAGCCTTCCATGTCCGGGCCGATCCAGTAGAGCAAATCCACCGACTGTACCCGCCGTACGTCGGAAGGGCGCAGGGCAAAGTTATGCGGGGAGGCGCCCGGCGGCAGCAATACCTCGGGCACACCGACGCCGTCCTGCACTGCCGCGGCGATCAGCTGCAAGGGTTTGATACTGGTAAGTACTTTCACTTCGGCGTGAGCAGGGCTGATCACGAACAAACTGGCAGCAAAAGCGACATAAATGGCAAAAAGTCGGGACACGATGACCACTCGGAGAGGCGAGAACGGGTAACATAATAACGTCTCTCACAATTATCGTCGCCGCTCATGCCTAAAACACCGCTGGCCAGCCGTCCCCATGACCATTCTTACTGCGTGCACAGCGCGCTGTCGGAAGCCGATGCCCTGTGTGCCCGTCAAGGTTTGCGCCTGACCGCACTGCGTCGGCGCGTCCTGGAACTGGTCTGGCAGAGCCACAAACCCCTTGGCGCCTACGACATCCTCGCCGTGCTCAGCGAACAGGATGGTCGCCGCGCCGCGCCGCCGACCGTTTACCGGGCGCTGGACTTCTTGCTGGAAAACGGTCTGGTGCATCGCATTTCGTCCCTCAACGCCTTCGTTGGCTGCAATCACCCGGAACACGCTCACCAGGGCCAGTTCCTGATTTGCCGTGAATGCCACGCTGCCATCGAACTCGAACAAAAAACCATCAGCGACGCGATCATCACCAGCGCTCGCGATGTCGGTTTTATGGTCGAAGCGCAAACCGTTGAAGTGGTCGGCCTCTGCTCCGGTTGCCAGGGGGCTTGATGAGCACTGCATTGATCCGCCTCGAGCAGGTAGCGGTGACTTTTGCCGGGCAAACCGTGCTGGACAACATCCAGCTCAGCGTCGAGCCAGGGCAGATCGTCACCCTGATCGGCCCTAACGGCGCCGGCAAGACTACTCTGGTGCGTGCCGTACTGGGTCTGCTCAAGCCGGACAGCGGCAGTGTCTGGCGCAAGCCGAAACTGCGAATCGGTTATATGCCGCAGAAGCTGCACGTCGACCCAACTTTACCGCTGTCCGTGCTGCGCTTTTTGCGTCTGGTGCCAGGCGTGGATCGCTCGCGAGCCTTGGCCGCGCTCAAAGAAGTCGGTGCCGAACAAGTAATCGACAGCCCGGTGCAGAGCGTCTCCGGCGGAGAGATGCAGCGCGTGCTGCTGGCCCGTGCATTGTTGCGCGAACCGCAATTGCTGGTGCTCGATGAGCCAGTGCAAGGCGTCGATGTCGCCGGCCAGGCCGAGCTGTACAGTCTGATCACACGCCTGCGCGACCGCCACGGTTGCGGGGTGCTGATGGTTTCCCATGATTTGCATTTGGTCATGAGCACCACCGACCAGGTGGTCTGCCTGAATCGCCATGTCTGCTGCTCCGGGCATCCCGAGCATGTCAGTGGCGATCCAGCGTTCGTCGAGCTATTTGGCAAGAACGCGCAAAGCCTGGCGATCTATCACCACCATCACGATCACGCCCATGACCTGCATGGTGCTGTGGTCAGCGAGGCCCCCACGGCCCACGCCCATGTTCACGGAGATAGCTGCAAGCATGGCTGATTTTCTGTTTTACGCTCTGCTGGCAGGCTTGGCCCTGGCGTTGGTAGCGGGTCCGCTGGGCTCGTTCGTGGTCTGGCGGCGCATGGCCTATTTCGGCGATACCCTTTCCCATGCGGCCTTGCTTGGCGTTGCCCTCGGCTTTCTGCTGGATGTCAGCCCGACGGTGGCAGTCACCGTGGGCTGCCTGTCGCTGGCGGTGTTGCTGGTGACCTTGCAGCAGCGTCAGCCTCTGGCTTCCGACACATTGTTAGGGATTCTCGCACCGAGCACCCTGTCTCTGGGCCTGGTGGTACTAAGCTTCATGCATGAAGTGCGGATCGACCTGATGGCCTATCTGTTCGGCGACCTGCTGGCGATCAGCCCGACTGACCTGGCCTGGATTCTCGGCGGCAGCGCGGCGGTGTTGGTGTTGCTGGTGACGTTGTGGCGACCACTGCTGGCGATCACTGTGCATGAAGAACTGGCCACGGTCGAAGGCCTGCCGGTGGCGGCGTTGCGTCTGACCTTGATGCTGTTGATTGCCGTGGTGATCGCGGTCGCGATGAAAATCGTCGGTGTATTGCTGATTACTTCGTTGCTGATCATTCCCGCTGCCGCGGCTCAACGTCATGCTCGATCACCGGAGCAGATGGCCCTTGGCGCGAGCCTGCTGGGAATGCTTGCGGTGTGTGGCGGCCTGGCCTTGTCCTGGCTCAAGGATACCCCGGCCGGCCCGTCGATTGTGGTCACAGCTGCAGCGCTGTTTCTGCTGAGTTTTGTCCTGCCCCGCAGAGGGGTGTAGACTTGCTCGTTTTTTGCGCATTTAGAGAGTCGCAGGAATGAAGCCGTTCGCATCCCGTTATCTGCTCGTTGTCGCATTTTCCCTGCTGCTGGGTGCCTGCCAAAGCACGCCGCCCGCGGCCACAGCGACCCCGGATGCCCGGGCCGTGGCCATCGCGCAGCTGGAGCAAAACCTCGCCAGCAGCGAGTTGGCCACCGCCGAGGATCAGTTGAGCGCGTTACAGGCCGAGTCGCCCAACGACCCTCAGCTTGAGCAGTATCAACGCCAGTTGGCCGAAGCCTATTTGCAACGCAGCCAGATCGTCTTGCAAAAAGGTGATGTCAACGCCGCCGCCACCGCACTGAGTCGGGCCCGCGCACTGATGCCTAAAGCGCCGGCACTGACGGGTGGCGTCAACAGCGCTATCACCCACGCCCGCAAGGCCGAGCTTGATAAAGCCGAAGCTGCGTTGAAAGCCGCCGAAGCCAAACCTGTCGCCAAGGTGATCGACCCTACGGCCGCAAGCACCACCGTCGCCTTGAACCTCACCAACATCAAGCAACTGCGCAAGCAACTGGATGCGATCGCCACAGACGTAGTGAATTTTCAGTGTGATGTGAGCATTCAAGCGCCGCGCACCGACGACTATCCATGGTTGGCCACGCTGTTGACCAAACGGGTGAAGAAACTCGATTCAGAGTTCGATCTCAAGCTGGAACGGCAGATCATTCGCAACATCCCGGCGCAAATGGTTCTGAGCCCGCGCAAGCCTTAAAAGCATCGCGGGCAAGCCTCGCTCCAACGGAATTTTATGATCTATGGAGCAGGGGGGACGCCCAGTTCTTGCCCGCGATGGCATCCCCTCTATCAATAAAAAACCTCAAACCGGAATCGCCTTGGCCTTGGGCCCGGGCTCCCACATGCGATGCTGAGCAATCTCCGCAAAAAACGCCTTCAACGCCTTTAACCACCCGACTCAAATATCACTTCGCACGCTACTGAAGGCAGCTGCGCTATCGGCGCATTTGAGCCGTTGGTTTTTTATGACCTTTGATCGCGTTATTGCCAAATGACTGGTTGAATGCGAAATAAATGCTAAGAACCTCTATATAGACAGGCTAAAATGCGCGCCCGGCTAACCGCTGATCCTTTTCTAACGCGCCCCACAAGGTTCGCTACGTGATCGAGTTCCAAAACGTCCATAAAACCTACCGGGTCGCCGGTAAGGATATTCCCGCTCTGCATCCGACCAGTCTGCGTGTCGAGGATGGTCAGGTATTCGGCCTGATCGGCCATTCCGGTGCGGGTAAAAGTACCCTGCTGCGCCTGATCAACCGCCTGGAAGCCCCAAGCGGCGGCAAGATAATCGTCGATGACGAGGAAGTCACCGCGCTCGATGCCAATGGTCTGCGGCGTTTTCGTCAGCAGGTCGGGATGATTTTCCAGCACTTCAATCTGCTGGCATCCAAGACCGTTGCCGACAACGTTGCGCTGCCACTGACCCTCGCCGGCGAATTGTCGCGCAGCGAAATCGACCTGCGTGTGGCCGAGTTGCTGGCACGGGTTGGCTTGGCCGACCACGCCAGGAAGTACCCGGCGCAACTGTCCGGCGGCCAGAAACAGCGTGTCGGCATCGCCCGTGCGCTGGCAACCAAGCCAAAAATCCTGCTCTGCGACGAAGCCACCAGCGCCCTTGACCCGCAAACCACTGCATCGGTCCTGCAATTACTGGCGCAGATCAACCGCGAGCTGAACCTGACCATCGTGCTGATCACCCATGAAATGGACGTGATTCGTCGCGTCTGCGACCGGGTGGCCGTGATGGATGCCGGCGTGATCGTCGAGCAGGGTCCGGTGGCCGAGGTGTTCCTGCATCCCAAGCACCCGACCACCAAGCGCTTTGTGCAGGAAGACGAGCAGATCGACGAAAACGAACAGCGCGACGACTTCGCCCATGTCCCGGGCCGTATCGTGCGTCTGACCTTTCAGGGTGAAGCGACCTACGCGCCGCTGCTGGGCACCGTCGCCCGCGAGACCGGTGTGGACTACAGCATTCTGGCCGGGCGTATCGACCGCATCAAAGACGTCCCTTACGGGCAACTGACCCTGGCCGTCACTGGCGGTGACATGGAAGCGGCCTTTGCCCACTTCACCGCGGCAGACGTCCATATGGAGGTGCTGCGCTAATGGAAGCCCTGATGAGTTTCTTCGCCAACATCGACTGGTTCGAGATCTGGCTGGCCACCGGCGATACCCTGATGATGCTCGGCGGTTCGCTCCTGTTCACCGTGTTGCTCGGCCTGCCGCTGGGTGTGCTGCTGTTTCTCTGCAGCCCGCGCCAATTGCTTGAGCAAAAGAGCATCTACGCGCTGCTGTCGCTGGTGGTGAACATCCTGCGGTCGTTGCCGTTCATCATCCTGTTGATCGTGATGATCCCGTTCACTGTACTGATCACCGGCACCTCGCTGGGTGTGGCCGGTGCTATTCCGCCGCTGGTAGTAGGTGCGACGCCATTTTTTGCACGATTGGTGGAAACTGCACTGCGTGAAGTGGATCGCGGGATCATCGAGGCGACCCAAGCCATGGGCGCCACCACGCGGCAGATCATCACCAATGCCTTACTGCCGGAAGCGCGGCCGGGTATTTACGCTGCAATCACCGTGACGGCGATCACGCTGGTGTCCTACACCGCAATGGCCGGTGTGGTCGGCGCAGGCGGTCTTGGTGATTTGGCGATCCGTTTCGGCTATCAGCGTTTCCAGACCGACGTCATGGTGGTCACGGTGATTTTGCTGCTGGTGCTGGTACAAGTTCTGCAAACCGTCGGCGACAAGCTGGTGGTGCACTTTTCCCGAAAATAAATGCAACTGCCGGCCACGGCTGGCAGGCGCCTGAAACAGGCGCCTAACAAGGAGTTTGCTGGATGAAAAAACTACTCGTCGCTTTCGCTGCCGTTGCCGCGTTTTCCGCTCAGGCCGCACAAACCCTGACCGTGGCCGCGACCCCGGTTCCCCACGCGGAAATTCTCGAATTCGTTAAGCCGGCACTGGCCAAAGAAGGCGTCGACCTCAAGGTCAAAGTCTTCACCGACTACATCCAGCCGAACGTACAAGTCGCAGAGAAGCGTCTGGACGCCAACTTCTTCCAGCACCAGCCGTACCTGGATGAGTTCAACAAGACCAAGGGCACTCACTTGGTGAGCGTTGCCGGCGTACACCTGGAGCCACTGGGTGCTTACTCCAGCAAATACAAAGCGCTGGCGGATCTGCCAGGCGGCGCCAACGTGGTAATTCCTAACGACGCCACCAACGGCGGTCGCGCCTTGCTGCTGCTGAACAAGGCCGGGCTGATCAAGCTGAAAGATTCGAACAACATTCTTTCGACGATCAAAGACATCACCGAGAACACCAAAGACCTGAAGTTCCGTGAACTGGAAGCCGCCACCATCCCGCGCGTGCTGACCCAGGTCGACCTGGCCCTGATCAACACCAACTACGCTCTGGAAGCCAAGCTCGATCCGTCCAAAGATGCGCTGATCATCGAAGGCAAAGACTCGCCTTACGTGAACATCCTGGTTGCTCGTCCGGACGACAAGGACAGCGATGCGATGAAGAAACTGGTTGCTGCCCTGCACAGCCCGGAAGTGAAGCAATTCATTCTGGAAAAATACAAAGGCGCCGTACTGCCAGCGTTCTGATTGGCTGCAGATCGTTCCCACGCTCCCGCTTGGGAATGCAGCCCGTGACGCTGCGCGTCACAAAGCGGACGCAGCGCGTCCAATGAGGAATTCCCACGCAGAGCGTGGGAACGATCAAAAAAACGGGGGCGCATTGATTGCGCCCCCGTTTTTTTGCCTGCCCGTCGGGCCCCTATGATCCCTTCCACTGTAGGAGCACAGCTTGCTGGCGATGGCGTCCGCAAGATTGCCATCGCCGGCAAGCCGTGCTCCTACAGGTTTCTGTCATTACTGACGCTTGAGCATCACCGGTAACTGAGCCACCAGTTTCGTGTTGTTCAGCGGTGCACGAATGAAGCCACGCTGCGTACCGTCCGGCCCGATCACGGCCAGGTTGCCGCTGTGGTCGACGGTGTAGTTGGGTTTGCTGATATCGGCCGGGATGAATGGGATGCTGACCGCATTGGCGAGCTTCTGCACGTCTTCCACCGAAGCGCCGGTCAGGCCTTTGAAGTCCGGGTCGAAGTAGCCCAGATACTGTTTGAGCTGCTTGGGGTTGTCACGGGCCGGGTCGACGCTGACCAGAATGATCTGCAGCTTGCCGACCACCTCCTTGGGCAACTCACTCTTGATCTGCCGCAACTGGGCGAGGGTGGTCGGGCAGATGTCCGGGCAGAAGGTGTAGCCGAAGAACAGCAGGCTCCATTTGTCTTTCAGCTCGTTGACCGTCACTGGCTGACCGTCCTGGTCGATCATCTTCACCTCTGGAAGATTACGGCTTTGCGGCAGCAGAATGATCCCGGCATCGATCAGTGCAGTCGGGTCACCCTGGCCCTTGCCGGTCAGTACTTTGTTGATGGTAAGTCCAAGGACCAAAGCCACCAGGGCGACGAGAATAAAGACAGTTTTCTGAGTTCGAGTCATAGGATCAACAATAAGTAGTGGTCTACGAGCAGCGCGATAAACAGCAGGAACAAGTAATAAATAGAGTACTTGAAGGTGTTGATCGCGGCGTGCGGCCGAGTGCCACGGTACAGCACGAAGGCCCATTGCAGAAACCTCGCGCCGAGGCCCAGGGCACAAATCAGGTAGAGCATGCCGCTCATGTGGATCACAAACGGCAGCAGGCTGACCGCGAGCAGGACGAAGGTGTAGAGCACGATGTGGACTTTGGTGTAGTGCTCGCCATGGGTCACCGGCAGCATCGGGATATCAGCCTTGGCGTATTCCTCTTTGCGGTGAATCGCCAGTGCCCAGAAGTGTGGCGGCGTCCAGGCGAAGATGATCAGCACCAGCAACAGCGGTTCGGCGCTCACATGCCCGGTGGTGGCGACCCAGCCGAGCAACGGTGGTGCCGCGCCAGCCAACCCACCGATGACAATATTCTGCGGTGTCGCGCGTTTGAGAAAACCGGTGTAGATCACCGCATAACCCAGCAGCGAGGCCAGCGTCAGCCAGGCGGTCAACGGGTTGGTGAAGGTCAGCAGCAACGCCTGGCCGGCCAGCGCCAACGCAAAAGCGAAGGTCAGCGCCGCGGTCGGTGAAACCCGTCCTTCGGCCAAGGGCCTTTTATGGGTCCGGGCCATGACCGCATCGATCCGCCGGTCCACCACATGATTGACCGCCGCCGCGCCCCCCGCGCACATCGCGATCCCCAGGTTGCCGAATACCAACACCGTCCACGGCACCCCGGCGCGCGTGGCGAGGAACATCCCGACCAGTGAGGTGATGAGCATCAGCACCACCACCTTGGGTTTGGTCAGCTCCAGATAGTCACGCCAGATCGCCTGACTGTGACGCTCGCCAATCAAAATCGCCATGGCTGCTCTCCTTTTATTGTTATGGGGCCGGCTGCGTGTTTACGCGGGCTGAACCGCCAACGCACAGGGACATGCTGCTTGACCCGAACCAGGCTGGTTCGCGCGTGATAATTGACCAGTACCATTGTCAGTAACAGCACCGCTGCGCCAGCGTTATGGGCGACGGCAACCGGCAGCGGCAGATGAAACAGCACATTGCTTACACCCAGAGTGATCTGTGCGGCCAACACCACCAGCACCAGCCCGGCAATTCGGGTCATGCCGACCAACCTCAGCTGCCAGGCAAGCCCCAGCAGCACCAATGTGACCAGCAGCGCACCGATGCGGTGTGTGAGATGAATCGCGGTGCGGGCATCACTGTCCAACTGGCCACCGAGATAATTCGGACCTATGTGTTGCGTCAGGTGAAAACCATTGGCGAAGTCGGCGGCCGGTAGCCACTGCCCATGACAGGTGGGAAAGTCGATACAGGCCACGGCTGCATAGTTAGAACTAACCCAGCCACCGAGGGCAATTTGCCCGATCACCAGTAATAACCCGGCAGTCGCCCAGTACTGCAAACGTCGCGGCACCGTCAGCGCTGGCAACACGCCAGACAAGCGCAGCGTCAGCAGAAACAACAGGCTCAAGGTCGCGAGGCCGCCGAGCAAATGCACCGTGACCACTTGCGGCCAGAGCTTGAGGGTGACCGTCCACATGCCGAACGCCGCTTGGGCAAACACCACGGCCAGCAAGAACAGCGGCAGCTTCAACGGATGCCCGGGATGATGGCGATGGGTCCAGGCACGGGCGGCCAGCAATACAATCAGCAAGCCCAGCGTCCCGGCGAAGTACCGATGGACCATCTCGTTCCAGCCCTTATGGGCCACAACCGGCGCCTCGGGAAAATGCAGTTCGGCATGGGCCAGTTGGGCTTCGCTTTGCGGCACGCTGATAAAGCCGTAGCAGCCGGGCCAGTCCGGGCAGCCAAGCCCTGCGTGAGTCAGCCGGGTATAAGCGCCGAGCAACACCACAATCAGTGCCAGCAAGGTGGCAAACAGCGCGAGGCGAAATCCAGGTTTGGCCATGACGATGCCCTCATCCGATATTCGACAGTTTCAGCAGTTGGCGCAGGTCGTTGAGCAGGTCCTTACCCTTTATCCGAGCGTCGTAACGCAGCACCAGGTTGCCGTGGGGATCAATGATCCACAGTTGCGCCGCGCCAATGCTTTGTGCGGCTTTTTCCCCAGGCCCTCGAGTAAATGTAGACAGGTCCAGCAGGTAGCGCTGCAACTGCGGGTATTCACGTTGCAGCCTGGCGTCATAGTCGGCGTCCAGCGGTTGGGCAGTGGCCAGCGCATGACTGGCGCGAGAGGCATCACGACCCAAGCCGACCTGAATCTGCCGGGCCAGATACACAAGCTGCTGGCAGTCCACGGAACAGTCCTTCGGTGCGGTGACCAACATCTGCCAACGGGATTCATCCGCGACGACGCCGAGGTCGGCACGGCTCTGCCCGTTGCCGATTAATTCGCCGTGATAACTGCGACTCTCCGGAACCCAGAACTGCAATTTGTACATCCCTGTGGCGAGGATCATCGGACCGATCACCCCGAGAAGGATAAGGATCAGCTGCCAACGTCCGCGTCGGCGACTGTGTGACGTCGACTTCTCAGAAATGTTGGGTGGATTCATGGCCGCTCCCATGGTGCGTCTCCCTTGCGTTGTGCCATCCGAGATAGAGATAAAGACCGAACAATGCCACCGCCATGGCGAACCACTGCACGGCATATCCAAGGTGTTTTTCCGGCCCCATGGCCACTACGGGCCAATCGGTCTGGTAGGACGCCGGGCCCGCTTCTTCGCGTAACTCATCGGCAAAACCACTACGCCCCAACTCCGACCAAAGCTTCGATGGGTCGACAGCGGTGACCAGCCGTGGCCAGTTCGCCCCCGCAGGGTCGGCATGCAGCTGAAAGGTCGCGCCGGGCGCCACGTAGACCCAGGCTTCCAGGCTCAGCGGTTGCGCAGGCGTAGTAAACACCGGCGGCGTACGCCGATCCGGCCACGGCAGCCAGCCGCGATTGAGCAACACCCAGAGGCCGCTGGCCTGATCGAGAAACGGCTGCAGCAACTCGACCCCGACCTTGCCATTGCGCATGCGGTTATCCAGCAAAACGCTGTGCCCGGCATCGAACTGCCCGCGCAGACGGACCCGACGGAACGCCGGATCCTCGTAGCGTTGCAATTGATCGAAGAGCATTGGCTCCGCCAACCGGCGCTCGGCGTAGTTGGCAAGCAATACGCGCTTTTGCTCGCCGCGGCCCAGTTGCCAGAAGCCGAGAGCGACCAGCACAGGCAGCAACACAAGCACCACCAACGTCGGTGCAATGCCGGGGTGAAAACGCTTCATGGCATCGCCGCAAAGTTAAGAGATCGACTGGCTATACTGATTCGCATCGCGTTCCCCCCGGAGTCCCACCATGCTTAAAGCGGCAATCGTCCTGATGCTGATAGCCACAATAATCAGCCTGTTCAGCGGTCTGTTCTTTCTGGTCAAGGACGAAAGCAGCTCGAACCGGCTGGTCATTGCCCTGACTGTTCGGGTCAGCCTGGCCGCCATCACCGTCGGCTTGATTGCCTGGGGTTTCTTCAGCGGCCAATTGGACTCCAGGGTTCCCTGGTAGCTATTGCCTAACGGCCCTCAGAGCACGTACACGAAGATAAACAAACCAATCCACACCACATCGACGAAGTGCCAGTACCAGCAGGCGGCTTCAAAGCCGAATTGATGTTCAGCATTGAAATGCCCGCGCATCACCCGCATCAGCATCACAAACAGGATGATCGTGCCGATGGTCACGTGAGCGCCGTGGAAACCGGTGAGCATGAAGAAGGTCGCGCCGTAGACACCCGATCCCAGCGTCAGCCCCAGCTCGTGGTAGGCGTGGATGTACTCCTTGGCTTGAAAACTGAGGAAGGCCCAACCCAGCAGCAAAGTCAGCGCCAGCCAGATTTTCAACGCGCCGCGATGTCCTTTCCTCAAGGCATGGTGGGCGATGGTCACGGTGACGCTGGAACTGACCAGCAAGACGGTGTTGAGCAACGGCAAGCCCCAAGGGCTGATAGTCTCTTTGGGTGGCGGGAAAAGTTTCGGATCGGGGGTATGCAGTAATGGCCAGCTGAACTGGAAGCTCGGCCAAAGCATGTGTGCCACGCCTTTGCTGCCTTCACCACCCAGCCATGGGCCGGACAGGTTACGCACGTAAAAAAGAGCGCCGAAGAAGGCAATGAAGAACATCACTTCAGAAAAGATGAACCAGCTCATGCCCCAGCGAAACGTGCGATCCATCTGCGGGCTGTACAACCCCGCGCGACTTTCCTTGATCACCGTGCCGAACCAGCCAAATAGCATGTAGGCCAGCAGCAAACCGCCGACGAAGAAGATCAGCGGGCCGTGGGATTCCGGGCGGGCGGCCTTGAGGTCGTTGAACCAGGTGCCCAGACCGAACATGGTGATCAACATGCCAAACGTGGCAATGATCGGCCATTTGCTCTGGGCGGGAACGTAATAATGCTCATGATTTGCCATTTATTGTTCTCCTTATCGGGCGCGTTCGTTAGTGAGCGTCAACACGCCCTGATTCTTATCCGCCGGTATTGGTAGCCACCGGCGGATGACGAGCCGTGATATCAAACAGCGTGTAAGCCAGCGTCAGGTGCTTCACATCCCTGGGCATGTCACGGTCAACGATAAAACGCACCGGCATCTCGATCCGCTGACCGGGCTGCAGCACTTGCTGGGTAAAGCAGAAGCATTCGGTCTTGTGGAAATACACCGCCACATCGCCTGGAGAAATGCTCGGAATCGCCTGGGCACTCATCGGGTGATCGGTCGGGTTATAGGCGACAAACAGCATTTCGTTCACCGCGCCGGGATGGATCACCATGTCATCGGCCTTGGGATAGAAGCCCCAGACCATGTCCACGGCATTGGTCGACAGAAACTGCACACGGATCTGCCGCGAAGTGTCGACCACCTGCTCACCCTCGTATTGCCCGGCGGTTTTGCCGTTGATACCGAAAGCCTTGCACATCACGTCGTAGATCGGCACCAGGGCGAATCCGAAAGCAAACATCGCTACCACCACCATCAGCAGTCGAGTGACCAGTCGTTTGAGCGAAATTGAGTCAGCCATGAGCGCAGACCTCACAGGTAAACGCGTTCATTTCACTTCCGGCGGAGTAACAAACGTGTGATACGGCGCCGGTGACGGGATGCTCCACTCCAGACCCTGCGCACCTTCCCAAGGCTTGGCCGGTGCCGGCTCACCGCCGCGAATGGTCTTGATCACGATGAACAGGAAGAAGATCTGGGTCGCACCGAACGTAAAAGCTCCGATCGAGGACACCATGTTGAAGTCGGCGAATTGCAGGTTGTAATCCGGAATCCGCCGCGGCATCCCTGCAAGTCCCACGAAGTGCATCGGGAAGAACGCCATGTTCATGCCGATGAAGGACAGCCAGAAATGCAGCTTGCCCAGGGTTTCGTCGTACATGTGCCCGGTCCATTTCGGCAGCCAGTAATAGGCCGAGGCGAAGATCCCGAAGATAGCCCCCGGCACCAGCACGTAGTGGAAGTGCGCGACCACGAAGTAGGTGTCCTGGTACTGGAAGTCCGCCGGAGCGATGGCCAGCATCAGCCCGGAGAAACCGCCGATGGTGAACAGGATCACGAACGCCACCGCGAACAGCATTGGCGTCTCGAAGGTCAGCGAACCCTGCCACATGGTGCTGACCCAGTTGAACACCTTGACCCCGGTCGGCACCGCGATCAGCAGCGTGGCGTACATGAAGAACAGCTCGCCCACCAACGGAATGCCCACCACGAACATATGGTGTGCCCAGACGATGAACGACAGAAAAGCGATACTCGCCGTGGCGTAGACCATCGAGGTGTAACCAAACAGCGGCTTGCGCGAAAAGGCCGGAATGATCGAACTGACGGCACCGAAGGCCGGCAAAATCATGATGTACACCTCGGGGTGACCGAAGAACCAGAATACGTGCTGGAACAGCACCGGATCACCACCACCGGCGGCACTGAAGAAACTGGTGCCAAAGTGGATGTCCATCAACATCATGGTCACGCAACCGGCCAGCACCGGCATCACCGCGATCAACAGGAACGCGGTGATCAGCCATGTCCAGACGAACAGCGGCATTTTCATCAACGTCATGCCCGGAGCACGCAGGTTGAGGATGGTGGCGATCACGTTGATAGCGCCCATGATCGAGCTGATGCCCATCAGGTGAATGGCGAAGATGAAGAAAGTCACGCTTTCCGGCGCGTAGGTCGTGGACAAAGGTGCGTAGAAGGTCCAGCCGAAGTTCGGCCCGCCACCGGGCATGAACAGGGTCGACACCAACAACAGGAAAGCAGCCGGCAACAGCCAGAAACTGAAGTTGTTCATCCGTGGCAGGGCCATGTCCGGCGCGCCGATCATCAACGGGATCATCCAGTTGGCGAGGCCGACGAACGCTGGCATCACCGCACCGAAGACCATGACCAGACCGTGCATGGTGGTCATCTGGTTGAAGAACTCTGGCTGGACGATTTGCAGCCCCGGCTGGAACAACTCGGCACGGATCACCATGGCGAACGAGCCGCCGAGCAGGAACATGCTGAAGCTGAACCACAGGTACAGCGTCCCGATGTCTTTGTGGTTGGTGGTCAGCACCCAGCGCATCAGGCCCTTGGCGGGACCGTGGGCGTGGGCATCAACGATTGCATGACCGTGGTCATCGCTCACAGCATTCATGTCCTGTCTCCTGCAAACGGGTGGGCTGGACGATCCGGGGCGACAAGCCCCAAGCGGTTCCTGAAGCACGCAATAGACTGGGTCATTGGCTTTGCGCCTGTTTCAGAGCCAGAACATCCTTAGGTGTCACCATGTCGCCTTTCTTGTTGCCCCAGGCGTTGCGCTCGTAGGTCACGACAGCAGCGATATCGACTTCCGAAAGCTGTTTGCCGAACGCCGCCATAGCGGTGCCGGGCTTGCCGAAGTAGACGCGGTGCAGGTGATCTTCTTTTGGTCCGGTAGCAATCGGCGAGTCCTTGAGCGCCGGAAACATTGGCGGCAGGCCCTGGCCTTCAGCCTGGTGACAAGCGACGCAAGTGGTGTGATAGACCTTGTCGCCGCGAGCCACCAGTTCGTCGAGCGTCCACTCTTTGCTGGTCAGCTCTTTAAGCCTGGAGCTCTCGGCTTTGCGGTCAGCCAGCCAGGTGTCGTAATCAGCCTTGCTCTTGACCTCGACCACAACCGGCATGAAACCGTGGTCCTTGCCGCACAACTCCGAACACTGGCCACGGTAGATACCGGGCTTGTCGACCCGGGTCCAGGCTTCGTTGACGAACCCCGGAATCGCATCGCGCTTGACCGCGAACGCCGGCACCCACCAGGAGTGGATGACGTCGGCAGCGGTCACCAGAAACCGCACCTTGGCGCCAACCGGCAACACCAGCGGCTGATCGACTTCCAGCAGATAGTGTTCGCCTTTGGTGGCCAGGTTATGAATCTGTTCGGCGGGGGTGGCCAGGTTGCTGAAGAACTCAACGTCCTGCCCGAGGTATTTGTAATGCCATTTCCACTGATAGCCGGTGACTTGGATGTCCACATCCGGCTCACTGGTGTCGTACATTTTGATCATGGTTATGGTCGCGGGAACGGCCATTGCCACCAGAATCACGAACGGAACCACAGTCCAGAGGATCTCGACCGTCGTACTTTCATGAAATTTGGCAGCTACCTGGCCGGTGGAGCGACGGTGGACGATCATCGACCAGAACATGGCACCGAAGACGATGATGCCAATCACCACACAGATCCAGAAAATGGTCATGTGCAGGTCGAATACCGCGTGACTCACCTCAGTAGCCCCTGGCGCCATATTCACGGTCCAGGCGGCTTGCGCCTGGCTGAATATCGACCACAACACAAGGCCCATCCAGACTTGTGGATGTCGCATCATCGCGGGTTCCCCTTATCGTTCTTTTTATCCCGCCGGCTTTCACCTGCGGCCAAGGGAGTGGCTGCCTAGACTACGAACTTAAACCGCCACGCCTTGGCTGCACCTGCAGCCGGGCGTTATCAGCTAACTTCATACAGACCCGAGTATAGACAGCGACTTCGACCTCGCAACGCGATGGCGTAAATCAACTGAGACACGCCGGCCTTGTGCCAGAGACCACGGATGGAGAGGGATACCTGACGAATGGTGGCAAATCGATATAGCGCTAGCGCATAACCATGAAATAATTATGACAAATGCGTCTTAGCAGTTTTTGCACGCAAGCTAACTTATGTCTTCCCTATTTCATTGCCTTGTTCCCTGGAGTTTTCATGAACACCGCCGCATTGCGCGAGCAGATCCAACGTGCCCATCAACATGAGGCCCAGACCGGCCATTTGACGCGTCAGCTGGAAACTCAATTGCCGCACCTTCATCCGGCCATCCAACTGTCCGATGCCGACGCCAAGGGCGTTTTGACCCGTTTTGTCACAGCTTATATAGAACAAGTCCCGGACCTGCTCGACGCGGCCAACGAAGTGGCGCGTGAAGCGGGTATCGAAGACCAGATCAAACCGGTTCTGAAAATCGCCGAACAGTTCTTCATCCAGCCACCGGCAATCATGGCCGGCCATGAAGGCCTTGATAGCCTGCTGGACGAAGCCTATCTGGCTCATCGACTGGTCGAAGAGGTCAACGATCTCTACATCAAGCATTTCGGTCAGCCATTGATCCCTCTGGATATGACTGTCGCCAACCTGATTGCCCACCAGCTGATCGGCGAAACATTCGCCAACCAACTGGATGAGGCCGTGCACCACGCCGTAGACGAAATGCTCAATGAAGAGAGCTTCGCGCTGGAATCCGTCGAGGCTTACCGCGAAAAACTCAACAGCCCGGACACTGGAGCTGCGTGGAAACGCTGGCCGTGCCTGTCGCGCCAACTGGGCGTAGAGCTGGAGCTGGATACGCCGGCTGTTTGAGCAGGAGCTGACCAATTAAGCAATTTCAGGCACATCCTGCTCTCGTAGCAGTTGCCGTCAGGCTACGTGCGGCTGCGAAGCAGCCGTAAATCCAGCGCTTTCATTCTTTCTGTAAGTAGGCGGTTGCTGTATTGCGACCGCTTCGCAGCCGAACGTAGCCTTCGGCAACTGCTACGGGTTTTGTGCCCGCCTCGCGGTCGGTGAGTTGCCTCGGCTGCGATCTTGCCCTGGGCAACAGCCTTGGGTTCAAACTCCGGCTGAACCCATGCCAACTGTCGTCCGCAGCCAAACCACACAGGGGTAGCAGATTAGAAGCGCGCTTTGGGCGTCGCAACGGGAATCGGATGGCTGCCATCCAGAGGCAGGAAACAGCCCTGGTCCGCGTCGTAGGCTTTGATTTCACTGGTTTCGATGCTGTAAACCCAACCATGGATAAACAGGTGACCGCTAGCCATGCGCGACGCCACCGAAGGGTGAGTGCGCAAATGCTGCAATTGGGCGATGACGTTTTCCTGGGTCAGCACCTGCATGCTTTCGTTTTCGTCCGCACAATCGCAGTTGTCCTGAACCATTGTCTTGGCCACCTCCGCATGGAGCAGCCAGGCTTTGACGGTGGGCATTTTTTCCAGGCTTTGCGGGTTGAGCACCGCGCGCATCGCTCCACAATCCGAGTGTCCGCAAATGATGATGTGCTGCACGCCGAGCGCCAGTACCGCATATTCGATGGCCGTGGAGACACCACCATTCATTTGGCCATAAGGCGGCACCACGTTGCCCACGTTGCGGGTCACGAACAGGTCGCCCGGAGCGCTTTGGGTAATCAATTCCGGGACGATGCGCGAATCGGCACACGCGATGAACATCGCCCTTGGCCGTTGGGCTGTGGCGAGTTTTTTGAAGAGTTCTTCCTGTTGCGGGAAGATCTCGTGATGGAAGTGCAGAAAGCCGTCAACGATATGCTGCAGCGCTGCATCGGCGCTTTCAGCCTCCGCAAGGGCTGAAGCCGACGCAGCCAACGGCTGTTTATCCTTGTCACGCATGATTCATCCTCTTTGACGGATTAAGGGAATTTTTCAGCAGCACAGGGTCAGTGCCTGGCTAAAAAACACTCAGCTCAATGATCGTGACCAATCAGTCACTATATGAATACGGTAACCGCCAAAACTTGACTCGAACTGAATCAAACGCTCTAGTCCGCCACTTTCGCTCATGGAAAAACGTGACCAGAGTACCAGCTGCCTCACTATTATTGGCACTATTCAACGATAGGCCAATTCCTCTCAAAGCAATGACATCTGGCCGCCCGGCGGACAAAAAGCCTCGCAATCGAGATTGAATCCCTCCCCTCGATTGAGCCCCAGACGCTTGATGGCTTTGGCAAACCGTTGCGCCAGAAGATCGGCAAACGGTCCTTCGCCGCGCATTCGCGCTCCATAACGGCTGTCGTACAGCTCACCGCCTCGGCTCTGGCGAATCAGGCTCAGCACATGGGCTGCACGCTGCGGGTAGTGGGCGGCCAGCCACTCCTCGAACAGCGGCGCGACCTCCAGCGGCAGGCGCAGCATCATGTAGGCCGCGCTTTGTGCGCCAGCGGCGTGGGCTTCGCCAAGCAGACTTTCCAGTTCGCTGTCGTTGATCATCGGAATCATCGGTGAGCACAGCACGCCTACCGTAATACCCGCTTCACGCATGACCTTGATCGCCCGCAACCTGGCCTTTGGTGCAGCAGCTCGCGGTTCGAGGATGCGTTTGAGCTCATCATCGAGCGTGGTCAGGCTGATCATCACCGCCACCAACCGTTGTTGCGCCAGCTCGACGAGCAGGTCCAGATCACGAAGAATCAATGAGCCTTTGGTGATGATAGTCACCGGATGGCGGTATCGCAGCAGCACTTCCAGGGTTCGCCGAGTGATTTTGTGCTCGCGCTCGATTGGCTGATAAGGATCAGTATTGGACCCAAGATTGATGGGCGCGCACTTATAACCGCGCTTGGAAAGCTGCTGCTCCAGCACAGCGGCGGCGTTGGTCTTGGCAATCAGCTTGGTCTCGAAATCCAGCCCTGGCGACAAGTCCCAATAGGCATGACTGGGCCGTGCATAGCAGTAAATACAGCCGTGCTCGCAGCCACGATAGGGATTGATCGAACGATCGAAGGGCAAGTCTGGCGAGTTGTTGCGAGTGATGATGGTTTTCGCCGTCTCGATGCGCACCTCGGTGCCTTGCGTCATCGGCGCTTCCTGATACCAGCCGTCGTCCTCGGCGACCGAGCGGTTCGGCGCGAAGCGGTTGTGCGGATTGGTCGCGGTGCCGCGTCCGCGAGGAGGCAGGGGAGTGAACATCGAACGGGCCTCTAAGCTGTATACACATACAGTATTAGAGCGTCAGAGTTCTGGCCAGTACCATTCGGCACTTCAGCGGTGTTTCAGAGTAAACCTGTGCGGCGCGTCGCCGCACAGGTTCAAGTGACAGCCATCAAACAAACATTAATTATTTTTTGTTATTTGCCCTACATTGTCCCCCGACATGGTTTTCATCTCATCTTTGCGCAAGGCGGCTACTTCACCGGGCTTAACTTCGGCCTCCTTGTTGCCCCAACTACTGCGAATAAAGTTGACCACATCGGCCACCTCCTGATCGGACAACCGCCAGGCAAACGCGGGCATGGTGAAGGTCGAAGGCGCCGTGTGGGTAGCGGGCAAGGTGCCGCCCTTCAGAACAATATGAATCAACGAGGTTGGGTCATCTGACTGCAACACCGGATTGCCCGCCAACGCCGGGAATACTCGCGTGTAACCGTGACCGTCAGTACGGTGGCAGGCAGCGCAGTTATCGATGTAGACCGACGCCCCGGGTTTGCTGTCGTCACCTTTCCACAATGCCTGGGCGACCTGCTTGTCGTAGGGGTGCGGCTGGTCGTTGGGGTCATTGGATGGCAGTGACTTGAGGTAACGAGCGATCGCGGTGAGGTCATCATTCGTCATGTACTGCATGCTGTGGAGCACCACATCGCTCATGCCACCGAACACTGCACTGCGATCACTGCGGCCGGTCTTGAGAAACTGCACCAGCTGCTCTTCGCTCCAACTGCCGAGACCGTCCTTGTGGTCACCCCTCAGGCTCTTCGCAATCCAGCCTTCCAGTGGCGCGCTGCCCGAGAGAAACTCACGGCCTTCATTGGCGCTCAAGGCTTTTTCCTGCATGGTCAGGGCTCGCGGCGTATGGCAGGCACCGCAATGGCCGAGACCGTCCACCAGGTACGCACCACGGCTGACCACAGGGTCTTCACCTGCGACGGCCTGATAGTCCTTGACGCTCGGCGCGAACATCCCGCGCCACATCGCCAATGGCCAACGCATGCTCAACGGCCAGGGAATGTCGCTGTCTTTATTGTCCCGAACCACTGGTGCAACGCCCTTCATGAAGTAGGCATATAGCGCCTGCATATCCGCTTCGCTGACGCGCGCATAGGATGGGTATGGCATGGCCGGGTAAAGTGTACTACCGCTTTTCGCGACGCCGTGGCGCACGGCCTTGTCGAAGTCTTCGAAGCTGTATTCGCCAATGCCGGTTTTGTCCGGCGTGATGTTAGTGGAGTAAATGGTGCCGATCGGCGTTTCCATCGCCAGCCCGCCCGCAAAGGGTTTGCCACCCTTGGCGGTGTGGCAGGCCACACAGTCTCCGGCGCGAGCCAGGTATTGGCCCTGACTGATCAGCGCTTGTTGATCAACTTCAGCAGCCAATGCCGACAGGCTGCTCAACAGCGTAAAGGTCGCGATAACGAGTGCTTTCATGGTCATCGCTCCTTAAGCCTGAACCAGCGGGCCGGGGTTCTTCAGGTATTGCTCACGGATCGCTCGGGCCGACCAGTAAGTCAACGCAGCCACCAGACCGGTGGGGTTGTAACCCAAACCTTGCGGGAAAGCCGATGCGCCGGGAACAAAGACGTTATGCACGTCCCAGCTCTGGAGGTAGCGATTGAGCGCACTGGTTTTCGGATTGGTGCCCATGATCGCGCCACCATTGAGATGAGTGGTCTGGTAGGCCGCGGTGTTGAAGTGTTCGCCGACTTTCTTGCCAAGCAGGGCGATGGCCTTGGGATTCATCGCTTCGGCGATCTTGCTCATCTTCCCGACCATGAAGCGATTCATCTTGATGTCGTTTTCTTGCCAGTCGAAGGTCATCCGCAGCAGCGGTAGGCCGTAGGCATCGCGGTACACCGGATCGAGATCGAGGTAGTTGCCACGGTAGGACTGATGCGCACCGTGGGCATCCATCGACACCTGATGGGTGTAGTAATCGGCTGTCGCTCGTTTCCAGGCACTGCCCCAGGCCGGAGTGCCCGGTGGGTTGGAGGTCCCGGCAATCGGCCGACTACCGGCCTGGTTGACCCACATCGGCGAACCGCCGACGAAACCGTGGGGGCCATGGTCGAAATTGTCGGCATTGAAATCATCCACCGCCACACCATTGCCGCCAGCGCCAATGAAGTTGTTGGTGTGCACATCCTTGTCGAAGTAGGCCTTGATGGTGGCCAGGTTCTGATACGCGAAATTCTTGCCCACCACGCCTTCGCCGCTGATCGGGTCATAAGGCTTGCCAATGCCGGAAAGCAGCATCAACCGTACGTTGTGGAGCTGGAACGCACCCAGGATTACCAGATCCGCTGGCTGCTCAATCTCCCGGCCCTGGGCGTCGATATAGGTGACGCCGGTAGCCTTGGTCCTGGTGCTGTCGAGATTGACCTTGAGCACGTGGGAGTTAGGCCGCAACTCGAAGTTCGGCAGCGGCTTGAGCGCTGGCAGGATGTTCACGTTCGGCGAGGCTTTGGAATACATGTAGCAGACGTAGCCGCTGCAAAAACCACAGAAGTTGCAGGGGCCCATCTGCGCACCGTAAGGGTTGGTGTATGGCCCCGAGGTATTGGCGGATGGCAAGTTGTAGGGTTTGTAACCCACGGCATTGGCGGCTTTCTGGAACAACTGCGCGGAGTAGGTGTTCTTCTGCGATTGCAGTGGGAAATGATTCGAACGATCTGGCGCGTAAGGGTTGCCGCCTTTGCCTTCGCCCACCACCTGACCATTCACGGTCCAGGCCTGGCCCGAAGTGCCAAAGACTTTTTCGGCATAGTCGAAAAACGGCTCCAGTTCTTCGTAACTGACACCGAAGTCCTGGATGGTCATGTCCTTGGGGATGAAGCTTTTGCCATAGCGCTCTTCGTAATGACTGCGCATGCGCAACTCGATCGGGTCGACCCGAAAGTGCACGCCGGACCAGTGCAAACCAGCGCCACCGACGCCATTACCCGGCAGAAAGGCGCCGAGTTGGCGATTCGGCAGGGCGACGTCATTCACGCTATGGCGAATGGTGACGGTCTCTTTCGATATGTCCTGAAAGAGTTTTTTACGCACGCTGTAAGTGAGTTCGTCGATGACCTGTGGATAGTTGCCGTCGGGGTAGGTGTCCTGCATCGGCCCGCGCTCCAGCGCCAGCACATTGAGGCCTGCTTCCGTCAGCTCCTTGGCCATGATTGCGCCGGTCCAGCCGAAACCAACGATCACTGCGTCGACCTTCTTCATTACAGTTGCCATGCTCAAGCCCTCTCGCCGCGAATCGACACTGCCGGGAAGGGGTATTGCTCGTTGCGTTCCACCCAATCCATGAAATCGGCGCGAGCGCCGGGGAAACCGATCATGGTCCAGCCGACCATGCCTTTATTGCCACCGTGGATCGGGTCGCAGAAGAACCCTTCCTTGGTGTTTTGCAGCAGGATGTTGAAGAAAATCTTCGACGGTACGCTGTCGAATTGCGCTTGGCCGGCCTCAAGTTGCTTGAGCAAATCGTCCTGGGTAGCGCTGTCTTGCGCAGCAAATAGCTTACCGTTGAGCGTTTTTGACCACGCATCCGTCGCAGCAATACCCAGGCGATAGATCTCTTTGGGCACCAACTTGCTCTGCCAGCCCATTTCCGGTGCCGCGTCGGCATTGAATGGCCCTTGCATGTACCACAAGGCTCCAGCGGCGTAAGGCGTGTTCATTTGCCGGTCGATGTATTCAGGCACACCCGCCTGGAGGGCTCCCGGGCCTTGTTCGTCGGCGGGAATCAGACGCGCGACCGCAGCCTGGATAAACGCCCACTCTTGGGCGGTAAAAAAAACCGGCTCATAGGCAGCGCTGCTGACAGGCGTCTTGCCCGGGTTGGCAGGAGCCGCCTCAGGTGCCGCCAGCAGCACGGAGCTGCCCAGCGCAGTGCTGGCAACGGTGACCACAGGGATCAAGGTCAGGGATTTGCGTAAAAACTCACGCCGCGGGTTGTCTCGATCTTGATCGGACATGGGTGCACCTCATCAGGCATTCACGGATTTATCAGCCGCATCTAAAGAGCAGCTTGTCGTTTTTTTGGCAGCGATGTGGGTCGAGCTCAACCCGAAGGAAAAGAGCACATCAGCAAATTTTAGTTACAAATGGTAGCAGGCTAAGCATAAAGATGAATCGATTCAGCTTAAAATTGCAGAGTTTTCGATAATCCCGCCGTCCCAACAGACTTCACGATTCTTTGACAAGCCACTCACGGGCCTTTGACCCATTCGGCCCCACGCTAGATTCCACTCGCCCATTTCTCATTCACGGCCCCCTCACGCATGTCGAAAACCCGCGTCTTACCCGCACTGTGCTTTTCTTTCATGGCGCTCTTTGCGATAGCTCAGGTTCAGGCTGACGAAACCCAGTCGACCCGCCCCGCCGAATGGGCTCAGCCGGTCGACGCGCAGTACAACCTCTACCAGATGTCCCCGACGCTCTACCGCAGCACGCTACCCGATCGCGCAGCGGTGCCGTCGCTGGAAAAACTCAAGGTCGGGACGGTCATCAACTTCCTGCCGGAGTCCGACTCCAACTGGTTGTCGGC
The DNA here is from genome assembly GCF_059422425.1 of Pseudomonas sp. GW821-FHT01E05. Lineage (NCBI taxonomy): Bacteria > Pseudomonadati > Pseudomonadota > Gammaproteobacteria > Pseudomonadales > Pseudomonadaceae > Pseudomonas > Pseudomonas sp. GW821-FHT01E05. The sequence goes on from NZ_JBWKWW010000001.1 coordinate 67,432, forward strand.
ACCGGGCATTACCCAGGTGCACCTGTCGTATAAAACCAACCATGTCGATGACGCCGAGGTACTGAGGGCCTTGCGGGCAATCAAGTCCGCTGAAAGCAAAGGTCCGGTACTGATTCACTGCAAACATGGCTCGGACCGCACCGGTCTGATGGCCGCGATGTACCGGGTGGTGGTGCAGGGCTGGAGCAAGGAGGACGCCTTGAACGAAATGACCCAAGGCGGCTTTGGCGACAGCACCCACTTCAAGGACGGGATTCGCTACATGATGAAGGCTGACATCGAAAAGCTGCGCGCTGCGCTGGTCAGCGGTGCGTGCAGTACCAGTGTGTTCGCCACCTGCTCGGTCAAAAGCTGGTTCAAAGCCGCCGACACGCAATAAGCACTCTGCGAGAAAACCTGCCAAGCCCCGTGGGAGACTGGCAGGTCGAGGGGATCGTCAATCTTTTTTCAACTTCGGATTGGGGAAAAACTGCACGGTCTGCACCTTGGCATCCGGCACTTTCAACGCTGAAGTATTGACCCGCGTACCCAACTCCTTGGGTACCGACAGACCTTGCTCGTTGAGCGTGTCGCTATAACCGCAGGCCACGCATTCGCGGTGCGGCACGTCGTCTTCGCTCCACATCATCAATTTGTCCGGCTCGCTGCACGCCGGGCAGACTGCCCCGGCGATGAAGCGTTTTTTGGTTTTACTCACAGGCCTGTCACTCATGCTGCCGCGTCCTCACTCAGGCCGCTGTGGCGCAAGAGTGCGTCAATTGACGGCGCACGTCCGCGGAAATCGACGAACAGCACCATCGGCTCCTGAGAACCGCCGCGCGCCAGAATCGCTTCGCGGAACGCGCGACCGGTGTCGGCGTTGAACACACCTTCTTCCTCGAACCTCGAGAATGCATCAGCCGATAGCACTTCAGCCCATTTGTAGCTGTAGTAACCCGCCGCGTAACCGCCAGCGAAGATGTGCGCAAAGCTGTTAGGGAAGCGGTTATAGGCCGGCGGACGCATGACCGAAACTTCGTCGCGCACGCGTTCGAGCACTTGCAGCACGCTGCGGCCGTCGCCATGAGTGGAGTGGAGTTCGAAGTCGAACATCGAGAATTCCAACTGACGAACCATCATCAGCCCGGACTGGAAGTTTTTCGCTGCGAGCATTTTTTGCAGCAAGTCCTGCGGCAGCGGCTCGCCGGTTTCGTAATGACCGGAAATCAGCGCCAGGCCTTCCGGCTCCCAGCACCAGTTTTCCATGAACTGACTTGGCAACTCGACCGCATCCCACGCCACGCCGTTGATACCGGACACACCGGAGTATTCGACGCGGGTCAGCAGGTGATGCAGACCGTGACCGAATTCGTGGAACAGAGTGGTGACTTCATCGTGGGTCAGCAGCGCAGGCTTGCCGCCGACCGCCGGGGTGAAGTTGCAGACCAGATTCGCCACCGGGTTTTGCAGCACGCCTTCAGCAGTACGGCGACGGTCGCGAGCGCCGTCCATCCAGGCACCGCCACGCTTGTTGGCGCGGGCATACAGATCGAAGAAGAAGCGCCCGACGTGCTCGCCATTTTCCTTGATTTCGAACAGGCGAACGTCCGGGTGCCACGTGTCGAATTCTTTCAACTCGGCGATTTCGATGCCATACAGACGCTGGACGATGGCAAACAGGCCGCTCAGTACTTTATCGATCGGGAAGTACGCACGCAGGGCTTCCTGGGCGACGCTGTAACGTTGTTCACGGAGTTTTTCGCCGTAAAAACCGCTGTCCCAGCTTTGTAGATCCGGGCAGCCCTGTTCAGCGGCGTAAGCCTTCAGTTGCTCCAGATCCCGCGCGGCGAACGGTTTGCTGCGCTTGGCCAGATCGCGCAGGAAGCTCAGCACCTGATCGCTGGACTCGGCCATTTTGGTCGCCAGGCTCAGCTCCGAGAAACTGGTGAAACCCAATAGTTTTGCAAGCTCCTGACGCAGGTCGAGGATCTCTTCCATCACCGGGCTGTTATCGTTCTGACCGGCCTTCGGGCCTTGGTCCGACGCACGGGTGCAGTAAGCGGCGTAGACTTCTTCGCGCAATGCGCGGTCATGCGCGTAGGTCATCACCGCGAAGTAGCTTGGGAATTCCAGGCTGATCAGCCAGCCTTCCAGGTCTTTGGCCTGGGCGGCGGCGGCCATTTGCGCCTTGGCCGAATCGGTCAGGCCGGCAAGGGCTGCTTCGTCAGTGATGTGTTTGGTCCAGGCTTGGGTGGCATCGAGCAATTGGTTAGAGAAACGGCTGGCCAGCTCGGACAGTTTGCTCTGGACCTCGGCGTAACGCTTTTGCTCAGGCGCAGGCAAATCGATACCCGACAGACGGAAGTCACGCAGCGCGTGTTCAAGAATGGTTTTTTGCGCGACCTCGAAACCGGCCGCTTCCGGGCTGTTGACCAGCGCTTCATAGGCCTCGAACAATTCGCGGTTCTGGCCCAACTCGGTGGCGTAGGCGCTCAGTGCTGGCAGGCAGGACTCGTAAGCCTCGCGCAGTTCAGCACTATTGCATACGGCATTCAGATGGCTGACCGGACTCCAGGCAGAGCCCAGGCGATCGTTGAGTTCATCCATGGCCAGCACCAGACCGGCCCAGGTAGGCTGTTTGCCCTGACTTTCGAGGATGCCAGCGATAGCGGCGCGGTTGTCAGCGAGGATCTGTTCAATGGCCGGTTGCACATGCTCGGCGCGGATCGCCGAGAACGGCGGCAGGTCGTAGGGCTGCAGAAGAGGGTTGTTCACGCTCACGGTTTGGCACCTTGGCTGGAAGAAACATTGGGCCATCTTAATTACAATCGACGCTCACCGCAGCTATCAACCCCATTAATAAATGTCACAGAGGTAACGCAACTTGGCCATTCGCACCTACCAGAACCACACGCCTACACTGGGCGAGCGGGCTTTTGTCGACTGCTCGGCGGTGGTCATCGGCGACGTTGAAATCGGTGCTGACAGCTCGATCTGGCCGTTGACGGTGATCCGCGGCGACATGCACCGCATCCGCATCGGGGAGCGCACCAGCGTGCAGGACGGCTGCGTGTTGCACATCACTCACGCAGGTCCCTTCAATCCGGACGGTTTCCCTCTGCTGATCGGTGATGATGTGACCATCGCCCACAAAGTGATGCTCCACGGCTGCACTGTTGGCAGCCGAATCCTGATTGGCATGGGCAGCATTGTCATGGACGGCGCGGTGGTGGAAGACGACGTAATCATCGGTGCCGGCAGTCTGGTACCACCAGGCAAGTGCCTGGAGAGCGGTTTTCTCTATGTGGGCAGCCCGGTCAAACAGGTCCGGCCGCTGACTGACAAAGAGCGCGCCTTTTTCACCTACAGCGCGGCCAATTACGTGAAGCTCAAGGATCTCCATCTGGCCGAAGGCTACGACCAGGCTTGACCCTAGCGGCCTGTGTGGCTAGCGCTATTACTCAGGAATCACCATGCATTACCAAACTGTTTTGTTCGACCTCGATGGCACCCTGACCGACCCTCGCGAAGGCATTACACGTTCAATCCAGTTCGCGCTGAGCAAACTGGGCATTGATGAGCCGGACCTGACCAGGCTTGAACACTTTATCGGCCCGCCGCTGCTGCAGGCTTTCATGCAGTTCTATAACTTCGACGAGGCCAGGGCCTGGGAGGCGGTGAATTTCTATCGTGAGCGCTTCAAGGTCACCGGGCTGTATGAAAACCGCGTGTTTGACGGTGTCACGCCACTGCTTGAAACCCTGAGCGGGCAAGGGCGGCAGCTGTATATCGCGACCTCGAAACCTTGGGTGTTTGCGCGGGAAATTGCCCGACACTTTGATTTCGCCAGGCACTTCAAAGTGATCTACGGCAGCGAACTGGACGGCACCCGTACCGATAAAGTCGAGCTGATCTGCCATCTGCTGGCCGAAGAAGGTCTCGACCCAAGCGACACACTGATGATCGGCGACCGCAAACACGACCTCATCGGCGCCAGGCGCAACGGGCTGGATGCGGCAGCTGTGGGCTACGGCTTTGGTAGCCGTGAAGAATTAAGCGCTGAGCAGCCGGCTTATCACTTCGAGACGCTGGCTGAGTTGCATCAGGCGTTTTTGCAGCGCTAATCAAATCGAATCGCGAGCAAGCTCGCTCCTACAGGATGTCTAACCGCCGCCGATTGACCCCGTAGGAGCGAGCGGTGCGGCGATCCGACTTGCCCGCGATGGCTTTTGTACTGCCAGTGGTATTTTGGAGCCGGCCAACGATTTCAGCGCCGCCCTGCGCTGCTCAACCGGCAAGGCCCCCAGCTTTTCCACTTCGCCATAAAACCTCACCCAATCCCCACCCGACTGCCTTAACAACGCCGCAAACGCCGGCACCCACTGATCGTAGAGTCCGAAGGGCAGCAACCGAGCGTTATTCATTGGCGCGTTGATCCAGGCGTCGTAACGATTCGCACCGGCCCATTGGCTGTCACGCAGTTGTCGATAGTCGCGGCGCAACCGCTCGAACTCCTCAGCTTTGCGCTGGCGCATCTGCGTGGTCGGCAGCGCTGATGCATACAGCCGCTCAAGCCGTGTGCGGGTGTCCAGAAGCAGCTGGATAAACTGATCCCGCTGCTGCACATCAGCCTCGCTGGCTGGCGGCAACCCGCGGGCCGCACGCCACTGGCGAGTGCCTTCCTGCTCGACGAAGTTGGCGAAAGACTCGTTGAACTCGGTGTCGTCCTTCACATAAAAACGCTGGTGCGCCAACTCATGGAAGATCAGCGTCGCCAGTCGCTCATCACCCCAACCCATCATCGAATTGATAATCGGATCGTTGAACCAGCCCAGGGTCGAATAGGCCTCGACGCCGCTGATCGACACATCCATGCCTTGCTGGCGTTGCAACGCCGCCTCACCTCGCGCCGCGCCCTGGCTGTAATAACCGCGATAGGCGACACAACCGGCAATCGGGAAACAATGATGTTGCGGCGTCAGGGAAAACTCGGCCGTGGCGAACACGTTCCACACCACATAAGGCCGGCCGATATCGGCGTACAGGCGATAGCTTTTGTTATTGGGCAGGTGCAAGTGCTCACTGGCGAAGTCGCGGGCTTTCTGCGATTGGGCCAGACGCTCGCGCAGCTTCGGGTCACGAGCAGGGTCGGCAATCACCTTGGCCACAGGCTCGCGGGCCTGCAGTAGCTGCCACTGACCGCTGGCCAATTGACTGTAATAACTGACGCTGGAACAACCGTTCAGCAGCAAAAGCAACAACCCTGGAAACAAAAGCCATAAAAGACGGTCGAGTACCCCATGGCTCATACGCTGCTGCCTATCCAAATCGAACCATCCCGTGAATGTCTGCTGCAAGACTATCTCGCCTTCCTGGAGCTTCGCTATGCGCGTGTTAATGCTGATGGGTGGCCTGCTGATGTTAGCTGGCTGTGCTGGTCTGCCCACCCCTGATCCGGCGCAAGCCTGGATCGATCTCAAAGCGCATCAGGACACGACGCTGCAAGCGCTGAAAGTCGACGGAAAAACCTCAACCGACAAGCGCTATTTCGAAGTTCAGCCCGGTAGCCATGAGTTGACTGTTCGTTACCAATTCTCGGTAGAGCCGACCAATATCGGTCCGGACACCGAACGGCTTTGGCGCGACTGTCAGTTGAGTGTGAAATTCAATGACTTCAACGCCGGTCAACGTTATCAACTGCACGCCGGGAACATCGGCTTCCGGCCATGGGCCAAGCTCTATGACCAGCAGATGAGGGTAGTAGGTCAAGGACACCCCAGAGGCTGTCAACGAAGCTGATCGGAGCTATGCTAAATGTATCTTGATCTCAATCGCCGACATCATGCGCCAGTCTTTGCTTTTACTCGCCCTGACCACTCTCAGTGCCTGCACCAGCCCTTTACCGAGTGTCGATCCGCAACAAGCCTGGATCGACCTCGCCACCCCGACCCCCGGCGCCAGGGTGATATTGGCCGAGCGTCTGGATCACCAGCGGTTGAGCGACGGGCGTTTTTTTCAGGTCACACCCGGCAGCCATGAACTGGTAGTGCGCTTCGATTTCGAAACATTTGCAGGTAAATTAGGCATGATGATACAACCGCGGGTGCGCCTCTGTTACCTGACAGTGCGCTACGACCACTTCGAGGCGGGCCAGCGTTACCGACTGGAAGCCCGCTCGCTGTCCTTCGACGCCAGCGCCCGGCTGTATAACGCCAAAGGCGAGATCGTGGCAGAAGATCGGATGGTCAATTGCGTACCGTAACAGGGCTTAACGGTCGTTCTTCTGATAGATGATTTTCCTGGTGCCGTTTTCGCAGGTGCCGACCACCATATTCTGATCATGCACCTCGTCATTACTCACGATCTCCAACGTGTAGGACGCCACGTTGTTGGCCTGAATCTTTGCTTCGATCTCGGCCTTGAGCTCTTCACAAGACTTCGTTGCCGCCAGGGCCGAGGTGGTCAGCGCGCAACAGATAATCGCCAAAGCAAAACGTTTCATGGTCAAAACTCCCTTGATGCGGCGCGCACTGTCATACGCAGAAGCCGCACGCACTCATTCGACCACAGTTTCGCAAACCGAGTTCTGATTTGGCTCAAATCCGGGGGGACACCCAAAAAGATCGCAGCCTCTGGGCAGCACCTACAGGAGCTGCCCAGAGGCTGCGATCTTTTACGTCACACCAGACTTCTGGATCAGTCTAACAACGTCCCATCAAGCGTGATCCTGGCATTCAACACCTTCGACACCGGGCAACCTTCTTTGGCTTTTTTGCTCAGCTCGTCGAATTGCTGCTGACTGGCGCCTGGGATTTTCGCCTTGAGCGTCAGATGCACGGCGGTAATTGCAAAGCCACCGTCCACCTGATCCAGCGTCACCTCGGCATTGGTATCAATGCTGGTGGCTTTGAGGTTGGCCTCGCCGAGAATCATCGAAAAGGCCATGGAGAAACAACCCGCATGAGCTGCACCGATCAGCTCTTCCGGGTTGGTGCCCGGGCCGCCTTCGAAGCGTGCCTTGAAGCCATAAGGTGCATTTCTCAGAGCCCCGGTTTCGGTCGAGATGGAGCCAAGCCCAGTCTTCAGATCACCGACCCAATGAGCCGATGCTTTCTTTTTGATACTCATCTGTGCCTCCTCAAGATCCAGCGCGAAGGATCGCGCCTTCATGGTTTTCCGTTACTAGGGTTCTGAGAATAGAAGGTCTGGCAGAGTTCACCTTGTCGGATCAAACCGCTTATCTGGCAGGCAAAATCAGCTCTGCTATTGAATCTCGGGTATATGCCCACATTGCATAGAACACGCTTATAGAAATCGGCAGGTTTTGGCTCGTGACAAAAGCCTGCACACCCAACGGAGAAGCAGGCTTATGAAACGACTGTCTGACATCAAGTTCTCGACCCTCGACCTGGTTCCGGTCCGCGCGGATGGCAGCCCGGCGCAATCGCTGCGCAACTCGCTGGACCTGGCGCAACACGTCGAGAAATTCGGCTACAACCGTTTCTGGGTCGCCGAACACCACAATATGGACGGTATCGCCAGCTCCGCGACTTCCGTGCTGCTCGGTTATCTGGCCGGCGGTACCTCGACCATTCGCGTGGGCTCCGGCGGTGTGATGCTGCCCAATCACGCCCCATTGGTGATCGCCGAGCAGTTCGGAACCCTGGAAAGCCTGTATCCGGGCCGGATCGACCTCGGCTTGGGCCGCGCACCCGGTTCCGACCAGATGACCGCCCGTGCCCTGCGCCGTGAACGTTCCGGCAGCGCCGACGACTTCCCCGAAGATGTGGCCGAACTGATGAGATACCTCGGCCCGCGCACACCTGATCAAAAAGTGATCGCCGTTCCGGGCACCGGCACCCACGTGCCGGTCTGGCTGCTGGGTTCAAGTCTGTTCAGTGCGCAACTGGCCGGGGAGCGCGGTTTGCCCTACGCCTTCGCCTCGCATTTCGCACCGCGCTATATGCACGAAGCCATTCGCGTCTACCGTAATCACTTCAAGCCTTCGGCAGTGCTCGACAAGCCTTACGTGATGCTCGGCGTGCCGCTGGTGGCCGCGGATACCGACGAGCAGGCCGATTACCTGGCGACCTCGGTCTATCAACGGATTCTGGCCCTGATGCGCGGCCAAAGTCTGGTGCAGCGCGCACCCGTGAAAACCATGGACGGCCTGTGGTTGCCCCATGAGAAAGAAGCGGTGGCGAGCTTCCTTGGTCTGGCGATGGTCGGTAGCCCGGAGAAAATCCGCGCGAAACTGGAAGTGCTGATCGAACAGACAGGTGCCGATGAGCTGATTTTCACCTGTGATTTGTACGAGCATGCCGATCGACTGCATTCCTACGAATTGTTGGCGCAGGTCATGAAAGGCTGAACCGGATCAAATGGAGCGCCGAGAACAGGATTCGGGGCGAATCAATAAAAAAAGCCGACGCAACCGCGTCGGCTTTTCCATCTACAAGGGGGGGAACAATCCTACTTCTTGTAGACGATGACCTTGCTGCCGCTTTCGCACTTACCGACCACTTTCCCACCAGCCGCAGCGCCTTTATCAACGATGTCCAGCGAATAGCCAGAAACGTGCCTGGCATCGAGTTTCGCCGCAATCTCGCCTTTCAGTGTTTCGCACGATTTGCCTGCAGCAAGGGCTGTCCCCGCAATGCTCAGCAGACCTATCGCCAAAATAAATTTCTTCATCGGTCACATTCCCTGGTCGGATCAAAAAGAGGCGTCAACGTTCGACGCTGACGCGCTCACGTCTGTGGCGCTTTGCCATTCACTATGGCAATCGGCCAGCGCACAGGCTCAGAAGCCTAGCTCAATCTCAGCTACTGGCAATCCGGAATCCGACTTTGAGAGTGACCTGGAAGTGTGCTGCCTTGCCGTCCTTGATATGCCCACGGGTTTCGATCACTTCGAACCATTCCATGAATTTGATGCTTTTACTGGCCTGAGCCAGAGCGTTGTTGATGGCGTCTTCAATGCTGTTGAGGGAAGAGCCAACCAGTTCGACTTTCTTGTAGGTGTGATGGTCACTCATGGCGTTCTCCTTAGGGTGTGAAATACAGCCTAGCAGTGATTTTTCTTATTTCTTCTGCAGGCCGTTCCCACGAGAACGTTCAGATTTACTGCTCTTTCCCCCCCCTGAAGTCCCAAACAACACACGCCACTGATCATCAATGCAGGAGCGTCATCATGACCACCACCTTATTACGTAAAACCTCATTGCACAGCATCGAAGCCGAGATCGAGAGCCTGCTCAAGTCGGTTGGCGCAGCTCATGCTTGAGCCATTGCGCCAACTGCCGAGCGCGCCCGTCCGCGGCGCGCTTGGGTAACCACAACGCCAGTTGTGCCTGGGTTTCACAAAAGCCCCACGGCGCAACCAGGCGACCGGCTCGTACGTCCTCGGCCACTAACGGCTCAGGGGCAATCGCCACCCCAAGGCCTGCCACCGCGGCTTCCAGCAAATAATACAAATGCTCGAACCCCTGACCGAACTTCAACGTTTTTACGTCGATGCCGCTTTGTCGTGCCCAATTGGGCCAGGCTTGCGGGCGGGAAGTGGTGTGCAGTAACGCCTCACGCTGCAACGCTTCGGCCGGTGCTTGACGTAACTGCTCATAACCGGCGAAAAGCGGGCTCATTACTGGGCCGATGCGTTCGCTCGCAAGCGTATACACTTGCATATCCGCCGGCCACGGCGGCTCGGCGAACACCAGCAAGGCGTCCAGCCCCGGCCGTCGTGGATCGAGATCGCCTTCACCGGCCGACAGATGCAAACGCAGGTCCGGCAAATCGGCATTCAATCGCCCCAGACGCGGAATGAACCAGCGCGCCAGCAAACTACCCGAACAACCAAGTACGAACGGCGCGTCAGCACCGCCTTGAGTCAACTCGGCACAAACCGTGCGCAGGCGCTCGAAGGCGTCGCTGCTGGCGTCACGCAATCGCATACCGGCATCTGTGAGTTTAAGGCCGCGCCCATCCTTGATAAAAAGGCTCACGCCGAGATGCTCTTCGAGCACCTTCAATTGCCGGCTAACGGCGCCGTGGGTAACGTGCAGCTGGTCGGCAGCCTGACTAACGCTGTTCAATCGGGCAGTCGCTTCGAAGGCGCGCAGGGCGTTCAACGGGGGAAGGTCATGGCTCATGTGATCTGTGAGTTTTCCTGACAGGTTTCGGCGATCTTATCGGTTTTCAGCCCGGATCGTCAGGGGTAGAGTGAACGCCATTGTTCTTCCACCCATTCGATGGAGCGCCCCATGACCCAGACTACGACCCCATCCAATCTGCGCAGCGGCCCCGATGCCAACGGCCTGTTTGGCGCGTTCGGCGGCCGCTACGTGGCCGAAACCCTGATGCCGTTGATCCTCGACCTGGCCCGCGAATACGAAGCAGCCAAGGAAGATCCAGCATTTATCGAAGAACTGGCCTACTTCCAGCGCGATTACGTCGGCCGTCCAAGCCCACTGTATTACGCCGAGCGCCTGACCGAATTCTGCGGCGGCGCCAAGATCTACCTCAAGCGTGAAGAGCTCAACCACACCGGCGCGCACAAGATCAACAACTGCATCGGCCAGATCCTCCTGGCCCGGCGCATGGGCAAGAAACGCATCATCGCCGAAACCGGCGCCGGCATGCACGGCGTGGCTACTGCCACCGTGGCCGCACGCTTTGGCCTCGATTGCGTGATCTACATGGGCACCACCGACATCGAACGCCAGCAAGCCAACGTATTCCGCATGAAATTACTGGGTGCCGAAGTGATCCCGGTGGTCGCCGGCACTGGTACCCTCAAAGACGCGATGAACGAAGCTCTGCGTGACTGGGTGACCAACGTCGACAGTACGTTCTACCTGATCGGTACTGTGGCCGGTCCGCACCCATACCCAGCGATGGTTCGCGACTTCCAGGCCGTCATAGGCAAGGAAACCCGCGACCAGCTCCAGGCACAAGAAGGCCGTCTGCCCGATAGCCTGGTGGCCTGCATCGGCGGCGGTTCCAACGCCATGGGCCTGTTCCACCCGTTCCTCGATGACACCAGTGTGAAAATCATCGGTGTCGAAGCTGCCGGTCACGGCATCGAAACCGGCAAACACGCCGCCAGCCTGAACGGCGGTCTGCCGGGCGTGCTGCACGGCAACCGGACCTTCCTGCTGCAGGACGACGACGGCCAGATCATCGACGCCCACTCGATTTCCGCCGGCCTGGACTACCCTGGTATCGGCCCTGAACACGCCTGGTTGCATGACATCGGCCGCGTCGAATACACCTCGATCACCGATCACGAAGCTCTCGACGCATTCCACAAATGCTGCCGTCTGGAAGGCATCATCCCGGCGCTGGAAAGCGCCCACGCCCTGGCTGAAGTGTTCAAACGCGCGCCAACCCTGCCCAAAGATCACCTGATGGTGGTCAACCTCTCCGGCCGTGGCGACAAAGACATGCAAACCGTGATGCACCACATGGAACAGTCCCAGCAGGAGAAACACTAATGAGCCGCCTGCAAACACGCTTTGCCGAACTCAAAGAACAGAACCGCGCCGCCCTGGTGACCTTCATCACCGCCGGCGATCCGGGCTATGACACGTCCCTGGCGATCCTCAAAGGCTTGCCGGGCGCCGGCGCCGACGTGATCGAGCTGGGCATGCCCTTCACCGATCCAATGGCCGATGGCCCGGCGATTCAACTGGCCAACATCCGTGCGCTGGGGGCCCATCAGAACCTGGCCAAAACCCTGCAAATGGTCCGCGAGTTCCGCTCCGGCAACAGCGACACTCCGCTGGTGCTGATGGGTTACTTCAACCCGATCCACCACTACGGCGTGCCGCGCTTTATCGCTGAGGCGAAAGAGGCGGGTGTCGATGGTTTGATCGTCGTCGACCTGCCACCGGAGCATAACGGCGAACTCTGCGACCCGGCCCAGGCCGCTGGCCTGGACTTTATCCGCCTGACCACGCCGACCACCGACGATGCGCGTCTGCCGACTGTTCTCAACGGCAGTTCCGGCTTCGTTTACTACGTTTCGGTGGCCGGTGTGACCGGTGCAGGTTCCGCGACTCTGGAGCACGTCGAAGAAGCCGTTGCGCGGTTGCGCCGTCATACCGATCTGCCGATCAGCATCGGTTTCGGCATCCGCACGCCAGAACAGGCTGCAGCCATCGCTCGCTTGGCTGACGGTGTTGTGGTGGGTTCGGCGCTGATCGACCAGATCGCCAATGCCACAACTTCCGAGCAGGCCGTCAGCGGTGTCCTCAGCCTGTGTTCAGCACTGTCCGAAGGCGTGCGTAAAGCCCGCGTCAGCTGAAGGTAAAGTTCCTGATACAGAGGAATCAAAGCCTTAAGCCACAGACTAAATAGCAAGACCGAGGGGTTCAGAACCGGGTTCTGAACCCCTTTTTGCTGTTCGTGCTGTGAGGAAGACCTGATGAAAATGCCGAAACGTCTGATTGCCAGCCTGGGCGTGCTGATGCTGAGCGTCAGCCCGCTTGTGCATGTGATGGCCGACGAGCGCGACGATCATGACCACGGCGGCTGGCAACACGAACACCGAGACTATGATCATCGCGGCTACAACCGTGACGACAATCATCGCGCAGGTCCACCTCGGGACTTCGGCCCGGTCCGCCAGGTCATTCGTGAAAACCACGGGTGGTTTGTCCGCGGCGCACCACCGCCACACGGCATCTATCTGGTCCGGGGCCAGCCGTTGCCTCACGGCTACTACGGCGAACGCCTGGACGATCGCGCGCTGTCCCACCTGCCGTATTACCCCGGTTATGAATGGCGGCGCATGGGGGCCGATGTGGTGCTGATCGCCGTGGGTACCGGGATCGTTTATGAAATTCTGGAAGGGGTGTTGTATTGACTCAAGGATCGTACCCACGCTCCCGCGTGGGGAGGCCTCACTGGACGCTCTGCGTCCGCTCTCGAATGTGACGCAGAGCGTCACGGGCTGCATTCCCACGCAGAGCGTGGGAACGATCACACGATCACAAAGACCCGCGCGTCAGTGCACCGGGTTTTCGAGGTCCAGCGCCCGGTTCACCAGCAGTTGGCCCAACTCGACCATCTGCTGGATGGCCAACGCCACATGTCGACGCGAGCCTTCGAGGTCAAAGGCCAGATCGCAGGCCATGGCGTTGACCGAGGCGAGTGTCTCGTAAGCGTTGGTCAACAGGGTTTCGGTGTTGGCTTCGGGTGACACCATAAACAGTGTGCCGGGGCGGGTGCCGACGAAGCGCTGGGTGTCAGGTTTAGAGCCCAAGTGATGATCAAGAGCGCGCTCGGCGGCGTCGTTGAGTTTGGTCGAATCGAGGGATTCGTAGGGGGAGGTGCTTAGGGTTTCGGGGGGATTCGGTGTTGGTTTGAACATGATGTGATTCCGAGATTAAGGAGCCGACACCGTTTCGCTTGCTTCGAAAGAGGTGGCGGCTGTGTATAGGTGTGCAAGACCGGTCTCGGAACCCGGCAGACCCAAAGGCCTCCCACACACAGCCGCCATAACGATTCGCGAGCATAAAAAAATGCTCGATGAATAGCCATAACCGATTGTGAACCGAGCCGGACTTGCACGTCCGTGTCACCGATTTTGCGGTGACGGACGCAGATTAGTGCCCGATCCAAGGCTCCACAAGTTCATGCATGGCGCTAGAAGTTGAAGGAAATCTCCGACGCCCCCGCCCCAATGATCGTTCCCACGCTCCGCGTGGGAATGCAGCCCGTGACGCTCCGCGTCACAGTCGAAGCGGACGCGGAGCGTCCGTTGAAGCATTCCCACGCAGAGCGTGGGAACGATCGCACTGCTCAAAAAATAGACAAATCCAGCGGCCTTACCGCCCCCATCCAAATGGCATGCTCGGCATGGTCCGCCAGGTTATCCCCGGTATCGGGGTGCACAAACACCACCAGGCCTTTGCGATTAAGCGCCAGCCACGGCAGGACGTCGCCGAAATACTCAGGGGCGAAGGCCAACTGGCAGCTCCAGTCCGGGTGCGGGCCGACTGGCCGTTCATGCACACGCCCCATCTTCAGCGGAAATAACTGCGCAGCCTGCTCACACAGGGCTCGGGCCTGATCGATAGTGTTGGCGTCGAAATAGACATGGGCGTGGTAGCCCTTGATTCGTTGCATCTGAAACCCTCGCGACAATGTCGAACCCCTCCGGTTGCCCACAGGTCAGCACCTATACTTGTGGGAAAGAAGGAAGTTCAGCCATGAAAAACGCCGAAACCCCGGTGGTCAAACTGGTGCTCTATGGTGCCATGAGTAGCCTCGGCAGTGCGCTGATGGCTGAGATGCTGCGGCGCCAACATGAAGTCATCGCCATTCTCGATGACCTGACGGCTCTGGCACCGCGCCCGGGTTTGCGCACCAAAACCGGAAATCTGTTCGATGCCGAACGGGTCAAGCAAAGCGTCGCCGGCTGTTCGGCAGTGATCTGCCTGCTGGATGCACCGGGACTGCCGATGAGTCATGAACACGTCGAAAAAACCACGACGCCCGACCCGGTAGAGCAGGTCCGCGCCGTCGATGCGTTGATCGTCGGAATGCAGGCAATGGGCATCCATCGGTTGTTTCTAGTGGGGGGCTTTGCGGTGCTGGATGACCCGGAAGAGGGGGATCCCCTACAACACCACGCCGCCGAAGAAATCCTCGAAGCCCTGCAGGCCAGCACCTTGCACTGGACGCTGGTGAACGCGCCGCGAGGTGTGGCCGGACTGACCATCGAACATTTCAGCCGGGTCAGCAGCCACCTTGAGCCGGGGCTGGCCCCAGTGCTTGAGCGGCTCAACCGCGTCGCAGTCGGGATTGCCGATGAGCTGCGCCTGAATCTGCACATCCGCGAGCACGTGTGTTTCGTAGCGACAGACGCTAAACCGCAATAGACGGCAGGGCCACACCCGTCAGCGATTCGGCACTGCTGGCCTGCTCGGCCATCAACCAATCGACGAACGTCTGGATCAGCGGCCCGCGGCGTTTGCGCTGGGGCAAAACCACGTAATAGCCGAAACGTGAGATCGCCGTTTCGGCTATCGGCCGACAGAGCCAGCCCTGCTCCAACAAGTTATCCACAAGGTGGCGCCAACCGATGGCCACGCCTTGGCCGGCAATCGCCGCCTGGATCAACAGTGTGTAGTTGTCGAAGCGCAATGGTCCCGGGGCAGGCGCTGAAGCAATGCCCAACTCGCGAAACACGCCACTCCAGTCGAACCAATGGCTGCTGTTTTCACCGCGCAGATGCAGCAGTGGAAACTCCAGTAGCGAATGAGCAGGCAAGGGCGTCGAGCGATCCTCGAGCAACTGCGGGCTGCACACCGGAAACACTTCTTCGCTGAACAGCCAATGGCTTTCACCCTGTTTGAATCGCCCATCGCCAAACAAAACGGCGACATCGATATCCGTGCGCAGCATGTTATGACTGCGCTCGCTGGTGACCAGGCTGACGTCGACCTGCGGGTTGGCTTCATGGAAGCGCTGCAGGCGCGGCATCAGCCAGTAGGCGGCGAAGGCAAAGTCAGTCGCGACCTGTAACACCTCATGCTGATGCTGGGCGCTGATCGCGCTCAAGCCGGCGTCAATGCTTTGCAATCCGGCCTGCACCTGTTCGAACAGAATCGTTCCGGCCTCGGTCAGTTCAATGCCGCGATAGATCCGGTCGAACAGGCGCGTGCCCAGTTGCTCCTCGAGCCGCTTGATCTGCTGGCTCACGGCCGGCTGGGTCGTGCCGAGCTCCACCGCCGCTGCGGTAAAGCTGCGGTGGCGGGCCGCGGCTTCGAAGGCGCGAAACAGGTCCAGGGACAAATCGCCAAGAGCGTCATACATAAGCTGTACTTATCCTAGTCATTGCCGTGCATGGGCTTTACCACCAAGTGCGTGGGCTCCATTCTCGATCACAGCACTTTCGCATAAATATTCACTATGGAATGCCGCGATCACATGAAGCGCAAGAACATTCTTTTCATCATGGCCGATCAAATGGCCGCGCCAATGTTGCCATTCTACGGCCCATCGCCCATCAAATTGCCCAATTTGAGCCGCCTCGCCGCGCAAGGCGTGGTGTTCGACGCCGCCTACTGCAACAGCCCGCTCTGTGCGCCTTCGCGCTTTACCCTGGTCAGCGGACAGTTACCGAGCAAGATCGGCGCCTACGACAACGCGGCCGATTTCCCCGCCGATGTGCCGACTTATGCCCACTACCTGCGTCGCCTCGGTTACCGCACGGCGCTGTCGGGCAAGATGCACTTTTGCGGCCCGGATCAACTGCACGGTTACGAAGAACGCCTGACCAGCGACATCTACCCGGCCGACTACGGCTGGTCGGTGAACTGGGACGAGCCGGATGTACGCCCGAGCTGGTATCACAACATGTCCTCGGTGCTGCAAGCCGGGCCATGTGTGCGTACCAATCAGCTGGATTTCGATGAAGAGGTGGTGTTCAAGGCTCAGCAGTACCTGTTCGACCATATCCGCGAGGATGGCGATCAGCCGTTCTGCCTGACCGTTTCGATGACTCACCCCCACGACCCGTACACCATTCCCAAAGCGTTTTGGGACCTGTACCGCGACGAAGACATTCCACTGCCGCAGACGCCGGAGCAGACCCGTCTCGATCCGCATTCCCAGCGTCTACTCAAGGTCTACGACTTGTGGGACAAGCCGCTGCCTGTGGATAAAATCCGCGACGCGCGCCGTGCCTATTTTGGCGCATGCAGCTATATCGACAGCAACGTCGGCAAACTCCTGCAAACGCTTGAGGAAACCGGGCTAATCGACGACACCATCATTGTGTTCTCCGGCGACCACGGCGACATGCTCGGCGAGCGCGGGCTCTGGTACAAAATGCACTGGTTCGAAATGGCTGCCCGCGTGCCGCTGCTGGTCAGTGCTCCGGGGCAATTCGGCGCAGGACGGGTCCGCGCTGCGGTGTCCACCGCCGATTTGCTCCCGACCCTGGTGGAGCTGGCCGGTGGTGAGCTGGAACCCGGTCTGCCACTGGACGGCCGCTCACTGGTCCCGCACTTGTTGGGCCAGGCCGGCCACGACGAAGTCTTTGGCGAGTACATGGCCGAAGGCACCATCAGCCCGCTGATGATGATTCGCCGCGGTGCCTGGAAATTCATCTACAGCGAAGACGACCCCTGCCTTCTCTTCGACGTACACAACGACCCGCGTGAACAGGAAGAACTCAGCCATTCGCCGCAACATCGGCAACTGTTCGACGATTTTCTCGCCGAAGCGCGGGCGAAATGGGATATCCCGGCGATTCACCAACAGGTGCTCGCCAGCCAGCGACGCCGGCGCTTTGTCGCCCAGGCGCTGACCACCGGGAAGCTGAAGAGCTGGGATCACCAGCCGCTGGTCGACGCCAGTCAGCAATACATGCGCAACCACATCGACCTCGACGATCTGGAGCGCAAGGCTCGTTATCCACAACCCTGCCAAAACCAATAACGTAAGGGGAAGAGCATGCAACGGTTATCCACAGTACTGAGCGCGGGGCTATTGGCCCTGAGCAGTGTTTCGGCCTACGCCGAGCAGAGCTGCGACACGGTGAAAATGGCCGACCCGGGCTGGAGCGACATCGCCGCGACCAACGCCATCACCGGTTTTCTGTTAGATGGCATGGGCTACAAGGCCAAGGTCGACACGCTGGCGGTGCCGATTACCTTTGGCGGGCTCAAGGACGGCCAGGTAGATGTCTTCATGGGTAACTGGATGCCGGCGCAGCAGGGCTTCTACGACAAGTTCGTGGCCAATGGTGACGTCACCCAACTGGCGAAGAACCTGGACGGCACCGAATTCACGCTGGCAGTGCCGGATTACGTCTGGGACGCGGGTGTGCATAATTTTGCCGACCTGAATAAATATGCCGACCAATTCCCTGAAAAAGTCGACAAGAAGATCTACGGCATCGGCTCCGGCGCGCCAGCGAACATCTCGTTGCAGGACATCATCAAGAAAAACGACTTCGAGCTGGGTCAGTGGAAGCTGATCGAATCCAGCGAGCAAGCAATGCTGGCCGAAGTGTCCCGCGCAGTTAAGAAACAGAAATTCGTGACCTTCCTCGGCTGGACCCCACACCCGATGAACGTGCAATTGAAAATGCACTATCTGAAAGGCGGCGAGAAGTACTTCGGCGACACCGGCAGCGTCTACACCCTGACCCGCAAAGGTTATGCACAGGCCTGCCCGAACGTCGGCAAACTGCTGACCAATCTGAGTTTCACCCAGGAAATGGAGAACAGCATCATGGCCGAGGTGGTGAACAAGAAAGTCAGCAACGCCGACGCCGCCAAAGCCTGGATCAAGGCCAACCCCGCAGTGCTGGACAAGTGGCTGGATGGGGTGAAGACCGTCGATGGGAAGGATGCGTTGGTGGCGGTGAAGGCGAAGCTTTGAGTGATGGCGAGGTGATCGTTCCCACGCTCTGCGTGGGAATGCATCCCGTGATGCTGCGCGTCACATCCAGAGCGGACGCGGAGCGTCCTTAGCGGCATTCCTTCTGCTGCGCGTGGGAACGATCAAACCCAACCTTGCATCCAGCCCTTTGAAACTTCACCCTTACGCTTTTTGCATATCCCGACCGAGAGGACCCATGGCCTGGCTCAACCGCCATAAACTCTTCCCCTTCCTGAGCTGGATGCCACGGCAAACCCGCGCCAGCGTCGGCCGCGACGTGATTGTCGGCCTGAGCGGAGCGATTCTGGCGCTACCGCAATCCATCGCCTATGCGCTGATCGCCGGCCTGCCGCCCGAGTATGGCTTGTACGCGGCAATCATTCCGGTGCTGATCGCCTGCCTGTGGGGCTCGTCCTGGCATCTGATCTGCGGCCCGACGGCGGCGATTTCCATTGTGCTGTATGCCAGCGTCAGTCCATTGGCCGTACCCGGTTCGCAGGACTACATCACCCTGATCCTGTTGCTAACGTTCCTTGCCGGGGCTTTCCAGTGGCTGCTGGGCATGCTGCGCTTCGGCGCGCTGGTAAATTTCGTCTCCCACTCGGTGGTACTGGGCTTCACCCTTGGCGCCGCGGTGGTCATCGCCCTTGGGCAATTACCCAACCTGCTGGGGCTCGATCTTGCGAATCAGGCCACTGCTCTGAACGGTCTGATGTCGCTGATCAGCCATATTGGCGCTCTGGACCGACCGTCATTGGTTCTGGGCATTAGCACCTTGGTGTTGGGCATCGTTCTCAAACTCCTGCTGCCGCGCTGGCCGACATTGCTGATCACGTTGGCCTTGAGCGCCCTGGTGGTCTGGCTGTGGCCGGCGATGTTTGGTCATGTGAAGCTAGTGAGCTCGTTCGTCGGCAAACTACCGCCCTTCAGCCCGCTGCCGCTGGATCTTGATCTGGTGCTGCGCCTGCTGCCCAGCGCCGTAGCGGTGGGGATGCTCGGCCTGGTCACCAGCCTGTCGATCGCCCGCTCGTTGTCCGCCCGTTCGCAGCAACTTCTCGACGCCAATCAGGAAGTTCGCGCTCAGGGCTTGTCCAATATCGTTGGAGGGCTCTTCTCGGGTTCTCTGTCGGCCGGCTCTTTCACCCGCTCGGGTCTGAGCTACGAAGCCGGCGCTTGCTCGCCGTTGGCCGGGGTATTTTCCGCGTTATGGGTGGCGTTGTTCGCCGTGACCGGCGCGTCGTTGATCGCGCATATCCCAATCCCGAGCATGGCCGGGAGCATTTTGCTGATCAGTTGGGGGTTGGTGGATCATCGCGGTATTCGGTCGTTGTTCCGGGTCAGCCGCTCTGAGTTCGCGGTCATGGCGCTGACCTGCGTCGCAACCCTGTTGCTGGAGTTACAGACCGCGATCTACGCCGGGGTACTGGTGTCGCTGTTCTTCTACCTCAAACGCACTTCGCAACCGCGAGTGCAGCAGTGGCGCGACGGCGACGAAGACATTCTGCGGGTCGGCGGCTCGATCTTCTTCGGCGCCAGCCACTACCTGCAAGTACGCCTGCAAAGTCTCCACGGCTCACGGGTGGTGATCGATGCGCAGCAGATCAACTTCATCGACTATTCCGGGGTGGAAATGCTCCATCAGGAAGCACGGCGGTTGCTGCGGCAGGACCGTAGCCTGACCCTGCGGCGAGCACGGCCGCAGGTGGTGGAAGAGCTGAGGAAGCTGGAAGGGGCGGAGAAATGCCCGATTCGGTTTGAAGACTGAACACAAAAGCCCGCGCCGCCAGTTACAACGCCAACTGCCTGCGCAATTCCGCCAGCACCGGCGCAGTATCCGGGCGCACGCCACGCCATAGATAGAACGCTTCGGCTGCTTGTTCCGCCAACATCCCCAAGCCATCCATTGCTACCGCCGCGCCATGCTCACTGGCCCAATGGCAGAACGAGGTCGGTTCCTTGCTGTACATCATGTCGTAGCAAAAGGTCTTGCCCGGCTCGATCAGGCTGCTGGCAATCGGTGGTACATCGCCTGACAGGCTGGCAGATGTAGCGTTGATGATCAGGTCCACCGGCTCTTGCAGCCAGTCAAAACCGCTGGCGGACACCGGACCGAGATCGGCGAACAACTCAGCCAGCAATTCGGCTTTTTCCACCGTACGGTTGGCGATGATCACCGACGATGGCTGCTCGGCCAGTAACGGCTCCAGCGCACCGCGCACCGCGCCGCCAGCACCCAGCAGCAAAATGCGTTTGCCCCGCAGGCTGAATCCGGCATTGACCGTCAGATCCCGCACCAGCCCGGCACCGTCGGTGTTATCCCCCAGCAGGCTGCCGTCGGCGAGTTTGCTCAAGGTGTTGACCGCGCCGGCCCGCTGCGCCCGTGGCGTCAGGCTGTTGGCCAGGCGATAGGCTTCTTCCTTGAATGGCACTGTGACGTTGGCGCCCAGGCCCTCAAGGAAAAACGCCTGAGCGCAGCCGGAAAAGTCGTCGAGCGGCGCCAGCAAGGTGCTGTAGTCCAGCCGCTGAGCGGTCTGCTCGGCAAACAGGCGGTGGATCAGCGGCGATTTGCTGTGGCCAATCGGGTTACCGAATACGACGTAACGGTCCATCAAACACATTCCTCATTTGTAGGAGCTGCCGGAGGCTGCGATCTTGGCGTTGGTCCTGACGGTGTAAAACTGTCAGCCCTTGGCCAGCCAATCACGGTCCTGCAGAAAGTATTCGGTCAGACGCGCTTCTTCGCTGCCAGGCTCGGCTTTCCAATCGTAACCCCAGCGCACTTGCGGTGGCAGCGACATCAGGATCGACTCGGTACGCCCGCCCGATTGCAGGCCGAACAGCGTGCCACGGTCATACACCAGGTTGAACTCGACATAGCGACCCCGGCGATACTCCTGGAATTCCCGCTGTTTCTCGGTGTACGCCTCGGCCTTGCGGCGCTGGACGATCGGCAGGTACGCCTCGATGTAGGCGTCACCAATAGCGCGCATGAAGGCGAAGCTGGTGTCGAAGTCCCACTCGTTCAGGTCATCGAAAAACAGGCCGCCAATGCCCCGCGGCTCGTGGCGATGCTTGATGTAAAAATAGCTGTCGCACCAAGCCTTGTAACGCGAGTAAACGTCCGGCCCGAATGGCGCGCAAGCCTGCTCGGCGACCCGGTGCCAGTGCACGCAGTCTTCTTCGTTGCCGTAATACGGAGTCAGGTCGAAGCCGCCGCCGAACCACCAGACCGGCTCTTCGCCCTCTTTCTCGGCGATGAAAAATCGCACATTGGCGTGGGAAGTTGGCACATGAGGGTTGTGCGGGTGAATCACCAGCGATATACCAAGGGCTTCAAAACCGCGCCCGGCCAGTTCTGGCCGATGGGCACTGGCAGATGGCGGTAGCCCGCTGCCGAACACATGAGAAAAATTGACACCGCCTTTTTCAATGACCTGACCGTTCTCGATCACCCGGGTGCGACCACCACCACCGGCAGGCCGGGTCCAGGCGTCTTCGACGAAGCGAGTGCCAGCGTCTTCGGCTTCCAGAGCAGCGCAAATACGGTCTTGCAGGTCAAGCAGGTAAGCTTTTACGGCCTCGGTGCGAGTATTCATGGCATCACCTTGAATCGGGCAAAGCTACGCGGCGCTTCGAACGGAACGTGAAGCCGACGCAAATGGGCGCGTAGCATAACACCGCAACTTGCCCCACCGCAGTTGACGAAGGTCAAGCTTAGGAGTCCGATAGGGACCTTTCGCGAAAAGCCCCAAGGAGATTGCAGATGGCCAAACGTATCCAGTTCCGTGCCCATGGCGGCCCCGAAGTACTCGAGTATGTAGACTACCAACCGCCAGCACCGGGTCCGCAACAAGTTCGCGTCAGCAACAAGGCCATCGGCCTGAATTTCATCGACACCTACTTCCGCAGCGGCCTGTATGCACCGCCATCCTTGCCCTCGGGCCTGGGTGCCGAAGGCGCCGGCGTGGTCGAGGCGGTCGGCAGCGAAGTCACTCAATTCAAAGTCGGCGACCGCGTGGCCTATGGCAGCGGTCCACTGGGCGCTTACAGCGATGTGCATGTACTGCCGGCGAGCAATCTGGTGCATTTGCCGGATGCCATCAGCTTCGAACAAGCTGCGGGCGTGATGCTCAAAGGCCTGACCGTGCAATACCTGCTGCGTCAAACCTATGACCTGAAAGGTGGCGAAACCATCTTGTTCCACGCCGCCGCTGGCGGTGTCGGCTCGCTCGCCTGCCAATGGGCCAAGGCGCTGGGCGTGAAGCTGATCGGTACGGTCAGCTCGCCTGAAAAAGCCGCCCTCGCCAAATCCCTCGGCGCCTGGGAGACCATCGACTACAGCAAGGAAGACGTCGCACAGCGTGTGCTGGAATTGACTGACGGCAAAAAATGCCCGGTGGTCTACGACGGCGTCGGCAAAGACACCTGGCTCACCTCGCTGGACAGCGTAGCGCCACGAGGCCTGGTGGTGAGCTTCGGCAACGCCTCGGGCGCGGTGGATGGCGTGAATCTGGGGATTCTGGCGGCAAAGGGCTCGTTGTACGTGACCCGGCCGACGCTGGCGACTTACGCCAACAACGCCGAGAACCTGCAAGCCATGGCCGATGAGCTGTTCGGGATGATCATCAGCGGCAAAATCAAGGTTGATATCAGCCAGCGTTATCCACTGGTAGAAGCGGCCAAGGCCCAGACCGAGTTGTCGGCACGGCGTACGACCGGGTCGACGATTCTGTTGCCGTAAGCTGACCGCCTGATCGTTGATCGTTCCCACGCTCCCGCGTGGGAATGCATCCCGTGACGCTCCGCGTCACATCTAGAGCGGACGCAGAGCGTCCATTGAGGCATTCCCACGCGGAGCGTAGGAACGATCAATTAACAGGAGTTCTACTGCGACTTCAACCCGGGCGAACGATCTTGCCGGTCGCCAGATCACGAATCAGGCTCGGATTCTTGCGGCCGCCCAGATTCCCACCCAGCACCATGTCGATTTGCCCGCGGAAGTATTGCTCCACGCGAATCCGAGTACGCGCCGCCGGCCGGCCCTGGGGGTTGGCCGAGGTCGATACCAGCGGCCCGACCAGTGCGCATAAGTCGCGAACTTGTGGGTGATCACTGACTCGCAAGGCCACCGTGTCGTGAACCCCGGTGATCCATTCCGGCAGCATGCCCTGGTGCGGCACCAGCCAGGTATTGGGCCCCGGCCAGGTGCTGGCCATACGGTCCATCCAGGCTTGCGGGAAGTCTTCGAAAAGAAAATCGAACTGACGGATGTTGTCAGCGATCAGGATCAGACCTTTATCCACAGATCGCGACTTGATCGCCAACAGGCGATCCACCGCCTCTTCGTTCCACGGGTCGCAACCCAGGCCCCAGACGGCTTCGGTTGGATAGGCAATCACCGCCCCTGCGCGAATTTCTCGTGCGGCTTGTTGCACACGCCAACTGCTGACCATTGCTGACTCTCCGGAATAAGGCTGAGCGCAGTTTACCGATCTTCGTTACAAAACCTAGCTTACGCGCGCAAACCAGCGTCCGCTTTCGCAAACTGCCCGGCCGTCCATCTCCAGCTCGGTTAATGCCGCCAATACCTTCGGTAAAGCCCAACCACTGGCGCCAGCCAAGGCTTCGCTGGTGTGCGGCGCTGCATGTAGCAAGCGCAACAATGGGTGATCGGCCTTCACTGGCACCACCTCGGATGGTGCCAGGTTTTGCCAGCCACGCAGGGCTTCGAGAACATGTTCGATGGTTTCCACCAGTACCGCGCCATCGCGGATTAGCTGATGACAACCGCGGGCACCGGGATGATGGATCGACCCAGGAATCGCATACACCTCGCGGCCCTGTTCGGCTGCCAGCCGCGCGGTAATCAACGAACCGCTGGCAACACTGGCCTCAATCACCAGCACGCCCAGGGACAAACCGCTGATGATCCGATTGCGCCGAGGGAAGTTGCTGGCGTGCGGCCCGGCGTCCAGCGGGAACTCGGAAACCACCGCGCTGCCTTGGGCAATCATCGCTTCGGCGAGTTGACGGTTGCGCTGTGGATAAAAACTTTCCAGCCCTGTGCCCAGCACGCCGACGGTCAGCCCGCCCACGTCCAGAGCGGCCTGATGCGCGGCGCCGTCGATGCCCAGCGCCAAGCCGCTGGTGATGACAAAACCGGCACCGGCAAGGCTGCGGGAAAACGCCGCGGCAGTATCCATTCCAGGCCGCGAAGCACGACGACTGCCGACCATCGCCAGCTGTGGTTTTTCAAGAATGTCCGGATCGCCGGCAACGAATAACAGCGGCGGGGCGTCGCACAGCTCGGCCAGCAGAGCAGGGTAGCCCGGCTGGTCCCACATCAGTAAATGCTGGTCCGCACGTTCAAGCCAGGCCAATGCATGGCTGGCACCGTCACGGACATCGGCACTGCGTCGGGCCTCGGCGCACGCAGCAGGCAGGCCCAATGAGCGCCAGGCACCAGCGGGTGCGCTGATGGCTGCGCAGGCCGAACCAAAGGCGTCGAGCAGCTTATGAAAACGTCGGGGGCCGAGCTCCGGCAGACGGTGCAAACGCAAACGGGCCTCCAGCTCCGCAGGGGAAACCGGGGATATAGCAGACAGCGACATAGGATCATCCTTGATCGTTATAAGTCCTGCTCAGACAGGAACAAGCTGTGGATAAGTCTGTTGGTAACTTGTTGAGAGTTTCCGTTTTTTTAAGGATTTTTGACCTTGTCCATCACCGCCAAAGAGCGCGATGCATTCAATACCAGGCCATAGCTGAGCTTTTCATAAGTGCGGAACACCATCAGCAATCCGGCGCGCTCATCGGGGATTTTCACCTCGCTGCCCGTCACGCGATCACGAACGGTTTCCCCGGTTTTCATCACCGCCAGCACGTTGCCTTCGACCAAGCCATCACGATAGCCCTTGTTCAGGGTCACCACGTCGAGCACGCCAATCTGCGTCACACCGCGTGGCACATCGATAATCACGCCGTTGATCCCGTTTTGTGGCGAGCTGGGCATAAAATTCGAATTGATCGCCCGTTCCTCGCCACTGAACAATCGGTCGCCGAGGCGAACCTCCTGGGTCGTGCGTTGCAGGGCCAGCGTGGCGACATCACCTTCAGTGGCAACGATTTCACCGGCGCCGATATCGTCGGCGTTGATCCCAAGGAACTCTTTACTCTGTGGGTCTATGTAGACCTTACCCTGACGGAAGATGCCATAGACCGATTGCGCCGGGCCGAACTTGCCGCGGGCATAGATTCGGTCGCCCGTACCACTGAGCACCCGCTCGGCATCGCCGGCGACGATGTATGGCGCCTTGTCGAACACCTCGACCGTGTCGACGATACGGTTATTCAGCAAGAAGCTGTTGATCGTCTGCAGAGGAACGCTCGCAACGGCATCGGCCACCGGCGTGCGGCGGATTTGCGGTGATAGTGTGATGGTGCCCCGTGAAGCCCCACGATTGAGGGTCAAGCGTGGCTGGCCGTTGACGTAGACCAGTGACAGCGAGTCGCCGGGGTAGAGGAGATTGGGGTTTTCAATGTGCGGATTGACCTGCCAGATCTGCGGCCACTTCCAGGGTTCCCGGAGAAATTTCCCGGAAATATCCCAGAGTGTGTCACCAGCCACTACGGTGTAATGCTGTGGAAAACCGTCCTTGAGTTGCACTTGCGCCTGCGCGATACCGGCCAAGGCCAACAGCAGCAGGGCGAGTAGTGATTTCCTCATGCAGTGAATCCCTTTATTATGTACGTTCGCGTGAAACGCCAGAGCCCCCCGAGGCTTGCTCCCTTCCAGGAGAACGTTTTACAACGGCAGCCTGAGTCTACGGACCCACCAGGCACCGACTTTGACTTTACTCACACGTGCAGCAATTACGCCTATGGCCATTTTAGACATCCTCGAATTCCCTGACTCGCGCCTGCGCACTATCGCCAAACCTGTGGCTGTAGTGGACGACGAAGTGCGTCAGTTGGTCGATGACATGTTTGAAACAATGTATGAAGCACCCGGCATCGGCCTGGCTGCGACCCAGGTCAACGTGCACAAACGCGTGGTGGTCATGGACCTCTCCGAAGACCGCAGCGAGCCACGGGTGTTCATCAACCCCGAGTTTGAAGTCCTGACTGACGAGATGGGCCAGTATCAGGAAGGCTGCCTCTCGGTACCGGGCTTCTACGAAAACGTCGATCGCCCGCAGCGCGTGAAGATCCACGCACTGGACCGTGACGGCCAGCCTTATGAGCTCATCGCCGACGGCCTGCTGGCGGTGTGCATTCAGCACGAATGCGATCACCTCAATGGCAAGTTGTTCGTCGACTACCTGTCCACGCTCAAACGCGACCGGATCAAGAAAAAGCTGGAAAAACTACATCGCCAGCACGCTTGATTCCCTTCTTCCAAAGGCTTGCTGCGGCAAGCCTTTTTCTTTTGCGAGACTTCTCACATGACTGAGCCACTGCGCATCGTCTTTGCCGGCACCCCCGAATTTGCCGCCGAACACCTCAAGGCCCTGCTCGACAGCCCTTATGAGATCGTTGCGGTCTACACCCAGCCGGACCGTCCGGCGGGCCGTGGGCAAAAGCTGATGCCAAGCCCGGTCAAGCAACTCGCCGAGCAGCACAACATTGCCGTTTTGCAGCCACCGACCCTGCGCGACGCAGCGGCCCAGGCTGAACTTGCGGCTCTGAAGCCGGACTTGCTGGTGGTGGTGGCGTACGGCCTGATCCTGCCGCAAGTGGTGCTGGATATCCCACGCCTGGGCTGCATCAACAGCCACGCTTCGTTGCTGCCACGCTGGCGCGGTGCGGCGCCGATTCAGCGCGCCGTCGAAGCCGGTGATACCCAAAGCGGTGTGACGGTGATGCGTATGGAAGCAGGCCTGGACACTGGGCCGATGCTGCTCAAGGTCACCACCCCGATCAGCGCCGACGACACCGGCGGCAGCCTGCATGACCGTCTCGCCGAGATGGGCCCGCCGGCCGTGGTTCAGGCCATCGCCGGTCTGGCCGCAGGCACTCTGGAAGGCGAAGTGCAAGACGACAGCCTCGCCACCTACGCTCACAAGCTGAACAAGGACGAAGCGCGCATCGACTGGAACCGTCCGGCCGTCGAGCTGGAACGCCTGGTTCGCGCGTTCAATCCTTGGCCGATCTGCCACAGCACCCTCAATGGCGAAGCCCTGAAAGTCCTCTCTGCGAACCTCGCCGATGGCCAAGGCGCGCCGGGTGAGGTTCTCAGCGCCAGCAAGGACGGCCTGATCGTCGCTTGCGGCGAGCAGGCCTTGTGCCTGACCCGTCTGCAATTGCCCGGCGGCAAGGCGCTGAACTTCAGCGACTTGTTCAATAGCCGCCGCGAGAAATTCGCCGTCGGTACCGTGCTGGGTCAAGCGGTGGATGCCCAATGAACCCGCGTCTGGCCGCCGCCAAAGCCCTGACGGCTGTACTCAACGGTAAAGCCTCACTCAACAGCTCCTTGCCGACGCAACTGGACAAGGTGGAAATACGTGATCGTGGTTTCACCCAGGATCTGGCCTTTGGCACCGCCCGCTGGCAACCGCGCTTATCGGCATTGGCGGCCAAGCTGCTGCAAAAGCCGTTCAAGGCTGCAGACGCCGATGTCGAGGCGTTGCTGTTGGTCGGTCTCTACCAATTGCTCTACACCCGCGTGCCGGCCCACGCCGCCATCGGCGAAACCGTCGGTTGCGCTGAAAAGTTGAAAAAACCCTGGGCCAAGGCCCTGCTCAACGCAGTGCTGCGCCGTGCTCAGCGCGAAAGCGAAGCGCTGCTGAGCGAGCTGGAACAGGACCCGGTGGTGCGCACCGCCCATCCGCGCTGGCTGCAAAAATCCCTCAAGGCCTTCTGGCCTGAACAGTGGGAAGCCATCTGCGCGGCGAACAACGCCCATCCGCCGATGATTCTGCGGGTCAATCGCCGCCACCATTCTCGCGATGCTTATCTCAAGCTGCTGAGCGACGCCGGTGTGGTCGGCAAACCTTGCCTCTACAGCCAGGACGGCATTGTCCTCGACGAGCCGGGTGATGTACGCAACCTGCCGGGCTTCGCCGAAGGCTGGATCAGCGTGCAGGACGAAGCCGCGCAACTGGCCGCCGACCTGCTGGACCTGGCGCCGGGCCAACGAGTGCTCGACGCCTGCTGCGCCCCGGGCGGCAAGACCTGCCACATCATGGAAATCGAACCGAAACTGGCCGGTGTGGTGGCGGTGGATCTGGAAGCCAAGCGCCTGGTGCGAGTGCAAGAGAACCTTGAGCGTCTTGGCCTCAGCGCCGAGCTGATTGCCGCCGATGGTCGCGACACCGCTGCCTGGTGGGACGGCAAGCCGTTCCAGCGGATTCTGCTGGACGCGCCATGCTCGGCCACTGGGGTGATCCGCCGTCACCCGGACATCAAACTGACCCGTCAACCTGACGACATCGCCGCGTTGGCCGTGCTGCAAGGCGAACTGCTCGACGCCCTGTGGCCGACCCTCGACGTCGGCGGCATCCTGCTGTATGCCACCTGCTCGACCTTGCCGACCGAGAACACCGAAGTCATCGAAGCCTTCCTCACCCGTACCCCGGGCGCTCGTGAGTTGGACATCGCCGGCCAGCTCGGGCAGCCTGCAGCAGGTCTGAAACAACCCCACGGCCGGCAGTTGCTGGCACAAGAGGGCGGCCATGACGGTTTTTACTATGCCAAGCTGATCAAGATCGCCGCTGCACGCGGTTAACCGGTTTCAAGGGAGTGAGTGGATGAAAATCATCATCCTCGGCGCAGGGCAGGTCGGCGGTACGCTGGCGGAACACCTGGCCAGCGAAGCCAACGACATCACCGTGGTCGACACGGACGGCGAACGCTTGCGCGATCTCGGTGATCGGCTCGATATCCGCACCGTGCAAGGCCGCGGCTCGTTCCCGACAGTGCTGCGTCAGGCTGGCGCCGACGATGCCGACATGCTGGTGGCGGTGACCAGCAGCGACGAAACCAACATGATCGCCTGTCAGGTCGCCCACACCCTGTTCCACACCCCGACCAAAATCGCTCGCGTGCGCGAAGCCGCCTACTTGACTCGCGCCGGCCTGTTCGACAACGACGCCATTCCGGTCGACGTGTTGATCAGTCCGGAACAGGTCGTCACTAATTACATCAAGCGCCTGATCGAACATCCCGGTGCCTTGCAAGTGATCGACTTCGCTGAAGGCAAGGCGCAACTGGTGGCGGTCAAGGCTTACTACGGCGGACCGCTGGTGGGTCAGCAACTGCGGCAGTTGCGCGAGCACATGCCCAATGTCGAAACCCGTGTTGCAGCCATCTTCCGCCGTGACCGACCGATCCTGCCCCAGGGCGATACGATAATTGAGGTCGACGACGAAGTATTTTTCATCGCCGCAAAAGCGAATATTCGTGCAGTAATGAGTGAAATGCGCCGCCTCGATGAAAGCTACAAACGCATCGTGATTGCTGGTGGCGGGCAGATTGGCGAGCGCTTGGCCGAAGCCATCGAAAGCCGTTATCAGGTGAAGATCATCGAGATGAACCCGGTGCGTTGCCGCCACCTCTCCGATACCCTCGACAGCACCGTGGTGTTGCAGGGCAGCGCATCAGACCGCGACTTGTTGCTGGAAGAGAACATCGCTGACGCCGATATCTTCCTGGCGCTGACTAACGATGACGAAGCCAACATCATGTCGTCGCTGCTGGCCAAACGCCTGGGCGCGAAAAAAGTGATGACCATCATCAACAACCCGGCCTATGTCGACCTGATCCAGGGTGGCGACATCGATATCGCCATCAGCCCGCAGTTGGCAACCATCGGCACCTTGCTGGCCCACGTGCGTCGCGGCGATATCGTCAGCGTTCACTCGTTGCGCCGTGGTGCAGCGGAAGCCATTGAAGCGATTGCCCATGGCGATGCCAAGTCGAGCAAAGTGATCGGCCGCGCCATCGAAAACATCGGTTTGCCTCCGGGAACCACCATTGGCGCGATTATTCGCGACGAAGAAGTCATCATCGCCCACGATGACACGGTGATCGAGACCGGCGACCATGTGATTCTGTTCCTTGTGGATAAAAAACATATCCGCGATGTGGAGAAGCTGTTCCACGTTGGCCTGAGCTTTTTTTGACCCACACAAATAGATCGTTCCCACGCTCTGCGTGGAAATGCCGCCATGGGCGCTCTGCGTCCGCTCCGGATGTGACGCGCAGCGTCACGGGATGCATCCCCATGCGCAGCGTGGGAACGATCATCAACTGAAGGACACTGCCCCATGATCGAATCCCTGGAAAAAATGCTCGCCAAGGGTGTGGATAACTCGCTGCTGCGCTTCGGTCTGGGCAAGGGCTATCTGGATTTGGGCGAGAACGCCAAAGCGGCCGAGCATCTGCAACGCTGTGTGTGTTTCGATCCGAAGTATTCCGCTGCCTGGAAGCTGCTGGGCAAGGCGCATTTGGCGTTGGCGGACTATCCGGCCGCCCGTAAGGCTTGGGAACAGGGGCTCGAAGCCGCGCGCGCTCATGGCGACAAACAGGCGGAAAAGGAAATGACGGTGTTTTTGAAGAAGCTTGATCGCCAGGCTAAGTGATCAAAAAACAGTCAGTTCAGAGATAACGCAGTCCTATGCCTTCGGCGTCGACCTGTACCACTTCCATACTCACCCACGGCGCAGCCACCGGCAAGTCTTGCACCTGCCCATAGACCACCGCGCCCTTGGTCAACGCCGAGAGTGCCGGATGTTTCACGTATACGCTGCTGGCCGAGAGATTGCGTGTCTGGCCCAGGCACTCGCCAAAGCTTTCGTGCTGGATTTTAATGCGAAAGGATTTGCGGTGATCGGACATCTGCTGCGCCCTTGTTCAAACTGCTGTGGATAACATTGAATCCAAAACTATCCACAGATCATGCCAGTTAGCTGTAGGCGCGAGGCCTGCCCGGGATAAGACTCAGTACCAGCGCGCCTCGCCCGCCGGACGTTTCTTGAAGCGCTTCATGCTCCACATGTATTGGCTCGGATAAGCCCGCACGTATTTCTCGACGACCTGGCTCATCGCCGCGCAGGAAGTCTCGGTATCGGTGCTGTACATGGCTTCTGGCGCGGCTTCGAGGATCACTTTGTAGCCAGAACCGTCGGGCAGGCGCAGGGCATGCAGGAACACACCGACCGCTTTGCCGCCCGCGAGCATGTTCGGCACGAATTTGCTGGTCAGCGCCTTGGTCGCGAAGAACGGCACGAAAATCCCGGCGGATTCGGCCGGTTCCGGGTCAGCCGGGATGCCCACCGCACCACCTTTGCGCACTTCCTTGATAACGCTGAGGATGCCTTCCTTGGTGGACGCCGCGACGCGGTTGCCCAATTGCACCCGCTGCTTGCGCAGCAACTCATCCACAGCCTTGAGTTTGGGTGGCCGATAGAAAATGATCGGTTTGCACTGACTGCAATAGAAGTGATTCAACACTTCCCAGTTGCCGAGGTGGCTGGTGATACCGACCACGCCCTTGCCTGAGGCCAACGCTTCTTTCAGTACATCCAGACCTTCGACTTCACGCACCAGGTCGATAGAGCGTTGGGCAGGCCAGATCCAGGCACAGGCGCTTTCGGTCAGCGACTTGCCAATATCCATCAGGCTTTGCCCGACCAGACGCTCACGCTCGGCGGCGTCCATCTCCGGGAAACATTTGGCGAGGTTGATGCGCACCACGTCGCGGGAACGGCTGGGGGTTTTCCACATGACCCAGCCAATTGCCGCGCCTACCGCTTGCACCGCCCGCCACGGGAGCAGGGCAAACAACCGCAGAGCGCCTACCAGCAAGGCGCCTTTAAACTTATCCACAGGTCACTCCTGATCTTCTGAACCGACGTAATGATCCGTATCGCGAGCCGGCTATTCTAACCGCCCACTGCGCAAGATGGCGTAGCGATCACAATCGGTGGTGTGATCCATGACCATCCCCGAGGCCTGCATCAGGGCATAGCAAATGGTCGGGCCGACAAACGTGAAGCCGGCTTTCTTCAAACCTTTGCTCATCGCTTCGGCCTCGGGCGTCACGGCCGGCACTTCGCTGCGATCCTTGAAATGATTGATCTTCGGGACGCCGCCGACAAACGACCAGAGCAGCGCCACCGGGTCTTCCAGCGCCATCCAGGCCTGGGCATTGCGCCGGGCGGCATTGAGTTTGAGACGGTTGCGAATGATCCCCGGATCGAGCATCAAATCGTCGATTTCGGCGTCGCTCATCTGCGCCACGCGCTGCACGTCGAAGCCGAACAGCGCCTCACGGTAGCGTTCGCGTTTCCTCAGCACGGTGATCCATGACAGACCGGCCTGGAACCCTTCGAGCAAAAGCAACTCGAACAAGCGCTGCGCATCGCGTAGCGGTACGCCCCACTCTTGATCGTGATAAGCCATGTACAGCGGATCTTCGGAACACCAAAAGCAGCGTGGCATAAGGCTCCAGGGGGCGTGCGGACGAACGAATCGGGTATACTCCCGCTCTTTAAATCGCAGCCCAAGAAACAGGTGAATTTCGTGAGCCAGCCTACGCCAGCCGTGCGTACCTTCCAAGACTTGATCCTCGCCCTCCAGCAATACTGGGCCGAGCAAGGTTGTGTGGTACTTCAGCCCTACGATATGGAAGTAGGCGCCGGCACTTTCCATACCGCCACGTTTCTGCGCGCCATCGGCCCGGAAACCTGGAACGCCGCTTATGTGCAGCCCAGTCGTCGCCCGACTGACGGCCGCTACGGCGAAAACCCGAACCGTCTGCAGCACTACTACCAGTTCCAGGTAGTCCTGAAGCCGAACCCGGACAATTTCCAGGAACTGTACCTGGGCTCGCTCAAGCACGTGGGCCTTGACCCATTGGTGCACGACATCCGTTTCGTCGAAGACAACTGGGAATCGCCGACCCTCGGCGCCTGGGGTCTGGGCTGGGAAGTCTGGCTCAACGGCATGGAAGTGACCCAGTTCACCTACTTCCAGGCAGCGGGCGGCATCGAGTGCTACCCAGTGACCGGCGAGATCACCTACGGTCTCGAGCGTCTGGCCATGTACCTGCAAGGCGTGGATTCGGTCTACGATCTGGTCTGGGCTGACGGTCCGTTCGGCAAAGTGACCTACGGCGATGTGTTCCACCAGAACGAAGTGGAGCAGTCGACCTACAACTTCGAACACGCCAACGTCGAGAAGCTGTTCGAACTGTTCGACTTCTATGAAAGCGAAGCCAAGCGCCTGATCGAGCTCGATCAACCGCTGCCACTGCCAAGCTATGAAATGGTGCTGAAGGCCTCGCACACCTTCAACCTGCTGGATGCACGCCGGGCGATCTCGGTGACGGCGCGTCAGCAATACATTCTGCGTGTACGCACCCTGGCGCGTTCCGTTGCGCAAGCCTACTTGCTGGCTCGTGCCAAGCTGGGCTTCCCGATGGCGACCCCGGATTTGCGTGATGAAGTGTTGGCTAAGCTGGAGGCTGCACAATGAGTGCTCAAGATTTCCTGGTTGAACTGGGCACCGAAGAGCTGCCACCCAAGGCCCTGAACACCTTGGCCGATGCGTTCCTCGCCGGTATCGAGAAGGGCCTGCTGGCCGCTGGCCTGGGCTTTGAAGCCAAGCAGGTCTACGCCGCACCGCGTCGTCTGGCCGTGCTGATCACCAAACTGGCCACCCAACAGCCGGATCGCAGCATCAACCTCGACGGCCCGCCACGTCAGGCCGCCTTCGATGCCGAAGGCAACCCGACCCAGGCCGCCCTGGGCTTCGCCAAGAAGTGCGGCGTTGACCTGAGCGAAATCGATCAGAGCGGTGCGAAACTGCGCTACAGCCAACGTATCGAAGGCAAGCCGACCGCCAGTCTGCTACCGACTATCGTCGAGGACTCCCTGAACGACCTGCCGATTCCGAAGCGCATGCGCTGGGGCGCTCGCAAGGAAGAATTCGTTCGCCCGACGCAGTGGCTGGTGATGCTGCTCGGTGACCAGGTTATCGACTGCACCATCCTTGCTCAGAAGGCCGGTCGCGACTCCCGTGGTCACCGCTTCCATCACCCGCAAAGCGTGCGCATCACTTCGCCTGCCAACTACCTGAACGATCTGCGCGCCGCGTACGTATTGGCCGATGCCAATGAGCGCCGCGAGCTGATCAGCAAGCGCACCACCGAGCTGGCAACGATGCAGGAAGGCACTGCGATTGTGCCGCCGAGCCTGCTCGACGAAGTGACCGCGCTGGTGGAATGGCCAGTACCGCTGGTGTGCTCGTTCGAGGAGCGTTTCCTCGATGTGCCGCAAGAAGCTCTGATCACCACCATGCAGGACAACCAGAAGTACTTCTGCCTGCTGGATGCCGACGGCAAGTTGCTGCCACGTTTCATTACCGTGGCCAACATCGAGAGCAAAGACCCGCAGCAGATCATCGACGGTAACGAGAAAGTGGTTCGCCCACGCCTGACCGACGCCGAATTCTTCTTCAAGCAAGACAAGAAGCAGAAACTCGAAGACTTCAACCTGCGCCTGCAGAACGTGGTGTTCCAGGAAAAACTCGGCAGCGTCTATGACAAGGCCGAGCGCGTTTCCAAACTTGCCGCGTTCATCGCGCCACACATTGGCGGCAACGCTCAATGGGCGGCGCGGGCCGGCCTGCTGTCCAAGTGTGATCTGGCAACCGAGATGGTCGGTGAGTTCCCGGAGATGCAAGGTGTCGCCGGTTACTACTACGCCCTCAACGATGGCGAGCCGCAAGACGTCGCACTGGCGCTGAACGAGCAATACATGCCGCGCGGTGCCGGCGCTGAACTGCCGACCACCCTGACCGGTGCGGCCGTGGCGATCGCCGACAAGCTCGACACCCTGGTCGGCATCTTCGGCGTCGGCATGCTGCCAACCGGTAGCAAAGACCCGTATGCCCTGCGCCGTGCCGCGCTCGGCGTGTTGCGGATCCTGATCGACAAGAAGCTCGAGCTGGACCTGACCGACGCCGTGGCCTTCGCCGTCGCCGCGTTCGGCGCCAAGGTCAAGGCTGCCGGCCTGGCTGATTCGGTGCTGGAGTTCATCTTCGACCGTCTGCGTGCCCGTTACGAAGACGAAGGCGTGGATGTCGCCACCTACCTCTCGGTACGTGCCCTGAAACCGGGTTCGGCTCTGGACTTCGATCAGCGCGTGCAAGCGGTGCAAGCGTTCCGCAAATTGCCGGAAGCGGCTGCATTGGCTGCCGTGAACAAGCGCGTATCGAACCTGCTGAGCAAGGCCGAAGGCTCGATCCCGAGCACCGTCGAAGCCAAGTACTTCGACAACGCCAATGAGTTCTCGCTGTACTCGGCGATCCAGCAGGCTGATCAGGCGGTCCAGCCAATGGCTGCGGCGCGTCAGTACAGTGAATCGCTGGCGCGTCTGGCAGCGTTGCGCGAGCCGGTCGATGCGTTCTTCGAAGCCGTGATGGTTAATGCTGAAGACGCCAAGGTGCGTGCCAACCGTTATGCGTTGCTGGCACGTTTGCGTGGGTTGTTCCTCGGTGTTGCCGATATTTCGCTGCTGGGCTAATGGTTTAAGGAGCGGGGCTTGAAACTGCTGATTCTCGATCGGGACGGGGTGATCAATTACGACTCCGACGCTTATATCAAGTCGGTGGAGGAGTGGATTCCGCTCCCCGGCTCGATCGAAGCCATCGCGCAGTTGAGCAAAGCCGGCTGGACGGTAGCGGTTGCTACCAACCAGTCCGGTATCGCTCGCGGCTACTACGATGTCGCGACCCTGGACGCCATGCACGAGCGCTTGCGCTCGCTGGTGGCGGAGCAGGGTGGCGAACTCGGGCTCGTCGTCTATTGTCCTCACGGACCCGATGAAGGCTGCGATTGCCGCAAGCCGAAACCCGGCATGCTCAAAACCATCGCTGCTCATTACGACGTGGCGCTGACCAGCCTATGGTTTGTCGGCGACAGTCTCGGTGACCTGGAAGCCGCAAAAGCCGTCGACTCTCAGCCAGTTTTGGTTAAAACCGGGAAAGGCGAAGAGACACTGGGCAAAAACCTACCGGTGGGCACCTTGATTTTTGACGATCTGGCGGCGGTTGCCGCAGAACTTGTGCGCAACTGAACTTATCCACAAATAGAGCGCTTCTGACATCCTGACCAAGGACAGTTCCGGAGTGCGCTTTTAATAGGCAAATGCCGCTATGTCGATCCTGCAGGCAATCAGAACTTTCTTCTTTTACCTGCTGCTGGGCACCACCTCGTTGCTCTGGTGCAGCCTCAGCTTTTTTATCGCGCCTTTTTTACCGTTCAAGGCACGTTATCGTTTTATCAACGTGTACTGGTGCCGTTGTGCGCTGTGGTTGAGCAAGGTATTTCTCGATATCCGCTTTGAAGTGAAGGGCGCCGAGAACGTGCCCGAACAGCCATGCGTGATTCTGTCTAACCATCAAAGTACCTGGGAGACGTTCTTCCTCTCGGCCTACTTCCAGCCCTTGAGCCAGGTGCTCAAGCGCGAGTTGCTCTATGTGCCGTTTTTCGGCTGGGCCATGGCCATGTTGCGTCCGATTGCCATCGACCGTGACAACCCCAAGGCAGCGCTCAAGCATGTGGCCAAGAAGGGCGACGAGCTGCTCAAGGATGGTGTCTGGGTGCTGATCTTTCCGGAAGGCACGCGTGTTCCATTCGGCACACTCGGCAAGTTTTCCCGGGGCGGTACGGCGTTAGCGGTCAACGCTGCACTACCGGTTCTGCCGATTGCGCACAACGCCGGCAAGTTCTGGCCGAAGACCGGCTGGGCTAAAAAGGCTGGCACTATCACAGTGGTCATCGGCGCACCGATGTATGCCGAAGGCGCCGGGCCGCGTGCTATTGCCGAACTCAATGACCGGGTTGCAGCCTGGAACGAGCAGGCTCAACGAGACATGGGCTCCCTGCCGCCCATCACCGCTGAACCGGAAAAAATGGCTGTCTGAGATTTTGTGGATAACCTGTGTACCGTTTTGTTGAAAACCGCCTGTTTCATCAAATAACTATATGATTTATATAGATATTTCTTAAGCTAATAAAACGACAAAAAACGTGCATAAGTTTTTATGGCAATAAAAAAACCGGTCCTTGAGACCAATGCCAGTCAGTTAAGGCATTACGCGAACCGTAGCAGCTGGCGAAGCCTGCGTCCGGCTGCGCAGCAGTCGTAAAACAGTCACTGCGGTATTCCAGACAAATCGTGGAAGCAGGATTTGCGACGGCTTCGCCGCCGGACGCAGCCTTCGGCAGCTGCTACGGGGGACAGTGCTGAACTTAAAATTCCTTAACTGACCGGCATTAGTCCTTGAGACCGGTTTTCTTTGCCTGTTGAATATCACTCCTCCAGCAGGGGAAGCTGAAGACTGAAGGTGGTGCCTTGCCCCACCATGCTTTCACAGAAAATCCTTCCGCCATGCCGATCGACGACTGCTTTGACCATTGAAAGTCCCAGCCCCAGACCATCACTGCCTTGGGCCGAAGCAAATCGTTGGTACTGGCTGAACAGCCGAGGCAGCTCATCGGCGGCGATACCTTTGCCCTGATCCGCGATCTCGCAGCTCAACCAGCCTTCAATGCAACTCATATGCACCGTGATACGCGAACCTGCCGGGCTGTATTTGATGGCGTTTTCCAGCAGATTGAACAGTGCACGGGTCAGCAGGGATTGGTCAGCCGAGACCATCCCTTCCGCCTCTTCATCCAGATCGTGAACAAGCTGAACATTCTTTAGCTGGGCGAAGGTCATGGCCTGATCGAATGCATCCAGTATCAGCATCGCGAATATGCTTGGCTCGAATTGATAGGCCTCCGACTCGGCTTTCGCCAACTGCACAAACGCCTCGGTAAGGCTCAAGGCCCTGCGTACTTGCAGCTCGATCTGGTTGAACACCTGTGAATCGCCAGGCGCTTGGTGGCGTTGTATATCGAGTAAGGCCAGGATTGCCGAATGCGGTGCACGCAAGTCATGGGAAAGAAAGCGCAACAGCACCGCCCGTTGCTGCTCGGCATCGCGCTCGACGCTCAAGTCCGTGAGGCTGAGCAACCAGCCAATCGCCATCTCGCCTCCCACCGGTAACAGCGCAGCCAGGTCCAGGCGCAAGCTACGCTCCTGCGTGTCGCGGAACTCGACAGTCTCCAGCGCCGACAACGGCGGCCGTGCGCCATCGATCAAGCTTGGGTAGCCGAGACTGGCCAGTTGATCGAGCAGGTTTTCGCCAACCAGGCTATTGGAGAACAATGCGCGGGCATTGCGGTTTGCCAGCAGGATCTGCCCATGCGGATCGCTGATCAGCGTGGCTACCGGAAGATACTCCAGCCCGTCGGCGATAAAGCGACGCGTGTCACGGGTGCGGGTCATGGCCTGTTCCAGCGCGACAATCTGCCCCTGCAGCCGATCTCCAGCCGGGGCCTGAGTACGGCGGCGTTCCGGAAGCACCTTGGGCTCACTGTCGAGGCGCGCCAGTTCCCAGCCGAAGTAGGCCAGCACAACGCTCAAGCGACGCCAGTTCCAGATCAGATAACCCAGTAATAACCCCAGCAGGCTGGCGGCCGGTGACCACCACCAGCCCAGTCGCAACAACAGGCAGGACGCCAGCAGAGCACCTCCCATGCAACCCAGAGTCAGCCAAAGCGCATGCCGTGGACGTAACAACAGCAAGCCAAGCAGAAACGCAACGACGGACAACGACAGCGCAATCGCCAAACCATCGCCCAAGGGGACGATGCAGCGCTTTTGCAACAAGCCATTAAGAATATTGGCCTGTATCTCGATGCCGGGTGTCGTTCCGAGACTCGCCGACTGCGGCGTGACATAACGGTCTCCCAGACCCGGGGCGGTGGAGCCAATCAGGATCAAGCGATCACGCAGCAACTCGGGGGGGACTTCGCCCCGCAACACACTGACGTAAGGGACGCTGGGGAAACCGGCGTTGGCACTGATGAAAGGAACAAGAATCCTATAGGCTCGCTCCCAACCCTGAGCCGTCAACGAGGAGGGCGAGCCCGGCATCTGCTTATCGATAGGCTGGGTCAACTCATAGAGAAGCCAGGCCAGTTGGGCCCTTGGATTGTGCGCAGGTCCTTCGCGCAAATACACACTGCGCACGATGCCATCGGCATCCGCCTCGGCGTTGATATGCCCGATACCCTTGGCGCAGCTGCGTAGCGGTGGTACCGGTTCGATTTCGCCAAGAGTTTGCCCGTAACGGGCGACACCTTCCCGAAGCAACGGCACGAAGACATTCCCGGCTCGGCAGAGCGCCTGGGCCAGGCGTTGGTCGTTTTCCGGAACGCTGGCCGGCTCGCTGAAGATGATGTCGAACAAGACACCCTTGGCATTCGCCGCACTGAGCCGATCCAGTAACTGTGCGTGCAGGTCGCGGGGCCATGGCCACTGGCCAAGCTGCTGCAGGCTGTAGTCGTCGATGGTAACGATGAGAATTTTCGGGTCGACGGGCAACGGGCTCAAGCGACGCAGGCTGTCATACAAAAGATTGTTCAGCGTCAGACCGTGGCTCAGGGACAAGACGGCCGTCAAGGGCAGCAGGATCAAACTGACCCACAACCATTCACGCACCAGGCCGCGAAACAGACGCTGGGCCTGAGTCGATTCACGGCTATCGGCCCCTTGCCAGCCCTTCATCGGCAGAATGCCGAGACGTTATTGGGCACGAGTCGTACGGGGGTAATAGAAAATGTCATACACCCCAGTATCTCCTTCCAGCCCGTGCTCGTCGAACGCAGAGAGACGGACATGGTAGAAAAATGCCTTCAGGCCGCTGAAGTTAACTTCGGGTGTGCTGGAAAACTGTTCCTGCTTAATGTTCAAGAAGTCGGTGTCGGTCGCGACCTGGGCTCGATAGCGCTTAGCCCCCTCCAGAGGTTTCATGATCAACTTCCAGACTGGCGTATCACCCTGTTGGCCGGCCTGCCCCATCAGCTGGGGGGCAGGTAACAAGTCGACCGGGGTTAGCTTGCCTTCTTTCTGAATTCGCAAACCTTGCCGTGCCATGACCTGAGCTTCGTCAGCGACAGGTGCTACCGTTTTTTTGGCGGGAGGCTTGGTCGAGCTTCTTTTTACAGCATCTATAGCGCTGCCATCCCGATTGACTGCGACCTGACCATTGAGCACTTCAATCAGTGACAGCCCATCGTCATTGCGCACACGGAAATGCGTGCCTCGCACCCCTAGCACGCCGACCGGGGTCACTATCTGGAAGCGGTCGTAGTCGCTCGCACGCTTGATCACATAGGACTCGACCTGACCTTGCTCAAGAATGACCTGTGGAATGGAGCGTTCTTCATTCAGGTGCAACGTAACCTGAGAACTGGAGGGCAGAACCACGCGAGATCCATCGCCCAAAGACAAGCTGACGAAAGCCGAAGGGGAGGTCTTCACGCCTTCCTGTTCGTCGATGTTCATGCCTTCTTCCAAAGGCACCTGATTCCCTTTGATATCGAGTTTCCAGGCCTCGCCGGTCAGGTGCTCAACGGTGGCCGGCAGTGGCTGACCACGACACTGTTGGTTTTCATCGATATAAGGCAAACGTTTGACGGCGAAAAAGGCAGCCGATGCGGGCTGTACGAACAGACTCATCAACCCGCCAAGAAGCAACAGGCAGGAGCCCAGGCGTCGAAATTGCAAAGAGGTAATTTGTTTCATTGGATTTGCTTTCACGCTCTTCTGGAAGTCGGGCCAGGAAAACTGTTTCATCAGCCTTACACACCATACCTGACCGGGCTCAGTGGCAGATAGCCATAATCAGGCTAGCCCTTCACGTGAGGCTGCAGAAGTCGAGATAAGGGAGATGTGTCAGCCTCGCTGATTGAGCGAGGGATGACACATCCCTGTGTCGCAGTCAGATCTAAGGTTCGACCCGGCTTTCCAGCGTGAGCAAGCACTCCATTTTTCCCCCCTACCGCAGATCCCAAGCAAGCTCGCGATCCGGTGCCCGCCAGATCGACGGAAACACTCCCTGTGTCGGAGCATTTCCTATGCCCCAGTGTGCCACTCAGCGATAAGGAATTTACCTACTGACAAGGCGCATAAAGTCGGTTTGCAATATTTGTTCAGAATTCTGAATCCGGGTTCAGAGCACCCAACGCTGTTGTTCTTCACGCAGAATGGGCTGTGTGGTCTGGCTAAACTCAGCCTGTGGATAATTCACGGGAGCGAATCCTCGTGAATCATCGGGGCTGAAATACCATTCAGTTATTACTTCATTGACGTGATGTACGGTCGTGGACTGCTCGGCTCCCAACCCGAGTCCCAGGTATGCAGCGAGAACCAGCGATGTCAGCCTGGTTAAATCCCTGCCATTTACAACCTTCGCGATCTGTTTTCGACCTATACGAAGCATGTTGTTCCCCATGTCCTTTTCCTTGAGGGTTTCGGTATCGTTCTGCGGAAAAAACACTGGCAATAACAGTGCTCCTGTCAGCTACCGGCTAATTGACATCAGCGTACCGAGCCGTAAGGATGCTCGAGCAAATTCCCATAATTGTTCAGATTCGAACTATCAGCCTAAACTCAGCGCCGTAGGACGTTTCAAAAAGCAATCGCACTCTCCGAGATGAAGGAACTACCCTGCATGCGTGTCGCAATATTGGATGACGAGCCCGCCGAGCTACGGCGGGTGGAACAGACACTGCGACAGATCCCGGCCACGAGAGAACAACCCTGGACGTTGCACAGCTTTGAACGAGGCGAAGATTTGCTGCGTCAGTTACGACGAGAAACATTCGATCTGTTGATCCTCGACTGGCAACTGCCCGACCTCAGTGGTTTGTCACTGCTGCGCTGGACTCGCGAACACATGGAAGCGCCACCAGCTGCGATCATGCTCACTAGCCGCGACGCGGAGAGCGACATCGTTCAGGCACTGAATGCGGGAGCCGACGATTACGTCAGCAAGCCGTTCCGACCCAACGAGCTCAAGGCGCGGGTGTCGGCTGTATTGCGCCGGCATGGCCTGCAACGTTCAACGGCTAACGAAGTGCAGAGCTTCAATGATCTCGAATTCGACGATGCTGAATTGACCGTCACCCGTGCCGGTAAGCCCATCAGTTTTACCGAGCGCGAATACCGCCTGGCACGCTGCCTGTTTGCCAACCTGGGCCGCCCGTTATCCCGGGAATATCTCTACGAGCGTTTCTGGACCCATGAAGAAATGGTGTCTTCTCGTCCTCTGGATACACATATCTATCGATTGCGAAACAAGCTAGGCCTGACCGCTGATCGAGGCTGGCAGCTGCTGACCATTTACGGTTACGGCTATCGACTTGAAAGCGTCCATCCCGCGAGCGAGTAGGGCGCAAGCTTCTTCAGTGACATCAACTCAACGCATAAAAAAAGCCAACGCTGAGCGTTGGCTTTTTTTATTTCAGCAGATCACACCTGATCAGAAGTCCAGGTTGGACACCGCCAAGGCGTTGGTTTCGATGAAGTCACGACGTGGCTCAACCGCATCACCCATCAGGGTGTTGAAGATCTGGTCGGCACCGATGGCATCTTCGATCGTCACTTTCAGCATACGACGCACGCTTGGGTCCATGGTGGTTTCCCAAAGCTGGTCCGGGTTCATCTCACCGAGACCTTTGTAGCGCTGGATGGTGTGACGCTTGGTGCTTTCAGCCATCAACCAGTCCAAAGCTTCCTTGAACTCGGTGACGGCTTTCTTGCGCTCGCCGCGTTGAATATATGCGCCTTCGTCCAGCAAGGTGCTCAATTGAGCGCCAAGGGTGACGACAGTCTTGTAGTCATTGCTGCCGAAGAAGTCGCGGTTGAAGGTGATGTAGTTCGACAGGCCGTGGGAGATCAGTTCGACCTCTGGCAGCCAGACGTTACGCTCACGGTCTTCACGCAGGCTGGCTTTGTAGACCAGGCCGGATTTCTCCACAGTGCGCAGACGGACTTCGTACTGGGCCAGCCAATCCTGCATTGCTGCGTGATCGGACAGTTGATCCATGCTCACCGCTGGCAGGTAGATGAAGTGCTCGGTCAGTTCCTGTGGATACAGGCGCGACAAACGCTTGAGAGTCTTCATCACCATGCGGAAGTCATTCACCAGACGCTCAAGCGCTTCACCGGAAATACCCGGAGCTTCTTCGTTCAGGTGCAGGCTCGCGTCTTCAAGCGCCGACTGCGTCATGTACTCTTCCATGGCGTCGTCGTCTTTGATGTATTGCTCTTGCTTGCCTTTCTTCACTTTGTACAACGGTGGCTGAGCGATATAGATGTAGCCACGCTCGATCAGCTCAGGCAACTGACGGAAGAAGAAGGTCAGCAGCAATGTGCGGATGTGCGAACCGTCGACGTCAGCATCGGTCATGATGATGATGTTGTGGTAACGCAACTTTTCGATGTTGTACTCGTCGCGACCGATGCCGCAGCCCAGCGCAGTGATCAAAGTGCCAACCTCTTGCGAGGAAATCATCTTGTCGAAGCGGGCTTTTTCAACGTTAAGGATTTTACCTTTCAGAGGCAGAATCGCTTGAGTCTTGCGGTTACGTCCCTGCTTGGCGGAACCGCCAGCAGAGTCACCTTCCACCAGGTACAGCTCGGAAAGGGCAGGGTCTTTCTCCTGGCAGTCAGCCAGTTTGCCCGGCAGGCCGGCGATATCCAGCGCACCTTTACGACGGGTCATCTCACGGGCTTTACGCGCCGCTTCACGAGCACGTGCGGCGTCGATCATTTTGCCGACAACCAGCTTGGCTTCGTTAGGGTTTTCCAACAGGAAGTCGGAGAAGTACTTGCCCATTTCCTGTTCGACAGCGGTCTTCACTTCGGAAGAAACCAGCTTGTCTTTGGTCTGGGAGCTGAACTTCGGATCTGGCACCTTGACCGAAATAATCGCCGTCAAACCTTCACGGGCATCGTCACCGGTGGTCGCGACTTTATGTTTCTTCGCCAGACCTTCCGCTTCGATGTAGGTATTCAGGTTACGGGTCAGCGCCGAACGGAACCCCACCAGGTGAGTACCGCCATCGCGCTGCGGGATGTTGTTGGTGAAGCACAACAGGTTCTCGTTGAAGCTGTCGTTCCACTGCAGGGCAATTTCTACACCGATGCCATCTTCACGCTGGACGTTGAAGTGGAACACCTGATTGACCGCAGTCCGGTTGGTATTCAGGTATTCAACGAACGCACGCAGACCGCCTTCGTACTTGAACAGTTCTTCCTTGCCGCTGCGTTCATCCTTGAGGACGATACCGACACCGGAGTTCAGGAAAGACAGTTCACGAATCCGCTTGGCCAGAATGTCCCAGCTGAAGTGGATGTTCTTGAAGGTCAGATCAGAGGGTTTGAAGTGAATCTGGGTACCGGTGGATTCGGTCTCACCGACGATTTTCATCGGCTCTTGAGGAACACCGTGAACGTAGGTTTGTTCCCAGATCTTGCCGCTGCGACGAACCGTCAGCACCAGCAACTCGGAAAGAGCGTTCACTACCGAGACACCTACACCGTGCAAACCGCCGGAGACTTTGTAGGAGTTGTCATCGAACTTACCGCCGGCGTGCAGTAC
Source organism: Pseudomonas sp. GW821-FHT01E05 (assembly GCF_059422425.1). Taxonomy (NCBI): domain Bacteria; kingdom Pseudomonadati; phylum Pseudomonadota; class Gammaproteobacteria; order Pseudomonadales; family Pseudomonadaceae; genus Pseudomonas; species Pseudomonas sp. GW821-FHT01E05. The sequence goes on from NZ_JBWKWW010000001.1 coordinate 112,320, forward strand.
GGTCATGATGACCTCGGCTGCCGAAACGCCTTCTTCTTTATGCACGTCTACCGGAATGCCGCGACCGTTGTCGCGTACGGTGATGGACTCGTCCGGGTGGATAATAATGCTGATGTCGTCGCAATGGCCGGCCAAAGCTTCGTCGATCGAGTTATCGACCACCTCGAACACCATGTGGTGCAGACCGCTGCCATCGTCGGTGTCACCAATGTACATACCGGGACGTTTGCGTACGGCATCCAGGCCTTTCAGCACTTTGATGCTGGTTGAGTCGTACGTATTTTCTTCGCTCATGCCTTCACTCCCGATGGTCGTGGGTCTGGGTGATACGGCCCTGTTCCACGTGGAACAGAGCGACTGGCGTTTCCGTCTGCCAGCCTTCCCTCAATAATTCGTGGTCTACACAGGTGATAAACACCTGGCAGCGTAAGTCTTCCAACAAGCGGCAAAGTGCGCGGCGGTGCTGCTCGTCCAGTTCGGACGGTAAGTCATCCACTAGATAAATACATTGGCCACGCCGGGCTTGGCTGACCAAATGCCCTTGGGCAATCCGCAACGCACAGACCACCAACTTCTGCTGACCGCGGGACAAGATATCCGCGGCGTTATGTGCGCCCAATCTAAGACGCAAATCAGCACGTTGTGGTCCGGCCTGGGTATGTCCCATTTGCTGATCCCGATGAAGGGATGTGGCGAGCACTGCACTCAGCTCTCGCTCCTTATCCCAGCCTCGGTAATAGCTAAGCGTTAAGCCCTCGAGCTCAACCAGTTCGCTTAAGGTCTGTTCAAAGACTGGTTTCAAGGCTTTGATATAAGCGCGGCGGTATTCATCAATTTCAGCGCTGGCCTGGCACAGTTCCCTGTCCCAAACCGCTTGCGAAACGGCGTCAAGTGTACCATGCCGCAGCCATGAGTTTCGCTGCCGAAGGGCCTTCTGCAGCCGCTGCCAAGTAGACATGAAACGTGGTTCCACGTGGAACACACCCCAGTCCAGAAACTGTCGACGGATTTTTGGAGCGCCTTCCAACAATCGGAAGCTGTCCGGATTGATCAATTGCAATGGCAGTATTTCAGCCAGCTGAGCCGCACTGCGAGCGTTCTGCCCGTCGATGCGGATTTGAAACTCCCCTTGGCGATCACGGGAAATCCCCAAGGCGCTGTGCCCACCCTCAGCCAATTCAACCTGACCAAACACGGTGCACGCCAATTGCTCATATTGAATAACCGGCAACAGACGGGCACTGCGGAACGAACGAGCGAGCCCTAGCAGATGGATGGCTTCCAGAACGCTGGTTTTGCCGCTGCCGTTGGCGCCGTAAAGAATGTTGATGCGAGGGGAAGGGGAGAAGGTCACCGGGTGCAAATTGCGCACCGCGGTGACCGAGACGCGACTGAGGGACATCTAGCTTCTGCTGAACATGATTACAGGCGCATCGGCATAACAACGTAAGCCGAGTCGTCGTTATCAGACTCTTGTACCAACGCACTGCTGTTGGAGTCGGACAGAATCAAACGTACTTGTTCAGTAGTCATCACGCCCAACACATCTAGCAGGTAGCTCACGTTGAAACCGATTTCCAGCGAGCCGCCGTTGTACTCCACGCCGACTTCTTCTTCGGCTTCTTCCTGCTCAGGGTTATTCGCCTGGATCTTCAACTGGCCGTTGGCCAATTGCAGACGAATACCACGGTACTTCTCGTTGGAGAGGATCGCAGTACGGCTGAACGCTTCACGCAACGCCTGACGATCGCCCAGAACGAGCTTGTCACCGCCTTTAGGCAGAACGCGCTCGTAGTCCGGGAACTTGCCGTCAACCAGTTTGGAAGTGAAGGTGAATTCACCGGTGGTCGCACGGATGTGATGCTGACCCAGTACGATGCTTACCAGCCCCTCAGGCTCTGTCAGCAAGCGAGCCAGCTCCAGAATACCTTTGCGCGGCACAATCACCTGGTGGCGATCGGTCTGGCCAATATCGGCTTGCATCGAGCACATCGCCAGACGGTGACCGTCGGTAGCCACCGCGCGGATGATGCCGGCGGACACTTCGAGCAACATACCGTTGAGGTAGTAGCGAACGTCCTGCTGAGCCATGGCGAAGCTGGTGCGTTCGATCAAACGACGCAGTTTGCTTTGCGCAAGTGTGCAGGTCAGCGAACCCGGGCCTTCTTCGACAGTCGGGAAATCATTGGCTGGCAACGTGGACAAGGTGAAGCGGCTACGGCCGGCTTTCACCACAAGCTTCTGCTCGTCGACCTTGATATCGATCAAGGCGTCGTTTGGCAGGCTCTTGCAGATATCCATCAGCTTGCGTGCAGGAACGGTAATTTCTCCTGACTCGGCAGGCTCTTCGAGTTGCACGCGACCGACCAGCTCGACTTCCAGGTCAGTACCGGTCAGCGACAGTTGCTGGCCTTCGACAACCAACAGCACGTTGGAAAGCACCGGCAAGGTCTGTCGGCGCTCAACGACGCCTGCGACCAGTTGCAGGGGTTTCAACAGGGCTTCGCGTTGAATGGTGAAATGCATGGTCTAGTCCCTTGCCTTAATAAGCTGCGCTGGTCTTCATCAAGTGGTCAGTGTACGCAGCAGGTTCTTGTAGTCCTCGCGGATGTCCGCGTCGGATTCCTTGAGCTCGTTGATCTTGCGGCATGCGTGCAAGACCGTGGTGTGATCTCGGCCACCGAACACATCGCCGATTTCCGGCAGACTGTGGTTGGTCAGCTCTTTGGACAATGCCATCGCTACCTGGCGTGGACGTGCGACCGAGCGCGAACGACGCTTGGACAGCAGATCGGAAATCTTGATCTTGTAGTACTCAGCGACAGTGCGCTGAATATTATCCACAGATACAAGCTTATCTTGCAGTGCCAGCAGGTCTTTCAGGGATTCACGAATCAACTCGATGGTGATGTCGCGGCCCATGAAGTGCGAGTGGGCGATAACACGTTTAAGTGCACCCTCCAGCTCACGTACGTTGGAGCGAATACGCTGGGCAATAAAGAACGCAGCGTCATGGGGCAGATCGACTTTGGCCTGATCGGCTTTCTTCATCAGAATCGCAACGCGGGTTTCCAGTTCCGGCGGCTCCACGGCAACCGTCAACCCCCAACCGAAGCGCGACTTCAAACGCTCTTCAAGCCCTTCAATCTCTTTAGGGTAACGGTCACTGGTAAGAATGACCTGCTGGCCACCTTCAAGCAGTGCGTTGAACGTGTGGAAGAACTCTTCCTGGGAACGTTCCTTGCGGGCGAAGAACTGGATGTCATCGATCAGCAGCGCATCGACCGAACGGTAGAAGCGCTTGAACTCGTTGATCGCGTTGAGCTGCAACGCTTTGACCATGTCCGCGACGAAGCGCTCGGAATGCAGGTACACAACCTTGGCATTCGGGTTCTTCTTTAATAGATGGTTACCCACAGCATGCATCAAGTGGGTTTTACCCAGACCAACCCCACCATAAAGGAAGAGCGGGTTATACCCATGCTTGGGATTGTCCGCGACCTGCCAGGCAGCAGCCCGGGCCAATTGGTTGGACTTACCTTCGACGAAATTCTCGAAGGTGAAGGTGCGGTTCAGGTAACTGGTGTGCTTTAGCGCGCCTTCAACCTGCACGGTGCGCTGCTCGGAGCGTACCGGGGCTTGTTGCGAGCTGGCGCCGGCCATTGGGTCGAAGCTGTCGCGAGAAGGCTCTTCACTGACCTGGGCAACCTTTTGCGTAGAGCGTTTGGCTGGCGCAGTCGGCACCGGGGCATTGACCACAGGTGTCGCCGCAGCCTGGGCTTGAGACGCCGCCGCAGCCAAAGGTGCATTAGGCGCAGCACGAGGTGCCGAGCTGCGTTTGCTACCTATTAATAAGGAAAGCGCAGGCGCCAGGCCATTGCCATGCTCATCAAGTAGCTCGAGCACGCGGCCCAGGTACTTTTCGTTGACCCAATCGAGAACAAAACGATTCGGTGCGTAGACACGCAACTCGTCGCCCTCGGCTTCGACCTGTAGTGGACGGATCCAGGTGTTGAATTGCTGGGCAGGCAGCTCATCGCGCAGAAGCTCCACGCACTGCTGCCAAAGTTCCACTGACACGGATATCCCCTAAGTTGAAAGCCGGTGAGGCAAAAACAGCCGCCATTGTAGCGACCAGACGCACACTTATCCACATGTAGGTTGCTGACAGGTCATGAAGAATCAACGCCTTATCCATAAAAAACACGACCAATGGTATGTGTATAAGCTCTGTGGATAAGCCCGCCTGAGCTCGTTGTACAAGTGGGGGGCAAACCCGGTGGATAACCTGCCTGTGGATAACATGGCATTCCACACACAGCTTATCCGATAGCGCAGCACAGGCAGAACACCGTTTCTCACCATGGTTGTCATTCTCTGTACATCAAGTGATGTAAGGCTTGAAGGTACTTATCCACAGATGCCGGCGGCCCTAGCTTTTATAAGCTTTACAGAAAAGCTTTAAATAATTCCCTTCTTTATTTCTATATCTGGCCACCCTCTGTCAGACGGCAAAAACCCACAGACATCTAATTTAAGGAAAAGCTGGTTGGAAATTGACCTAGAGGCTTGCTTTCTCTAGAATCGCCGGTCTCTTAAAACGGGGGCCATTCCGGCCCGTTGTGGACGAACCAGGTAACACGACATGAAACGTACTTTCCAACCAAGCACCATCAAACGCGCCCGTACTCACGGCTTCCGTGCTCGCATGGCTACCAAAAACGGCCGTGCAGTCCTGTCGCGTCGCCGCGCCAAAGGTCGTGCGCGTCTGGCAGTTTGATAATCCGGTACTGGTGGTGAGTCAGGACTTCAGTCGGGAAAAGCGTCTGCTTACACCCCGGCATTTCAAGGCAGTCTTTGACTCCCCCACCGGCAAGGTTCCGGGGAAAAATCTCCTGCTCCTTGCGCGTAACAACGATCTGGATCACCCCCGTCTGGGGTTAGTGATCGGCAAGAAGAGCGTAAAGCTCTCCGTTGAGCGCAATCGCCTCAAACGTCTGATGCGCGAATCGTTTCGCCTCCACCAGGATTCTCTGGTCGGTTGGGACATCGTTATCGTCGCGCGCAAAGGTTTGGGTGACGTAGAAAACCCCGAATTGATTCAGCATTTCGGCAAACTCTGGAAACGTCTGGCACGCAGCAAGCCGGTACCAGCAGTCAAAACCGAAACTGTAGGGGTAGACAGTCCCGATGCGTAAACTGGCACTCGTTCCGATCCAGTTTTACCGCTATGCCATTAGTCCTCTGATGGCCAGTCACTGTCGTTTCTACCCCAGTTGTTCCTGCTACGCGTACGAAGCCATAGAAAATCATGGCCTTCTGCGCGGTGGCTGGCTGGCCTTTCGTCGTTTAGGTCGCTGTCATCCGTGGAATCCCGGTGGTTATGACCCGGTTCCATCTATCCCTACCTCCCGTTCTTCTTCGATGGCCGAGTAATCATGGATATTAAACGCACGATCCTGATCGTCGCCCTGGCAATCGTGTCCTACGTTATGGTTCTTAAATGGAACCAGGACTATGGTCAGGCTGCCCTGCCGACTCAGAATGTTGCCGCCAGTACTACCGCACCGGGCCTACCGGAAACGGCGACTGGCAATAACGCCTCCGTTAGTGACGACATTCCACGCGCGGCAAGCGATACCAGTGCACCAGCCGAAGCTCCAGTGGCTGCAAGCAAAGACCTCATCCAGATCAAAACGGATGTGCTCGACCTGGCTATCGATCCACAAGGTGGTGATATCGCCCAGCTGAAGCTGCCGCTGTATCCACGTCGTCAGGATCACCCGGAAATTCCATTCCAGCTGTTCGATAACGGCGGTGAGCGGACCTATCTGGCGCAAAGCGGTCTGATCGGGACCAACGGTCCGGATGCCAGTTCATCGGGTCGCCCGGTATTCTCGTCCGAGAAGAAGACTTATCAACTGGCTGACGGTCAGGACCAACTGATCGTCGACCTGAAATACAGCGCCGGCGGCGTCAATTACATCAAGCGCTTCACCTTGAAGCGTGGTCTGTACGATGTAGGCGTTTCCTACCTGATCGACAACCAAAGCGCTCAGCCTTGGTCCGGTGCAATGTTCGCGCAATTGAAGCGTGACAATAGCGCCGATCCTTCTTCCAGCACTGCTACCGGCACCGCTACTTACCTGGGCGCTGCCCTGTGGACAAGTTCCGAGCCGTACAAGAAAGTGTCGATGAAGGACATGGACAAAGGCTCGCTGAAAGAAACCGTTCAAGGTGGTTGGGTTGCCTGGTTGCAGCACTACTTCGTGACTGCGTGGATTCCGGCGAAAGGCGAAAGCAACATCGTCCAGACCCGTAAAGACAGCAAAGGTAACTACATCATTGGTTACACTGGCCCGGCGTTGACCGTTGCGCCAGGCGCCAAGGCTGAAACGACCGCTACGCTTTATGCCGGTCCGAAAAGCCAGGCCGTACTGAAAGAGTTGTCCCCAGGCCTGGAATTGACTGTCGACTACGGCATTCTGTGGTTCATTGCCCAGCCGATCTTCTGGTTGCTGCAACATATCCACGCGCTGGTCGGTAACTGGGGCTGGTCGATCATCTTCCTGACCATGCTGATCAAAGGGCTCTTCTTCCCGCTGTCGGCAGCCAGTTACAAATCCATGGCACGCATGCGTGCAGTAGCGCCGAAATTGGCGGCTCTGAAAGAGCAACATGGTGATGACCGGCAGAAACTGTCGCAGTCGATGATGGAGTTGTACAAGAAAGAGAAGATCAACCCGCTGGGTGGATGCTTGCCGATTCTTGTGCAAATGCCGGTTTTCCTCTCGCTGTACTGGGTTCTCCTGGAAAGCGTGGAAATGCGCCAGGCACCCTTCATGCTGTGGATTACTGACCTGTCGATCAAGGATCCGTTCTTCATTCTGCCGATCATCATGGGTGCCACCATGTTCATCCAGCAGCAGTTGAACCCGACTCCTCCGGATCCGATGCAGGCCAAGGTGATGAAGCTGATGCCTATCATCTTCACCTTCTTCTTCCTGTGGTTCCCGGCTGGTCTGGTGCTGTACTGGGTGGTCAACAACTGTCTGTCGATCACACAACAGTGGTACATCACGCGTAAGATCGAAGCTGCTACCAAAAAAGCCGCTGCGTAACTTACTCTGTTGATAACCACTGAAAACGCCCCCTAGTGGGGCGTTTTGCTATCTGTCACTTTTGTCTGGATATTGGGTTATGAGCGTCCCTCGTGAAACCATCGCTGCCGTCGCTACCGCTCAAGGTCGTGGCGGTGTGGGCATCGTCCGAATCTCCGGACCGCTCGCAAGCATCGCCGCGAAAGCCTTCAGCGGCCGTGAACTGAAACCGCGTTTTGCGCACTACGGCCCGTTCCTCAGCGAGCAGGACGAAGTTCTGGATGAAGGCATTGCCCTATATTTCCCGGGGCCGAATTCATTTACCGGCGAAGACGTGCTCGAGCTCCAGGGCCACGGTGGTCCGATCGTGCTCGATATGCTGCTTCAGCGCTGTCTGCAATTGGGCTGCCGTCTGGCCCGTCCGGGGGAATTCAGCGAACGAGCGTTTCTTAACGACAAACTCGACCTGGCTCAGGCTGAAGCCATCGCCGACCTGATTGAAGCCAGTTCTACACAGGCCGCACGAAATGCTTTGCGTTCGTTGCAAGGCGCGTTTTCGCAGCGTGTGCATAACCTCACGGAACAGCTGATCAGCCTGCGTATCTATGTCGAAGCGGCGATTGATTTCCCGGAGGAGGAAATCGACTTCCTTGCCGATGGCCATGTGTTGAAGATGCTCGATACGGTGCGTGACGAGTTATCAACAGTACTGCGTGAAGCCGGGCAAGGGGCATTGCTGCGTGATGGCATGACCGTAGTGATCGCCGGTCGGCCAAATGCCGGCAAATCCAGTCTGCTCAATGCGCTGGCCGGGCGTGAAGCGGCGATCGTCACGGAAATTGCCGGAACCACTCGGGATATCCTTCGCGAACATATCCACATTGATGGCATGCCGCTGCATGTGGTCGATACTGCAGGGTTACGCGACACCGATGACCAGGTCGAAAAAATTGGCGTCGAGCGAGCTCTAAAGGCTATTGGTGAAGCTGATCGGATCTTGTTGGTGGTCGATGCCACCGCCCCCGAAGCTCTTGATCCGTTTTCGCTGTGGCCTGAGTTCCTGGAGCAGCGACCGGATCCGGCAAAAGTAACCTTGATTCGCAATAAGGCCGACCTGACGGGGGAAGCGATCGCGCTGGAAGTCAGTGAGGATGGCCACGTGACTATCAGCCTGAGCGCCAGGTCTGCCGGCGAAGGCCTGGAGTTGCTTCGCGATCACCTCAAAGCTTGCATGGGCTATGAGCAGACCTCGGAAAGCAGCTTCAGTGCTCGCAGGCGACATCTGGAAGCTTTGCGCCATGCCAGTACCTCACTCGAGCATGGTCGTGCGCAATTGACCCTCGCTGGTGCTGGTGAGCTTCTGGCGGAAGATTTGCGTCAGGCCCAGCAGGCTTTGGGTGAGATTACCGGTGCATTCAGTTCCGATGATCTGCTTGGCCGTATCTTTTCCAGCTTCTGCATCGGCAAATAACCTCACCATTCCCTCTGCAGGAGCCAAGCTTGCTCGCGAAGCGGCCTATCTGACAAACCGCATCGCATCGTTTGCTGGCAAGCCAGGCTCCCACCTCTGCACATTTCTCCAAATTATTTAAACCGCAGGCGGCATCGACCGCTTCGGTGGTTTCGCCGTGGGTGGAATTTGTTCCATTCAGCGCTTTTCTGTGGATTAAGCCCTGTGAATAACCGCCCTTAGGCTCAGTTGATAACAGGGCCAGAAAACTGAGGAAAACCCCGCCTGTGGACAACCATCACTTTTACCCACAGGCTTAAACCGGTTATCCAAGGGCCTCATTGCCACCTAACCACAGACTTATAAATCTCTGTACACATTGAAAATAAAGGCCTGTATAGATCTATCCACAGAATACAGGCTCAGTAGAAATAAACATAAAAACAAAGATTTATTAAATCTCTCTCTTTTAATTTCTATTATCTGTGATTCATCCACAGCTGGTTAAATTTTGTGCAAAGGGTTCTTTAAGAAGGTCGAAGTCCCTATACTTGCCGGTCTATCCGAATAACCCATAGAAGCAGGCACGAGGTGCGTGGTGGATTTCCCTTCCCGTTTTGAAGTGATCGTCATCGGCGGCGGTCATGCCGGTACCGAGGCTGCACTTGCGTCAGCACGCATGGGGGTAAAAACCCTGCTGCTTACGCATAACGTGGAAACCCTCGGAGCAATGAGCTGCAATCCCGCGATTGGCGGGATCGGCAAGAGCCATCTGGTCAAGGAAATCGATGCCCTTGGTGGCGCGATGGCCATGGCTACCGATAAAGGTGGTATTCAGTTTCGTGTGTTGAACAGCCGCAAAGGCCCAGCCGTGCGCGCTACTCGTGCCCAGGCCGACCGCGTTCTGTACAAGGCCGCTGTACGCGAGATTCTCGAGAACCAGCCGAACCTGTGGATATTTCAACAGGCTGCCGATGACCTGATCGTTGAACAGGAACAAGTGCGTGGTGTTGTCACCCAAATGGGCCTGCGTTTCTTCGCAGACTCCGTGGTGTTGACCACTGGCACCTTCCTCGGCGGACTTATCCACATCGGGATGCAGAATTATTCCGGCGGTCGTGCCGGCGATCCACCGTCGATCGCCCTGGCACATCGTCTGCGTGAACTGCCTTTGCGCGTGGGTCGCCTGAAAACCGGTACGCCACCGCGTATCGATGGCCGCTCTGTGGACTTTTCGGTAATGACCGAGCAACCCGGCGATACGCCGATTCCGGTGATGTCGTTCCTGGGGTCCAAAGAACAGCATCCAGCGCAGGTCAGTTGCTGGATTACCCACACCAATGCCCGTACACACGAGATCATCGCCTCGAACCTCGATCGTTCGCCGATGTATTCCGGGGTGATCGAAGGTATCGGTCCGCGTTACTGCCCGTCGATCGAAGACAAGATCCACCGCTTTGCCGACAAGGAAAGCCACCAGGTCTTCATCGAACCGGAAGGATTGACCACTCACGAGCTGTACCCGAACGGGATATCCACATCCTTGCCGTTTGATGTGCAGCTGCAGATCGTGCAATCGATCCGTGGCATGGAAAACGCTCACATTGTTCGCCCGGGCTACGCCATCGAGTACGACTACTTCGATCCGCGAGACCTGAAGTACAGCCTGGAAACCAAAGTCATCGGCGGTCTGTTCTTCGCCGGGCAGATCAACGGCACCACCGGTTACGAAGAAGCCGGTGCCCAGGGTTTGCTGGCCGGCACCAACGCGGCACTGCGTGCCCAGGGCAAAGACAGCTGGTGCCCGCGTCGCGACGAGGCATACATCGGCGTATTGGTCGACGACCTGATTACCCTGGGTACTCAGGAACCGTACCGGATGTTCACCTCCCGCGCCGAATACCGCTTGATCCTGCGCGAAGACAACGCGGACCTGCGTTTGACCGAAAAAGGTCGCGAATTGGGTCTGGTGGATGACGTGCGTTGGGCGGCTTTCTGCAAGAAACGCGAAAGCATCGAGCTGGAAGAACAGCGTCTGAAAAGTACCTGGGTTCGCCCTGGCACCGAACAAGGCGATGCAATCTCTGAAAAATTCGGCACGCCGCTGACTCACGAATACAACTTGCTGAACCTGCTGACCCGTCCGGAAATCGACTACGCTGGTCTGATCTCGGTGACTGGCGCGGGCACGGAAGATCCACAAGTCGCCGAGCAGGTTGAAATCAAGACCAAATACGCCGGCTACATCGATCGCCAGCAAGATGAAATCGCTCGACTGCGGGCCAGCGAAGACACCAGGTTGCCTGTGGATATCGATTACACGAACATCTCGGGGCTTTCCAAAGAGATTCAAAGCAAGCTCGGCGCGACCCGCCCGGAGACCCTGGGCCAGGCTTCGCGGATTCCGGGCGTTACCCCGGCAGCGATTTCGCTGCTGATGATTCATTTGAAAAAACGCGGCGCGGGCCGTCAGTTGGAGCAAAGCGCTTGAGTTCGTTGGTCACCTCGCAACACGCCGAAGAGTTATCCACAGGCGCTCGCCAGCTGGGTGTCAGCCTGACAGACGCCCAACATGCGCAGCTGCTGGACTACCTGGCCCTGTTGATAAAATGGAACAAGGCTTACAACCTCACGGCAGTACGTGATCCGGACGAAATGGTTTCACGGCATTTGCTCGACAGCCTGAGCGTGATGTCCTTCATCGAAAACGGTCGCTGGCTGGATGTCGGTAGTGGCGGCGGGATGCCTGGCATCCCGTTGGCAATCCTGTTTCCCGAGTCCCAAGTGACCTGCCTGGACAGCAATGGCAAGAAAACCCGTTTTCTGACCCAGGTCAAACTCGAACTAAAACTGGATAACCTGCAAGTTATCCACAGTCGCGTCGAAGCCTTCCAGCCTGAACTGCCATTCAACGGGATCATTTCCCGGGCGTTCAGCAGTATGGAGAACTTCAGCAATTGGACTCGCCACTTGGGCGATAGCGACACACGTTGGCTGGCAATGAAGGGCGTTCATCCTGCGGATGAGCTGGTAGCATTGCCGGCAGACTTCCACCTCGATAGCGAACACGCCCTGGCCGTACCTGGTTGCCAAGGCCAACGCCATCTGCTGATACTGCGCCGCACGGCATGATTGGGAACACAAGCAAGAATGGCTAAGGTATTCGCGATAGCGAACCAAAAGGGTGGTGTGGGCAAGACCACCACCTGCATCAACCTCGCAGCATCCCTGGTCGCGACCAAGCGTCGGGTGCTGTTGATCGATCTCGATCCACAGGGCAACGCCACCATGGGTAGCGGTGTGGATAAACACGGCCTGGAAAATTCGGTCTATGACCTGCTGATCGGTGAATGCGATCTGGCCCAGGCCATGCATTTTTCCGAGCATGGCGGTTATCAACTGCTACCGGCCAACCGCGATCTGACTGCGGCAGAAGTCGTTCTGCTGGAAATGCAGATGAAAGAAAGCCGTCTGCGCAGCGCCCTGGCGCCGATCCGTGAGAATTACGATTACATTCTGATCGACTGCCCGCCATCGCTGTCGATGCTCACGCTCAACGCTCTGGTGGCTTCCGATGGCGTGATTATCCCCATGCAGTGCGAGTATTTCGCACTGGAAGGTCTGAGCGACCTTGTGGATAACATCAAGCGTATCGCTGAACTGCTGAACCCGAACCTGAAAATCGAAGGCTTGCTGCGGACCATGTATGACCCGCGCCTGAGCCTGATGAACGACGTTTCAGCCCAGCTCAAGGAACACTTCGGTGAGCAGCTGTACGACACTGTGATTCCGCGCAACATTCGTCTGGCCGAAGCACCGAGTTATGGCATGCCGGCTCTGGCGTACGACAAACAATCCCGTGGCGCGCTGGCCTATCTGGCCCTGGCGGGCGAGATGGTTCGTCGCCAACGCAAAAACTCACGCACCGCCGCTGCTCAGGCAACTTAAGGAATCCCCATGGCCGTCAAGAAACGAGGTCTCGGACGTGGACTGGATGCACTGCTGAGTGGTCCGACTGTCAGCTTGCTGGAAGAGCAGGCGGTACAGGCAGATCAGCGTGAGCTGCAGCACTTGCCGTTGGACCTGATTCAACGTGGCAAATACCAGCCACGTCGGGACATGGATCCACAAGCGCTGGAAGAACTGGCTCAGTCGATCAAGGCACAGGGTGTGATGCAGCCGATTGTGGTTCGCCCGATCGGTGGTGGTCGCTTTGAAATCATTGCTGGCGAACGCCGCTGGCGTGCCAGTCAACAAGCCGGTCAGGAAACCATCCCGGCGATGGTGCGCGATGTGCCGGATGAGACCGCGATCGCCATGGCGCTGATTGAGAACATCCAGCGCGAAGACCTCAACCCTATCGAGGAAGCGGTCGCCCTGCAGCGCTTGCAGCAGGAATTCCAGCTGACTCAGCAGCAAGTCGCCGAAGCGGTGGGTAAATCCCGCGTGACCGTGGCCAACTTGCTGCGCTTGATCACGTTGCCTGAAGTAATCAAGACGATGCTGTCCCATGGTGACCTGGAAATGGGTCATGCACGTGCATTGCTGGGTTTGCCGGAAAATCAACAGGTTGAAGGGGCGCGACACGTTGTCGCACGTGGCCTGACTGTTCGCCAGACTGAAGCCCTGGTTCGCCAGTGGTTGAGTGGTAAACAGGAGCCTGCCGAACCCACCAAACCTGACCCTGATATTGCCCGTCTCGAGCAGCGTCTGGCTGAGCGCCTGGGCTCTGCGGTGCAGATCCGCCACGGAAAGAAGGGCAAAGGACAGTTGGTCATCGGTTATAACTCACTCGATGAGTTGCAAGGCGTTCTCGCACACATCCGCTGAAACAAAACCATATGTAGCGCGCAGACGGAAATCACTACCTGGCAGTTGAATAGGGGCAGAACCGCCCCTATACTCTGCGCGCATTTTGTCGGCACAAATTATGCCAAGTTATTGAATTTTGGTAGCCGGCCCTTGGGGGGCAATAGTGATGGAAAGCCGCACGCCAAACCGCTTGCCGTTCCATCGCTTGGCGGTATTTCCGGTGTTATTGGCTCAATTTGTCGTTTTGCTGCTCGCCGCTTTGGCGCTCTGGCGATGGCATGGAGTCGTAGCCGGATACTCGGGACTCTGCGGAGGACTGATAGCCTTGCTGCCCAATGTGTATTTCGCTCACAGGGCATTTCGGTTTTCCGGCGCCCGAGCAGCTCAAGCCATCGTCCGGTCTTTTTATGCTGGCGAGGCGGGCAAACTGATTTTGACGGCTGTGCTGTTTGCACTGACGTTTGCAGGTGTGAAGCCATTGGCGCCATTAGCTGTATTTGGCGTCTTCGTGCTGACCCAACTGGTCAGCTGGTTCGCTCCCCTGCTAATGAAAACAAGACTTTCGAGACCTTAGGGCGTTTGAGGCAACCATGGCAGCAGAAACCGCTTCGGGCTATATCCAGCACCACTTGCAGAACCTGACCTTCGGTCATCTACCTAACGGTGGCTGGGGTTTTGCCCACACCGCAGCAGAAGCCAAAGAAATGGGCTTCTGGGCATTCCACGTCGATACCCTCGGCTGGTCTGTTGCGTTGGGTCTGATTTTCGTCCTTCTTTTCCGCATGGCGGCAAAGAAGGCGACTTCCGGTCAACCAGGTGCTTTGCAAAACTTTGTTGAAGTTCTGATCGAGTTCGTCGACGGCAGCGTGAAAGACACCTTTCACGGCCGTAACCCGTTGATCGCGCCATTGGCCCTGACGATTTTTGTCTGGGTATTCCTGATGAACGCTATCGACCTGGTACCGGTCGACTGGATTCCTAAACTGGCCGCAATGATTTCCGGGGACCAACATCTGGTCTTCCGCGCCGTTGCGACCACTGACCCGAACGCGACTCTGGGCATGTCCCTGTCGGTGTTCGCGTTGATCATTTGCTATAGCATCAAGGTCAAGGGCATCGGCGGTTTCATCGGCGAACTGACCCTTCACCCGTTCGGCAGCAAGAACATTTTCGTTCAGGCTCTGCTGATTCCGGTGAACTTCCTGCTTGAATTCGTGACGCTGGTTGCCAAACCGATCTCTCTGGCACTGCGTCTGTTCGGCAACATGTACGCTGGCGAGCTGGTGTTCATCCTGATCGCTGTCATGTTCGGCAGCGGCCTGCTCTGGCTCAGCGGCCTGGGCGTGGTGCTGCAATGGGCGTGGGCTGTATTCCACATCCTGATCATCACCCTGCAAGCGTTTATCTTCATGATGCTCAGCATCGTCTATCTGTCGATGGCGCACGAAGAGAACCATTAAGACCCGCCTGGCGAGTCTGATGACCCTCTCGTTTTGGCGCGAGGGTGCCCATTGGGGCTGATGTATCAAACGATTTTGTTTTACCGCTTTAATCTAAAAAACCTAAACCATACGACGTAAAAGTCGGGAGGAAAGATGGAAACTGTAGTTGGTCTAACCGCTATCGCTGTTGCACTGTTGATCGGCCTGGGCGCACTGGGTACCGCAATTGGTTTCGGCCTGTTGGGCGGCAAGTTCCTGGAAGGCGCAGCGCGTCAGCCAGAAATGGTTCCAATGCTGCAAGTTAAAATGTTCATCGTTGCCGGTCTGCTCGACGCCGTAACCATGATCGGCGTTGGTATCGCTCTGTTCTTCACCTTCGCGAACCCTTTCGTTGGTCAACTCGCTCACTAATTACTCGGTTTTTCGAGTTGAGCAAGTGTGATGGACAACGAACGAGCGAGGTGTTGGCGTGAACATTAATGCAACCCTGATTGGCCAGTCCGTTGCGTTCTTCATTTTTGTACTGTTTTGCATGAAGTTCGTGTGGCCTCCGGTCATCGCGGCTTTGCACGAACGTCAGAAGAAGATCGCGGATGGACTGGACGCTGCCGCCCGAGCAGCTCGCGACCTGGAATTGGCCCAAGATAAAGTGGGTCAACAACTGCGCGAAGCAAAAGCTCAGGCAGCCGAAATCATTGAGCAAGCCAAGAAACGCGGTAATCAGATCGTCGATGAGGCTGTTGATAAAGCCCGTGTCGATGCTGAACGTGTGAAGGTTCAGGCTCAGGCCGAGATCGAGCAGGAACTGAATGGTGTCAAAGACGCGCTGCGTGCCCAACTGGGTGCTCTGGCCGTTGGCGGTGCCGAGAAGATCCTGGGTGCCACAATCGATCAAAACGCGCACGCGGAGCTGGTTAACAAACTGGCTGCTGAAATTTAAGCGAGGGCGATCATGGCAGAACTGACCACGTTGGCCCGACCTTACGCTAAGGCAGCCTTCGAGCACGCCCAGGCCCACCAGCAGCTGGCCTCTTGGTCAGCCATGCTCGGCCTGGCTGCAGCAGTGTCGCAAGACGACACCATGCAGCGCGTGCTCAAGGCCCCGCGACTGACGAGCGCAGACAAGGCCACCACGTTTATTGACGTGTGTGGCGAGAAGTTTGATGTGAAGGTACAGAACTTCATTCACGTTGCAGCCGAGAACGACCGTCTTCAGCTTTTGCCGGAGATCGCCGCTCTGTTTGACCTGTACAAGGCCGAACAAGAGAAATCGGTAGACGTGGAAGTCACCAGTGCTTTTGCATTGAACCAAGAACAGCAAGACAAACTCGCCAAGGTTCTCAGTGCACGACTCGACCGGGAAGTGCGCCTGCAAGTTGCGGAGGATGCCACCCTTATCGGTGGTGTCATCATTCGCGCCGGCGACCTGGTTATCGATGGCTCGATTCGCGGCAAACTCGCGAACCTTGCCGAAGCATTGAAATCTTGAGTTTGAAGGGGCAGCAGAGCAATGCAGCAACTCAATCCTTCCGAAATAAGTGAAATTATCAAGGGCCGCATCGACAAGCTCGATGTGACCTCCCAAGCCCGTAACGAAGGCACTGTCGTCAGCGTATCTGACGGTATCGTGCGGATTCACGGTCTGGCCGACGTTATGTACGGCGAGATGATCGAGTTTCCGGGCGGCGTCTTCGGTATGGCCCTCAACCTGGAGCAAGACTCTGTAGGCGCCGTTGTATTGGGCTCTTACCAGTCTCTGGCTGAAGGCATGAGCGCCAAGTGCACTGGCCGCATCCTCGAAGTTCCAGTTGGTAAGGAACTGCTGGGTCGCGTAGTCGACGCACTGGGTAACCCAGTTGACGGCAAAGGTCCGCTGAACAACACCGAGACCGATGCGGTCGAGAAAGTTGCACCAGGCGTGATTTGGCGTAAGTCGGTAGACCAGCCTGTACAGACTGGCTACAAGGCTGTCGATGCCATGATCCCTGTCGGCCGTGGCCAGCGTGAGCTGATCATCGGTGACCGTCAGATCGGTAAAACCGCTCTGGCGATCGACGCGATCATCAACCAGAAAAACAGCGGCATCTTTTGCGTCTACGTAGCAATCGGTCAGAAACAATCGACCATCGCTAACGTGGTTCGCAAGCTGGAAGAAAACGGCGCCCTGGCAAACACGATCATCGTGGCTGCCAGTGCTTCCGAATCTCCTGCGCTGCAATTCCTGGCACCGTACTCCGGTTGCACCATGGGCGAATACTTCCGTGACCGCGGTGAAGACGCGCTGATCGTTTATGACGATCTCTCCAAGCAAGCAGTGGCCTACCGCCAGATTTCCCTGCTGCTGCGCCGTCCACCAGGCCGTGAAGCTTACCCAGGCGACGTGTTCTATCTCCACTCCCGTCTGCTGGAGCGTGCATCCCGCGTTTCGGAAGAGTACGTAGAGAAGTTCACCAACGGTGCCGTGACTGGCAAGACCGGTTCTTTGACCGCTCTGCCAATCATTGAAACCCAGGCTGGCGACGTTTCCGCGTTCGTTCCGACCAACGTGATTTCCATCACCGACGGTCAGATCTTCCTGGAATCGGCCATGTTCAACTCCGGGATCCGTCCGGCTGTGAACGCCGGTGTTTCGGTATCCCGTGTGGGTGGTGCCGCTCAGACCAAGATCATCAAGAAGCTTTCCGGTGGTATCCGTACCGCTCTGGCTCAGTACCGTGAACTGGCTGCATTTGCTCAGTTCGCTTCTGACCTGGACGAAGCCACTCGCAAGCAGCTTGAGCATGGTCAGCGCGTTACCGAGCTGATGAAGCAGAAGCAATATGCGCCGATGTCCATCGCCGACATGTCGTTGTCCCTGTATGCCGCTGAACGTGGCTTCCTGGTTGACGTCGAGATTCAAAAAATCGGTAGCTTCGAGCAGGCCATGATTGCTTACTTCAACCGCGATCACGCCGATTTGATGGCGAAGATCAACGTGAAGGGTGACTTCAATGACGAAATCGACGCTGGCCTCAAAGCCGGTATCGAAAAGTTCAAGGCCACCCAAACCTGGTAAGCCGCAGCGGGGGCCGAGAGGCTCCCGCTTGCTAACCTGATAGGTGTTACATGGCAGGCGCAAAAGAGATTCGCAGTAAGATTGCGAGCATCAAAAGCACGCAAAAGATCACCAGCGCCATGGAAAAAGTGGCGGTCAGCAAAATGCGCAAGGCACAAATGCGCATGGCTGCTAGCCGTCCTTACGCGGAGCGCATCCGCCAGGTTATTGGTCATCTGGCCAACGCCAACCCGGAATATCGCCACCCGTTCATGATCGACCGCGAAACCAAGCGCGTCGGTTATGTCGTAGTGAGCAGTGACCGTGGTTTGTGCGGTGGTTTGAATACCAACCTGTTCAAGGCTTTGATCAAGGACATGGCGGTAAACCGCGAACGCGGCGTAGAGATCGATCTGTGCGTGGTCGGCAGCAAAGGTGCGGCATTTTTCCGCAACTTCGGCGGTAACGTAGTCGCTGCTATCAGCCACCTGGGTGAAGAGCCGTCGATCAATGATCTGATCGGCAGCGTCAAGGTGATGCTGGATGCCTACCTGGACGGCCGTATTGACCGCCTGTCCGTGGTATCCAACAAGTTCATCAACACCATGACGCAACAGCCTACCGTGGAGCAGTTGATTCCATTGGTGGCGACCCCGGAAAAAGAACTCAAGCATCACTGGGACTACCTCTACGAACCAGACGCCAAAGAGCTGCTTGACGGCTTGATGGTGCGCTACGTGGAGTCGCAGGTGTACCAGGCGGTGGTCGAGAACAACGCAGCTGAACAAGCAGCGCGGATGATCGCGATGAAGAACGCTACCGACAACGCCGGTGATTTGATCAGCGATTTGCAGCTGATCTACAACAAGGCGCGTCAGGCTGCGATCACCCAAGAGATCTCGGAAATCGTCGGCGGCGCTGCCGCGGTTTAACGGTTCAAATATTCAGAGGATCCAGCTATGAGTAGCGGACGTATCGTTCAAATCATCGGCGCCGTTATCGACGTGGAATTTCCACGCGACAGCGTACCGAGCATCTACAACGCGCTGAAAGTACAAGGCGCGGAAACTACCCTGGAAGTTCAGCAACAGCTGGGCGACGGCGTAGTTCGTACCATTGCGATGGGTTCCACCGAAGGCTTGAAGCGCGGTCTGGGCGTTATCGACTCCGGCGCAGCCATCTCCGTACCGGTCGGTAAAGCGACTCTGGGCCGGATCATGGACGTTCTGGGCAACCCGATCGACGAAGCAGGCCCGATTGACACCGAAGAGCGCTGGGGCATTCACCGTCCTGCGCCATCCTTCGCTGAACAAGCTGGCGGCAACGACCTGCTGGAAACCGGTATCAAGGTTATCGACCTGGTTTGCCCGTTCGCCAAGGGTGGTAAAGTCGGTCTGTTCGGTGGTGCCGGTGTAGGCAAAACCGTAAACATGATGGAACTGATCCGTAACATCGCCATCGAGCACAGCGGTTATTCCGTGTTCGCCGGTGTGGGTGAGCGTACCCGTGAGGGTAACGACTTCTACCACGAGATGAAGGATTCCAACGTTCTGGACAAAGTTGCACTGGTTTACGGTCAGATGAACGAGCCGCCGGGTAACCGTCTGCGCGTAGCACTGACTGGCCTGACCATGGCCGAGAAGTTCCGTGACGAAGGTAACGACGTACTGTTGTTCGTCGACAACATCTATCGTTACACCCTGGCCGGTACTGAAGTATCCGCACTGCTGGGCCGTATGCCTTCGGCAGTAGGTTACCAGCCGACCCTGGCTGAAGAGATGGGCGTTCTGCAAGAACGTATCACTTCGACCAAGGAAGGTTCGATCACTTCGATCCAGGCGGTATACGTACCGGCGGATGACTTGACCGACCCGTCGCCAGCGACCACCTTCGCCCACTTGGACGCCACCGTCGTACTGTCCCGTGACATCGCTTCCCTGGGTATCTACCCAGCGGTCGATCCACTGGACTCGACTTCGCGCCAGCTGGACCCGATGGTTATCGGCCAGGAACACTACGACACCGCTCGCGGCGTGCAGTATGTGTTGCAGCGCTACAAAGAGCTGAAGGACATCATTGCGATCCTGGGTATGGACGAGCTGTCGGAAGCCGACAAACAGTTGGTAAACCGTGCTCGTAAGATCCAGCGCTTCTTGTCGCAGCCGTTCTTCGTGGCTGAAGTCTTCACCGGTGCTTCGGGTAAATACGTTTCCCTGAAAGACACCATTGCTGGCTTCAAAGGCATCCTCAACGGTGACTACGACCACCTGCCAGAACAAGCGTTCTACATGGTCGGCAGCATCGAAGAAGCGATCGAGAAAGCCAAAAAACTGTAATCCCGGCGCCCGGCAACGGGCGCTAATCAGGTTGAGGCAAGCAGATGGCTATGACAGTCCATTGCGATATCGTCAGCGCGGAAGGAGAAATCTTTTCCGGTCTGGTCGAGATGGTGATCGCGCACGGCAGCCTGGGTGATCTTGGTATCGCTCTAGGTCACGCTCCGCTGATCACTGAACTGAAGCCGGGTCCGATCCGCCTGATCAAACAGGGTGGGGAAGCCGAGGTGTTTTACATCTCCGGTGGTTACCTCGAGGTTCAGCCGAACATGGTCAAGGTTCTTGCCGACACTGTGCAACGTGCTGCCGACCTGGACGAAGCCTCCGCTCAGGAAGCCGTCAAGGCTGCCGAGAAGGCCCTGCATGAAAGAGGCGCGGAGTTCGATTACGGTTCTGCTGCCGCTCGTCTGGCCGAGGCTGCAGCTCAGCTGCGCACCGTCCAGCAGATCCGCAAGAAGTTCGGCGGCTAAGCCATCAGCTTTTTGTGTGATTGATTAAAAAGGGTAGCCTCGGCTACCCTTTTTCTTTTTGTGCAATTCACTTTCTGGTCACAGCCGCTGACCACCCAGGATTGGTAGCCAGTCATGTCTCTCGAAATCGTTATTCTCGCTGCCGGTCAAGGCACTCGCATGCGTTCGGCACTGCCGAAAGTTCTCCACCCGGTCGCGGGCAATTCCATGCTTGGTCATGTTATCCACAGCGCCCGGCAACTTGATCCACAGCGCATCCACGTAGTCATCGGCCATGGTGCCGATGTGGTGCGCGAACGTTTCGCCGCAGACGATCTGAATTTCGTCTTGCAGGACAAGCAGCTCGGCACGGGTCACGCCGTCGCTCAGGCTTTGCCGTTTCTGACGGCTGAAAATGTGCTGATCCTTTACGGTGATGTGCCACTGATTGAAGTTGAGACGCTCCAGCGTCTGCTGAAGAAAGCCAGCCCTGAACAACTCGGACTGTTGACCGTAACCCTGGCAGACCCGACCGGTTACGGCCGGATCGTCCGCGATGCCGAGGGTAACGTCACTGCCATCGTCGAACACAAGGATGCCTCTGACGCCGAGAAGGCCATTTGCGAAGGCAACACCGGGATTCTCGCGGTGCCTGGCGCGCGTTTGGCTGATTGGCTGGGCCGCTTGTCGAACAACAACGTCCAGGGCGAGTACTACCTGACCGATGTGATCGAAATGGCGGTCAACGATGGTCTGGTCGTCGCCACCGAGCAACCCCATGACGCCATGGAAGTGCAGGGCGCCAACGATCGCAAGCAACTCGCTGAGCTGGAACGCCATTACCAATTGCGTGAAGGTCGTCGCTTGATGGCGCTGGGCGTGACGTTGCGTGACCCGGCGCGCCTTGATGTGCGTGGCGAAGTCAGTGTCGGTCGTGATGTGCTGATCGACATCAACGTGATTCTCGAAGGTCGGGTGGTCATCGAAGATGATGTGGTCATCGGTCCGAACTGCGTGATCAAAGACAGCACCCTGCGCAAAGGTGCGGTAATCAAGGCCAATAGTCATATCGAAGGTGCAGTCCTGGGCGAGGGCAGTGATGCCGGCCCGTTTGCTCGACTGCGTCCGGGGACTGTGCTGGAAGCCCGCGCCCATGTGGGTAACTTTGTAGAGCTGAAGAATGCCCATCTGGGCGAAGGCGCGAAGGCTGGTCAT
This sequence comes from Pseudomonas sp. GW821-FHT01E05, assembly GCF_059422425.1. Taxonomy (NCBI): domain Bacteria; kingdom Pseudomonadati; phylum Pseudomonadota; class Gammaproteobacteria; order Pseudomonadales; family Pseudomonadaceae; genus Pseudomonas; species Pseudomonas sp. GW821-FHT01E05. The sequence continues at coordinate 134,158 of NZ_JBWKWW010000001.1, forward strand.
TTGACCTATCTGGGCGACGCAGAGGTCGGCGCGCGCACCAATATTGGCGCTGGCACCATCACGTGCAACTATGACGGCGCTAACAAGTTCAAGACGATACTGGGCGAAGACGTATTCATCGGCTCCAACAACTCGTTGGTGGCGCCTGTGGATATCTCATCTGGAGCGACCACGGCGGCGGGTTCGACCATTACTTCTGACGTGGGTGTCGAGCAGTTGGCAGTCGGCCGCGCTCGTCAGCGCAATATCGATGGCTGGAAACGGCCGGTGAAAATCAAGAAGAGCTGAGTTATCCACAGAGCGTTTCGGATTCGGCGTCTGTGGCGCTCATGAGATAGCTATCGCGGGCAAGCCTCGCTCCTACAGACGTTATCATTTGTAGGAGCGAGGCTTGCCCGCGATGCTTTTATCCACAGATCTTTTTCATTCCGCCCGCTTGACGATTTTCTTCAGATAGGTTTTGATTGCCTTCGCTATCTTTCGAAACGAAACTTATAAGTCCATGTCGAAACGAAATACACCACAACGTCGTCATAACATTCTCGCTTTGCTCAATGAGCAGGGCGAAGTCAGTGTGGATGAGTTGGCCAAACGTTTCGAAACCTCTGAAGTCACGATTCGCAAGGATCTGGCTGCCCTGGAGAGCAATGGTCTGTTGTTGCGCCGCTATGGTGGCGCGATCACCATGCCGCAAGAGTTGGTCAGCGAGATCGGCCAGCCCGTCTCGAAGTTCAAGCAATCCATCGCACGCGCCGCCGTTACGCGGATTCGCGAACACGCGCGGATCATTATCGACAGCGGCAGCACTACCGCCGCGATGATCCCGGAACTCGGCCAACAGCCAGGTCTGGTGGTCATGACCAACTCCCTGCATGTTGCCAATGCCTTGAGCGAGTTGGAGCACGAACCCGTGCTGTTGATGACCGGCGGAACCTGGGACCCGCATTCAGAGTCTTTCCAGGGGCAGGTCGCCGAGCAGGTACTACGCTCTTATGATTTCGACCAGCTGTTCATCGGTGCCGATGGCATTGATCTGATTCGTGGCACCACCACTTTCAACGAACTGCTTGGCCTCAGCCGGGTGATGGCGGAAGTGGCCCGTGAAGTGATCGTGATGGTCGAGGCCGACAAGATCGGCCGCAAAATCCCCAACCTGGAGCTGCCATGGAGCAGCGTCCATACCCTTATTACTGATGATCGTTTGCCACTCGAGGCACGCGAACAGATTCAGGCCCGCGGCATTAACTTGATTTGCGCGGCAGTCAGCCAGGAGAAATAGCATGTGTGGAATTGTTGGCGCAGTCGCTGAACGGAATATCACCGCCATTTTGCTCGAAGGCCTCAAGCGCCTGGAATACCGCGGTTATGACAGCGCGGGCGTGGCGGTTTTCAGTAATGCCGGCAAGCTTGAGCGCGTTCGCCGCCCGGGCAAGGTCAGCGAGTTGGAGCAAGCCCTGGCCGGTGAGCCGCTAACAGGTCGGCTCGGTATCGCTCATACTCGCTGGGCAACTCACGGCGCACCGTGCGAGCGCAATGCCCACCCGCATTTCTCCGGTGATCTGGCGGTGGTGCACAACGGCATCATCGAGAACCATGAAGCTCTGCGCGAGCAATTGAAAGCGCTGGATTATGTGTTCACTTCGGAGACCGATACCGAAGTCATCGCCCACCTGCTGGACCACAAACTCAAACACCATAGTGACCTCACCGTGGCACTCAAAGCCACTGTCAAAGAACTGCACGGCGCTTATGGCCTGGCGGTTGTCAGCGCCCGCCAACCTGATCGCCTGGTAGCGGCACGTAGTGGCAGCCCGTTGGTGATCGGCCTGGGGCTGGGCGAAAACTTCCTGGCTTCCGATCAATTGGCGTTGCGGCAGGTCACCGACCGTTTCATGTACCTGGAAGAGGGCGACATCGCTGAGATACATCGCGATAGCGTGCAGATCTGGGACGTCAACGGTCAGTCGGTCGAACGCGAAGCCGTGCAATATCGCGATGGCGCCGAAGCGGCCGAAAAGGGCGCGTTCCGCCACTTCATGCTCAAGGAAATCCACGAACAGCCGTCTGTGGTGCAACGTACGCTGGAAGGTCGTCTCAGCCAGAATCAGGTAATGGTCCAGGCATTCGGTCAGCAGGCTGCAGAGCTGTTTGCAAAGGTCCGTAACGTGCAGATCGTCGCCTGCGGTACCAGCTATCACGCCGGTATGGTTGCCCGTTACTGGCTGGAAGAGCTGGCCGGGATTCCGTGCCAGGTCGAAGTCGCCAGCGAGTTCCGCTACCGAAAAGTAGTGGTGCAACCGGACACCCTGTTCGTGACCATCTCGCAGTCCGGCGAAACTGCCGACACCTTGGCGGCGCTGCGTAATGCCAAGGAGCTGGGCTTCCTCGCCAGCCTGGCGATCTGCAACGTTGGGATCAGTTCACTGGTGCGTGAGTCCGATCTGACCCTGCTGACCCAGGCTGGTCGCGAAATCGGCGTGGCCTCGACCAAAGCCTTCACCACTCAGCTGGTCGGGCTGTTGCTGCTGACCCTGTCCCTGGGCCAGGTACGTGGCACGTTGGCAGATGGTATGGAAGCCAAGCTGGTTGAAGAGCTGCGTCGCTTACCGACTCGCTTGGGTGAAGCCCTGGCGATGGACAGCACGGTCGAGAAAATTGCCGAGCTGTTTGCCGACAAACACCACACCCTGTTCCTCGGCCGTGGCGCGCAATACCCTGTGGCGATGGAAGGTGCGCTCAAGCTCAAGGAAATCTCTTACATTCACGCTGAAGCTTATCCGGCCGGTGAGCTGAAGCACGGCCCATTGGCGCTGGTCGACAACGACATGCCGGTGGTCACCGTGGCGCCGAACAACGAGCTGTTGGAGAAACTCAAATCCAACCTGCAGGAAGTTCGCGCCCGTGGCGGCGAGTTGATCGTCTTTGCTGACGAACAGGCCGGCATGACCAATGGCGAAGGTACTCACGTTATCAACATGCCACACATCCACGACATTCTGTCGCCGATCCTCTACACCATCCCGCTGCAACTGCTGTCGTACTACGTCGCGGTGCTCAAAGGCACGGACGTTGACCAGCCACGCAACCTGGCGAAATCTGTAACGGTGGAGTGAGTTATCCACAGCCAGCGGTCTGTCTGACACAAGACAACATAGTTAGACACAATGCCTAAACCCCCCGATTTTCGGGGGGTTCTGCTTGTTTAGAGAGCCGTTTGTCCGTTTTCCTCATCCCGCTTTCGTCTGGTTGCCGTGTGCAGACTTTGGTTCTCCCAACCAGGCGTAGTAGTCGCTGGGGGGCATTCAACGTCAGGCAATGCCGCCGGATGGAATACCCGCAGCCATCTGGCAGATGAAGACGTAATTCAGCCGCACTCCCTGGAAAAGTAAGCAGCGGCCATCCTGATTATGTTTTCTACATCCAGGTTTTGAGCATCAGGTAGCCAGCAACCACAACGCACACCGCAGAAAAACCGAGTTGTATGGCTTTGGCGGGAATCCTGGGGGAGATGATTCTTCCCAACAGCATCCCGCCGACACTGGTGGCTATAAAAACCCCACCTGTAGCCGTTATGTGGGCACCTGCGTGAATAGCACCCGTCACCGCAGTGGCTGAGATCAGGGCAATGGTCATGAGCGAGGTAGCCACGATGCCATGCATTCTGATGTCTGAAAATTGTTGAAATGCAGGCACGATCAGGAACCCTCCACCCACACCGAGCATCCCCGTTAACAGCCCTGAGAGCGAGCCGACGAGGGCTAAGGTGGTTGAGCATTTCAGTGTCCAGCGTAGGCGGCCGGTCTCAGGGTTGAGCATGCAGTTTTTGTGTTGCCAACGCTGCTCAGTGTCTGCGGTTTCAGCCTTACTGCCGCGCGTCTGTCGAATCATGCGTATCGCCACAACGACCATCACCATGCTGAACAGGGAGATCAGTACAGTGTTGGGCAGCGAATGGGCAATGTGCACGCCCAGGGGCGAGAACACGGCGCCCAACAGCGCCATCACCAGGGCTGCACGATAACGTACCAGCCCTTTCCTGAGTCCATCCATGGCCCCTAACGTCGCCGCAGCGCTGACGGCAAACAGCGCCACAGGGGCTGCCGCCGTCATGGACCAGCCCAAGCCGATCACCAGTGCGGGTACGGCCAGAATGCCGCCACCGGCACCGGTAAGGCCAAGAATGATGCCAATGACTGTCCCGAACATTGCACTAAGTAGCATGCTGGACCCTCACTCAGCCTTGGAGAGACTGGTCAGCCACTCACGCCCCTTGAGCATGCCGTTCCAGTAAAACCAGGGCAGGAATCTGGCTTTCAGGAACCATGCGCACTGCCGGGCTACAGTCGGGTCCAGGGGGAACGATGGCAGCAATTTCCCGCCGTAGCCGAACTCTGCGAGCACCACCTTGCCTTTTTCGACCGTGAGCGGGCACGACCCGTAGCCGTCGTAGCGCAGCAACATAGGTTGATGGCGGCGCAACGCCAGGAGGTTGTTGGCCACTACGACGATTTGCTTGCGGGCTGCAGCAGCGGTTTTGGCGTTGCTGGTGGAGCAGATATCGCCAAGCGCAAATACGTCCGGATAGCGGCTGTGTTGCAGCGTCGCCGGATCTACCTCGCACCAGCCTGCTGAGTCAGCCAAGGGGCTGCTGCGAATGAAGTCGGGGGCCACCTGTGGCGGGACCACATGGAGCATGTCGAATTTTTTGGCGCACTGAGTGGGCTTGCCGAGCTCGTCCAGGCTTTCGAACCAGGCTGTTTTGGCCGGGCCGTCGACTTTGACCAGATTCGAGCCGAATTTCAGCTGCGCTTGATACTTCTCGATGTACTTCATCAGTGGCGGGACAAAGGCCGCCACGCCGAACAGCGTTGCGCCAGCGAGATTGAACTCGACATCCATGTCCTGCAGCACGCCTGATTTTTGCCAATGATCGCAGGAAAGGTACAGGGCCTTTTGCGGGGCGCCGGCACATTTGATCGGCATGGCTGGCTGGGAAAAGAGGGCTGTACCGCGGCGTAACCCCTTCACCAGCTGCCAGGTGTAGGCGCATAGGTCATAGCGGTAGTTGGACGTCACCCCATTCTTGCCCAGGGTTTCTTCCAGCCCTTCGATTTTTTCCCAGGCAAGCCTCAACCCCGGGCAGACGATGAGGTTTTGATAAGCGACGCTTTTACCGTCGCTCAGCGACAGGCGCTTGCTGTCTGGCAGGACCTCGACTACAGCAGCCTTGATCCAGGTTGCGCCACGCGCAATGACCTGCGACATGGGTCTGACGGTCTTGCGCACGTCATACGCCCCCCCGCCAACCAGCGTCCAGGCCGGTTGGTAGTAGTGCTTGTCATTGGGCTCAATGAGCGTGATCTGCAGATCGGGAGCACGCTTGAGCAGGCTTGCCACGACCCCGATGCCCGCCGATCCTCCACCAATGACCACGATGTCGGCGCTGATATCGGCGCGACCTGTGGCGACTTCGCTGCGAGCGGCGCTCGCCGACGCTTGTTGGTAGAGCTGGGTTGAGCGATTACCGGTACGACAAAACGCCAAAACGGGTGCAGGTAGAGTACCCAACAGTTGGCCGAACTGCTGGATTTCACGGTCGCTGATGTTATTGGGCTGGACCGGGAGATAGGCAAAGTCCAGGCCCAGCCGTTTGGCTTCGGCTTGAATGGCTGCGCTGGCAGGTTGATCCGCGCCACCTTCATGATCCGGTCGGTTACAGATGATTGAGCTAAACCCTAGCCTGGCCGCTTCGTTGAGATCTTCCGGGGCTATTTGACCGGTTGTTGCAAAATCTTTGCTATGAGTGGTGACTTGCATGCCATTTAGACTCTTAAAGAGGTTATCCATGTCGCGCTGCCTGAATTCAATAAAAGGATTCAGAACACATTGAGCGGAATCTTCAGGTAGCTGATGCCATTGGCCTTCGCCACGGGGCTCTCCCCGGCTCGCATGTTGATCTGCACTGACGGCAGCAGCAGCCTGGGCTGATTCAGGGTTTTGTCACGCGCAGTGCGCAAGGCAACGAATTCAACTTCGCCGATGCCTTGGCCGACATGGATGTTGTGCGCGCGCTCCTCGTCCACCGTGGTCTGGTGACGGTAGACGTCGCGGCTGGGGGATTTGTAATCGTGGCACATGAACAGGCGGGTGCTACCTGGCAGCTCGAACAGCCGGCCAATCGAACGGTACAACTGATGTGCGTCGCCACCGGGAAAGTCGCAGCGGGCCGTGCCGCAGTCGGGCATGAACAGGGTGTCGCCGACGAAAGCCGCATCTTCGATCAAATAGGTCACGCAAGCCGGAGTATGGCCGGGGGTGTGCAGTACGCGGACGGCCAACTCACCGATGTGGAATGTTTCGCTGTCGGCGAACAGGCGGTCGAACTGACTGCCGTCTGCCTTGAATCCGTCTTCGGCGTCGAACAGCCTGGCGAAGGTGCTCTGTACCTGAGGAATGCGATCGCCAATGCCGATCTGCCCGCCCAATTGCTCCTGCAGATAGCGTGCGGCCGAGAGGTGATCGGCATGCACGTGGGTTTCCAGAATCCACTCAAGCACAAGCCCGTTGGTGCGCACCTGTTCGATCAGGCGGTCGGCACTGGCGTACGAGATGCGGGCGGCGGCGGCATCGTAGTCGAGCACCGGGTCGATGATCGCGCAGCGGCGGGTCTTCGGGTCGCTGATCAGGTAGCTGTAGGTGCAGCTATCCGGGTCGAAGACAGGTTTAACGTCAAACTGCATAGTCACTTTTCCACGCTCGGATCGTCTGGGTCAGTACTGCCGGTAACGTACAGCAGCGCGGCGGTTGAGCCGCACTGCTGCACTCCATTCAAGACGCCAGCGACATAGCGCCGCCGGCCAATGGCGAGCGAATATCGGACAGGAAGCGCTGCGCGCGCGGGTGCTCTGGATGCTGGAAAAATGTCTCGGGCGTCGCGCGTTCGAGCACCTTGCCCTGATCCATGAAGATCACTCGATCGGCCACTTCGCGGGCGAAGCCCATCTCGTGAGTGACGCAGACCATGGTCATACCTTCCTTAGCCAAACCTTTCATCGCTTGCAGCACCTCGCCGACCATTTCCGGATCCAGCGCGGAGGTGGGCTCATCGAACAGCATCACCGGCGGGTTCATCGCCAGTGCCCTGGCGATGGCCACGCGCTGTTGCTGACCGCCCGAGAGCTCACCGGGATAAGCGCCGGCCTTGTGGGCCAGGCCGACGCGCTCCAGCAGGCTCATGGCCAGGTCGTCCGCTTCCTTGGCGGGCAGCTTGCGCAAGCGGCGCGGTGCCAGGGTGCAGTTTTGCAACACGGTGAGGTGTGGAAACAGATTGAACTGCTGGAACACGAAGCCGATCCGGCTACGCAGTGCATTGACACTGACGGAGCGCTCATAGATGTCCACGCCGTCGATGAAAATGTTGCCACTCTGGATGGCTTCCAGCCGGTTGAGGGTGCGAATCATCGTCGACTTGCCTGAACCAGACGGGCCACAGACCACGACCACTTCACCTTTGGCCACGGTTTCGTTGATGTCAGCCAGAGCATGGTAGCTGCCGTACCACTTGTTGACGTTTTCTAGTTTGATCATGGGATTAAACCTTTGCAGAACGGACGGCGAGATGCTTTTCCAGCCAGAAGGCGAAGCGCGACAGGCTGAAGCACATGACGAAGTAAGTGAGGCCGAGTAGTGCATAGATCTCGACCGGTTTGGTCGGCAGCTGAGCGCTGATCTGCGATGCGACGAACGACACTTCGGAGAGGCTGATGATGTAGCCCAGCGAGGTCTCCTTGATGGTGGAGACGAACTGATTCACCAGGGAGGGCAGCATGTTGCGAAAGGCCTGGGGCAGTATCACCAACAGCATCGAGGCCAGGTACGAGAAGCCCAGTGAGCGAGCGCTTTCCATTTGCCCGCGCGGCAATCCAAGAATTCCGGCGCGGATGATTTCGGCGAGGTAGACCCCATCGAAAATCACCAAGGCTGCGAGCATGGTGCCGAATTGATCGGTGCGTTGACCGGTAATAGTCGGCAGGAGGAAATAGGCCCAGAAGATCACCATCAACAACGGGGTGCCACGTAGTACATGCACCAACCCAGTGACCGGCACGCGTAAAAACGCGAATGGACTGATGCGACAAAGTGCGAGCAGCACCCCGACTGGAAAGGCCAGTACCAGTGCCAATGCCGCCAGAATCAGGGTCATCAACAAGCCACCCAAAGGGCCGTTCGGATACTGGCCGATCAGGTAGTACAGCCCATAGGTTTGGATGATATCGAGCATCGTCAGGCACTCCGTACGGGATAGCGTTGCTGGTACCAGCTGGACAGCAGGGTGATGGCGATCGAGACGCTGACATAACCGGCGGTGGTTACGGCGAACGACTCAAACCCCCGGAAGGTGGCGCTTTCCACCTGCTGGGCCTGATACATCATTTCAGCGACGCCGATCACCATGGCGATGCTGGTGTTCTTCCACAGGTTCAGCGTCTGGCTGATCAGCGGTGGCACCGTCACCCGCAACGACTGCGGGAGGATCACCAGGCGCATGGTGCTGATAAAGCCAAAACCGAGGGTGCGGCCCGCCTCTATTTGCTCCTTGGGAATGGAACGCAAGCCGCTGCGGATGTCCTCGGCCATATAGGCCGCGGTATAGAGCACCAAGGCGATGACCGCACTGACCGCCTCAATGTTGTGCTGGTAAATCCAGGACTTGATGGGGGCCGGCAGCAGCTCCGGTGCGCCGAAATACCAGAACAGCATGTGCGCCAGCAGCGGCACGTTGCGGATCGCTTCCACGTAGGTGATCGCGATGCCTCGTAACGGGGCGTAGGGAGCGAGCCGCAAGACGGCCAGAAAGATAGCCAGAGGCAGCGCGATGACCAAGGTAATCAGGGCGAGTTGGATGGACAGCAGGAAGCCACTGACAAGCCATTCCTGATACTGCCCGGACAGCACGATCGACAAATCAAACGTATTCATAAATGGGCCCGTGGCCCGGCCGAAGGCCGGGCCTTCAACAAGTCAGTTGATGTTGTCGGTTTCGATCTTGAACGACCGGCTGGCGAACTTCATGTTGGAGTCCGGACCAAACCATTTTATGAACAGCTTGTCGGCCGCGCCGGAAGACTCCAGATCACGCAGAGTCTTGTTCACCTGCTCCTGGAAGGCGGGCTCGCCTTTCTTCAGGCCCAACGCCAAGTGCTCGGTCGACAAGCTCTGCGGGAGGATCCGATAGTCTTTTGCCGCATCACCGAGCTTGGCGAAATTACCGGCCAATGAAGTCTCGTCGTTGGCGTAAGCCACACCCTTGCCCTGTTGCAGAGCGAGCAAGGCCTGAGGATTGGTGTCGAACGAAACGATCTGGGCGGTGGGGATCTTCGATCTGACGCTCTGCTCCATCGTGGTGCCTTTGATCGTCAGTATCTTCTTGCCTGCCAGCTGGTCAAGTTGATCAATGCCACTGTCAGCCTTGACCATCACCTTCTGACCGGTGATGAAGGTCGAGAGCGAGAAGTTGATCAATGCCTCACGCTCCTTGCTATGGGTCAAGGAGGCGGTCAGGAGGTCGACACGGCCCTGCTGCAGCTCGGGTATGCGTGCTGTGTTCGCCAATTGCTTCACCACCGGCTTGACACCGATGCTCGCGGCGATGGCAGTGCAAAGATCCACGTCGTAACCCACGATTTCGCGAGTTGCCGGGTTCTTCATGAAGCTGAACGGCTCATCGGTGCCGAGCACACCACAGACCAACTCCCCCTTTGCCTTGATATCGCTGAGTTGGTCGGCTGACGCCGAGACACTTGTTGCAAGCGCCAGGGCCAGTACTGCAGTTTTCCAGTGGGCTTTGACTACGCGGTTCGTTTGCATTTTCTTGACCTTATTATTGTGAAAAAGCATTCCAGTTTTAGTCAGCATTGGGTGGAGCGAACGTCGAGGTGCCTCTTGTCGATAGTGGTATTAGTTATTCGGCCGAAGCAGTACGCAGCCGCTCGAAGCCCGCACTCAAGTCGGCGATCAGGTCGTCGACGTGCTCCAGTCCGATGGACAGCCGGATCAGGTTCTCGGTGATGCCGAGGCTGATCTTCTGTTCATGGCTCAAGGAGTTGTGCGACATGCTGTAGGAGTGGTTGATCATGCTTTCCACCCCGCCCAGGGAGTCGGCCAGCACAAAAATTGACAACTGCTCGATGAAGGGGGTCAGCGCTTTACGGTCGGCCTTCAACTTCAGCGAGACCACCGCGCCGCCGGAGCGCATCTGGTGTTTGCACAGCGCGTGTTGCGGATGGCTTTCCAGCCCCGGGTAAAATACTTCCTCGACCTGCGCGTGAGTGCTCAGGAAGTGGGCAATCTTCGCCGCATTGCTGCACTGGCGCTCCATGCGCACGTCAAGGGTCTTCAGCCCGCGCAGGGCGAGATAGCAGTCGAACGGCCCCTGGACCGCGCCGATGGCCATGCTGATGGAGCGCAGGTGAGCGAATAGTGACTCGTCAGCCGCGACCACCACGCCACCGATCAGGTCGGAGTGCCCCCCGATGTATTTACTCGCCGAGTGCATCACCAGGTCGACGCCGTACTCGATCGGGCGCTGGTTCCAGGGCGAGCAGAAGGTGTTGTCGACGCAGGTCAGGATGCCGTGAGCGCGGGCGAACTCTGTCACGCGCTGGATGTCGACCAGTTGCAGCAGGGGGTTGGTCGGCGTTTCGATCCAGATCATCCGGGTGTTGTCGCGACGGCTCGCTGCCAGGGCCTCAAGGTCGTTGAGGTCAATGTAGCTGGCGCTTAGCCCGGAGGTCTTGCTGCGGTAGTCCTCCATCAGGCGGAAGGTGCCACCGTAGACGCCAGCCATCACGATCACATGGGAGTCCTTCGGCAAGAGCTCGAGCACGGTGGCGGTGGCAGCCATGCCCGAAGCGCAGGCCACAGCACCACGGCCGCTCTCCAACTGTGCAATGCAGCTCTCGTAGGCATGCCGGGTGGGGTTGCCGACGCGCCCGTAGGCATAGTCTGGACTGTCGTCAAGGCTGCGCTTGATGAACGAACTGGAGGTAACTATCGACGGGAAGATCGTGTTGTCCGCGTAGGTCGACTGTTCGCCGGCGTGGATCACTTGGGTGGAAAAGTTGCTCTTGTTCTGGCTCATAGTCGGTAATACCTTGCGAAGACTAAAGATAGCGATCGAGTTGTTTCGAATAGGGTGTGATGTCGCCGATAGTACGAGCGACCCAGTCATGGTCGTAGTAGGTGTCCAGATAGCGTTCGCCGCTATCGCACATCAGGGTCACGATAGAGCCCTTCAGACCTTGCTCCTGCATCCGCAACGCAACACTCAGCGCGCCCCACATATTGGTACCGGTGGAGCCACCGGCCTTCTTGCCGAGCAACTTTTCCAGCCAGTAGAGGGTGGCGATGCTGGCAGCGTCGGGAATCTTCAGCATGTCGTCGATCACGTCCGGCAGGAAGGACGGCTCCACCTGGGGACGACCGATGCCTTCGATGCGGCTGCTATGGGTGCTGGTGAGACTTGAATCGCCTGTTCGGTAGCTTTCATAGAACACCGAGTTCTCCGGGTCCACCACTATCAATCGGGTATCGTGCCCCTTGTAGCGGATGTAGCGGCCGATGGTCGAAGAGGTGCCGCCGGTGCCTGCACTCATGACAATCGCGTGGGGAATGGGATGTGGCTCGCCGGTCATCTGCTGGAAGATGCTGTCGGCTATATTGTTGTTGCCGCGCCAATCTGTTGCCCGCTCGGCATAGGTGAACTGGTCCATGTAGTGGCCATCGCTCTCGCGCGCCAGGCGCTGCGCCTCGGAATAGACCTGGGACGATTGATCGACGAAGTGGCAACGTCCGCCGAGCTGCTCAACCTGTACGATCTTTTTGCTCGCGGTGTTGCGCGGCATGACCGCGGTGAAGGGCAGGCCAAGCAGTTTGGCGAAATAGGCTTCGGACACGGCCGTGCTACCCGAGGACGCCTCGACCACATGGGTGCCCTCGCGGATCTTGCCGCTGCAAATGGCGTGCAAGAACAGCGAGCGTGCCAGCCGGTGCTTGAGGCTGCCGGTTGGATGTGTGCTCTCGTCCTTGAGGTAGATGTCGACGCCCTTCAACCCCGGAATGTCCAGCTTGTGGATATGGGTGTCGGCGGAGCGTAACAGGTCGCAGGAGATACTCCTGGTCGCAGACCGGATCCATTCATTCATCATGGTTTTCCCCCGGCTCAGCATGCGGCCACAGCGATCGCATCAATTTCCACCAATGCTGCCCGCGGCAAGCTACTCACGCCGATCGCCGCTCGTGCGGGATAGGGTTTGGCGAACAGCTCTTCCATCACCGAATTGATCAAGGCGAAATGGCTCAAGTCAGTCAGGTAGATGGTCAGCTTGACCACATCGGCGAAGCCCATTGAGGCCTCTTCGAGAATCGCACCCAGGTTGGCAAAGGCTTGCCGGACCTGTGCTTCGATGCCTTCGACCATTTGCATGCTCTGTGGGTCCAGGGCGATCTGACCGGAAACATAAAGGGTGGCTGCGCATTTTACGGCCTGCGAGTAAGGGCCAATCGCCTCAGGAGCGGCGCGGGTGGTGATGATCTTCTTCATATTCGGGGCTCTCCGGGCACGTTTCATGGGATAAATTTTACCGTCGCCCACCAGAAAAAGAGTTTTAAACTTCCTGCTCTTTACGCCGGTTTTTAGAAAAAATTTCTACAATTTGCCGTCATTAGAGGAATTGATATTTTCGATCGCCACATCCTCTCCCTCTTGCAACGCGATACCACCATCCTCCTCAAAGAACTGGCCGAGGCCGTCAACCTTTCAACAACTCCCCTGCTGGAAGTGGGTAAACAAACTCGAGGAAGAGGGCTATATCAGAGCCAAGGTTAATAAAGGCAAAGGCCGGACGGTGAATGCGCGCTGACGGGGATGATGACGGGCCTGCTCGCCGGGCGGCGTGTGTCGCATCGACACTACGGACCGGCAGCTCGACGCTGCGGCTCAGCGTCTGCGCGACGAAGGCCGTCGCCCATACGTGATCCCGATTGGCAGCTCGAATGCGCTCGGCTACGTTCGCGCGGGCCTCGAGCTCGAGCAGCAGATCTCTGCGGCGGGGCTCGACTTCACGGCCGTCTCCTCGCCGCAATAACGCAGAACGCGCCGCTCGTCGCCGATCGTGGGCGGCGCTGTTCGCATCATTCCGTCACGATGTAATCGGTCGGCAGCGCGGTCGTGCGCTTGATCACCTCCATCGCGAATGCCGAGCTCACGTCCATCAGCTCGACGCTCTTGATCAGCCGTTTGTAGACTCTGTCGTATCCGGCAATATTCGGCACGACGACCTTGAGCAGGTAATCGACGTCGCCGCTCATCCGGTAGATCTCGATGATCTCCGGAATCGCACAAACAGCCTCGACAAAATGCGATGTCCACGCATCGCCGTGCTGGTTCGAGCGCACCGTCACGAATGCAGTGAGCCCCAAGTTCAGCTTGGCCGGATCGCACAGCACAACCTGCCGGCAGATCACGCCGTCGTCCCGCAGCTTCTGCAGCCTTCGCCAGCATGGCGTCGGCGACAGATTCACCGCCTTCGCCAGGTTGTTCAGACCGATCGTCGCATCCGCCTGAAGCATCGTGAGCATCTGTGCATCGCGTTTGTCCATATCGCCTCCGAGGTAGAAATTTTTTCTAATCTTATCTGGATCGGCGACATTCTTTGGAAACTATTTTCGTCTTCGCGCAATTAACATGTCCTCAAGCACAGCGACTGCCGCGACGATGCGGCACCGCTTGATTCGCCTCGATTGAACCGACGAAAAAGGATCACGCCTTGAACACCACGTATTCGACCGACACCGTTCTGGTCCACGAGGGCCGCACGCACAGCCAGCTCGGCGCGCCGGTGAACCCGCCGGTCTACCGGCAATCGACGTTGCTCTTTCACAGCATCGAGGCGCTGAAAACGGCGAGCGGCACGCCGAACGCATACGGCCGCGGCGGCAGTCCGACCACCCGCGCGCTCGAAAACGCGCTCGCCCGCCTCGAAGGCGCGCATCGAGCGATGCTCACGCCGAGCGGGCTCAGCGCGATCACGACATCGCTGCTCGCGGTGCTCGGTCCCGGCGATCATTTACTGATGACAGACTCGGTCTACGATCCGACTCGCGCGTTCTGCGCCGAGACGCTCGCGCGCCTGGGCATCGAAACGACGTACTACAATCCGTCGATCGGCGCGGACATCGCAGCGCTGATACGTCCGAGCACGCGCGCAGTGTTCGTCGAGTCGCCCGGCTCGCTGACGTTCGAGGTGCAGGACATTCCGGCGATCAGCCGGATCGCGCATCGGCACGGCGCAATCGTGCTGATGGACAACACCTGGGCCACGCCGCTGCATTTCCGTTCATTCGAGCATGGTGTCGACGTATCGATTCACGCGGCGACGAAATACATCTCCGGGCACTCCGACGTGCTAATGGGCGCGATCCTCACGACCGAGGCGCTCTTTGCGAAGATCAACCGTTTCTATCGGCAGCTCGGCATGACCGTGAGCGGCGACGACGCGTATCTCGCACTGCGCGGCTTGCGCACGCTGTCGCTGCGGCTCGAGCGGCACCAGCGCAACGCGCATGCTCTGACGGAATGGCTCGCGCAGCAGCCGGAAGTCGCTCAGATCCTGTATCCGGCGCGGCAGGATTCACCTGGGCACGCGCTGTGGAAGCGCGATTTCACGGGTGCGAGCGGCCTGTTCGGCGTGGTGCTGAATCCGCAATCGGACGAAGCGATGCGCGCGATGCTCGACGGCATGACCTGCTTCGGCATGGGCTATAGCTGGGGCGGTTTCGAGAGCCTGATTCTCCGGTTGAACCCGGCGAGCTCCCGCACGGCGACGCAATGGCCGTGGGAAGGCCCGCTGCTACGAATTCACGCGGGCCTCGAGCACCCGGACGACATGATCGCCGATCTCGAAGCCGCATTCTCACGGCTGCGCGCCGCTGGGCTGACACGAATGGAAGTCTGACCCGCCTTGCGCAGGTCGAAGATTCGCGTATCGATGCTTCGGTTTGCGACGCGACGATCACGCGCATCGCCGCCAAATCACCTCAACTTTCTACACCCACCCACAGAGAGACAATCATGAAAGACAAACTGCTCATTCTTCGTCCGGGCTTCTTCAGCGGCGCCGAAGGCCCGTTCTACTGCGGCGACTCGGTATCCGTCGAAGGCTTGCTGAGCTTCTTCCCACAGCTTCGAGACGTGGTCGAGGTCGCTTACATCGACGCGCCTCGTCCGCGCAACGCGATCGTCGCGCTGATCGGCGAAGACAACCAGTCTGCGCCAGTGATCGTGCTCGGCAACGGGCAGGTACCGAAGGACACGTCCATCGCGGTTCAGGAGCACAACGGCACGCGCTTCATCAACGCGCCCGACGATATCCGGCGCTACCTGTCGTCACAGTACAGCGTCGCGCAGGCGTCGTGATCGGTAGCGCTCAGGCGCACGCATCGAAAACGGTCCGCCGCTCCTCGTGACGGCAGGCCACGGGCCGACGGTTCGCTTGTGAGCCGCCGGCCCGTTCCTTTGGCGCGACCAGAACTGAACGACACAGCCGTTTGGAATGCACTTTTGCCAGTAGGTATTGGGGAGGGAGGTCACGCTGACTCCTCCGATACTTGTTCTTTTTATTGGGACTCTGTTGGATCGGTAGGTTGATGCCATTATTTGGAATTGGCGCAATGAGCCACACTGCTGTGCACTCTAAAGTGCTGACATCTCGGCAGCTATCTGGTTTGGTCTTGCGTTGTCACAATATTTTGTTCGGCACCAATAGAGGTTTGCTCCATGGACAGGTTTCAGGAAATGCAGGTGTTCCTCACCGTGGCGCAAGAGCAGAGTTTTTCTGCTGCCGCGCGGCGCTTGAGCATGTCGGCTGCGAGCGTCACACGGGCGGTCGCGGCGCTGGAAAAGCGCATAGGCACCCAGCTGCTGGTGCGCACTACCCGCAGTATTCACCTGAGCGAGGCCGGTCAGCGTTATCTGGAAGACTGCCGGCGCATTCTGGCTGAGCTCCAGGAGGCGGAAGCCTCGGCGGCAGGCAGCCACGCCCAGCCCCGGGGGCAACTGACCGTCACGGCGCCGGTGTTGTTCGGTGAGCTATTCGTGACGCCAGTGATGGTCGGTTACCTTGATCAGTTCCCCGAGGTCAGTATCAATGCCGTACTCGTCGACCGTGTGGTGAACATGGTCGAGGAGGGGATTGATGTCGCGGTGCGTATCGCACAATTGCCGGACAGCAATCTGCACGCGATCCAGGTGGGTGAAGTACGACGTGTGATCTGCGCGTCTCCCGGTTACCTCGCAAGCCACGGTCGACCTCGGCATCCTGATGACCTGTGCCAGGCACGGATTGTCGCTACCTCTTCCATTGGGCAGGTCAGGAGCTGGCAGTTTGTGGAGCAAGGAACAGCCCTGAGCATTCGTCCGGAGCCGCGTTTGGTGGTCACTGCGAATCAGGCGGCGATTACTGCGGCTTGTCTGGGTTGGGGGTTGACCCGGGTACTGTCTTATCAGGTCGCCAGCAAGGTGGCCGCAGGCGAGCTGGAAATCGTTCTTCAAGACTTTGAGCTGGCGCCGCTGCCGATCCATGTGGTGTATCAGGGGGGGCGCAAGGCACCAGCGCGGGTGCGCAGCTTTGTGGATTTTGCGGTGAAGGCGCTTCGCGAACATCCGGCGTTGCAGGCCTGACACTTTATTGCACCTGTTGAAATAATGGATTGTGTTTTTTGGTTATTCTGTTGTTTTAATCGAAAGTGGAAGGTAGCTCCCATCGGCGCGGATCTCTCCTGAACTGCGCGATCGCCCCGCGGAGTTCACCATGTCCAAGCCCGCCATCAAACTCTATAACTTCCCGCGCTCCGGTCATGCTCACCGTGTCGAGCTGATGCTGTCCTTACTCGAACTGCCGACTGAACTGGTGTTCATCGATCTCGTCAGCGGTGCTCACAAACAGGCGGATTTCCTCGCGCTGAATTCTTTTGGCCAGGTTCCGGTCATCGATGACCAAGGCGTGGTGCTGGCTGACTCCAACGCGATTCTGGTGTACCTGGCGCAGAAATATGGCAAAGGCCGCTGGTTGCCGGCGGACCCGGTCGGTGCGGCCAAGGTTCAGCGCTGGTTGTCGGTCGCGGCCGGGCAGATTGCCTCAGGACCGGCCACGGCTCGACTGATCACTGTGTTTGGCGCGCCTTACAACGCTGAAGAGGTGATCGCCCGTTCCCACAGCCTGCTCAAGGTGATTGATCAGGAACTGGCTCACACTGCCTATCTGGCGGGTGATGAACCGACCATTGCTGATGTCGCCGGCTACAGCTATATCGCCCATGCGCCCGAAGGCAATGTGTCTCTGGCTGACTATGCCAATGTGCGGGCCTGGCTGGCACGCATCGAAGCCTTGCCCGGTTTTGTGGCGATGCCGCGCACGGTGGCCGGCTTGCAGACTGCCTGATATGAGTGACTGCGGCCCAGCCTGGCTGTGCCCTTCAGACTGTGCCCTCGGCGCAGGGGAGAAACGCGATGAACCTTCAATCACCCTGGCATGCCGGCGAAAAGCAGCTGCAGGCGCACGTCGGTGTCGCTGAGCGTATGGAAGCGTTCGGACCCAAGGTCATCCGTAATTACTTGCCTGATCAACATCGTCAGTTCTATCAGCAATTGCCCTTCATGCTATTTGGCGCGGTGGATGTAGATGGTAATCCTTGGGCCAGTATTCTCGAGGGGCAACCAGGTTTTGCCTGTTCTCCCGAGCCTGCCCTGTTGCAGCTGGACAGTCTGCCAGGGCAGAACGACCCCGCTCAATTACACACTGGCGCGGCTATCGGCCTGCTGGGTATCGAGTTGCACACGCGGCGGCGGAACCGAATCAATGGCCAGGTCGGCGAAATGGCCGATAACGGCTTTACCGTGGCGGTCCAACAGGCTTTCGGCAATTGCCCTAAGTACATCCAGCTGCGCCAATTTGAATCGGTGCCTGTCGCAGATCCGTCGATGCGTGTGGTGCAGCGTCTGAGTCAACTGGATGACGAGGCGAGCGCGATGATTCGTGGAGCCGACACCTTCTTTGTCGCCAGTTACGTTGACGTTGAAAACCAACGCTCGGTGGACGTCTCTCATCGGGGAGGGCAGAGCGGTTTCGTCCAGGTAGACGGCAATTGCCTGACCATTCCCGATTTCTCCGGCAACTTGCACTTCAATACGTTGGGCAACCTGTTGCTCAATCCGCGCGCCGGCTTGCTGTTCATCGATTTCACTTCGGGCGATTTGCTGCAGGTCAGCGGGCGCACCGAAATTATCCTCGACGGGCCGCAAATCAGTGCCTTTCAGGGCGCCGAGCGGCTCTGGAAGCTGTATGTGGAGCACATGGTGCGCCGACCGGCAGCGCTGGGTTTGCGCTGGCGGTTCGAGGGTTTCTCGCCCAATAGCCGAATGACTGGAACTTGGGAGCAGGCCACGACACGTTTGCAGGATTAGGCGTTGGGCAGCAGTTGGCGCCAACCAACGTCATGCGTAGGAAAGTGCCTTTTCCTCCAACAGCTCTTGGTACAACTCTGTCCATTTACGGCCCATTTCATCGGCGGTGAACAGTTGGCGATAGCGGGCTTCGGCTCGCTGTCCCATTTCTGCCGCACGCTGCGGGTTTTCCCACAAGGTACGCATTGCTTCACGAAAGGCCTGTGGATTACTCGGGGGAACGACCAAACCGGTCTCGCCATGGATATTGATGTAACTGGTCCCGGTACCGATCTCACTGGAGATCATCGGTTTTCCATACATCGCGCCTTCAAGCAATGAGATACCGAACGCTTCGGAACGCAGATGCGATGGGAACACGATCGCGTAGCTCAGTTGTAGCAGCGCCACTTTGTCCTCTTCACCCAGGCGTCCTAGAAAGTGCAGATTGCGCAAGCCCAGAGCGGCTGCCTGGGCATGTAACTCCGACTCAAGCGGGCCTGCGCCGACGATCACGACCGGGTAATCCACCTCTTTAAGTGCATCGAGCAGGATATGCAGTCCTTTGTAATAACGCATCACACCGACGAACAGGAAGAAGCGTTCACCCAGACGTTGCCGCCAATGGGCCAGGCGCTCCGGCTCGGGTTGTGGATAACCTGACTTGTTCAAGCCATAAGCAATGACCCGGGTCTTTTCCCGGTGGTTCTGCAAGACATCGCTGGTATGGAAGTAGTTGGGCGAGGCGGCGACAATCCGGTCGGCGCTATTGAGGAAGCGATTCATCAGTGGGCGGTACATTTTGAGCAAATGTTGCTGACGAACGATGTCCGAATGGTAGGTCACCACGCACGGTTTGTTCGTGGCGCTGATGAAATGCACCAGGTCCATGAATGGCCAAGGAAAGTGGTAGTTGACCACGTCCGCCTCCGCGGCCATTTCGCGAAACTGTTTGAAGACACTGTAGGAAAAACCGGTGGAAGCGAACTGCACATCCAGTTTGGCCCGATGCACCTCATGCTGACCGATCTTGACGACCGCAGGCGTGGGCTCGGCGCTCAATGTCAGAACCTGGCTCTCAATGCCGTGCCGGGATCCGCTTTCGCATAACTGAAAGATGACCTGTTCGATACCGCCGACCGAGTCAGGCAGGTATGTCTTGAAGAAATGTAGAACGCGCATTCAACCTCCCATAGCCTGACGGTATGCGCCTGCTGTTATCTTCGCGCAGCGCCCCCAGGAAAAAAGCTTCGCTTGCTGCAATCCAGCCTCTCGGCATTCCAGCCAATGCGTTTGATCGTCGATCAATCGGCTCATCGCGTCGCGCAAGCCGTCTACATCGTCAGGTTCAATATAATTGCCCGCGTCACCTGCGACCTCCGGCATTGCCGAGCGTCGGGTCAGGATCACCGGAGTACCACTGGCCATGGCTTCCAGAACCGGAAGGCCAAAGCCCTCGTAGAGAGACGGGAACACCAGCGCTCTGGCACCGGCCACGAGCTGTGCGACCTGTTCATCCGGCAGATAACCCATCAGGCGGACATAGCCGGAGGCCAAGGCCTTTTGCAACTCATCACTGAACTGCCCACGTTCCCAACCGGCCATTCCGACAATCAGCAAAGGAAAACGCTGACGCATCAGCTCTGGCAATCGCGCGTGAGCGTGCAAGGCCAGTGACAGGTTTTTGCGCGGTTCCAGCGTTCCTACACAGAGGAAATACGCCTGCGGTTGCACTCCATGGGGTGTGAGTGCCTCCTGCAACGCCTCGATCGAGCGTGGATGGAAGCGCGCGGCTACCCCAAGCGGTGCAACGACAAAGCGTTCATGGGGAAGGCCAAAATAGCGCTGGGCTTCATCGGCCACGTACTGCGAGTCGGTCAAAATCAATCGTGCCTGCTGCACGCCGTGACCAAGTCGGCGCTCTATCTCTTTCAACCGGGCCGATGGCTGGGTCGAGGGATAGTGCAGGTGGGTCAGGTCGTGCAGGGTGATGATGGTCGGACCCTTGAACGCCAGGGGCCACAGGCTCGGCTCGTGATAGAGATCGATGGCTTGGGACTGTCCTTGGTCGAAGCGCCGCTGCTCCAGCCAACGACGGGCCTGGTAGGCCCCCGGTACTCGTCGCAACCAAGGTGTCATTCGGGAATAGCCGGGCATGGCGGCGGCCGGCAGGGCAGCACTCCAGCCCCAGCCATGGAACAGCGAGAGCTCCAGGTCCGGCTCTGCCATAAGGGCCGTCGCCAGTTCGGCCAGGTAATGACCTATGCCGGTGCGTGGTGCCTGGAGAATCCGTGCGTTAAGGGCAATCCGCATGCTGCCTCTCTACCGGCGCAGGCACCTTCTTCAAGTTGCGCTGGATGCGTTCGACAAACTGGGTACTGGCCTCGCGCCAGCCCAGCCAGCGCCACTCGCTGACATTGCGCACTGCCGGAAACTCACCAGTGCTTTCCATGCGCGCAACCAGATTGGCAAGGCTTTGTGGATCGGCCAGATCGAAATAGGCCATGAACTCGCCACCAATCTCACGAAAGACCGGAATATCGCTGCCCATCGCCGGCAGCCCGCGCTGCATGGCTTCGACCAGCGGCAAGCCAAAGCCTTCGACCCAGGACGGGAATACCAGCGCTGTTGCCTGTGCATAGGCATGCTCAAGGCTTTTATCGGTGAGTGTGTTGAACATGAACAGTCGCTTGTTCAGCTCCGGGTGCTGGCGAACGCGGTCGACCAGCGCATCGCACTTCCAGCCAATACGCCCGGCAATGCACAGCCGGGCGTTTGAGCCCGCGGCCCAGGCGCGTTCGAAGGCGTCGAGCAAGTAGTCATGGTTCTTGCGCGGCTCAATGGTACTGACCATGAGGAAAACCGGATCTTGCCCTTCGAACAGCCGCACAAGACGCGGCTCCACAACTGCCCCATCGTTGCTCAGGTCCAGTTCGGAACCGAGGTGGAAATAATCGAACCAGAGCGTTTTGACCTGCTGCGGTCCAAGCCTGCGCAGAAGCTCTTCGCGGACCTGGTCACGCACGGTTGCCGAAATGGCGACATATCCGTCTGCAGTTCTGGCGATCCAGTCGAACCACTCGTTGAAAATCTGCACCAGCCGGGTGTCGTAGAACTGTGGATGGGTCAGCGGGATCAGGTCGTAGATTACCGAGACGATGTCCACCCCTTCACGCTTGAGCTGTTCGGCCATGGGAAAAAAGTTGGCGTGCCAGGACGAATCCAGCAGCACCAGTTGATCACCCGGCTGATGCTGCAAAGGTGTGCAACGTTTCGGCAGTTGTTTCTGGTTCACCAGCCCGATCAGACGTAACGGCACACTGAAACAGGCCAGCGCTGTGAGCCGATACATCACGTACAGCGCGCGCCGGGCGAAACGCGACTGACAGCGTTGTTCCAGGTTTTGGTGAAGTTGCCAGAACCTGTGGGCGACCCGCTCCAGGCGCGTACCGAAACCCATCAGCGCATTGAAAAAAGGCGTATCCAGCGGTGCCAGACTCAGCACCCGGTAGAGCTTGCCCTTGAGTATCACCACCGGAAGGCATTCCACACCCTCCACGGCCTCGGGCAACTGCTTGATGACATTGCGCACCACCCGTTGAATACCCGAGTTGACCTTGGGGTGCTCGAACACATGGGTACATTCGACCAACAGGCGCGTCATGGCGTGGCCTGCAAGGCGACTGACCCGGCAGGGGCAACGGTCGAACGGGTGATCGTGGTTTGGGCTTCGAGCCAGGAGCAGCCGACGAAGTCTTCATGACGGTTGTTGAGGACATGGAAGACCAGGCCGTAGTCTCGCCATTCGAAATTGCGGTCCAGGTGCGAGTCCAGGCGCGACAGGCTCAGGGCTACGGAATAATTACCCTTGCCCAGGCGCATGGTGAAGGCAAATCGGAACGTGACCCGTTCACCGGCACTCAAGTTCGTCAGTGCTTGTCCCTGCCGATGGGTGTTGATGCCATACATGGACTGTCCAAGGCGATCCTTGATCATGAAGCCCAGCACCAGCCGCTCGATGTCCTGGCGTACCTCGACCTGCACTTCCAGCACCATCGGCTGGCCCACCTCGGCGACCTCCACCGATCGCTCGTGTGCATCCAGCAGGCGCACACTCAAGATGCCTGCTTCACCGGTACCGGAGATGGTCTGGACCTGGCCGGTGGCGAGCATTTCCTGACGCACCGTCTGGCCCTCGCGCTCGGCCATCAGGGCGTTGTAGTAGTCCAGGACCTCTTCGGGTTTACCGTGCATGGCCATGCGACCGTTTTCCAGAAGGATCGCGGAATCGCAGATCGACTGGATCGCTGAACGATCATGGGAAACGATCAATAAGGTCGTTCCTGCTCGACGAAAACTGCGGATACGTTCGAAGCTCTTGTGCTGGAAGTAGGCGTCGCCTACCGACAGCGCTTCATCGACAATCAAAATATCCGGCCGACGCGCAGTCGCGACACTGAAGGCCAAACGCATCTGCATGCCGCTCGAATAGGTGCGCACCGGGTGATCAATGGCTTCGCCAATCTCCGCGAAACCCTCGATTTCCGGCATCAGCGCCTCGATTTCCTCTACCTGCATGCCCAGCAGCTGGCCAGCCATGAAGGCATTCTGGCGACCAGTGAAATCCGGGTGGAAGCCCATGCCCAGTTCCAGTAGCGCGGCCACCCGTCCTTGCACCTGAAGTTGTCCACAAGTGGCTTGGGTGGTACCGGTGATGATCTTCAGCAAGGTGCTCTTGCCGGCACCGTTGACCCCGACGATCCCTACGGCTTCACCGGGGGCGACTTCAAAGTCGATGTCACGCAGGATCCAGTGCTCGCGATGACGCGCCGCAGAGAAGGGGATGATCCATTCGAGCAGGCGGCTCCAGCGTGTCGGATATTGCTTGTAGGCCTTGCTCAGGCCACTAACGCGTATGTGTCCCATCAGAGCTCATCCACCATTTCACCCACTCGTCGGCGGAATAGCCGCAGCCCCAGGACACAGAACAGCACGCCGATGATCAGGACCGGCAACAGCGAACTCCAGACCGGCCATTGACCATACAGAAACAGGTTCTGGTAACTCACCATCAAGGCAGTCATCGGGTTGAGCCAGAGCAGCCGCTGGATCGGCTCCGGGAGAATCGACATCGGATAGACGATGGGCGTAAACCAGAACCAGAATTGCAGGCAAATCCCGAAGAACTGCCCGACGTCGCGGAAGAACACATTCAACACGCCGAGAATCATCCCCAGACCGGCCGAGAAAATAACCTGTAACGCCAGCAACGGCACCAATGCCAACAAGGCCATACCGGGAAGGCGCCCGGTGATCAGCAGAAAGCCCAGGAACAACGACACAATAATTGCGAAGTTGATCCCGGCATTGAGCAGCACGATCACCGGCAGGCAGATGCGCGGGAAACTGATCTTCTTCAGCAGATTGGCATTTTCCAGAAACATGTTCTGGCTGCGCAGGGTGATCTCGGAGAACAGTCCCCAGGTCAGCAAACCGGCGCAGAGGTAAATGCTGTAGGCCATCCCGTCATCCACGCCGGGAAGACGCGCACGCATCACGTGGGAAAAAATCACCGTGTAGACGACGATCATCGACAGCGGGTTAAGGACGGTCCAAAGGGCACCGAACAGCGAGTTGCGATAGCGGGCTTGGAACTCTCGCTTGACGCTACCGAGGATGAAACCCCGATAGCCCCACAGCGAGCGGTACAGATTGAGCAGCATTCAGACCGTCCTTCCGTATTTATCTTCGAAGCGAACGATATCGTCCTCTCCCAGGTACTCGCCGCTCTGAACTTCAATGATGACCAGGTCGATCACCCCCGGGTTTTCCAGACGATGCTTGTGCCCGGCGGCAATGAAGGTGGATTCGTTTTTGGCGACAAAGTGCGAGCCGTCGCCGTTGTTGGTGACCTTGGCCATGCCCTCGACGACGACCCAGTGTTCATTGCGATGGTGGTGCATCTGCAGGGAGAGGGAGGCTCCAGGCTTCACCACAATGCGCTTGATCTTGAAGCGCGGACCTTCCTCCAGCACGGTGTAAGTGCCCCAGGGGCGACTGACCGTACGGTGCAGGCGATAGGTTTCGTGCTTTTTATCCTTGAGTTGCTTCACCACCTTGCGCACATCCTGCGCGCGATCGGCATGGGCGACGAGAACCGCATCGGCGGTATCGACGATGATCAGATTGTCGACGCCGACCGTGGCTACCAGACGTCCTTCGCTCTGGACAAAATTGTTGTGGCTGTCGATGAACAGCGCGTCGCCACTGGCCCGATTGTTCTGGGCATCAGCCTTGATCAAGTCGCTGACCGCACCCCAGGAGCCGATATCGCTCCAGTCGAAACCCGCAGGCACCACCACAACCTTGTCGGACAGCTCCATCAAGGCATAGTCGATGGAGATATCCGGCATGTCGGCGAAGTGCGCCGCTGACAATTCCTGCTGAATGCCCCCGCTTGTCTCGACCGGGGCGCTGGCCGCCAGGCAGGCTTTGCCTAGCTCCAGGAGCGCTGGCGCATGGATCTGCAACTCAGCCAGCAAGGTCGCGGCCGAGAAGCAGAACAGGCCCGAGTTCCATAGGAAATTGCCGCTTTCCAGGTAGTGGGTCGCGGTCTGCAGGTCGGGCTTCTCGACGAAGCGCTGAACCCTGGCCGCGCCTTGCTCATCCAGTTGTTCGCCGGTTTCGATGTAACCGAAACCCGTTTCCGGCGCGGTCGGGGTGATGCCGAACGTGACCAGATGCCCAGCCTTCGCCAGCTGTACGGCATGTTCGACAGAGCGCCCGAAAGCGTCTTCGTTCTGAATCAGATGGTCGGCCGGCATCACCACCAGAATCACATCGTCGCCGTGCAAGGCTTGCAAGGACAGTGCAGCGGCAGCAATCGCCGGTGCCGTGTTGCGTCCCACAGGCTCCAGGAGAAAGTGCCCGCGGTGGCGTTCCAGTCTGGCCGCCTGGTAGTGATCCTTGCTTTGAAAGTAGTAGTCACGGTTGGTCACCGTGACGATATTGCCGCCCGCAGCCAGGAGCCCGGCCGCGCGTCGGTAGGTCTTGCCCAGCAAGGTCTGGCCATCGGGCAAGGTCATGAACGGCTTGGGATGACCTTCGCGCGAAACCGGCCACAAACGAGTCCCGGCACCACCGGAAAGAATCACAGGAATCAGCATGCCTTACTCCTTGGCGACGCGTTTCATGTCCGCATCCATCATCATGCGGATCAGATTCTCGAGATTGGTTTTGGGCTTCCAGCCCAGGACGCGTTGCGCTTTGGCCGGGTTGCCGAGCAACACGTCAACTTCGGCCGGACGGAAGAATGCCTGATCGATTTTCACAAAGTCCCGGTAGTCCAGGCCGACGTGATCGAACGCAATACGGCACATCTCACGGACAGTGGTGGTGACACCGGTCGCCACCACATAGTCGTCGGCCTTTTCCTGCTGCAGCATTAGCCACATGGCCTCGACGTAATCGCCGGCAAAACCCCAGTCGCGCTTGCTGTCGATATTCCCCAGGCGCAGCTCCTGCTGTTTGCCCTGCTTGATACGCGCGGCGGCATCGGTCACTTTGCGCGTCACGAATTCAATCCCGCGCAGGGGCGATTCGTGGTTGAACAGAATCCCGCTGCTGGCGTGCAAATTGAAGCTTTCGCGGTAGTTCACCGTGATCCAGTGACCGTAGAGCTTGGCTACACCATAGGGGCTGCGTGGATAGAACGGAGTGTTCTCGTCCTGTTGCTCGGCCTGGATCAGGCCGAACATTTCGCTGGTGGAGGCCTGGTAGAAACGCGTGTGCGGACTGAACTGACGGATCGCCTCGAGCAGGTGGGTCACACCCAGCCCATCGACGATTCCGGTGGTCACCGGTTGATCCCAGGAGGCTGCGACAAAGCTCTGTGCCGCCAGGTTGTAGATTTCATCGGGAGCGGCCTTGATCACCGCGCGCTGCACTGAACAGGCGTCGGCCATGTCGCCATCCAGATAGCGAATCTCGCCCTCGATACCCATCTCACGCAAGCGCCAGCGCGAATCGCTGCTGCGACGCGCCACCAGACCGTGGACCTGATAACCCTTGTCGAGCAGCAGCTTGGCCAGATAGGCGCCGTCTTGTCCGGTGATCCCAGTGATCAGTGCACTTTTTGTCATTCTTGGCGTACTCGTGACTCCCAGTCGGACAGGATCGCCCGCAAGGATTGTTGTGTAGTTATCTCAGGTGTCCACCCAGTGGCGTGTTGCAGCCTGGCATGGCTACCACAGACGCGACGCTGCTCTGCGCGGCGAAGACGCGCAGGGTCCTGAATCAATTCGATGTCGACCTGTGCGATGTCCGCCAGCTGTGCGATCAAGCTGCGGATGCTTTGCTCTTTGCCTGAGCAGACGTTATAGGTCTGACCGGGTGAGCCGAGCTGCAGCATGGCCAGATAGGCAGACACCACGTCGCTCACATCGAGAAAGTCGCGGGTCACGTCGATATCGCCCACTTCCAGTCGTGGTTCTTGCAGACCCTGTTTGATCCTGGCGATCTGGCGTGCGGCGCTGGCGATGACGAAACTGTCCTTTTGTCCGGTACCGATGTGGTTGAAGGGGCGTGCGACGATCACCGGCCAGCCCTCGGTCATCCCCCATTGCAGGCATAGAAATTCCGCCGAGAGCTTGCTGACAGCATATGGGTTACGCGGGCAGGGCGACTGGTCTTCATCGATAGGCAGCGCGGATTCGCTCACTTGGCCATAAACGTCGCCAGAGCTGACATACAGGAAGGTGCCGTTGAAGCCGCGGGCTTTGAGCGCCTGCAGCAAATTCAGCGTCCCGAGCAAGTTGACGTGCAGAGTCTTGGCCGGATCACGGAACGCTTCGGGGACGAAGGTCTGGCCAGCCAGGTGGATGACGGCGTCGGGCATTTCGGGCCACAGGTCTTCCAGGCTGTGTGGCTGGGAAAGGTCATAGCCGGACGCGACAGGCAGGAGATCCCAAACCGAATCGGGAGCACTCAGACGGGATTGGATGTGACGTCCTACGAATCCAGTCAGACCCGTAACGAACAGACGCTTCTTCAAACAGCAGCCCCCTCAATTATCAAACTTCGGCAAATCACCCCAGTCTTTGCTGAGAAAATCCGGTAATTTCTAGTAGTTGTTCCAGATTCAGTGGCGTGCGAAGTTATTGTTGTAGTTGTTTTGAGACAATCTGTTCCAATTGCCCGGCAATTTCAATAAGTCCAATTGTGACCAGTCAGTTCTCGTCAGCGTAGCGCAAAATTTGTCGCCCGCCGGTTCACGAACCCTCAACGGATGTGTTTAGAATGCCCCTCGTCGCGACCGCCCAGCGATCAGCATGGCTGCTTTTGGCCAGGGAAAGCTGACCAATAAAACAAGAACGTAGACGGGCATGAGGACGATCGGCGAAGCCACTGGAAATACAGGACTTCGTCAATGGCTCTGCCGTCATAGAGTGAAGTTGCCCAACGGCGGCTTCATCGTGGGATGCCATGAATTTTATTCTTTACTCGGACGTAAACGACAGTTCGATCAGCCAGAGCCTCGGCCGTCCGGAGTACAGTTACTACTTCGTGCTCAAGGCCTACCGTCCGGTACTCGAAAGCCTTGGGCGGGTTCACGTGGTGCAGTCGACCGCTGAAGTCGATCCGCTCTATCGGCAACTCCTGCGTGAAGGCCAGGAGAGTCTCTTCCTTTCGTTCACGCCACCCCAGAAAACCCCGACCGACCTGAGCTGCCCGACCATTTGCGTGGTGGCCTGGGAGTTCGATTCGATCCCCGACGAACACTGGGATAACGACCCGCATCAGGACTGGAGCCGTACACTTGCTCGTCATGGCCGGGTCATTACGTTATCGAGCCACACCGCTCGAGCCGTCCGTCGGGCGCTGGGTGAGGACTTTCCGGTCCTGGTACTGCCCACGCCGCTCTGGGAAAATTTCGCCACCATTCGCGATCAGTACTCCAGCGCGCCGATCAATCCGGGGACTACCCTGGACATCAAGGGCTGCATTCTCGACACACGGTTGCTCGGTCTGTCTCCCGATGCGCTGCTTGCACCGCGGCTGACCCCCGAGGAGCAGGAACTGCTGGATGCCTTGCGGCCGCCGCCATTGACCTGGCAGCGACGCTTTGTCATCGCCAAGCATTACCTGCGCCTGTGGTGCCTGGAAGCGGTTCGCGGCCAGTCGCAGTCGGGGCCTGCCAGCCGTACGTTGTATTTGAGTCAGTGGTATTGGGAAGGTATTCGCGACCTGCTGTCGTACAAGCAGCATTCACGCTTGGCCAGGTACCTGCCGGGTGTGGCCGGTCCTCAGTCCGTGCCGCAACCGGAGCAACCTGCGTTGGACCTGCCTGACACCAGTCAGCGCGTCGAAACCCTGGTGGATGGCGTCGTGTATGTCAGCGTGTTCAACCCAAAGGACGGCCGCAAGAACTGGCATCAATTGATCACCGCCTTCTGCTGGGCCTTTCGTGAGATCGACGATGCCACGCTGGTGTTGAAGATCACCCATAACGATCTGTCTTGCTACTACACCGAGCTGATGACTCTGCTGGCGCAGCTTTCGCCGTTCGCCTGCCGGGTGGTCGTCATGCATGGCTATCTCGATGACCCGCAATATGCCCGTCTGTATGGGGCCGCCAGTTTTTATGTGAACGCCTCACGCTGTGAGGGGCTTTGCCTGCCACTGATGGAATTCATGGCCAGCGGCAAACCGGTGATCGCACCGAACCATACCGCCATGGAAGACTACATCGATGAGACAGTGGCTTTTGTCGTCAAGTCCAGCGAGGAGCTGACGATCTGGCCGCAGGACACACGCATTATCTATCGCACCCTGCGTCATCGACCGGACTGGGGCTCGCTGAAAACTGCCTATCAGGACAGCTATCGAATGGCCAAGGAACAGCCGGACGTCTACCAGAACATGTCCCGTGCGGCGATTGAGCGCATGCGTGACTATTGCGCCTTCACCCCCGTACAAAAGCGTCTCTGGGCGTTCTTCGAGCTTCCCCTGACAGGTGCGCTCGGGACTGCACCGACAGTCGCTGTGGCGGACAACGCATCATGCTGATCCTCATTCATTCGGAAACCAACAAGAGCACCATCGCGCAGAATCTTGGCCGCTCTGAATACAGCTATTACTTCGTGCTCAAGGAATACCGCCCGGTGCTCGAGCGGCTGGGCACGGTGGTGGAAATCATCGACCCCGACGAGCAGGTGGATCACTTGTACCGTGAGTGTCTGGGCCGTGGCGAAGAGTGCGTGTTTCTATCGTTTTCACCGCCTCATCGCACACCGATCCACTATGCCTGCCCGACCATTCCGGTGTTTGCCTGGGAGTTCAGCACGATTCCCAACGAAAGCTGGGACGGCGAACCCCGAAACGATTGGCGCAACGTCCTTGGCGCAGCGGGCGCGGCGATTACCCATTCCAGCTACACGGTAAGAGCTGTGTGCGACGCCATGGGCGCGGACTACCCCATCAGCGCCATCCCGGCCCCGGTTTGGGATCGTTTTGCAGCGCGGGGCCAACAACTTGAGCGTCAGCCACAGGCTCATCAGGTCAAGCTCAATCTGAAGGGGCTGCTGGTCGACAGCCGCCAGCTCGATCTGTGCGCCTTTGGGCCCGCGCACTTGCGCAATGGCACTGCAATCGATTTCGATGCTCCGGTTCAGGATCGTGAGCTGGTACTCGATGGCGTGGTCTACACCTCGGTATTCAACCCAAGTGATGGTCGCAAGAACTGGGAAGACATGCTCAGCGCTTTCTGTGTCTCGTTCCGCGAGGTGGAGGATGCAACGCTGGTGTTGAAGCTGACCCATCACGATGCCGAGCAAGCGCTGAGCGATATCCTTCACCACCTCTACAAGAATCAATCCTACCGTTGCCGGATCGTCTTGATTTACGGCTATCTGGCTGACCCCGACTATGAACGCCTGGTGCAAGCCACCAGCTACGTGGTGAATACCTCCTACGGCGAAGGACAATGCCTGCCGCTGATGGAGTTCATGTCCTGTGGCAAACCTGCGGTGGCGCCTTGCACCACGGCGATGATTGATTACATGGACGCGGACAACAGCTTCATCATCGACTCCACTGAAGAGCTGACCGCCTGGCCCCATGATCCGCGCAAGGCGTTTCGCACCCTGCGCTACATCACCAACTGGGCGTCATTGTGTTCGGCTTATCGGGCCAGCTATGAGGTGGCCAAACTGGATGGCGAGCGCTACGCACACATGTCCGCGCATGCCGTACGCAGCCTGGAAAAGTTCTGCAGCCAGGCCAATGCGCAGGAGCGTTTGCAGGCCTTTTTCGTGCAACTGTTCGATAGTCGCAAGACGCTAGCAGTGGAAACCCCGGAAGCATGATCCGTGCACTGTTCAGACGTCTGTGTGGTGTACAGGCTGAGCCGCTGCTTGCGCCCGCGCCCGCAGTGTCGCCGCGTGATATTGGTCTGCACGACGCCATGCATGACGGCTGGTTTCTGGCGGACAGCGGCGAACTGCTCAAAGGTTTCGCCATCAGTGCAAGCGATACGCTGCTCGACGTAGGCTGCGGCGAGGGCGTTGCGACGCTGTTCGCGGTCCGTCAGGGCGCTTCGGTTATTTTCACCGACAGCGAATTCGACAAGGTTCGAGACCTTGCCCGCCAGGTTTGCGCTCAGACACAGGCTCCGTCGCTGGGCCTGGTCAGCAACAGCCTGCCGCTGCCCTTGGCCGACGGTTGTGCGAGCAAGATTGTGTGCATGGAAGTGCTGGAGCACGTCGACCAGCCCGAGCAGTTCATGGCTGAACTGGTGAGAATGGGCCGCCCCGGCGCCCAGTATTTGATCAGCGTTCCGGACGCCGTGGGCGAGCATCTGCAACAGGGTATTGCGCCGCGGGGCTATTACCAGTCCCCCAACCACATTCAGATTTTCTCCCGTGAGCGCTTCGCCGCGTTGATCGAGGACGCCGGCCTGGTCATCGAGCATCGTCAGGCCAGCGGCTTCTTCTGGGTCATGGGCATGATTTTTTTCTGGGCCAGCGAACGGGCCGCCGGGCGCGATCTTGGTGGGGCTGTACGCGACCGGATTCAGGCGCCGTATCCGCCACTGATGGAAAGTTGGGCGAGAACCTGGCAAGACCTGCTGGCGCAGCCCGATGGGCTGGCCATCAAACGCATGCTGGATCAGTTCATGCCAAAAAGTCAGGTGATTATTGCGCGCAAACCGGGCATTGCTCAATCCGCTCCAGAAGCAGGACGCACGTGATGAACAACAAGCGAATCATGGACATTGAGCTGCTGCGGGCGATTGCCGTGCTCGGCGTACTGTTTCACCACTTGCAGGGCAGCATGTTCCCCACGCCTGTCCCGCTGCTGGAGGCCATCAATGCGCACGTTCAGTCGTGGTGGGGCGTTGACCTGTTTTTCGTTATCTCCGGATACGTCATCGCCCGCAGTCTGATCCCGGTGTTGCAAGGCTGCACCTCGGGCCAGCAGTTTTGGCAGCAGACCCGCAATTTCTGGATTCGCCGGGCCTTCCGGTTGTTGCCTTCAGCCTGGTTGTGGCTGGTGCTGATTCTGCTGGCGTGCGCGTTCCTCAATCAGTCCGGGGCTTTCGGCAGCCTGTCCGCCAACCTTCAAGCGACCCAGGCGGGTTTTCTGCAGTTTGCCAATTTCCGTTTCGCCGACAGTTTCTTCCGCTATGAATACGGGGCCAGCTTTGTCTATTGGAGCCTGTCGCTGGAAGAGCAGTTTTATGTGCTGCTGCCGGCGTTCATTCTGGTGTTCCGCAAACGCCTGGTCTGGGCGCTGCTGGCGCTGGTTGCCATGCAATTGCTCACCCTGCGTACGCCTTTACTGATGGTGATCAGGACCGATGCCCTGGCCCTCGGGGTATTGCTGGCGATCTGGGGTGCGCACGCCAGCCACGCTCGCTGGGAACCCACGGTATTGCGGCGTCCGTGGCTCGGCGTGCCGTTGCTGATTGGCATCGGGCTGATGCTGAGCGTGTTGGGTACTGAACCCTACACGTTCGCCAGCTACCGCATTGGCGCAATGGCAGTCCTCTGCGCCGTACTGGTCTGGGTCGCCTCTTACAACCGCGATTACCTGTTCCCGCGTGGCCCGCTGAAAAACCTGCTTACTTGGGTCGGCAGTCGCTCCTATGGGATCTATCTGATCCATGTACCGGCCTATTTGCTGGTCCGCGAACTCTGTTTCCGGCTGCAGTCGGCGGGGCTGCCGAGCCCGGCCGGTCATCCCATATTGACCATCCTCCTCGCCATGACCCTGATCATCCTGTTGAGCGAGCTCAATTATCGATTCATCGAGCTGCCCATGCGCAACCGGGGCACACGCCGGGTTGAGCGCTTGAACGCCAGCCGAACCGCCGTCCAACCCTCTGGAGCTACCTCATGCTGAGCCTTTTGAAGAAACTCACGGCGGGCAAAGTACCCGAACCAGTGCAGTCCCAGACCTCGACCGACAAGGTCGACCCGTACATGCTGGGGCTGCACGATGCGATGCTCAGCGGCTGGTTCAATCAGCAAACCGGCGAGCTGTTCAGCGGATTCCCGATCACCACCGAAGATACGGTGCTGGATGTCGGCTGCGGTGACGGCGGTAACGTGCATTTCTGTGCCATGCGCGGGGCGAAAATCATCATCGCCGATATCGACGCGGCCAAAGTCGAGGCCGCTCGCCAGCGCATGAGCGACACCCCGGCGCGCGATATCGAATCCCATGTCACTGATTGCAACCCGCTGCCGCTGGCCGATGCCATCGCGACACGTATCGTCTCCACTGAAGTCATCGAACACGTAGACGATCCGGCGCAGTTTCTTTGCGAGCTGGTGCGAGTCGGCAAACCGGGTGCTTTGTACCTGTTGAGCGTTCCGCATCCGAGCTCCGAAGACCTGCAAAAAGACATCGCTGCACCCGAATACTTCCAGAAACCCAACCACATCCGGATCATCAGCGAAGACCAGTTCAAGCAGATGGTCAGCGATGCCGGTCTGGAAGTGATCAGCCACAGCCAGTACGGTTTCTACTGGTCGATGTGGATGCTGCTGTTCTGGGAAGCCAAGGTCGACTTCGGCAACGCCGATCATCCGCTGCTCAATCACTGGGCCGACACCTGGCAGGCGGTTCTGTCCTCGCCGCGTGGCGCGCAGATCAAGCAGGCGCTAGACGCGGTCGTGGCGAAAAGTCAGGTCATCATTGCCCGCAAGCCTGGCTGAGCAGGGTACTGGCCAGTGACGCAAAGGGCCTTGAAAGGCCCTTGTTTCATTCCGAAGTCATCGCATAGATCCTGCAAGTACCGGCCGATTGCCAAGTGCAGGGCTTTACGCCTGCTGAACGAACGTCAGGCGCAGGGCAAAACCGATCAACAAGCTGCCGAACAGCCATTGCTGCACCCGCTGCGCCGAGGGGCTGCGTTCGAGCCAGCGGCCGAGCCTGGTCCCGACCAGTGCGTAACAGCTGTCAAACAACAGCCCAACGATGACCAGCACCACGCCAAGCCTGGCGAACTGCGCCACTACCGGGCCGGCTTGCGGGTCGATGAACTGCGGTAGCAGCACCGAGCAAAACAGCAACGCCTTGGGGTTAAGCAGGTTGGTCAGCAACCCACGCTGGATCGCTTCACGCCACAGCAAGGTCCGGGTGGACGCACCGGCTGAATTCAGGCTCGGCAACATGTTGGAGCGCAGACACTGAACCCCCAGCCATAGCAGGTAGGCGGCACCCGCCAGGCGCACCGCCTCAAAGGTCCAGGGCGCGGCCTTGAACAAGGTCGCCAGGCCCAACGCCGCCAAGGCCACATGGCAACCACGGGCAATCGCCAGCCCCACGGCAGTCGCCAGCGCCGTGGCTGTGCCCTGACGCGCGCCGGTTTGCAGCAGCAGAATCATGTCCGGGCCCGGCAGCAGATACACCACCGCCAGAGCCAAAAAAAACATCCAGAGTTCTGCCACCTTGCCACCCCATTCGTTATCGATTCGGTGATCAAAGTCTATGCCCGACGGGCAGGGTAGGTGCTTGCGTAGTAAGCCAGTAAAGTGGTTAGACTTGGCATAATCTGCCAAGTGATGAACAAGAACAGTCAGGATATGCCAATCATGAAACTGGACGCCTACGACCGCCGAATCCTGGCGGCCCTGCAACGAGACGGACGCCTGAGCAACGTACAATTGGCCGACGAGATCGGTCTTTCGGCCTCGCCGTGCTTGCGTCGGGTTCGATTGCTGGAAGAGGCCGGGGTGATTCGCGGCTATCAGGCCAACCTCGATCGCGACGAGGTGGGCCTGGGTTTGACGGTGTTTGTCGGGGTCAAGGTCGAGCGGCATAACGATGCTCAAGCCGAAGCTTTTCGCCAGGCGGTGACGGCGTTGCCCGAGGTGATTTCAGCGTTTCTGGTGTCGGGCGAGTCGGACTTTTTGCTGCAAGTCGTGGTGCCGGACTTGCGTGGCTATGAACGCTTTCTCACCGGCAGTTTGCTCAAACTGCCGGGCGTCAGCGACATTCGCAGCAACTTCGCGATCCACACAGTGAAAACCCCCGGGCCATTGCCGTTGGGGCATTTGCCGGATTGAGTCGATCGCGGGCAAGCCTCGCTCCTACGGATCTGTGTGAGGCATACATTTTGTGTTCGCCGAATAACTGATGTGGGAGCGAGGCTTGCCCGCGAAGACGGTTGAACAACCAACATAAACTCCCACCGTATAAAACTGGATCTGCGTCGCCATCCCCTCCACATTCATCGCCGCCTGACGCAACGCTTCAGAGCGTGTCGGGTGCGGGTGGCAGGTCAGGAAGTTAGATCGCACAAAAAAATTATGCTCGTAATATGTTTCGGTTGTACGCTTTTGGTCAAGCCCCATGGAAAGGGCTTATCCACAGACACTGCCGTGCAGACAAAAGGATAGGTGCGAAGAGAAAATTTCATTACCATCGTTATATCGTAACGAAATGTGATATTCGCAGCGGCCTGGGACTTATCCACAGGCCTGGGTTTTGGCAACAACAGGCTGGGGTGGTATGCAAGTCGATCTGGATGCGGATGGGGCGGATGTAGAAGGGCTGCCGCGTTTTCAACAAGCGGCATTTCACGCGCGGCGGTTGAAGCGGGTCGGCATCGGTTTGGCGGGGGGCTCGGTAGTCGGCTTGGTGCTGGCGTTTTTTGTCGGACTTTTCGCCCCGCAATCGCCATGGTCTGCGTTGTTGGTCAATCAGACCGCCTCCCTGCTGGTCGTGATTGCCGGGCTGCAATCAGCCTGGTGGGTGACACAGTGGCGCGGGCGAGCGCTGGGGTCACAGGCCGCACCATCCGCTGAGCAAATCGTGGACAGGCCGGTTGAAGCGCTTGGCTGGTACGAGCGGCTGCTGGAGCGTATTGGCGACAGCTGGATGCGCCTGCTGGCGCAGATTGGCGCACCGACTCTCTGGCTGTGTGGCTGGGCACTGTTGGCGCTGTTGAGCATCGAGCAGGTCTGGGATCTGTCGTTGCCCGGCGCCGCATTAGGGCTGTCGGCCAGTGTGGGGGCGGCGCTTTCGTTATTACTGGCCTTCGGCTTGCTGGTGTTCGAACGTCAGCTGGCCCAGGAAAGCCCCGCTGAATGGCCCGAGGCCGGGCAGCTTGGGCAATTGGTCCGGGTGGCGATCATCTGCCTGGTGTTGAGCGCGTTATGCCTGTTGTTCAGCAGTGAAATGTCGGTTTGGCCTGTACGTCTGGCGGTGTTGATCGGATTGCTGCCGGGTTTGGTGGCGATCGAATTGCTATTGCGCGCGCTGTTGTCGCTGTTCAGCCCTCGTCGCGAACAGCTTGAACCACGGCTGTTGGCGCAAAGTTTTGTCGCCGGCATGCTGCGCTGGCCTCCGCAGCCCTTGCTGGCGTTACAGCACGAACTGCACAACCGCTTCGGTATCGACCTTAGGCAGATCTGGGCTTTCACCTACATGCGCCGGGCGTTTTTTCCAGTACTGATGGTGGTGCTGGCGGTTGGTTGGCTGCTCACCGGGATTCACGAAATTCCCCTGCAAGCGCGGGGAATTTACGAGCGCTTCGGTAAGCCGGTCGAGGTCTTCGGGCCGGGACTGCATGCCGGCTTGCCTTGGCCTTTAGGTCGCGTGCTGAGTGTCGAGAACGGTGTGGTGCATGAGTTGGCCACCAGCACCGGTGAAGCGACTGTCGCAACACTGCCAGATTCGGCGGAAGGCCCCGCACCGTTGATCGCCAATCGGCTGTGGGATGCCAGCCATGTGAACGACAAATCACAGGTCATCGCCAGCAGCAGTGCCGACAAACAGAGCTTTCAGATCGTCAACATGGACGTGCGTTTTGTCTATCGCATCGGCCTGACCGATCAGGCGGCGCTGGCGGCGACTTATAACACTGCAGATGTTCCGACGCTGATTCGCAGCACCGCCAGCCGGATTCTTGTTCACGATTTCGCTTCGCGTACCCTCGATGGGTTGCTGGGTGAGGATCGTGTAGGGCTTGCCGGTGACATCGGTCGCGCGGTGCAGGCTGACTTGCAGAAACTCGACAGCGGCGTGGAAATCCTTGCCACGGTGGTTGAAGCGATTCATCCACCGGCCGGTGCTGCCAACGCTTATCACGGTGTGCAAGCTGCGCAGATCGGCGCCCAGGCGTTGATCGCCCGTGAGCGGGGGGCTGCCAGTGAGCAGACCAATCAGGCGCAATTGCAAGCCAGTGTTACCCGTGATCAGGCGCAGGCCAGCGCCCATGAAGTCAAAGCCACCGCTCAGTCCGCCGAACTGCGTTTTGCGGCTGAACAAAAGGCTTATGCCTCGGCCGGGAAGGCCTTTGTGCTGGAGCAATACTTCAGCCAGCTAACCTTGAGCCTGGCGAAAACCAAGCTGCTTATTCTCGATCATCGTTTGGGCGGCAACAGCGCTCCGACAATCGATTTACGTACGTTCACGCTACCGGTTGACCCTGCGGCGCCGCGTAAAGCCGTTCAGTCAGGAGCTTCCCAATGAGCCAGCCTCATTCCCACGATCATCAAGACCACGTCGGCCACGACCACGGCCATGGCGGGCACCATCATGG
The DNA here is from genome assembly GCF_059422425.1 of Pseudomonas sp. GW821-FHT01E05. Taxonomy (NCBI): domain Bacteria; kingdom Pseudomonadati; phylum Pseudomonadota; class Gammaproteobacteria; order Pseudomonadales; family Pseudomonadaceae; genus Pseudomonas; species Pseudomonas sp. GW821-FHT01E05. The sequence goes on from NZ_JBWKWW010000001.1 coordinate 171,711, forward strand.
CCACCATCATCACCATGGCGATCCACAAGAGGCCGGACCTTTTCCTTGGCGGCGCATGGCCTGGGCGGTGTTGCTGGTGTTGTTTGCTATTGCGGCGGCGAGCCTGGTGCAAGTGCGCTCAGGTGAAGCCACGGTAATCACCCGTTTTGGTAACCCGTCGCGGGTGCTGCTGAAGCCTGGTCTTGGCTGGCGTTGGCCAGCGCCGTTCGAGGCGGCGATCCCGGTGGACCTGCGGTTGCGCACCACCTCCAGCGGTTTACAGGACGTCGGTACGCGTGATGGTTTGCGGATCATTGTTCAGGCCTACGTGGCGTGGCAGGTGCAGGGCGATCCGGATAACGTGCAGCGCTTTATGCGGGCGGTACAAAACCAGCCAGACGAGGCAGCGCGGCAGATTCGTACCTTTGTCGGCTCGGCGCTGGAAACCACGGCCAGCAGTTTTGACCTGGCCAATCTGGTGAACACCGACGCCAACCAGGTCCACATCGCTGACTTCGAAGCGCAACTGCGTAAGCAGATCGATCAGCAGTTGCTGACCACCTATGGCGTGCGTGTGCTGCAAGTCGGTATCGAGCGGCTGACTCTGCCGTCGGTGACCCTGACCGCTACCGTCGACCGAATGCGCGCTGAGCGTGAAACCATTGCCACTGAGCGCACCGCAATCGGCAAACGCGAGGCGGCGCAAATTCGATCGGCCGCCGAGCGTGATGCGCGAATTGTGCAAGCCGATGCCACGGTGAAAGCCGCAGATATCGAAGCTCAATCGCGAGTCGAGGCCGCGCAGATTTACGGCCGCGCTTATGCGGGTTCACCGCAGCTGTATAACTTGCTGCGCTCATTGGACACTCTGGGCACGGTAGTCACTCCGGGTACCAAGCTGATATTGCGCACCGACGCGGCGCCATTTCGGGTGTTGGTGGACGGGCCGCCGAGCCTGGGTAGCAAGGCCGAGTCGCAGCCATGAGTAACGTTCCACGTGGAACAAATGAAGTCAGTAGCCCGTGGATTCAAGCCGGCCGCTTGACCTTCCTAGCGTTGTACGCGGTGACAGTGTTGGCTGCGGTGGTTTGGGCGTTCTCCAACGTGCGGCAGATCGATCCACAGAATCGGGCGGTGGTACTGCACTTTGGGGCTCTGGATCGTATTCAGAATGCTGGTTTGTTGTTGGCGTGGCCGCGACCGTTTGAACAGGTTGTGTTGTTGCCGGCGGCGGATCGGGTGATCGAGCGCCGGGTGGAAAACCTGTTGCGTTCCGATGCTGCGCTACAAGGCGATCGAGTTGCCAGTTTCGCCACGCCGTTGAGTGACGCCTTGGCCGGCTCCGGTTACTTGCTGACCGGTGATGCCGGTGTGGTGCAACTGGATGTACGGGTCTTCTACAAGGTCAACGAGCCGTATGCGTTCGTACTGCAAGGCGAGCATGTGCTGCCGGCACTGGATCGCCTGGTGACCCGCAGTGCGGTGGCGCTGACGGCTGCGCGAGACCTGGACACTATTCTGGTGGCGCGCCCTGAGTTGATCGGCGCGGATAACCAGGCCGCCGAGCGTCGCGAACGTCTGCGCGGGGATCTGGTGCAGGGCATCAATCAACGCTTGGCCGAATTGACCGCGACGGGGCAGGGATTGGGGATTGAGGTGGCACGAGTCGACGTGCAATCGAGTTTGCCGGAGCCTGCGGTGAACGCGTTCAACGCGGTGTTGACCGCCAGCCAACAGGCTGACAAGGCCGTGGCGAACGCGCGAACCGATGCTGAAAAATTGACCCAGACCGCCACCCAGCAAGCCGACCGTGTCCTGCAAGTAGCTCATGCACAAGCCAGTGAGCGCTTGGCCAAAGCGTCGACCGACACGGCAACAGTACAGAGCCTGGCCCAGGTGCAGCAGAAGGGCACCGACCCTGAAATGCTGCTGCGAATTTATCGTGAGCGTCTGCCTAAGATCCTCGGCCAGGCCGGCTCGGTGACCACGGTCGATCCTAAAGACGATACCCGCCTGATCATTCAGGGAGCCGAACAATGACTGCCCATTCTGCTGCCGCCCAACCTGCGGCGAGCATGCTGACCTCTGCCGAACAACGCGGCGCCGCGCGACAACTGACCCTGGCGATGCTCGCCCTCGGCCTGCTCGGGCTGGGTCTGGTCTGGCGCTGGTTGGTGCCGGAGCAAAATGGTGTCAGCCAGTTGCTGCTGGGTTTTGCCTCGTTGCTGGTAGCCGTACCGGTGATGCGTTCGGCCTGGTACAGCCTGCGTTATCCAAGCCTGCACGGCATCACCGATCAGTTGATCGCACTGGCGATGATGGGTGCGTGGGCCACTGGCGATCTGCTGACGGCGGCCTTGCTGCCGATCATCATGATCTTCGGCCATGTGCTGGAAGAGCGCAGCGTGATCGGCTCCCAGGAAGCTATTCATGCCTTGGGTAAGTTGACGCGCAGCCATGCACGGCGAGTGCAGGGTGACGGCACGATTATCGAAGTGGACAACACCACGCTCAAGACCGGCGACCTGGTGGAAGTGCGCGCCGGTGACCGGGTGCCGGCCGATGGCCTGGTGCTTTCCGGGCAGGCCAGCCTCGACACCGCGCCGATCACTGGCGAGTCGGTGCCGCTGGAGGCGAGTGTCGGCATGCAGGTGTTCGGCGGGGCGATCAACCTCGATGGCCTGTTGCGCATTGAAGTTACCCGCACCGGTAATGAGTCGACCCTGGGCAAAGTCATTGCACTGATGCAAAGCGCCGAGCGCTCGAAGCCGCCGATCACTCGTTTGCTCGAGCGTTATGCCGGCAGCTACATGGTGCTGGTCTTGCTGCTGGCGGCCGTCACCTGGTTTATCAGCAACGATGCGCAGGCGATGTTGGCGGTGTTGGTGGCAGCCTGTCCTTGTGCTTTGGTGTTGTCGGCGCCGGCAACGGCAATTGCCGGGATCGCCGTAGCGGCGCGCCACGGGATTTTGATTCGCAGCTCGGCGTTTCTCGAAGAGCTGGCGGACCTGACCTCGCTGGTAGTGGACAAGACCGGCACCCTGACGTTTGGCACCCTGCGTTTGCAATCGATCGACAGCCCGGTCGGAGATCGCAGCGCCTTGCTGAAACTGGCAGCCAGCCTGGGTTCGGCCAGTAGCCATCCGGTTAGCCGTGCGTTGGCCGGGCTGGTGACGCAGGAACATTTTCTGGTGCTGTCGGATATCCGTGAACGCCAGGGTTTGGGTGTCGTGGCGCGAACGGAGCAGGGCGAGGCGGCACTCGGTCGTCCGGAGCTGTTTACCCAGTTGGGCATTGCGACGTCCGCCGTGCCCGAGCATGACGGCCCCATTGCCGGGCTGGCGCTGGACGGGCAATTTCTCGGTTGGCTGTTGTTAGCGGACAGCATCAAACCCGAGGCTCGCCACGCACTGAGCGAGCTGCGAGAACTGGGACTGGGGCGGCAACTGCTACTCACCGGGGATCGGCATAGCGTGGCCCACAGCCTGGCCTATGAAGTCGGGATCAGCGATGTCGAAGCCCAAGCCTTGCCTGAAGACAAACTCAACCGCGTTCTGCAGGAAATCGGCAGCGGTTTTCGGCCGATGGTGGTGGGCGACGGGATCAACGATTCGCTGGCACTCAAAGCCGGGGTGGTCGGTGTCGCCATGGGCGCGGGCGGGGCGGATATCGCTTTGGCCTCGGCGGACATCGTTCTGATTGGCAGCGACCTGCGACGCCTGGGCACTTGCGTACGCTTGAGTCGCCAGTGTCGTCAGACGCTGCAAGTCAATGTGATCATCGGTCTGGGCTGGACGCTTGCGATCGTCACGTTTGCCGCGTTCGGCTGGCTTGGGGCGGCGGGGGCGATGATCGCCGCGGTGCTGCACAACCTCAGCACCTTGCTGGTGCTCGGCAATGCGGGCCGTTTGCTGCGTTTTCAGGAGCCGTTGCTCAAGCTCAAAGAGGATGTCTGATCAGGGGCGGATCTCTCTCTAGTGCTATGTCGGGACTACCGTGGTGAACGACGGTTTGAGCTTTTCCGAACTGTGTAGCGAGTTCACAGTCACTTGTGTAGAGGGTGCGCCACTACAGGCCGTAACCTGGCTGAAACAGTGGGTTCACGACGGTTCGATCACCGTCGCGGGTCATAGAGAGAGGCTATGAGTTCGATAGCCTGCTAATTTTCATGGATGGTCTACCCTCAAATCAGACGTCTGAAACAAGGGGGACTATCCATGCTCGTGCAACTTCCACCGGCCTTACAGAATCTGCAACTACCGTTATGCCTCAGACTCTGGGATGGCCATGAGTTTAATCTGGGCCCGGCGCCCAGCGTCACCATTGTGGTCAAGGACCCGCAATTGGTTGCCAAATTCACTCATCCGAGCCTTGATTTGCTAGGGGCGGCGTTCGTCGAAGGCAAGCTGGAACTCGAAGGCTCTATCAATGAGGTCATTCGGGTCTGCGATGAGTGGAGCCAGGCTCTGCTGGCTGAGGACGAAGGCAATCAACCGGTTCGCTCCGTCCATGACAAAGCTACCGACGCGGCAGCCATTTCCTATCATTACGACCTGTCCAATGCGTTCTATCAGCTTTGGCTCGATAGCGACATGGCCTATTCCTGCGCCTATTTCGAGACCGGTAGCGAGAGCCTCGAACAGGCCCAACAAGCCAAGTTTCGGCATCTGTGCCGTAAGCTGCGCCTGCAGCCCGGCGAGTACTTGCTGGATGTCGGTTGCGGTTGGGGAGGGCTGGCGCGCTTTGCCGCCCGGGAATTCGGAGCGAAAGTATTCGGGATTACCCTGAGCAAAGAGCAGTTGGCGCTGGCTCGTGAGCGGGTGATTGAGGAAGGTCTGGAGGATATGGTCGAACTGCAATTGCTCGATTATCGCGACCTGCCTCAGGACGGCCGTTTCGACAAGGTGGTGAGCGTTGGCATGTTTGAGCATGTGGGCCATGCGAACCTGGCGCAGTATTGTCAGACCCTGTTCGGCGCTGTGCGCGAAGGCGGCCTGGTGATGAACCACGGTATTACCGCCAAGCACATCGACGGTCGGCCGGTTGGGCGGGGTGCTGGCGAATTCATCGAGCGTTATGTGTTTCCCAATGGCGAGCTACCGCACCTGTCGATGATCTCGGCCGAAATCAGCGAGGCGGGGCTGGAAATCGTCGACGTCGAAAGCCTGCGCCTGCATTACGCACGCACGCTGGACCACTGGAGCGAGCGCCTGGAAGATAACCTTGAAGCCGCCGCAAAACAGGTGCCAGAGCAGGTTCTACGTATCTGGCGGCTCTACCTGGCCGGTTGCGCTTATGCATTCGCCAGAGGCTGGATCAATTTGCACCAGATCCTCGCGGTCAAGGCTCATGCCGACGGTAGCCATGAACTGCCGTGGACTCGCGACGATATCTACAACCCTTAAAGGATCGGCGATATAAGCCGGGCGACCCGCATGCCAAGTTGTTGCAGGCGGTGGGTCTCCCGGCTTTCTCCTTTAGCGATCTCGTGGGCCTGGTCGAAATCCTCGCAGAGCATGTGTTCCACCTCGGCGGCAAATTGTCTGTCGACGGTCAGCAGCATCACTTCGAAGTTGAGCCGGAACGATCGATTGTCCAGATTCGCGCTGCCGATGGCGCTGATTTCGCTGTCGATCAGCACTACTTTCTGATGCAGAAAACCGGGCTCATAACGGAACACTCGTACCCCGGCCCGCACGGCTTCGAAGGCGAAGAGACTGGACGCGGCGTAGACGACGCGGTGATCCGGCCGCGACGGCAGGAGAATCCGCACATCCACATTGCGCAACACTGCCAGTCGCAGCGCAGCGAAAACCGCTTCGTCGGGAATGAAATACGGGCTGGTGATCCACACCCGCTCAGTCGCGGCATGGATCGCTTCAACGAAAAACAGCGAGCAGGTTTCGTAGGGGTCTGCCGGGCCGCTGGCCAGCAGTTGGCAGAGTACGCCGTCATCCGGATAGGTGTCCGGCAGGATCAGCGGCGGCAGCTGGCGTGAAGCCCAGAACCAGTCTTCAGCGAACGACTCCTGCATGCAGGCCACCACCGGACCGCTGACTTGGACGTGGGTGTCGCGCCAAGGCGCCAGCGGCGATTTCTCACCCATGTATTCGTCGCCGACGTTGTGCCCGCCGACGAATCCGGACAAACCATCGACCACGACAATTTTGCGGTGATTGCGAAAGTTGATCTGGAAGCGATTGAGCCAGCCGCTGCGTGTGGCAAAGGCTTTGATCTGTACGCCGGCCTCGCGCATTGGCTGAACGTAGCTGTGAGGCAGGGAGTGGCTGCCGATACGGTCGTAGAGCACGTAAATGGCTACGCCTTCGGCAGCTTTCTCCATCAGCAGGGCCTGCAAGCGGCGACCGAGGTGGTCGTCGTGGATGATAAAAAACTGGATCAGTACGGTTTGGCGGGCGTTACGGATGGCATCGAAAATCGCCGCAAAAGTGGCTTCGCCATTGATCAGCAGGCGCACCTGGTTATTGGCAAGGCAGGGCATTTGTCCCAGTTTCGGCATGGCACGCAGCGAGGCGTAGGCATTTGAGGCGCGAGCGGTCAGCGCTTCTTCGATCCAGGGGCGCCAGTTCAGATCGGCGATGGCTTTGCGCATTTCCTCGTTGGCCTGGCGCCTTGCCTTGATATAGGCATCGAACGTGCTGCGGCCGAAGACCAGATAGGGGATGAGGGTCAGATAAGGAATGAACAACAGTGACAAGGCCCACGCGATTGCGCCTTGGGCAGTCCTGACAGTGAATACGGCATGGATGGCGGCGATCATGCCCAGCAAATGAATAGTGGCGATCAGATAACCGAAAAAATGCGGGCCAAAATAATCCATGGGGCAGCCTTTCTCCTGAAGGTTCAATGCTTAACAGACCATGTTCCACGGCGAATGTCGCTATTTAATTCGCCATGCAACTGAAGTAGGTTGCAGACGTCTAACGGCCACTATTCTCTAGGAGTTACTTGATGAACGTTCGTCTGCTGGGTTTGGCCATGGTTGTTGGCTTGTCACTTCCTGTCGCTGCTCAGGCGCAAATGTTGCAGCCTGGGTTGTGGGAATTGACGTCGAGCAATATGAAGGTCGATGACCAGAACCTGCCTGATCTGCAATTGATCCTTGGCCAGTTACAGAGCCAGATGACCCCGGAACAACGGGCAGCGCTAGAGCAGCAGGGCATCACCATGGGCGGCAAAGGTATTCGAGCTTGTCTGACTCAGGCCCAAGTGCAGTCCGACAACATTCCGCTGACGGATCCGCAATCGGGCTGCAAGCAGGAAATCACCGACCGCGCCGGCAATCAGTGGAAATTTCGCTTCAGCTGCCCGAAAGCGCAGGGCACCGGTGTCGCCACTTTCCTCAGTGATCGAGAGTTCACGACCAAGGTCAACGGCACCTTCAATGCCACCGGCATCCAGCAGAAGGGCAGCCTGGACACCCGAGCGGTGTGGATGGGGCAAGACTGCGGTACGGTCAAGCCACGAGCGTGATGATCGTTCCCACGCTCTGCTTGGGAATGCAGCCCGTGACACGCTGCGTCACAAAGCGGACGCGGAGCGTCCATTGAGGCGTTCCCACGCAGGAGCGTGGGAACGATCTAGTCACTAATTAGCGTTGGTTTCCAACCCCAATCGCCCACACACCTGATGAACACTCATCTGCCCCCAACCCTCCCCATTGCGGCTACGCAAACTTACATACTTCACGATGCGACCGTGGTCCAGCAGTAGATCGGCGTAGAACTCATGACCTTCGTTGACCAACCGGGCGTTGTGAGTCAGCGCACTGTTCATGTTCAAAACTCGTTCTGCAGGGCTTTGTAGCCGCGCACCAGATCGACGTTGGTCCGCGCCACATCCTCGGAAAACTCCGAAGCACTGACGCTGACAGGCGGGAACTGCGACAGGTCGGTCTTGGGTCCGATGCGTGTGGTCGACGGTACGTAGAACTCTTCAGGCAGATCCCTGCCATCGACCACCGAGTTGTGCCGCACCACACAGCCGTCGCCGACCGCACAGTTGAACAACACGCTGTTGAAGCCGATGAACACCCGATTGCCGACGGAGCATGGCCCGTGAACGATGGAGCGGTGGGCGATCGAACTGAACTCGCCGATCGTCACCGCCGCGCCGGATTTTGAGTGGATGACCACGCCGTCCTGGATGTTCGAATTGGCGCCGATGCGGATTGGCTCCATCTGACCTGAGTCGTCCACTTCGTCGGCACGAATCACCGCATAGGGGCCGACGAAGACGTTCTCGCCGATTACCACCTTGCCGCAGATGATTGCGGTTTTATCCACATAAGCGGACTCGGCGATCAGCGGCAGATCGCCTGACGGGTTCTTTCGAATCATGGCGTGCTCAAGGCGTCGTACAGCGTGTTGAGGTTGTATTCGAAGAGCCCGGCGAAGGTACTGGCCGGACCTGTGGCGGCGAGGGCATCGGAGTACAAGGTGCCGCCAATATGCGCGCCGCTTTCTTCGGCGATCTGCTTGAGCAGGCGCGCGTCCTTGATGTTTTCCATAAACACCGCTTTGACCTTGGCCTGGCGGATCTGGGTGATTAGCGCAGCGACCTCGGTTGCGGAGGGTTCGCGCTCGGTGGACAAACCTTGAGGCGCCATGAAGTTGATGCCGTAAGCCTGGCCCAGATAGCCAAAGGCATCATGGGAGGTGACGATCTTGCGGTTTCCCGGTGGCAAAGAACCGAGCTTGGCTTTGGCGTCGGCCAGCAGACGGTAGATCTGTTTCAGGTAGGCCTGGCTGTTACGTTTGTAGTCGGCTTTGTTCGCCGGATCCGCTGCGATCAGCGCCTTGGTGATGTTGTTCACATAGAGTTCGGTGTTCGCCAGGTTGTGCCAGGCATGCGGGTCGGGAATGGTCTCGCCGTCTTCATCCATGGTTCGCGGGATGACGCCACGGCTGGCGGTGATCACCGGGGTTTTGGTCTCGGTGCTGGTGACCAGGCGATCCAGCCACGGTTCGAAACCCAAGCCATTCTTGATGATCAGCCTGGCCTTGAGCAGCGCTTTGGCATCGTCCGGGGTGGGTTCGTAGGTATGGGCGTCTGCGTCCGGACCGACCATGTTGGTGATCTGAATATGCTCACCACCGACTTGATGGGTCATGTCGGCGAGAATGCTGAAGCTGGTGACGACCTGAAGTTTTTCTGCCGCGGATGCTGTCGAGAGCGACAACGGCAGCAGCAGGCTGAACAGCACAAGTAGAGCGCGCATCGGGAAACACCTCATTGGGATGTAAGCAAAGGTGGGCGGCGCAGCAAACCGTGCACCGGACCGAACACCACGGACAGCAGGTAAAAACCGCCAGCCACCAGCACGATGGCCGGACCGCTGGGCAGCGAGTAGTAGAACGACAGCAACAGACCAAGCCACACCGAGAGGCAACCGAGCACTGCTGCGATGACCATCAGCACTGGCAAGCGTCGACTCCAGAAACGCGAAGCGGCGGCGGGCAACATCATCAAACCGACCACCATCAGCGCGCCGATGGCCTGGAAGCCGATGACAAGATTCAGCACCACCAGGGTCAAAAACAGCCCGTGTGCCAACGGTCCGAGACGGCTGACGGTTTGCAGAAACAGCGGGTCAAGGGTGTCGAGTAACAAGGGGCGATAGATCAGCGCCATGGCAGTCAGACTGAAACCCGAGACCCAAAGCATGCCGGCCAACGTCGGTCCGTCGACGGCAAGCGCTGAGCCGAATAGCAGGTGCAGCAGGTCCAGACGTTTGCCGGCGATCCCGAGAATCAGCACACCGCAAGCCAGGGAAATCGGGTAGATCGCCGCGAGGCTGGCGTCCTCTCGCAGGCCGGTACGGCGGGTGATCCATGCTGCGAGCCCGGCCATGCCCAGGCCGGCACCGAGGCCGCCAACGGTCAGCGCCGTCAGGCTCAAACCGGCGTACCAGAACCCCAAGGCGGCGCCGGGCAAGATCCCGTGAGCCACCGCGTCACCGATCAGACTCATGCGCCGCAGGATCAAAAACACCCCGAGTGGGGCAGTGCTACAGGCCAATACCAAACCGCCAAGAAGTGCCCGGCGCATGAAGACGAATTCGTGGAACGGTTGCCAAAGCGCAGCAGCGGCGACCATTACGCCACCTGCGTCTGAGGTAGTTGGGTGATCAGTTCGGTACTTGGCGCAAGTATGCAGCCACTGCTTTTGATCAGCAGCGTTTGAGGAATGTGTTGGCGCACTGCAGCCAGGTCATGGCAGACGACGACCAACGTCCGACCATCGGCATGCCAGGCGTGGATGTGTTTCCAGAGCAATGTCTGGCCGAGCTCGTCGAGCGCGGCGTGGGGTTCGTCGAGTAACAACACCGGCGCATGGCCCAGACTCAAACGGGCTAGTAGGGCTCGCTGCAATTCACCGCCCGACAACGCCATCAATGGGCGATGTTCCAGGCCACTCAAGCACCAGTCTTCCAGTACGGTTTGCAGGCGTTGGTTGCGCATCTGTGGGGTTTGCTTGCTGCCCCAGAATCCAGCGGCGACCAGCTCTTGCAGACTGATGGGGAACTGTCGGTCCAGATGCTGTTGTTGCGCAAGGAAAGACAGGCTGCCGCGTCGTGGAACATCCAGTTCGACTTTGCCAGCCAGCGGCCTCTGTAACCCAGCGATAACTTTCAGCAGGCTGCTTTTACCCGAGCCGTTAGCGCCGATTACCGCGGTCAGGCTGCCGTTCGCCAGTTCGAAATTCACGGGGGGAGTCAGTGGTTGACCGGGAGCGCCCCAGCGTAATGCTTGGCAACGGATCATGCGGCCTCCCAGTTCCAGCAACTTTCGGCCACAGCATCGTGGGCATGCAGGCTTTCGGCGTGGGTAACGCGCAGGAGGAAGGCGTTGATGCCCGGGGATCTTTTCAAGGCCAGATTCAAGCGTCGAGCGGCGTCTTCGCAGAACATCAGGTTTTGACCATTGGCCAAGGCGAAGGCTTGTTCGTCGGCGCGTTTCACCGCGGTTTGAACGGCGGTGCCGAGGGCTGCTTCAGCGTCATTGATCACCGTGATCAATGGCAAGCTTTCGAGACAGTCGTCCAACCGCAGCTGCAACTGCGCGCTGCTGCGCTGGCTATGAGGCGTCGCAACGATGCCTTTTGAGGAACCGAGCCAGGCCAGAACGTCGGCGTGCTGCAACGCTTTGTTGGCGAAGTCCTCGGCGAATTGCTGCTGAATTAGCTGTCTCGACAGTGCGGCTGAGCACGGGCAAGTTGAGGAATAACTAACCTCAATTTTTAGTTCCACGTGGAACATTGCGTTTTTCAGCCGCGCTTCGATGCTCACCGGGTAGGTTTTCCAACCCGACAGCGGACTGACCAAGGCTGGCCGCTTAAGCAGTAGATCGGTGTGAATACGCAGATAGGCGCTGTTGGATAACCCATCATGACTATCGAGAAAACGTTGAAGAACCTGACGTAAAAGCAGCGGTGTGAGGTTTTCCTGTTCGAGCATTTCCAGCGCCAGATACAGACGTGACATATGAATGCCACGCGCCTCGCCATCATCGAGACTCACGCCTGCATCCGCTTTTGCGCTCATTCGCTGGCCATCGAACAACATGGGTAGAGCAATGCCGCACATGCCCACCCACTCGAGTGGCAAGGCTTGGCGTGAGGCCTGCGCGGCGATATCCGGCAGAGTCAGCGCGTTCATAAGCAGGTCCATCGTTGGAAATGATTCGACATGTTATATTATAACTTTACAGTCGACGATGTCTTTTTCCTGAACGGCCTCTCATCACATCAAGTTGAGTACGGACGCTCCCTCATCAGCGGTAAATGTCATGCGCAGACGTCAATTGCTCAACCTGCTTCTGGCCAGTGTGGCCTTCGCTTTACCGCTGGGCGTGTCCGCCACGCAAATCCGCAACGCCCGGCTCTGGCGTTCGGATGACAAGCTGCGGCTGGTGCTCGATCTGAGCGGACCGGTGCAGTACAAGACCTTCTCGCTGACCGAGCCGCAACGGCTGATCATCGATTTGAGTGGCGCGCGCCTGAGTGGCGACTTCAGTCAGTTGGCGTTGACCAACACGGTGATTCGTTCGATCCGCTCCGGGTACTTAGGGCAAGGCGATACACGGATCGTGCTCGACCTCTATGGGCCGGTGCAGCTCAACAGCTTTCAGTTGCCGCCGCAGGACGGGCAGGGTCATCGGCTGGTACTCGACCTCACCAGCAGTGCCCACGTGCCGACACAGATTGCCGCTGCGCCTTTGGTTCAGCGTGAAACACCGATGGATAAAGCCCATCCCAAGCGTGACATCATGGTGGTGATCGACCCCGGCCATGGCGGTAAGGATCCAGGCGCGGTTGGCGCCAAGGGTGAGCGCGAAAAAGATGTGGTGCTGTCCATCGCACAACTGTTGGCCAAGCGACTGAAACGAGAAAAGGGGTTTGACGTGAAGCTGGTGCGCAACGATGACTTCTTCGTGCCGCTGCGAAAACGCGTGGAGATCGCCCGCAAGCACAACGCCGACATGTTTATCTCGGTGCATGCCGACGCCGCGCCAAGGCTTACGGCGTCCGGTGCTTCGGTGTATGCCTTGTCCGAGGGCGGGGCGACCTCGGCCACCGCGCGCTTTATGGCGCAACGGGAGAACGGCGCCGACCTGCTGGGCGCCACCAGCCTGCTCAATCTGAAGGACAAGGATCCGATGCTCGCCGGGGTGATTCTCGACATGTCGATGAGCGCGACCATCGCTGCCAGTTTGCAGTTGGGCAGCACGGTGCTCGGTAGCCTCGCCGGGATCACCACGTTGCATCAGAAGCGCGTGGAACAGGCCGGGTTCGCGGTGCTTAAGTCGCCGGACGTGCCTTCAATCCTGGTGGAAACCGGCTTCATCTCCAACAGCCGCGACAGTCAGCGGCTGGTCACCCCACGGCACCAGCAGGCGGTGGCCGACGGCTTGTTCGAAGGGTTGCAGCGCTACTTCCAGAAGAATCCACCGGTGAATAGCTACATGGCCTGGTTGCAGGATCAGAAAAAAGCCCAGGTCTAACAGCCGCTGATACGGCTGCAAGTGAACTTGGCACTGGCGCCACCGGAGCTGGAGAAGCGATTGATAGTGGTCCAGCCAACACGGCGGCTGTAGCCGACCCAGGCTTCGCCGTCAGAGGCGATGCCTGTGAAGAACGTCAATTGCCCGTAGCGGCTGTTGGTCTGCGCCCAGTAGCGTTTGCCGATTACTTCGAAACCCCGCAGATACGTGGTGCTGCCGGCTGTGGCGACGCTATAGGCATTGCCATCGGCATCCACGCACGCCAGCAGGTTGGCGCTGCGGGTGCAGTTGGCAAGCGTTCTCGGCAGTTGCGCGAAGGCGTTGCTCGCGGCAAACAGCGTAAGGCCCAACAGCGTGTATTTCAGAGCGTTGCGCATGGGGTTTCTCGTGAGGCGGGTTGGCGCAAGCATTGCGCCCTTCGTCGCTGGGAACAAGAGGGGATTGGCTTAATTGCATTGTTATATTATAACATTAAAATAAGTCCCGCTCTGATGAGACACCCTGATGCCCAATCGCCTTCCCGTTACCGTGCTCTCCGGCTTTCTCGGCGCCGGTAAAAGCACGCTGCTCAACTACGTTCTGCGCAACCGCGACAACCTTCGGGTGGCGGTGATCGTCAACGATATGAGTGAGATCAATATCGACGGCAGCGAGGTTCAGCGCGATGTCACGCTGAATCGTTCCGAAGAAAAACTCGTCGAAATGAGCAATGGCTGCATTTGCTGCACCTTGCGTGAAGACTTGCTGGAAGAGGTCAGCAAGCTCGCCAGGGAAGGTCGTTTCGATTACCTGCTGATTGAATCCACTGGTATTTCCGAGCCTTTGCCAGTTGCGGAAACCTTTACCTTTCGCGATGAAGAAGGCCAGAGCCTGGCCGACATCGCCCGGCTCGACACCATGGTCACGGTGGTCGACGGTATGAACTTCCTGCTCGACTATCAAGCGGCCGAAAGCCTCGCCTCCCGTGGTGAAACCCTGGGCGAGGAGGACGAGCGTTCGATCACGGATCTGTTGATCGAGCAGATCGAATTCGCCGACGTGATTCTGATCAGCAAAATCGATCTGATCAGCCGCAGCGACCGCCAGGAGCTGATCGCCATTCTCGAACGGCTCAACTCCCAGGCAGAAATAATCCCCATGGTGATGGGTGAAGTACCGCTGAAGAAGATCCTCAACACCGGGCGTTTTGACTTCGAACGTGCCGCTCAGGCGCCGGGCTGGTTGCAGGAGTTACGCGGTGAGCACGTCCCGGAAACCGAGGAATACGGCATCGCCTCGACGGCTTATCGGGCGCGACGCCCCTTCCATCCGCAGCGCTTTTTCAGCTTCATCGACCGCCCGTGGGTGAACGGCAAACTGCTGCGTTCCAAGGGTTTTTTCTGGCTGGCCAGCAAGCATCGGGACGCTGGAAGCTGGTCCCAGGCTGGCGGTTTGATGCGTCATGGCTTTGCCGGACGCTGGTGGCGATTCGTGCCGAAGCCGCAGTGGCCACAGGATCAGGAAAGCACCTCGGCGATCATGGAAAACTGGGCCGCCGCCACCGGTGATTGCCGTCAGGAACTGGTATTCATCGGTCAGAACATCGACTTCGCCCTGCTCACTGCCGAGCTTGATAGCTGCCTGCTGACCGACGACGAAATGGCCGTGGGTGTGGAAGGCTGGCGACTGATGGTTGACCCTTTCGGCCCTTGGCATGAAGAGGAGGCGGCTTGATGCTCGCGCCCAGTCTGAAGCTGCGTCCGATAATTCGTCAGGTCCGGGGTGATACACCAAAAGCGCTCACTCAAATTCTGGACGACGGAGTGAATCTGGCTGTCTGGCAACGCCACCTGCCAGTGCATGTCGCCGATTTCGGCACGTTGCTGCTGTCCTTGGGTGAGCCGCTGGCAGAGTCGTTATCGCTGGAGTTGGCCAATGATGATTCAGAACCGAATCTGCAAGGTCTGGCCTCAGGCTTCAGCGACCTGGAGGGCTACGAAGGATTTATCGCCGACATCTCCTGGCTGGTCAGCGCCTTCGCCTGCTTGCTGGGCGCCAAGCGCATCGGCCTGCGTCTGCGGGTGCTGGACAAGGCCATGTGCCCGCGCTTCCACGTCGATCATGTGCCGGTGCGTCTGATCACCACTTACGCCGGCATCGGCAGCCAATGGCTACAAGAGGGGGCGATGGATCGTCGGCAACTGGGCAAGGTCGACGCCGAGCCGCAAGACTTCTCAAAGATTCAGCAAGTCGCCTGCGGTGAAGTGGCTTTGCTCAAAGGCGAGAAATGGCATGGCAACGAAGGCTTCGGCCTGATCCATCGCTCGCCGCAACCGGCATCGGGTGAACGCCGACTGATTCTGACCCTCGACTGGCTGAGCTAGGCGCACTCAAGACTTCAGCCATGTACCCTGGCTTTGGTTTTCGCAATACGGCTGTGAATACGTTGCATCAGTGGCCACGCCGTAATAGTGAATATCCTGCCGGTAAGGCATATTGGCCACTTGGGCGTTGCTGCAAACGCCGAAGGCTCCGGCGGGGCACTGCTTGGTGAACGCTACGTCGACTTTCTGGCCGGCCAGTCTGGGTTGGCAGAAGCCGTCGTTGAACAGTTTTTCGGGACGTCGCGGTTCTGCTGACAGACCTTGACGTCGAGCCGTTGTGCCTGGCTGTGGACCACACAGGCTTGGGCCAACGCCTCACAGCAATGGCAGCCATATCACCCGCATCATTCACCTCTTTAGAAAACTGTCGAACATGCTGCAGAACATTCCCACCCACGTCATTGCCGGGCCGCTTGGCGCCGGCAAGACCAGCCTGATCAAGCACCTGCTGGCGCAGCGGCCGGCCCATGAGCGCTGGGCGGTGCTGATCAATGAGTTTGGTCAAATCGGCCTGGATGCTGCGTTGCTGACTCAGGACGCCGATGGTATTGCGCTGGGTGAGGTGGCAGGCGGTTGCTTGTGTTGCGTGAATGGAGCGCCGTTTCAGATTGGGCTTGGGCGTTTGTTGCGTAAGGCGCGGCCAAACCGGTTGTTTATCGAACCTTCCGGATTGGGCCATCCGGCGCAGTTACTCAAACAATTACAGGATGCGCCGTGGCAGGGCGTTTTGGCCGTTCAGCCATGTGTGCTGGTATTGGATGCCCAAGCGCTGGCCGCCGGGAAACCACTGCCGCAAGCGCAGCAGGAAGCGCTTTCCAATGCGGGTCTGTTGGTACTGAACAAGGACGAGCAGCTCAGCGATGCGGATCGCCAGCGGATCATCAAACAATTGCCCGATTGTCCGATGTGCTGGACGCAGCAAGCCGCTTTGCCACTGTCCGAATTACCCGGTGTGCAGAACCAGGCAAACGCGGGTGTGGATAACTTCACCGCGCCTAAAGGCCAGGCAAAGATGCCCTCGATCTGGACTGATCCGGCGCAGCCGATTTGTCTGAGCCAGCAACAGGAAGGCGACTGGAGTATTGGTTGGCGTTGGCATCCGAGTCAGCGATTCGATGCGACGCGGGTTCTGCAATGGCTTCAAAGCCTTGAGTGGCGGCGGGCCAAGCTGGTTATCCACAGCGCCGACGGCTGGGTGTCAGCCAACGCAGTGGATAACTCGGATCTGCACTGGCAGCCCAGTGAATGGCGGCGTGATTCACGTATCGAATTGATTTTCAGCGAGCCGCAGGACGCGGCAGCGCTGCAAAACATCTTGGCCGGGTGCCGCGTAGTGCAGGCTTGACCCACGCGTACCCCTTGCAGGAGCTGGCGCAGCCTGCGATCTTTTGCCTTTGCGTCAACTACTGCGCTTGTTATGTTCCTGGCGCCACTGGTTCAGTTCGATTATTTCAGCACTCGGGAGTGGGGTTTTGACCTCGAACGGGTAGGGCGCCAGCTCGATTTGTGAGCTGTGGGCGCCAAACTGGGTGATGGTGCCTGAATGGCGCGTCTCGCCGGTTACGGTGAACTCGAAGTTATAGATGCGGGCCAGGCGTCGTCTACCGTTGGCATCCTTGACGAAGCCAATGCGCTTCAACGCGACGTTGCCGTCCAGCAGTTCGATATCGAGCTTGGCGCAATGCTGCTTGACCCTCTCCAGTGCCCGCTCGCGCAAGCCGTGGTTGTGCCACAGCCAGGCGGCGCCGGTCGCCAGCAGCATCAGCACGAAAATATTTCCCAGGGTCAGCATGAACGAACGCTCCAACAAAGTAGTGTCAGCTTAACTGTGTCTCCGGTCTGTCGTACAGGCTGCGTTTAGTCGCATACTGCGCGGCTCGAATTTCAATCGGTTTACGGAAATCTCGCATGAAACGTACACCCCATTTGCTCGCCATCCAGTCTCACGTGGTCTTCGGTCATGCTGGCAACAGTGCTGCGGTTTTCCCCATGCAGCGGGTCGGGGTGAATGTCTGGCCACTCAATACCGTGCAGTTCTCCAACCATACTCAGTATGGACAGTGGGCGGGAGAGGTGTTGGCACCGCAACAGATTCCGGCGCTGGTGGAAGGGATAGCGGCGATTGGCGAATTGGGTAACTGCGACGCGGTGCTGTCCGGATACCTCGGCAGCGCGGCCCAGGGGCGGGCAATTCTTACCGGGGTGGAGCGGATCAAGGCGATCAATCCCAAAGCCTTGTACCTTTGCGACCCGGTGATGGGCCATCCTGAAAAGGGCTGCAGTGTGCCGGCCGAAGTCAGCGACTTCCTGCTGGACGAAGCTGCGGCGATGGCTGACTTCATGTGCCCGAATCAACTCGAGCTGGACAGCTTCTCCGGTCGCAAGCCGCAGTCGCTGTTCGATTGCCTGGCCATGGCGCGAGCGCTGCTGGCACGCGGTCCGAAGGCGGTGCTGGTCAAACACCTGGATTATCCCGGCAAGTTGCCGGACGGCTTTGAGATGTTACTGGTGACCGCCGAGGGCAGTTGGCACCTGCGTCGGCCGTTGCTGGCTTTTCCGCGCCAACCGGTGGGTGTCGGTGACCTGACGTCCGGTCTGTTTCTGGCTCGGGTGCTGCTGGGGGACAGCCTGCTGGCGGCCTTCGAGTTCACCGCCGCGGCGGTACATGAAGTGCTGCTGGAAACCCAGGCCTGCGCCAGCTACGAACTGGAGTTGGTGCGAGCCCAGGACCGGATTGCCCATCCAAGGGTGCGGTTTGAGGCGACGGCGATCAGCCTCTGAGCTGAGTCAGGCAAGTCCCAAGGCTGGCATAACCTTGTGGCGAGGGGGCTTGCCCCTTCGCCACAGGTCAGGCGCTCGCCTGATTGTCCTTGAATGACGGCCCTCAGGCGTCCGACTTGATTTCCTGATAACGCTTTTCCAGCTCCTGACGAATCTGGCGGCGTTGCTTGGCCTGCATAAAACGGCGTTTGTCTTCGCTGTTTTGCGGTTGCAGCTGAGGCACGACGGCAGGTTTGCGCTGGTCGTCGACCGCTACCATGGTGAAAAAGCAGCTATTGGTATGGCGCACCGAGCGCTCACGAATGTTCTCCGTCACCACCTTGATTCCCACCTCCATCGAGGTGTTGCCGGTGTAGTTGACCGAAGCAAGAAAGGTTACCAATTCACCAACATGGATCGGCTCACGGAAGATCACCTGATCCACCGACAGGGTGACCACGTAGCGTCCGGCATAGCGGCTGGCGCAGGCGTAGGCGACTTCGTCGAGATACTTGAGCAGGGTTCCGCCGTGGACATTGCCAGAGAAATTGGCCATGTCGGGGGTCATCAATACCGTCATCGACAGCTGGGCGTTTCCGGGTTCCATAGCTCACTACTCACGATTCTAGGCAGGGATTTTGGGAGCACCTCTGCGGGCGCCTGGTCAGTTTTTCAAAACCATCTTTAACGGGACGCCGAACCGGTGAAGGCCGTCACGCCCGGATCGATCTGTTTCCATATATTGCACCGCCTTTCTGCCGGAAGTCGCGGTGTTACCCTTCAAAAGCCTGTCCCGAGGGCATTTTCTACCTGAGATTCAGATTTGTAGTTCACTCAATCACGCCATTGTTGGCGTTCCGGTGATCGAACGACTGTGTCAGCACCTGACCCAAGGAGCTCCACGCCATGCACGCCATCAGTTTCATTCAGGACCTGGCAGTGATCATGTTGGTCGCGGGGGTGGTGACAATTCTTTTTCATCGGCTCAAACAGCCGGTGGTGCTCGGCTATATCGTCGCCGGCTTCATCATCGGGCCGCACACGCCACCTTTCGGTCTGATCCATGACGAGCAGACCATCAAGACCCTGGCAGAGCTCGGGGTGATTTTTCTGATGTTCTGTCTTGGGCTGGAGTTCAGCCTGCGTAAATTGTTCAGGGTAGGGGCTACGGCGTTTATCGCGGCATTCCTCGAAATCGTGCTGATGATCTGGATCGGTTACGAAATCGGCCGCTGGTTCGACTGGAATACCATGGACTCGATGTTCCTCGGCGCCATCCTGGCGATTTCCTCGACAACCATCATCGTCAAAGCCCTCAACGACCTGAAAATGAAAAACCAGCGCTTTGCGCAGCTGATCTTCGGTGTGTTGATCGTTGAAGACATTCTCGGGATTGGCATCATCGCGCTGCTTTCGAGTATTGCGGTCAGCGGCACCGTCAGCTCCGGAGAAGTGTTTTCCACGGTCGGCAAGCTCTCATTGTTCATGATTGTCGCCCTGGTGATCGGCATTTCACTGGTGCCACGGCTGCTGGCCTATGTGGCCACATTTGAAAGCGACGAGATGTTGCTGATCACCGTGTTGGGTCTGTGCTTTGGCTTCTGTCTGCTGGTGGTCAAGCTGGAATACAGCATGGTGCTGGGGGCATTTCTGATTGGCGCGATTATGGCCGAGTCGCGCCAATTACTGAAAATAGAGCGATTGATCGAGCCGGTTCGCGACATGTTCAGCGCCATCTTCTTTGTCGCCATCGGCTTGATGATCGACCCACAGATTCTGCTGCAATACGCTTGGCCGATTGCAGTGATCACTGTCGCTGTGGTGCTGGGCAAAATGTTGTCCTGTGGGCTGGGCGCCTTTATCGCGGGCAATGACGGACGCACCTCACTGCGGGTTGGCATGGGGCTTTCGCAGATCGGCGAATTTTCTTTCATCATTGCGGCCTTGGGTATGACCTTGCAGGTCACCAGCGATTTTCTCTATCCGGTGGCTGTGGCCGTGTCGGCTATCACCACTTTACTGACTCCCTACCTGATTCGTGCGGCCGACCCGTTGTCGCTAAAGCTGACAGCGGTGATGCCGCAGCGTCTGGCTCGTGTACTTGGGATGTACGGTGAATGGCTGCGCAGCATCCAGCCCCAAGGGCAGGGCGCGCTGTTGGCCAAAATGATTCGGCGGATCCTGTTACAGGTGGGGGTCAATCTGGCGCTGGTGATGGCGATCTTTTTCTCTGGCGGTTTTTTCGCCGGGCGTATTGGCGGTTATCTTCAAGGCTGGATCAGCGATCCAGGATGGCAGAAGGCGCTGATCTGGGGAGGGGCATTGCTGTTGTCGTTGCCGTTTTTGATCGCCGCTTATCGCAAACTCAAAGCGCTGTCGATGTTGCTGGCGGAGATGGGTGTGAAGGCTGACATGGCCGGTCGTCATACCCAGCGGGTGCGGCGGGTGATCGCCGAGGTGATACCGATTCTGTCGTTGCTGGTGATCTTCCTGCTGCTGGCGGCATTGTCGTCGAGCATTCTGCCGACCACCGAGCTGTTGATCCTGATTGCCGTCGTTGCGGCGGCTGTCGCAGCACTTCTGTGGCGCTGGTTTATCCGCGTGCATACGCGGATGCAGGTTGCCCTGTTGGAAACCCTGGATAACCACAACGATTCTGCCGAACATTGAGGCCCGCTCCAGTCTGGCGCTGGAAGCGGGCTCAAGCGGTCGGGATCAGCTTTCCAGCCAGACGTCCCGCGCCCAATGCCATACAGATTCCCAGGTTTCTTCGGTAACCAGTTCTTCTTCGGCGGACCACAGCACCACAGTGCCGTCTTCCTCGACGCAGTAATAGTCATCTCCGTCCTGGCAGATCGGGATCAACTCCCGGGGAACACCGGCGTCCCAGGCGTTGGCCGCAACATCAGGCAGATAGGTATGGGACTGTGGATCCGTGACGGTTACCGGCTCCAGGCTGCCATAGACAACATCGCTGACGGTCAACAGGAATTCTTTGAAGACAAAGGGAATGTCGATGAACAGCTGTTCTTCGATCTCCACCAGTAGATCTTCATCTGGCAGTTCCAACGGGACCGGCACAGGTTCATTTTTTTCACGCAGTTCTTCAATGACTTCTTCCACGACCTCAATCCTCTTGCTCAATGGCGCGGTTTATATGGGGGCGGTTTATACAGTAGCTCGCTATAAGTGCAACTGCGAAATAGAAAACCCCAGCCGAGGCTGGGGTTTTGTTTCAACATACTCAACGCAGAGTATCGGATCAGCCGTTTTGGCGGATACCGGCCACCAGCCAAGGCTGGTTCTCGCCCTGCGGGCGTTCCATGTTCCAGCTTTCGCTGAACACTTCGCCCTGGTCGAAACGAGAGGTTTTCGACACGCCGCTGAAGGTCAGGGTGGCGACGGTCTTGTCGGCGCGATCATCCACGCCGTCCAGCTGAACATTGAGGTTGTCGATGTAGGTGGACTGGAATCCGTTGCCCAGATCAGCACGTTCGCGCTTGAGGAACTCCAGCAGTTGCGGGGTCACGAACTCGGCGATCTTGTCCATTTCGTTGGCGTCCCAGTGCTGCTGCAGGGACTGGAAGTGGTTGCGCGCGGCTTCAACGAAACGCTGTTCATTGAACCAGGCTGGTGCGTTGATCACCGGACGAGCGGCAGCAGGTGCTGCCGAACCACCGAAGATCGGCCCTTGAGCCGGTTTTTGCTCGAATACTTCACGCTGCATCGGTGCGTGGCCAGCTGGAGTCATGTGCTCTTGCTGCTTGCGGCGACGAGCGGCAATGAAGCGGAAGATCAGGAAGGCGATGACCGCCATGATCAGGATGTCGAAGATCTGCATGCCATGGAAGCCGCCGCCCATGAACATGGAGGCCAGCAGGCCACCGGCAGCGATGCCGGCCAGAGGGCCGAGCCAGCGCGAAGCTCCACCGGCTTTGGCAGCAGCGCCTGCGGCACCGGCAGCCCCTGCAGTAGCGGCGGCAGAGCCAACGCCCGAAGAGGACGGGGCCATCTGGCTGGTCTGGTGGGTCGGCGCAGCGCCGACGCTTTTGCCGCCACCAAAACGCTTGGCGTTGGCGTCGAGGCTCATCGTCAGGCCGATGCACAACGCCATGGCGATGCTAAGAAAACGTTTCATAAAGGGAATTCCCATTTGTGGATGGCACGCGTGCCATGTTGCACAGGTGAAGTGTCACTGGCTAGCGGCAGAGTGTTTCGGGCTTTTGCCTGGTCGTCTGCCATGAAGCGCAGTCGGTGGCGTAGGGCCGGTAATGTTTGGGCTGTAGGCCTGATGGATAAGTTCTGTAGGAATGTCTTTTTTTTAGCGCCGTAAGGCCAACATTACTACACCGGAGGTGATCAGGCCGATTCCGCCCCATTGGCGCAGGTCGAGCTTTTCACCCAGCAGGATCACCCCGAGCACCGCCACCAGCACCACGCTGAGCTTGTCCACTGGCGCCACCAGCGACGCAGGCCCCAGCTTCAGTGCGCGGAAGTAGCAAATCCATGAGGCGCCTGTTGCAAGTCCGGACAGCAACAGAAACAGGTAGCTCTTCGCCGAGATCGATCCTAATGACTGATATTGGCCCGTGGCGTACAAAATCAAGGCCAGACTGACCAATACCACCATGGTGCGCAACAGGGTGGCAAAGTCAGAGTTGACGTTTTCAATGCCAATTTTGGCGAAGATCGCCGTCATGGCCGCGAACGCCGCCGAAAGCAGGGCCCAGAATGTCCAGGAAGAGAAAAAACCCGAGCCCATGTACTTCTACCTTCAATAAAGTCAGATTGCTTCCAGCTTGGCGTAACCCAGCATCAACCACTTGCTGCCTTCGCTGAAATTCACTTGCACCCGTGCCTGGGCGCCAGCGCCTTCGAAGTTGAGGATCACTCCTTCGCCGAACACCGAGTGTTGTACGTGCTGACCGAGACTGAACGCGGTTTCCGGGATCTCGGTGCCGCTGAACATACTGCTCGAACTTTGTTTCTGGCCGCTGCCGAACGGTCGGCTGACGCTATTGGACAGCCGCACTTCCTGAATCAGGCCCTTCGGTACCTCGCGTACGAAGCGTGAAACCTTGTTGTAAGTCTCGCTGCCATACAGGCGTCGGGTTTCGGCGTAGGTCATCACCAGATTCTGCATCGCCCGGGTGACGCCCACGTAGGCCAGGCGGCGTTCCTCTTCCAGGCGGCCAGGCTCTTCCAGGCTCATCTTGTGCGGGAAAAGACCTTCTTCCATGCCCACCAGGAACACATAAGGGAATTCCAGGCCCTTGGCGCTGTGCAGCGTCATCAACTGAATACTGTCTTCGTGTTCGTCGGCCTGGGTATCACCGGCTTCCAGCGACGCATGGCCAAGGAAGGCGGCCAGTGGCGACAGGTCGGCGTCCTCTTCGGCGTTCTCGAAGTTACGCGCGGCACTGACCAGTTCCTCAAGGTTTTCTACCCGAGCCTGGCCTTTCTCGCCCTTTTCCGCCTCGTGGTAGGCGATCAAACCCGACTGCTCGATGACCGTCTGGGTCATCAGGTGCAGTGGCATGTCCACGGTTTTGGCCGCAAGGTTCTCGATCAGCTCGACGAATACCCCAAGGGCACTGGCTGCACGACCGGTCAGGCCTTTATTGGCGACCAACAGGCGCATGGCTTCCCACATCGACACATCGCTGTGGCGTGCGTGCTCGCGAATCGCTTCGACGGTTTTCTCGCCGATGCCGCGGGCCGGAACGTTGATCACCCGTTCCAGCGCTGCATCGTTGCCACGACCTTCGAGCAAGCGCAGGTAGGCCATGGCGTTCTTGATTTCGGCGCGTTCGAAGAAGCGTTGGCCGCCGTAGATCCGGTAAGGGATGCGTTCGCGCAGCAGCGCTTCTTCGAGTACCCGGGATTGGGCGTTGGAGCGATACAAAATGGCGATATCGCTGCGGGCCAGGCCAGTTTTCAGGGCGCTTTCGATGGTTTCCACGACGTAGCGCGCTTCATCGTGCTCGTTGAAGGCCGCGTACAGATTGATCGCTTCGCCTTCGCCGCCGTCGGTCCACAGCTCTTTGCCTAAACGGCCGGTGTTGTTGGCGATCAAGGCGTTGGCAGCCTTGAGGATCCCGGCGGTGGAGCGGTAGTTCTGTTCCAGACGAATGGTTTCAGCGTCCGGGAAGTCTTCGGAATACTGGTAGATGTTCTCGATCTTCGCGCCGCGCCAGCCATAGATCGATTGGTCGTCATCGCCAACTACCATCAAGCTGTCGCCACCCTTGGCCAGCAGCCGCAACCAGGCGTACTGCACAGCGTTGGTGTCCTGGAACTCGTCCACCAGTATATGGCGGAAGCGCTTTTGATAATGCGCGAGCAAGCCTGGGTGATCGCGCCACAGATCGAGGGCGCGCAGCAGCAGCTCGGAAAAGTCGATCACCCCGGCGCGCAGGCAGGCGGCCTCGTAGGCTTCATAGATGCTGCGCATGGTGGCCAGGAACAGATCGCCGCTGGCCTGTATATGTTGCGGGCGCAGACCTTCGTCCTTCTGCCCGTTGATGAACCACTGCGCCTGACGGGCCGGCCAGCGTTGTTCGTCCAGCCCCAGCTCGCGGATTACCCGCTTGACCAGGCGTTGCTGGTCATCGCTGTCGAGGATCTGGAAGGTCTGGCTCAAACCGGCTTCCTGCCAGTGCGCCCGCAACAGGCGGTGCGCCAGGCCGTGGAAGGTGCCGACCCACATACCGGCCGGGCTGATGCCCATCAACTGCTCGATGCGATGACGCATCTCGGCAGCGGCCTTGTTGGTGAAGGTCACCGACAGGATTGAGTGCGAGGAGGCCTGCTCGACCTGGATCAACCAGGCGATGCGGTGTACCAGCACACGGGTTTTACCGGAACCAGCACCGGCCAGGACCAACTGACGACCCACGGAGGCAGCTACAGCCTGGCGTTGGGCATCGTTGAGAGAGTTCAGCAGAAGGGAGAGATCATCGCGCATCGGAGCATTCTAGGGTGCTGGGCCACACCGGGCAAACCGAGCTTTGGTTTAACCGATAAAAAGAGACGGGGGACGACCGGTCAGTCATTCGCTGCAGGCGTTGGCGGGGCTCGCTTGAGCGGTCCGGAGAGGGAATCAGACGCAAATTGTTTGTCGATTTTATGATCTGGAGCAGTTTGGTCCGGGCGGTTGCTTGTGTATGCTCCTGCGACGTTTCGGGCTCACCATTATAAGAACATTGCCTATGACACTCAGCCCTGGCCTGCCGGGCCCCTCTGTGGAACCGCGGGTTATACGCAAGCACTACGCCATGGAGATGGCGGTCGAACGCACGCGTTTGCTTTATCAAGGCTCGCTGCTGCCCACGTTGTTCATGTTGCTCAATGGTCTGGTCTGCGTCTGGTTGCTCTGGAGCCCGCAGCGCTATTTGCTGGTCAGCATTTGGCTGGTCTGGCTGCTGACATTGGTGGCGCTACGTGTCATTCAGGTAGCGGCCTTCGACTCCGCAATGCCGAGCCGCCAGGCGCAGCCGATCTGGCGGCGGATGTTCCTGCTTGGCTCCGGCATGAGCGGTTTGACCCTGGCTTGTGCCGGCATCGCCCTGGTGCCGACCGACAGTTTCCTGCAACAGGCCTGGGTCTTTGGCCTGATCGGTGCGGCGACGCTTTCGGCCAGCGTCGCCTATGCAGTCAGTCTGCCGGCGTTCCTGTCCTTTACCTTGCCGTGTCTGTTGCCGGCGATTGGCTATTTATTCTGGGGTGGTGACGAACAGCAGCAAGGCTGGGGCTGGCTGGGGGTGATTCTGCTGGCCTCCTTGAGTGTCGTCGCCTGGCAGGTTAATCGGTTGATTCATCATGGTTTGCAGCGGCGCTTCCAGAACCAGGCGCTGATCGAGCATTTACAGCAGGCGCAAAGTCGCAGCGAACAGCTGAACCAGGAACTGGCCCGGGAAATCGACCAGCGTCGCAGTGCCGAAGAGCAACTGCGTGAGGCTCAGACCAGTCTGCAAAGCCGGGTTTCGCAACGCAGCCTGGAACTGGACGCGGCGAATCAGGCCTTGAGCAAAAGCGAAGCGCGTCTGGGGTTGGCCTTAAAGGCCAGTGAATTGGGGTTGTGGGACTGGAATCTGCAAACAGACGAGGTGCATCACACGCAGCTTAAAGAGCTGTTTGGCCTGGAGCCGGAGTACGTGACTGCGATGCTCAGCCATCTCAAGCCGCGTTTGCATCCACAGGATCTGCTGCCGCTCAAGCGCGCACTGGTCGAGCATTTGAAGGGCCGCACCGAGGATTATTCTATTGAGTACCGCGTGCGCCATGGCGACGGGCATTGGGTGTGGATCGAGGACCGCGGGCGGGCAGTGGAGCGAGGGGAAAACGGTCGAGTGATCCGTATGGTCGGTACCCGACGCGACATCAGCACCAGCAAAGAGCTGGAAGAGCAGCGTCGCTTGGCGGCCACGGTGTTCGAAGCGGCCAGCGAAGGTATCGTGATTCTCGATCCGAATTACGCGTTAATCGCGGTCAATCAGGCGTTCAGCCGGGTGACCGGTTACCAGATCGAAGACATGCTCGGGCGTAACGTCGTCGAGTTGCCTGGCAGTCGTGACGCGCGCCGGTACTACCCGGTGATCCATCAGGCTCTGGAGCAACACGGCAGTTGGCAGGGGGAGTTGGTCGAGGCGCGCAAGAACGGCGAGCTGTATCCGCAATGGCTCCAGCTCAACGTCGTGCGCGATGTTCGAGGAAATGTCAGCCATATCGTCGGCTTTTTCACCGATCTCTCCGCCCGACGCGAATCCGAAGAGCGCATGCGCTATTTGACCCATTACGACGAACTGACCGGTTTGGCCAATCGCTCACTGTTCCGCGAGCGGCTGCACGACGCCCATCAGCGGGTGCGCCAGGGTGGCCGAAGCCTGGCGTTGCTGCATATCAATCTTGATCGCTTCAAGTTGCTCAATGACAGCCTAGGCCATGAAATCGCCGACCAGTTGTTGCAGAAAATGGCACGCCGACTGGTCAATGCGCTACCGGAGGCCGACACCATCGCGCGTTTATCCGGCGATGAATTTGCGGTGCTGTTCGACGCTTATGGCAACTTGTCCAGCCTGGCCCGGGTAGCGACCCGGCTAGCGAACAAGCTGCGGTTGCCGCTGACGGTGGAAGGGCATGAGCTGGTGGTCAGTGCCTCGATGGGTATCAGCATGTTGCCGGACAATGCACGGGACATTTCGACGTTGGTCAGTCAGTCGAATATGGCCATGCAACATGCCAAACATTTGGGCGGCAACAATTTCCAGTTCTACACCGAAAGTCTGCAAGCCAGCACTCTGGAACGCCTGCAACTGGAAAACCAGCTGCGCAAGGCAATCGAAGAGCAGCAGTTGATGGTGTTCTACCAACCGAAGCTGTGTCTGGCGACGGGCCGCTTGAATGCCGCTGAAGCCCTTGTTCGCTGGGATCACCCGACCATGGGGCGGGTGCCGCCAGGCGACTTTATCGGGCTTGCCGAAGAAACCGGGCTGATCGGTCCGATCGGCGAGTTCGTGTTGCGTCAGGCCTGCTGGCAAGCCTGCGAATGGCAACGTCAGGGGCTGGAGCCGATCCGGGTCTCGGTCAATCTGTCGGTGCATCAATTGCGTCAGGGCAAGCTGGTCAGCCTGGTTCGCCAGGTGCTTGAGGAAACCGGTCTGGCGCCGCACTACCTGGAGCTCGAACTGACCGAAAGCCAACTGCTGGACAGCGTCGAGCACATCATCGCAACCTTCCAGCAACTACGTGATCTGGGAGTGAAACTGGCGATTGACGACTTCGGTACCGGGTATTCGTCGTTGAGTTACCTCAAGCGCATTCCGGTGGACTACGTGAAGATCGATCAAGCGTTTATTCGCGGTTTGGCCGAGGGAAGTGGAGACGCGGCGATCACCCGGGCAATCATCGCCATGGCCCATGGGCTGTCACTCAAAGTGGTGGCTGAAGGGGTCGAGCGTCCGGAGCAGCTTGAGTTTCTCAAGGCTGAGGGCTGTGATGAAGTGCAGGGGTATCTGATTAGCCGGCCGGTGGAAGCCGCAGGGTTGGCGGATTTATTGCGCGCGGATGAGCGCTTTTTGTAGCCGCTGCCGAAGGCTGCGTTCGGCTGCGAAGCGGCCGTAGATTGGATGAATGCAGCTTTCAGGAAAATTGCGGTCGTAAATTTTACGACCGCTTCGCGGCCGAACGCAGGCTGCGCCAGCTGCTACATAGCGCGCGGCCGGCCAAAATAGGGGGCGGCAAGGCGATTCAGTTACGCATTGAGCGGGCAAAAAGCGCATTCATGTAGTATAACTACAAAATGGCTACATCCCTGGCGTCTGCCAATAACAACGAGTCCAGCCCTTTGAATCTGTTGCAACACATCGCCCAGTCACGCCACCTGTTACGCAAGTCGGAGCTCAAGGTCGCCGATCATGTGCTGCTTGACCCCGCGGCTGTGATGCACAGTTCCATGGCCGATCTTGCCCACAGCGTTGGCATCAGCGAGCCGACCATCGTGCGCTTCTGCCGTGCCATCGGCTGTTCGGGCTTCCAGGACTTGAAGCTGAAACTGGCGCAAAGCCTGGCGGCAGGTGCGAGCTTCGGGCAGTTCGCGATCCATGAAGACGACTCGGTTGCCGACTACAGTCTGAAGATTTTCGACACTACCCTGCATACGCTGATGGAAGTGCGCGAGAAGCTCGACCCGGCGGCCTTGCAGCGTGCGGTCACCGCCATGTCCCAGGCCCAGCGCGTCGAATTCTACGGCTTTGGTGCATCTGGCGCGGTGGCGGCGGATGCCCAGCACAAATTCTTCCGCTTGCTGCTGACCGCCGCAGCCTATTCCGACCCGCACATGCAGGCGATGTCGGCGGTGACGCTGAAACCTACCGACGTGGCGATCTGTATTTCCCAGTCCGGGCGCTCCAAAGACCTGTTGATCACCGCCAACCTGGTCCGCGAAAGCGGCGCGACGCTGATCACCTTGTGCCCGAGCCAGACGCCGTTGGCCGAGCTGTCGACTGTCAACCTGGCGATTGACGTGCATGAAGACACCGAAATCTACACGCCGCTGACTTCGCGTATTGCTCACCTTGTGGTGATCGACGTGTTGGCGATGGGCGTAGCCATGGCCCGTGGCCCAAGCCTGGTCAACCACCTCAAAAGCGTCAAACGCAGCCTGCGCAGCTTGCGTCTGTCGCCCAAGTCGGTCAAAGCGCTGGACGATTGATTGCTGGAAGGTCGTTCCGACCTTATCGCGGGCAAGCCTCGCTCCTATAAGAGCGCCACAAATCCCTGTAAGGGTGAGGCTTGCACTATCGCCGCCCGGTAACTTTCACATCCTTGTAATCCCCGCGCAGCCAAATCGTCATCCCTGACGTCCATCGTGTAACTCCCGTACTCGTCTTGGGAGACTCGAAATGGCCCAGCACTACGAAGAACGCAACAGCGCCGTCAAAACCCGCCGTCAGCAGGAAGATCAGCGCCGCATGGCATTCCGTCGCGCGATTGAGCACCGTTGTGAGCAGCGTCAGTTGCTCGCCGAGATTGGTGACTTTCCCGACTCGGCGGAGCTCAATTACTGGCAGGCAGCGCCAGCAACTTCCCGTCGAAACGCTCAACCAGCCCGCTGATCTGCACCCGTTCGCTGCGGATAAACCCCAGGAACGCATGCGCCACCGGTGACAGGCGCTTGGCTTTGGCCTGTACCACGCACCAACTGCGGTACAGTGGTAACTCCTCCACCGGCAACTCTTTGAGCGTGCCGGTTGCCAACTCAAGGTTCAGGGCGTGGCGCGTCAACAGCGCTACGCCCAAACCTGCCACCACACACTCGCGCTGAGCTTCCGCCGAAGCGACCTCCAGGGTTTGTGTGAAGTGCACACGCTTCTCCTTGAAATACTCCTCACACGCCAGTCGTGTGCCCGAGCCTTGCTCGCGCAGCAGCAGCGTATAGGGTTCGAGATCCTGCAAACGCAGCGGCCCCATGTGGCATAGCGGATGGTCCGGCGGCGCCACGGCGATGATCGGGTTGTTGAGGAACGGCAGGAACTCCAGGCCCATGTCCTGCGGGACCATGGACATGATCACCAGGTCGTCGCGGTTATCCGAGAGGCGCCGAATGGCCTGTGCGCGGTTGATCACGGTCAGCTGCAGGTTGACCTCTGGATGCTGGCGCTTGAAGGCGGCGAACAGGTGCGGCACGAAGTACTTGGCGCTGGATTCCACTGCCAGTTTCAGTTGCCCCTGCAGTGAGCCCTGCATGTCCGAGAGCTGCATGTCGAGGTTTTCCAGGCGCCCGAAAATATCCCGGCTGGCCCGTTGCAGGGCTTCAGCGGCCTCGGTCATGTAGAGTTTTTTGCCTACATAATCGAACAATGGCTGACCAATCAGCTCTTCCAGCTGACGAATTTGCAGGCTGACGGCCGGCTGTGTGAGAGACATTTCCTCAGCTGCACGGCTGTAGGACCGTAGATCGCAGACTTCATTGAAAATCTGAAGCTGGCGCAATGTCATACGCATCAAGGACTTACGCATTTTTAGAAACTCTGGCCGCAGGCTTGTCCGTCAACTATAAGTCTTTGCTTATGAGCGGCCCAATTATTATTGATTTTTGTTAATTCCTTGAGCGGGATAGTGTGGCTATGCGACTGAACTGAAACATTTAGTCACGCGCCGACCTGGTTTAGCAGGTCGTCAGTGCCATCGGCTCAAGGGAACCTCCAAGTGATAAAAAAAATCCTGATCGCCAACCGTGGGGAAATTGCCGTACGAATCGTGCGTGCGTGCGCCGAGATGGGCATTCGCTCGGTCGCGATCTATTCTGACGCCGATCGCCATGCATTGCATGTGAAGCGCGCGGATGAAGCCCACAGCGTTGGTGCCGAACCCCTGGCCGGTTACCTGAATCCGCGCAAGCTGGTGAACCTGGCAGTGGAAACCGGTTGCGATGCATTGCACCCAGGTTACGGTTTCCTGTCGGAAAACGCTGAACTGGCAGAAATCTGCGCCGAGCGCGGTATCAAATTCATTGGTCCGTCGGCAGAAGTGATTCGCCGCATGGGCGACAAGACTGAAGCGCGCCGCAGCATGATCAAGGCTGGCGTGCCAGTGACCCCGGGCACCGAAGGCAACGTCGCGGACATCGCCGAAGCGTTGGTCGAAGGCGACCGCATCGGTTACCCGGTGATGCTCAAGGCCACCTCCGGTGGTGGCGGCCGCGGTATTCGTCGCTGCAACAGCCGCGAAGAGCTGGAGCAAGCTTTCCCGCGGGTGATTTCCGAAGCGACCAAGGCGTTTGGTTCGGCGGAAGTCTTCCTGGAAAAATGCATCGTCAATCCAAAGCACATCGAAGCGCAGATCCTCGGCGACAGCTTTGGC
Source organism: Pseudomonas sp. GW821-FHT01E05 (assembly GCF_059422425.1). Classification (NCBI taxonomy): domain Bacteria; kingdom Pseudomonadati; phylum Pseudomonadota; class Gammaproteobacteria; order Pseudomonadales; family Pseudomonadaceae; genus Pseudomonas; species Pseudomonas sp. GW821-FHT01E05. Next base: position 203,200 of record NZ_JBWKWW010000001.1, read on the forward strand.
AACGTGGTTCACCTGTTCGAACGTGATTGCTCGATCCAGCGCCGCAACCAGAAGCTGATCGAGATCGCCCCAAGCCCGCAACTGACCCCTGAACAGCGCGCCTACATCGGCGACCTGTCGGTGCGCGCAGCCAAGGCTGTGGGCTACGAGAACGCCGGTACCGTGGAGTTCCTGCTCGCCGAGGGCGAGGTGTACTTCATGGAGATGAACACCCGGGTCCAGGTAGAGCACACCATTACCGAAGAAATCACCGGCATCGACATTGTTCGCGAACAGATTCGCATCGCTTCCGGTCTGCCGCTTTCGGTGAAACAGGAAGACATCCAGCACCGCGGTTTTGCGCTGCAGTTCCGGATCAACGCCGAAGACCCGAAAAACAACTTCCTGCCGAGTTTCGGCAAGATCACTCGTTACTACGCACCCGGCGGTCCCGGCGTGCGCACGGATACGGCGATCTACACCGGTTACACCATCCCGCCGTTCTACGATTCCATGTGCCTGAAACTGGTGGTGTGGGCGTTGACCTGGGAAGAGGCGATGGACCGTGGTTTGCGCGCCCTCGACGACATGCGTCTGCAAGGGGTCAAGACCACCGCCGCCTACTACCAGGAAATCCTGCGTAACCCGGAATTCCGTAGCGGTCAGTTCAACACCAGCTTCGTTGAAAGCCACCCTGAGCTGACCAACTACTCGATCAAGCGCAAACCCGAAGAGCTGGCCCTGGCCATCGCCGCCGCCATCGCCGCCCACGCAGGCCTGTGAGGAATAATCATGACCAAGAAAATTCACGTTACCGACACGATCCTGCGCGACGCCCACCAATCGCTGCTGGCGACCCGCATGCGCACCGAAGACATGCTGCCGATCTGCGACAAGCTCGACAAAGTCGGCTACTGGTCGCTGGAAGTCTGGGGCGGCGCGACTTTCGACGCCTGCGTGCGCTTCCTGAAAGAAGACCCGTGGGAGCGCCTGCGCAAACTGCGTGCGGCCTTGCCTAACACCCGTCTGCAAATGCTTCTGCGTGGTCAGAACCTGCTGGGCTACCGCCACTACAGCGACGACGTGGTCAAAGCCTTCGTCGCCAAGGCCGCGGTCAATGGCATCGACGTGTTCCGCATCTTCGACGCCATGAACGACGTGCGTAACCTGCGCGTTGCCATCGAAGCGGTGAAAGCTGCCGGCAAACACGCCCAGGGCACCATCGCCTACACCACCAGCCCGGTGCACACCATCGAGGCCTTCGTGGCGCAAGCCAAGCAAATGGAAGCCATGGGTTGCGACTCTGTTGCGATCAAGGACATGGCCGGCCTGCTGACCCCGTACGCCACTGGCGAACTGGTCAAGGCGCTGAAAGCCGAGCAATCGCTGCCTGTGTTCGTCCACTCCCATGACACCGCCGGTTTGGCTGCGATGTGCCAACTCAAGGCCATCGAAAACGGTGCCGACCATATCGACACTGCGATCTCCAGTTTCGCCTGGGGCACCAGCCATCCGGGTACCGAGTCGATGGTCGCCGCCCTTAAAGGCAGCGAATTCGACACCGGCCTGAGCCTGGAGCTTTTGCAGGAAATCGGTCTGTATTTCTACGCCGTGCGTAAGAAATATCACCAGTTCGAAAGCGAATTCACCGCCGTCGACACCCGCGTGCAAGTCAACCAGGTACCGGGCGGGATGATTTCCAACCTGGCCAACCAGTTGAAAGAGCAGGGCGCGCTGAACCGCATGAGCGAAGTGCTGGCGGAGATCCCGCGGGTTCGTGAGGACCTCGGCTTCCCGCCGCTGGTAACCCCGACCTCGCAGATTGTCGGCACTCAGGCGTTCTTCAACGTGCTGGCTGGCGAGCGTTACAAAACCATTACCAACGAAGTGAAGCTCTACCTGCAAGGCGGCTACGGCAAGGCGCCGGGTACGGTGAACGAGAAACTGCGTCGTCAGGCCATCGGCAGCGAAGAGGTGATCGACGTGCGTCCGGCCGATTTGATCAAGCCGGAAATGACCAAGCTACGTGGCGACATCGGCGCGTTGGCCAAGTCCGAAGAAGACGTGCTGACCTACGCCATGTTCCCGGACATCGGTCGTAAGTTCCTCGAAGAGCGCGAAGCCGGCACCCTGACCCCGGAAGTGCTGCTGCCGATCCCGGAAGCCGGCGGCGTGAGGTCGGCCGGTGGCGAAGGCGTACCGACCGAGTTCGTCATCGACGTCCACGGCGAAACCTACCGCGTCGACATCACCGGTGTGGGCGTCAAGGCTGAAGGCAAGCGTCACTTCTACCTGTCCATCGACGGCATGCCGGAAGAAGTGGTGTTCGAACCGCTCAATGAATTCGTCAGCGGCGGTAGCAGCAAGCGCAAGCAGGCCTCCGCGCCGGGCCACGTCAGCACCACCATGCCGGGTAACATCGTCGATGTGCTGGTCAAGGAAGGCGACACAGTGAAAGCCGGCCAGGCGGTGCTGATCACCGAAGCGATGAAGATGGAAACCGAAGTTCAATCGGCCATCGCCGGCAAAGTCACCGCTATCCATGTGGCCAAGGGCGACCGGGTCAACCCTGGCGAAATCCTGATCGAGATCGAGGGCTGATTGACAGCCTTTGACTGAAACGCTTTAAACCTCGGGGGGGCATGTGCTCCCCTTTTTTTTCGTCTGTCTGAAACACCGTCCTGGCGGGTTGCCCAGATGCCCTGTAGGAGCCGAGCTTGCTCGCGATGACGGCCTGACAGCCGGCCGATCTCCTGCGGATGTACACAGAGATAAATTGTAGGAGCCGAGCTTGCTCGCGATGACGGCCTGACAGCCGGCCGATCTCCTGCGGATGTACTCAGAGATAAATTGTAGGAGCTGAGCTTGCTCGCGATGGCGGCCTGACAGCCGACCAATCTCTTGCAGGTGTACATATCCATTTCTGCGGTAACGGCAACTTAGGGTTCCGCTCTTACAGCGGGTCCCTTTTGGCAAACGCCCCAAAAGGAACCAAAAAGTCTTCGCCCCGAGCGTTCGGCCCCTCGCTGGGGCTCGGTGTTCCCTCGCTACGGTGTCCATCAGGGGGCATCGCCCTCCGGTCTGCTTCGCTACGACCTCCATGCGATGTCCTCGGCTTCGCCGAGGGGCGCTGCGCGCCAGTCCCCTGATGAACACCTTCGCTCGGCCTTCCGAAGGGGCGGGTGGATCAAGATCTAAAGCCAAAGCCAAAGCCAAAGCCAGAGCCAGAGCGAACAGGCGAAAGGAGTCTGTACTCGGCGCTTCTTCCTTCGATTGAATGTAGGAACGGTCTGAGATGTAGGGACCGGCTTTTACATCCTGCAGAGGCTTGCCTATAGTTCGTCCGTCATCGCCAAAATGGTGACCGATCTTAGCCGGTCGAAAAACAGAGTGGACGTTAAAGCGCCGCCCTAGTTTTGCTTATCTGCAAACGGTGGTAGCTCCGAAAAATAATTATGGAGTTACATATGCCCAACTACACCCCCCTCCAAAGCAATCTCAGCGTCGAACCGACCCTATTCCTCAACATCAATGCCGACGCCTGTGATCTCTTCGAGACCGCGATCCACCGCATCAAGACCGCACGTAATTTGCTCAACAGCGTCACCTGCCTGAGCGTGAAGGATGCCGAGGGCTACGACCTGGAACACTTCGCCAACGCCGCGCATTTGCTGATTCAGGATGGCTGCGATGCCCTGGATGCACTGGGCTGGAAGCTCAATCGGTCATCTGGCTGCGCTGCTGATACGCCTTCCCGTAATGGCGCTCCATCCGTGCCTGAATCAACTCCAGACCAATCGACATCAACCAGTAAATGATCGCCGCGGTGCTCAGCATTTCGATGTAGCGGTAGCTGGAGCGGCCGTAGGACTGAGCCAGGAACATCACTTCCCAGACGCCCATCACCGAGATCAGTGACGAGTCTTTGAGCATCGAGATGAATTGGTTGGTGGTGGGCGGGATGATGGTGCGCATGGCTTGCGGCAGGGTGACCCGCCAGAAGATCACTGTCTCGCGCATGCCCAGTGCCAGCGAGGCTTCGCGCTGACCGTGGGGTACGCCGAGGATGCCGGCGCGAAAAATTTCGCTCAAGTACGCGCCGTAGTTCAGCGACAAGGCGATGATCCCGGCCGCAATGGCGCCGGGGACAATGCCCAGTTGCGGCAGGCCGAGGTAGATCAGCAGGATCTGAATCAACAGCGGTGTGCCGCGAAAAAACGACGCGTAAAAACTCGCGACGCCGAACGCTACCGCGCTCTTCGACAGCCGCGCCAGGGCAGTGATGAAGCCCAGCAGAGACGAGGCGACGATCGAGCCCAGACACAAAAACAGTGTCAGCGCTGCGCCTTGCAAGAAGCCATTGGGCGCCAGATGCAGGCCGATCAGGTTCGGCAGTTTGTCGAGGATGATCGAGAACTTCAGGTCGAAGCTCAGGAAAAAACTCGCGAACAAGCCGAGCATCGCCGCCCAGGTCAGGTACAGGCGCGTGCGAAAGCCAAAGACACGTTTGAGCAACGACTCAGCCACCGGTTGTGGCGGCTGAGGCGGTTGGGGGAAAGAAGTCATTTGCTGATGTCGGCGCCGATCCATTTTTGCGACAGCCTGGTCAGGGTGCCGTCCTGTTTCAGCTGGGCGAATACTTCACGCACTTTGCTGTCCCACTGCGCGTCGCCTTTTTCGATGGCCACCGAGTTAGGTTCCGAATACAGCGGCTCACCGGCAAGCTTGAAGCGTTTGTCTTCGCTAAGTCGCGGTTGCGCGGTTACCAGGTTGGTAAGGATTGCGTCCAGCCGAACCCCGGCACCCAGGCCCAGGTCCTGGAAGGCGACGTTGTCGGTGTCATACGGGGCGATCTGCACGTCCTCGAACGGGTACTGCAACCGGGTGTCCTCGGCTCCTTCGATCACCAGGTTTTTGTTCAGGTAGCTTTCGTAGCTGGAGGCGCTGGTGAGGCCGACTTTTTTGCCGCTCAGGTCTTTGGCGTTATGGATGCGGTCATCCTTGGCATTGACCACGATCACTGCCGGTGAGGCGTAGTACTCCACCGGGAAATCGAAGACCTCGGCGCGTGCCTTGCTCGGGGTCATGGAGCAGATGCAGATGTCATAGCGACCACTCCAGCGCCCGGCGGCGATCACATCCCAGGACGGGGTCTCGAGGCGCAGTTTGACGCCGAGTTTGTCTGCTACGGCTTTGGCCACGTCAACATCGAAACCATCGAGTTGGTTCTGATCGTTGAGGAACGAGAAGGGTGGATAACTTTCCATCAGCACGCCCACCAGCTCTTTCTTTTGTTCGACGCGATCCAGCGTGGCACCGGCAAATACCTGGGTGGAGGCAGCGAGAATCGTCAGGCCCAAGGCCAGCAGCGGTTGAAGTTTCACGGGTGGTTCCTGACTAAAAAGAGGTTGTTATTAACTGAATGGTGCGTATTTAATAGTTATAAGAACGACTCCGGTAGTGAGTTATTTTCATAAGCATATGAGTAAAAAGCATATGAGCGCAGGCAGCACGGTAATTCTGGATGGCGGCATGGGTCGTGAACTGCAGCGCCGAGGCGCTCCGTTCAGGCAGCCTGAGTGGTCAGCACTGGCCTTGAGCGAAGCCCCGCAAGCGGTTGAGGCGGTTCACATCGCTTATATCGAAAGCGGTGCCAACGTTATTACCAGCAACAGCTATGCGGTAGTGCCGTTTCATATTGGGGAAGAGCGTTTTGCAGCTGAAGGTCAGGCGCTCGCCGCATTGGCGGGTGAACTGGCGCGTCGTGCGGCCGACGCCGCCAGGCAGCCGGTGCGTGTGGCGGGCTCATTGCCACCGCTGTTCGGTTCTTATCGTCCGGACCTGTTCGATGCGTCGCGGGTGTCCGAGTTACTGACGCCGTTGGTGGCCGGTCTGGCCCCGCATGTGGACCTGTGGCTGGCGGAAACCCAGAGTTCTATCGTCGAAGCCCAGGCGATTCACGCGGGCCTGCCGAAGGATGGCAAGCCGTTCTGGTTGTCATTCACCTTGAAGGATGAAGACACCGACGAAGTACCGCGTTTGCGCTCCGGCGAGCCGGTTAGCGAGGCCGCAGCTGTCGCCGCGCAACTGGGCGTTGAAACCTTGTTGTTCAATTGCAGCCAGCCGGAAGTGATCGGTGCCGCGATCGACGCAGCCCGGGAAACGTTTGAGCGGTTGGGGGTGAAAATCAACATTGGCGCTTACGCCAACGCGTTCCCGCCGCAGCCCAAAGAAGCCACGGCCAACGATGGTCTGGACCCATTGCGTGAAGACCTCGATCCGCCGGGATACCTGCAATGGGCGGCCGATTGGCAGAAACGTGGTGCCAGCCATCTGGGCGGTTGCTGCGGGATAGGGCCGGAGCATATTGCGGTGTTGGCGCAGAAACTGGTGTAAAGATCGTTCCCACGCTCCGCGTGGGAATGCCTCACTGGACGCTCTGCGTCCGCTCCTGAATGTGGCGCGCAGCGTCACGGGCTGCATTCCCACGCAGAGCGTGGGGAACGATCATCGTCAGGAATTCTGACGACACTCCACCAACGTCTTGACCTGCCCAGACCCCGCCTGATTTTCCTCGCTTAACCACTTCTCAAACCCTGCCCCAATCGCCGGCCATTCCGAATCCAGGATCGAGTACCACGCCGTGTCACGGTTTTGACCTTTGACCACCATGTGCTGGCGGAACACCCCTTCAAAACTGAAGCCCAGACGCTCAGCCGCGTACTTGGAGCGGGCATTGCCGTTGTTGCACTTCCATTCCAGACGGCGGTACCCCAACGCAAAAGACTCTTTGGCCAGCAGATAAACCGCTTCGGTACTTTTCGGTGAACGCTGCATTGGTGCGCCGAAGGTAACGTGGCCGATTTCGATCCGGCCTTGGGCCGGGACGATCGACATCAGGCTGAGAATGCCCTGAACGTCGCCGCTGGCGCGGTCGATCACGGTGAAAAAATACGGGTCGCTATTGGCCGCGTGGTTGTTTAGCCAGTCATCGAATGCATCGCGCTCGGCGAAGGGGCCATAAGGCAGATAGTCCCAGAGTTTCGGATCGGAATTCGGGCCTTGTAGCGCTTGCCACAGGCCATCGCCGTGACGTGCCGGGTCGAGTTTCTCCAGGCGGATGAAGCGCCCTTCGATGAGTTTCACCGAGGGCGCAGGGACGCCTTTCCAGTGAGCGAGTGGGTTCGACATGCTGCTCTCCTTAAACCTTAAAGGCCTTTGCGAAACTGGATGAAGCCAGGGCGCTCGGCGATGCGCTCGTAGAGCCGAATAGCAGTGGCATTGGTCTCGTGGGTCAGCCAATGGACCTTGGCGCAACCGTCAGCGCGTGCGGTGTCATAGACGAATTCAATCAGCTGCCGACCGACGCCGGTGCCGCGTGTTTCCGGGACGACCAGCAGGTCCTGCAGGTAGCAGGCGTTTTCGATGCTCCAGTTGGAGCGGTGGTAAATGAAGTGCACCAGACCCACCGCCTTGCCATCGAGCCACGCAAGGGCGGCGTGGGTTGGTTCGTTCGGATCGAGTAAGCGTTGCCAGGTGCTCTGATAAACAGTGCCGGGCAACTCAGTGTCGTAGAAGCGCAGGTAGGCTTGCCACAACGGTTGCCAGGCGGCGTGGTCGTTGGCGGTGACGGGGCGGATCTCGATCTGACTCATGGTTATTCCTTAACGCATCAAGTGGGCGAGGGCCTGGTCGTGCAGGTCGGGACTGGCGGCCAGCCCTTCACGCACACCGGCGATGTCTGTGGTACTGCGGTTCTGGCTGAGCTTGCGTTTGCCTTCCAGACGCTGGATCGGCAAAGCGAAACCGACGATGGCCTTGAGCATGCCGTCGATGTAGTGGGCCGGCGCATCGTCGACCTTCCACGGTTTGGCGAGACCGGCTTCGTGGCGATCGGTCAGGGCGCTGACCAGGTTGCGCAAGCGGTGCGCGTCGCTGAACACTTCGGCCTTGCCATAGGCATGTACGGCGACGTAGTTCCAGGTCGGCACGACTTTGCCGTGGTCGGCTTTGCTCGGGTAAAACGAGGGGCTGACATAAGCATCGGCCCCGGCGAAGATCACCAGTGCTTCAGCGCCGGCCTCCAGTTCCTGCCATTGCCGATTGGCTCTGGCCAAATGCCCGTAGAGGGTGCCATTGGGCCCTTGCTCAGGGCTCAGCAACAGCGGCAAATGGCTGGCTTGCAAGCCTTGTGCGCCGTGGGTGATCAGCATCGCGAGCCGGGTGCTGAGGATTTGTTGGTGCAGTTGCAACACGTCTTGTTCGGCAAATGCGCTGGGTGTGTACATGGAAATATTCCTTGGCGAATGCCTGCATCCTAGGCAGGCTATTGGTCTGTTGTAAGAGCCATTAATGACCAATTTCATAGGTCCATTTTTTGAGGTCCCAGCCCATGTCCCTTGCGCCGCTGTCCTTGTCGTTCAACCCGGCGGGTATCGAACTGGATCGTCGTCAGGGCTTGAGTCGACAGCTCTATCAGGCTTTGCGCTTGCGGGTACTGGACGGACGCCTGGCCAGCGGCACGCGTTTGCCTGCTACCCGGGACCTGGCCGCAGCCTTGTCGATTTCCCGCAATAGCGTAGTTCGCGCCTACGATCAGCTGTACGCCGAAGGCTTTATCGAAGGGCGCGTGGGTGACGGCACCTATGTGGCTCTGTTACCGGAGACAGCCCTCCCGGTGAAAAAACTATCCACAAAAGTATCCACAGGGTTTTCAACAGGCTTACCCACAGGGTTATCCACAAAATCGTCTGTTTTACCTGGGATTACATCCAGTAAAGTTATCCACAGCAGTGCCCTTGAGCGTGTCGAACAGCACCATTTGACCAGGCCGCCGGGTGGTCCTCCGCGCGCTTTTCGGGTGGGTGTTCCGGCTTTTGATCTGTTCCCGTTCGAGGTCTGGGCCAAGCTGAATGCGGCTTTCTGGCGAAAACCGGATTTGCAGCAGTTGTGTTATGGCGCGCCGGAAGGCGACGCACGCTTGCGCGGGCTGGTCGCTGCATATTTGCGCAGCTCCCGTGGCATGCAGTGCAGCGCTGAACAAATTGTGATCACCAGTGGCGCGCAGCAGGGAATTAGCCTTTGTGCACAGTTGCTGGTGGAGCCCGGCGATGGGGTGGCTGTGGAAAACCCGGGCTATCGGGCGGCCGGCCATGCCTTTGCCGTGGCAGGGGCGCAGTTGCGTGGTGTGGCGGTAGACAGCGAGGGCATGGACTGCACGCAATTGGCGACCTTGAGCGATTGCCGGCTGGCCTATGTCACCCCCTCTCATCAGTACCCGACCGGGGTGGTCATGAGTCTGGCGCGGCGTCTGGAGTTGCTGGCATGGGCCGAGCGCACCCAAGGCTGGATCGTCGAGGACGACTATGACGGCGAATACCGTTACAGCGGCGCACCACTGGCGCCCTTGGCCGCGCTGGATCGCCAGGGCCGTGTGTTGTATGTCGGGACTTTCGGCAAAGTCGCGTTTCCGGCGTTGCGCCTAGGCTATCTGGTGTTGCCGATGGGGCTGGTGGAGGCCTTCGCCCAACGTCGGGCAGTGGATGTGCGGCACTCGGAGGTCAGCACCCAAGCGGTGATGGCTGAGTTCATGGCGGCCGGGCATTTTCAGCGGCATATCCGCCGGATGCGCCGCGCGGCGTTGAGTCGACGCAATGCATTGTTGGCCGGTTGGCCGGTGGATATCCCGGGTGTTGGCAGTTTGCCCAGTGTGGCGGCGGGTTTGCATCTGACCGTACGGGTGGACAGTCCGGCCCGCGAACGTGAGCTGATCGAACAAGCCGCGAGTGTCGATGTGGAGATCAGTGGCTTGAGCCGTTACTGGTTACCGGATTCGAGTACGCCAGCAGAGGAGCGGGCAGGGTTGGTGCTCGGGTTTGCGGCGGTGCCGGAAGTGGCCATTGAGGCGGCACTGACGCGGTTACGGGGCGTCTGGAGTTGATGAGATCTGATCGGGATTGAAAGACCCGCGCAGTGGCGGGTCTTCGGTTTTGCTCTACGGACATCAATGCCCGGCAATCATTCGGTTCAGGTCCCGGACTTGATCTTGGTCCAGGCTCGGGTACGTGCCCGCTCCGCATCACGCGGCAAGGGTTGCAGGGTATAGAGCGTGCTCATCGCCGCTTCGGTCGGGTACAGGTTGGGGTTGGTGCGGATCGCCGGGTCGACTAGATCGGTGGCGTCCTTGTTCGGGTTCGGGTAGCCGACGAAGTCGCTGATTGGCGCGATCACTTTCGGTTGTAGCAGGTAGTTGATGAAGGTGTAAGCGTCCTCCGGATCTTTGGCGCCTTTAGGGATCGACAGCATGTCGAACCAGATCGGCGCGCCTTCTTTGGGCAGGCGCATATCGACGACGACACCATTCTTGGCTTCCTTGGCGCGGTTGGCGGCCTGGGAGAAGCTGCCGGAATAACCGACCGCGACGCAGATGTCGCCGTTGGCGATATCGGCCATGTACTTGGAGGAGTGGAAGTAGGTGATGTACGGACGAATCTTCAACAGCAGCGCTTCAGCTTTGGCGTAGTCTGCAGGCTTGGTGCTGTTGGGCGGCAGGCCGAGGTGTTGCAGGGCCAGCGGCAGGATCTCCGACGGCGAGTCGAGCAGAGCGACTCCGCACTGCTTGAGTTTGCTGATGTTCTCCTCCTTGAAGATCAGGTCCCAGCTGTCCACCGGCGCGTTGTCGCCCAGCGCGGCCTTGATCTTGTCCGGGTTGAAACCGATCAGGATGGTGCCGTACATGTAGGGCACGGCGTATTTGTTGCCGGGGTCGTTGGCTTCGATCAGCTTCATCAGCTTGGGATCGAGGTGGTTCCAGTTCGGCAGCTTGCTGCGGTCCAGTGGCTGGAACACCCCGGCTTCGATCTGCTTGGCCAGGAACACGTTGGACGGCACCACCACGTCATAACCGGAGTTGCCGGTGAGCAGCTTGGCTTCCAGCGCTTCGTTGGTGTCGAAGATGTCGTAGATCAGTTTGACCTTGGTCTCGGCCTTGAAGTCTTCGAGGGTTTTGGGAGTGATGTAATCGAACCAGTTGTAGACCCGCAAGGTGCGGTCTTCAGCATGTACGGCGCCGCTGAGCACTGTGGCGCAGAGGGCTGGAGCGATAAAACGCTTGAGTCTGTTCATTGTTCTAATTCCTCATTGGGCGCTTTGGAAACCTTCGAGAACGTTCACGGCGTTGATGCCGATTTCTTCTACCGCGTAACCGCCTTCCATCACGAACAGCGTCGGCTTGCCGAGACGCGCGATACGTTCGCCCATGCGCAGGTAGTCCGGGCTGTCGAGCTTGAACTGGGAGATCGGGTCGTCCTTGAAGGTGTCGACGCCCAGAGAAACCACCACGACATCGGCGCCGTAGCTTTCGATCTCTTTGCAGGCCAGTTCCAGCGCAGCGCTCCAGCTGTCCCAGCCGCTGCCGGCGGCCAGCGGGTAGTTGAAGTTGAAACCTTCGCCAGCACCTTCTCCGTGCTCGTCTTCGTAACCGAGGAAGAACGGAAACTCGGCTTGCGGGTGGCCATGGATCGAGGCAAACAGCACGTCGCTGCGCTCATAGAAAATCGATTGGGTGCCGTTGCCGTGGTGGTAGTCGACGTCGAGGATGGCAACCTTTTTATGGCCTTGATCGAGGAACGCCTGAGCGGCGATGGCCGCGTTGTTCAGGTAGCAGTAACCGCCCATCAAGTCGCTGGCAGCGTGGTGTCCCGGTGGTCGGCACAGGGCGAAAGCACTGCGAGCGCCGCGTTGGATCTCCGCCTGGGCTGTGAGCGCGACTTGCGCTGCGCTGTACGCGGCTTGCCAGGTGCCGGCGGTGATCGGCGCGCCGCCGTCGAAGCTGTAATAGCCGAGTTGGCCATGCAGACTTTTCGGGATCACCCTGCGCAAGGTGCGGGCCGGCCAGGTGTAGGGCAGCAAGTCACCCTCGCGACCGAACTCGGTCCAGCGCTGCCAGGCGCCTTTGAAGAAGTCCAGATATTCGCTGGAGTGAATCCGCTGGATCGGCCCCAAACCGAAATCCTGCGGTGCTTGCACCGGGCCCAGGCTGCGGTACTGGACCCGCTGCAGAACGTGATCGGCGCGCGAGGGCATTTCGAAGCAGGGCATCAGTTGCCCGTCCATCAATTCACAACGGCCGTGGTGCAGGTGGTGATCATCCGAGTAGATCGTCAGCATTTCTTATTCTCCGCAGGCTGATTCGGTTGCTCACAGTCTTGCGGCGCACGGAGTTTGAGAGAACGGCAGGAGCGGCCAAAAGGGGATCGATATGGCCAAATTGTTTGTCCGAAATTCGCCCCTGAATGGCGCGGGAGACATGATCGCTCCCACGCTCTGCGTGGGAATGTCTCATTGGACGCTCTGCGTCTGCGTCTGCTTCGGCTGCGACGCAGAGCGTCACGGGCTGCATTCCCACGCGGGAGCGTGGGAACGATCGTCGCCCATAGGAGCTGCCGCAGACTGCGATCTTCGGTTCAGGGCCGGAACTGACTCGGCGCAACGCCGCTCCAGCGGACGAAGGCATGGCGGAAACTGGCGGTTTCGCTGAAACCCAGGTTTTCGGCGATCTGGTAAATCGGCAACTGATCTTCGCGGAGCATTTGCTTGGCCCGCTCAAAGCGCAGCTCGTCGAGCAGCTCCTGATAGCTGCTCCCCAGATCCTTGAGATGCCTGCGCAGAGTGCGCGCCGAACAGTTCATTTGCTCGGCCAAGCCCTCAAGTCCCGGTGCAGCGTTGAGTTGCGTGGCGAGCAGTTGGCGGATTCGCCCCAGCCAGGCCTGACGTCCGGTGAATTCGGTGTTCTGTTTGCGGCAGCGCTCGGCCATGGCCTGGTGGGTAATGGTGTCGGCCAGTGGCAACGGTTGGTCGAGCCACCGCTTGTCGAAGGCAAAGCCATTGGCCGTGGCATCGAACTGCAAGGAGCAGTCGAAGCGCTCGGTGTAGCGGGTCTGGTAGTCCGGTGCGGGATATTCGAAGCGGGCACCGAGCAATGGCAGCGGGTGGCCGAGCAGGTCGTCGCAGATGACCTTCATCGAGACCAGGCAGAACTCGGTGTTGAACTCCGCCAGCGCCGGGTTTTCCCGATAGTCGCCGGCCGTGAGCCAGATGCGCTCGCCATCGTCCTCGAGGCTCAACTCGAAAAGTGTTCCCAATAGCGCCGGATAATGCAGCGCCAGACGCAAAGCGTCACCGAAGGTGGCACTGGTGAGCAGGGCATAACCCAGCATGCCGTAGGAAGAGACATGCATGCGCCGGCCCAGCTCCAGGCCGATCTCGCGCTTGAGCGCGACGGCATTGGCGCAAACCTGCATTTCTTGATTAGTGGTGATTCGCGTGTCGGCACGGCTCAGATCTGTCGCACTGATGCCGCTGCCGGCCAACAGGGCTTCGCTGGACAGACCTTCAGCCTTGAAGGTGCTGAGCACCAGTGAGACCGCGTTGAGGGTCGTGAGATGGGAGTGCAGCATGCTCGGTTCCGGCTGGGGATGCTGGAGCCGAGCAAGTTGTGTGCCGCAGGGGGTTGGTAGGCGAAGACCTGGTAGCAGCTGGCGGAGCCTGCGTCCGGCCGCGTAGCGGTCGTAGTCCGGCAGACGCGTTCATTCTGAAGAACGTGATAGCAGGCTTTACGACTGCTACGCGGCCGGACGCAGGCTCCGCCAGCTGCTACGGGATCGTGTTATCAGCTCAATTCGCCGCACAGATCCAGCTCAACCAAACGCCGAACCTCGGCCGTCTCAAGCCCTGCACCCAACAGCGCATGCAATTTGCCAAACGCCGCCTCACGAGTCATGCCGCCACCCGACAACACGCCAGCATCGCGCAACCGGCTGCCAGCTTCGTAGACGTCCAGCTTAACCCCGCCTTCATGGCACTGAGTGATCGCCACCACTACGATGCCCTTGTCCTGCGCTCGTCGCAGGCTGGCGAGGAACTCTGGGTTGTCGCTTGGCCCGGTGCCGCTGCCGAAGCACTCGAGCAGCAGTCCTTGAATGCCGCTATTGAGCAGGCCATCAAGTTGTTCAGCACCAATGCCGGGGAACAACGGCAGCACGCCAACCCTGGCCAGTTGCTTGCTCTGATCGTATTGCAGCTGAGCGGGAACTGACGGCGCCTTGGCCACGCCACCGTTACGTTGCAGCGCAGCAAACGGATGACGACCAAAGCTGCGAATTTTCGCGCAACGGGTCGGCGCCAGCAGTTCGCCGTGGAAGTACAAATGCACTCCCGGCGCCAGGCCTTGGCCCAGTGCAACCAGCGCTCCGCCGAGGTTTTCCCAGGCATCGCTGTCGGTCACGCCGGCCGGCAGCATGGAGCCGGTGAACACGACCCGCGCATGCAGGCCGAGCAACTGGAAGCTCATGGCCGCGGCGCTGTAAGCGAGGGTGTCAGTGCCGTGCAGGATCAGCACGCTGTCGCAGCCCTGTACGTCGACTGCATCGATGACCGCTTCACGCAAACGCAGCCAATAGGCAGGTGTCATGTTGGCGCTGTCGATCAGCGGGGCCATTTCGCGGAAGCGCCAGTTCGGCACTACCAGCTCTGGCTGGCTGTGGAGGTAGTCGCGCATCCGTGCTTCAAAACCGGAAGCTGGGGCCAGGCCGTGAGCGCTGGCTTGCATGCCGATGGTGCCACCGGTGTAGAGCACCATGACGTGCTGTGCTGCGGGGTAAGTTGCGGGGTTCATGTGGGAATCTCCTGGACGAGTACACCGTACGGTCGAGCATGACGCTGACCGTGCGGTGTGTCACGTCGGACGCAATGGATTGCGCCCGGTTTGGCGATCAGCGTTGCGCTGCGCTCGCGACTGCAGGTGTTGCCTGGGCTTGAGTGGCCGGTGCTGGCGGATTGGCTGGCCAGGCTTTCAGGTCCAGATCCAGGTCCGCAAACTTGCTGGAGTCGAACACTGGTGTCTTGATGCCTGCGGCGCGTTGGTCGTCGTAGTCACGCAGGATGCGCATGCCGACCTTGAACAGCAGGAACAACGCGATCAGGTTAACGAAGGCCAGCAACGTCATGGTGATGTCGGCGAAGGCGAACACGGTGCCGAGGTTCTCGATCGCACCCCAGAAGATCAACACCAATACCAATGCGCGATAGCCGACCAGCACCTTGCGGTTGTCGCCGATCAAGAAGCGCAGGTTGCTCTCGCCCAGGTAGTAGTTGTAGAGGATCGAGGTGAACACGAACAACGCCAGCGCGACGCTGATGAACATCCGGCCCCAGTCACCGACTACCGCCGCCAGGGAGTTCTGGGTCAGGGCAATGCCGTCACCTTCGAAACCAGGGGTGTAGAAGCCTGACAGCAGAATCAGCAACGCGGTGCAGGTGCAGATCACGAAGGTATCCAGGAACACGCTGAACGCTTGTACCACGCCTTGTGCGACCGGGTGCTCGACCTGCGCGACAGCGGCAACGTTAGGCGCACTGCCCAGACCGGCTTCGTTAGCGAAAACGCCGCGCTTCACGCCCATGATGATCGCGCTACCGATCAGGCCACCGAAGGCTTGATCCAGACCGAAGGCGCTTTTGACGATGGTCATCAGCATGGCTGGCACGTGGTCGAATTGCAGCACGATCACATAGAGGGTCACGCCGATGTACACCAGGGTCTTCACCGGAACCAGCAGGTCAGCGACCTTGGCGATACGCTTGATGCCACCGATGAATACCAGGCCCAGCAGCACTGCCAGGCCCAGCCCGGTGTAGGTGGTGTTCAGGCCGAAGGCGTTATTGAGCGAGTGGGTCACGGCATGGGATTGCAGGCCGTTGAAGGCGAAACCGAAGGTCACCAGCAGCAGGAAGGCCATGATCATGCCCAACCAGCGTTTCTGCAGGCCATGCTGGATGTAATAGGACGGGCCGCCACGGTACTGGCCTTCGGAGTCGCAGCGCTTGTAGAGCTGGCCGAGGGAGCATTCGAAGAAGCTGCTGGACATGCCGACCAGCGCGGTCACCCACATCCAGAACACCGCACCCGGGCCACCCAGGGTCACGGCGATGCCGACACCGGCAATGTTGCCCGCGCCGACTCGGCCGGCGAGGCTGAGCATCAGGGCCTGGAAGGAGCTGAGTTGACCGGCGCTGCTGCGCAGGCTGTCACGGAACACCGCGAACATGTGGAAGAAGTGACGCAACTGGACGAAACGCGAGCGGATCGTGAAGTAGCTACCGAGCCCGACAATGAGCACGATCAGTACTTTCCCTGAGAGGAAGTCGTTGATGACTTCGAGCATGGAGTTTTCCTCGCTGTTTTTTGTGTAGGCAAATGCTGGTCGGTCCGACACATCGCATTACACCCGATTGCGCACGGCACAATAGGTGAGGCGAAGGTTGGTCCTGTTCCATTTCGCAGGTTGTTATTAGTTCGGGTTTCGCATGGGGTTGGGCCTCGTTACTGACGACCGCTCACGCGAAGAGGGGCGGCACTATACCTATCAGTGCGGCGTCCGTCTGCACAGTTGTGGTGCAAGCGCTGAAACGAAGCCTTGAAACACCCGACTTTATGGCGTCAGGCTCTTGTGGGAGCGAGCTTGCTCGCGATGCCGGCACCGCGGTTTTTCAGGAAAGCCGCGTCATCGTTCATCGCGAGCAAGCTCGCTCCCACAGGTTCTGCGTTGTTGCAAACAAGTTAAAAAAAAGGGCCTGGAGAGTAATCTCCAAGCCCTCAAAAGGTGAGAGGTGTCTAGTCCCTCATCCTGGTGAGCAGTGCTATGCCTTGAGAGCCGGCGTTGGTCAGGCCTTCAGAGGCACCAAACGCGGAGCAATCATGTTTTCCGGGCGCAGGATGTCGTCGAGCATGGCTTCGTCGAGCAAGCCTTCTTCGCGCACCAGTTCCAGCACGCCGCGGCCGCTTTCCAGCGCGATGCGAGCGATGCGGGTGGCGTTCTCATAGCCGATGTACGGGTTCAGAGCGGTGACCAGACCGATCGAGTGTTCGACCAGTTCGCGGCAGCGGGCTTCGTTGGCAGTGATGCCGACGATGCAATGCTCGCGCAGCATGTCCATGGCGCGTTGCAACAGGCGGATCGAGTCGAAGATCTTGAAGGCGATCAGCGGCTCCATCACGTTCAGCTGCAGCTGGCCGCCTTCGGCCGCGATGGTCAGCGCCAGGTCGTTACCGATGATCTGGAACGCCACCTGGTTGACCGCTTCAGGAATAACCGGGTTGACCTTGCCAGGCATGATCGAGCTGCCTGGCTGACGCGCTGGCAGGTTGATTTCGTTGATGCCGGTACGTGGGCCGCTGGACAGCAGGCGCAGGTCGTTGCAGATCTTCGACAGCTTGACCGCGGTGCGCTTGAGCATGCCGGAGAACAGCACGAAGGCGCCCATGTCGGAGGTGGCTTCGATCAGGTCGGCAGCCGGTACCAGCGGTTGACCGCTGATCAGGGCCAGGCGCTGAACAGCCAGGTGCTGGTAACGCGGGTCGGCGTTGATGCCGGTGCCGATCGCGGTGCCGCCCAGGTTCACTTCAGTCAGCAGCTCAGGCGCCAGTGTTTTCAGGCGCGCCAGGTCTTCGCTCAGGGTAGTGGCGAAGGCACGGAATTCCTGGCCCAGGGTCATCGGCACGGCGTCTTGCAGTTGGGTACGACCCATCTTCAGGACGTGGCTGAATTCTTCACCTTTGGCGGCGAACGACTGGATCAGACTGTCGAGGCTGGCCAGCAGCGCGTCGTGACCCAACAGCAGACCCAGGCGGATGGCCGTCGGGTAGGCGTCGTTGGTCGACTGCGCCATGTTCACGTCGTTGTTCGGGTGCAGGTACTGGTATTCGCCCTTCTGGTGACCCATGGCCTCCAGCGCGATGTTGGCGATGACTTCGTTGGCATTCATGTTGGTCGAAGTGCCAGCGCCGCCTTGAATCATGTCCACCACGAACTCTTCGTGGAAATCGCCGCGGATCAGACGGGCACAGGCTTCGCTGATGGCAGCGTGCTTGGCTTCGCTGAGGTGACCCAGCTCACGGTTGGCGTCGGCAGCGGCCTGTTTGACCATGGCCAGGCCCACAACCAGCTTCGGGTAATGCGAAATCGGAACGCCGGAGAGACGGAAGTTGTTCACCGCTCGCAGGGTCTGGATGCCGTAATACGCTTGAGCCGGTACGTCGAGTACGCCAAGCAGGTCTTTTTCGGTGCGGAAAGATGCAGCGGAGGACATGATAGAAATCATCTCGATATGGACCCGGTCTGTGCCGGAACGCTGCCAATGCTAGGCTTGGGGGCAATTTACGGCCAATGCTGTTAAGCACTAGCCTATGCATAAACGGCATAATGTCGATGTGACGCCGCTTGGGCGTCGAACGTGCGACCTAAAATGGTGCGTGTCCGGGAGGGCGTGATGAATCTGGAAAGCAAATGGCTTGAGGACTTTAGTGCTCTGGCCGCCACCCGCAGTTTCTCCCAGGCTGCCGAGCGACGTTTCGTCACCCAGCCAGCGTTCAGTCGGCGGATCCGCAGTCTTGAGGCGGCACTGGGTCTGACGCTGGTCAACCGCTCGCGCACGCCAATCGAACTGACGGCGGCGGGACAGTTGTTTCTGGTGACCGCGCGTACTGTGGTCGAGCAGCTCGGCGAAGTGTTGCGCCATTTACATCATCTGGAAGGCGGGCAGGGCGAAGTGATACAGGTCGCCGCTGCGCATTCCCTGGCGCTGGGCTTCTTCCCGCGCTGGATCGCGCAACTGCGCAACGAAGGCTTGAACATCGCCACGCGGCTGGTTGCGACCAACGTTGGCGACGCCGTGCATGCCCTGCGCGAAGGTGGTTGTGACCTGATGCTGGCGTTCTATGATCCCGATGCGGCCATGCAAATGGATCCGGAAATCTTTCCCTCGCTGCACCTGGGTCACACTGAAATGCTCCCGGTCTGCGCCGCCGATGCCGACGGCAAACCGCTGTTTGACCTGGAAGGCGAAGCCAGCGTGCCGTTGCTGGCTTACAGCGCCGGTGCCTTCCTCGGTCGTTCGGTGAACATGCTCCTGCGTCAGCGCGCCCTGCGTTTCACCACCATCTATGAAACTGCCATGGCCGACAGCCTCAAAAGCATGGCGCTGGAAGGCCTGGGCATCGCTTGGGTGCCGCAGCTCAGCGCTCGCGCCGAACTGGCGCGAGGTGAGCTGGTGGTCTGTGGTGGCCCGCAATGGCATGTGCCGCTGGAGATCCGCCTGTATCGTTGCGCCCTGGTGCGCAAGGCCAACGTCCGTTTGTTGTGGCGCAAGCTGGAAGGTGGTGCGGCGCAAGGCACAACAGGATCCTGAAGCCAACGAAGATCCAATGTGGGAGCGGGCTTGCTCGCGAAGACGGCGGCACATCCAGCATTAATGTGACTGACAGTCCGCTTTCGCGTGCAAGCCCGCTCCCACACTGGATTTGTGGTGTATTGCCCTGACCTTCGAGTCAATAAAATCACCACTTTGCGCCATATGACAGATGGTCGAACCGGGGTCTGTTTATCTGTCTCTTTACGGTATACTGCGCGGCCTTCGGCCGGTTTAACCGGCCTTGATTCGTATAACAAGCCACGCCGGTTTTCCCGCGTGGCTTGTTGTTTTTTGACGCGCCTGCGGGCGCCCAGAGAGAAGAGGCACGACGATGAGTGCACTGGTTGGCGTGATCATGGGCTCCAAGTCCGATTGGTCCACCCTTAGCCACACCGCCGATATGCTGGAAAAGCTCGGCATCCCTTACGAGGTGAAAGTGGTCTCTGCCCACCGTACCCCGGACCTGCTGTTCCAGTACGCCGAAGAGGCCGAAGCGCGTGGCATCGAGGTGATCATCGCCGGCGCCGGCGGCGCTGCCCACTTGCCGGGTATGTGTGCGGCCAAGACGCACCTGCCGGTACTGGGCGTGCCGGTGCAGTCGTCGATGCTCTCGGGCGTCGACTCGCTGCTGTCCATCGTGCAGATGCCGGCGGGCATTCCGGTCGCCACGCTGGCCATCGGCAAGGCCGGGGCGATCAATGCCGCGCTGTTGTCCGCGAGCATCCTTGGTGCCAAGCACCCGCAATTTCACACTGTGCTGAAGAAATTCCGCGCTGAGCAGACAGACAGCGTTCTGGAAAATCCAGACCCACGCGTCGCCTGAGGTTTTTGACGATGAAGATCGGTGTAATCGGTGGCGGCCAGTTGGGTCGCATGCTGGCTCTGGCGGGTACACCGCTGGGGATGAACTTCGCTTTCCTTGATCCGGCACCGGATGCTTGCGCAGCGGCGCTGGGCGAACACCTGCGGGCCGATTACGGCGATCAGGATCACTTGCGCCAGCTGGCCGATGAAGTGGATCTGGTGACTTTCGAATTCGAGAGCGTCCCGGCTGAAACCGTGGCCTTCCTGTCGCAGTTCGTGCCGGTCTACCCGAGCGCCGAAGCCCTGCGCATCGCCCGTGATCGCTGGTTCGAAAAGAGCATGTTCAAGGACCTCGAGATTCCGACTCCGGCGTTCGCCGACATCCAGTCGCAAGCCGATCTGGACGCAGCCGTGGCCAGCATTGGTCTGCCGGCAGTCCTGAAGACCCGTACTCTAGGTTATGACGGCAAGGGTCAGAAGGTTCTGCGCAGCGCCGCCGACGTGGCGGGCACTTTCGCCGAGTTGGGCAGTGTCGCCTGCCTGCTGGAAGGTTTCGTAGCGTTCACTGGCGAAGTCTCGCTGATCGCTGTGCGTGCCCGCGATGGCGAAACGAAGTTTTACCCGTTGGTACACAACACCCACGACAACGGCATTCTGCGTCTGTCCGTGGTCAGCACCGACCATCCGCTGCAGGCCCTGGCCGAAGACTACTCGAGCCGCGTGCTCAAGCAGCTGGATTACGTTGGCGTGATGGCGTTCGAGTTCTTTGAAGTCGACGGCGGCCTCAAGGCCAACGAAATCGCCCCGCGGGTCCACAACTCCGGGCACTGGACCACCGAAGGCGCCGAGTGCAGCCAGTTCGAAAACCACCTGCGGGCGGTGGCCGGTCTGCCGCTGGGGTCGACCGCCAAGGTCGGCGAAAGCGCAATGCTCAACTTTATCGGTGAAGTACCGGCCGTGGAGAAGGTCATCGCCATTGCCGATTGCCATTTGCACCATTATGGCAAGGCGTTCAAGGTCGGCCGCAAGGTCGGTCACGCCAGCCTGCGCTGCGCTGACAAGGCCACCCTTGAGCGGCAGATTCTCAAGGTCGAAGCGCTGATCGCCGAGTAAGAAATCCCTTGGGTTGGCGGGAACCTTCGGTCACCGCCGTTCTCTGATGGCAGGATGCCAAAGCGCTGACTAGGCTTCGGCATAACCATTTCATACAGAGGAAATGCCATGCATATTATTGGAACCATCTTTGTCGGCTTGATCGTTGGTCTGCTGGCACGCTTCCTGAAACCGGGCGATGACAGCATGGGCTGGATCATGACCATCCTGCTCGGTATCGGCGGTTCGCTGGCGGCGACCTATGGTGGCCAGGCATTAGGCATCTATCATGCGGGTCAGGGGGCGGGCTTCATCGGCGCACTGATTGGCGCAATCGTCCTTCTGGTGATCTACGGCCTGGTCAAAAAGAGCTGATTAAAGCGACAAAAACCCTCTCTGCGCGGAACGCGGAGAGTGGTGCCCGTCTCGAAATGACTGTTCACCTTTGACCGCGTCCAGCTCTTCGCCATAGCAGTCTATGACTCGTCGCCGCGCCTTGCCTGAAAACGCTATTCACTTGTCAAAAGTTGAACGCAGTTACGAAATAGGGCACTAGAATGCTCGGCGTTCCACTGTTCTTCCTTTTCCGAGCAAACCCATGCGCCGTCTTCTGTTGACTCTTCTTCTGCTGGGCAGTGGCCTGGCCCATGCCGGCGAACTGCCGGAAACCGACTGGCTCGAACTGATGCCAAAGTCGGACCAGAAAGCCCTCGAACAAATGCCGGAAATTGACCATAACTCGCCCGAAGCCAATGGGACATTCACCGACAAGGGTGGCTTGAAACAGAGTAAAGGCCTGCCTGCGGTGATGTATTCGACCAAAACCGTGGCGGCGATGAACGACAAGGACATCCGTATCGGTGGTTACCCGGTGCCGCTGGAAACGGATGCCAAAGGTCGCAGCACGCTGTTCTTCCTGGTGCCATACCCAGGCGCCTGCATCCACGTACCGCCGCCGCCTCCCAATCAACTGGTGCTGGTGCGTTATCCGAAGGGTTTGAAGCTCGATGATATCTATACGCCGCTGTGGGTAACCGGCACGCTGAAAGTCGAGAAGGTCAACAATGACCTGGCTGATGCGGCGTATGCGCTGGATGCGGCGAAGGTTAGGGTGGTGAAAGAGTCGGATCTATAACAGCGCCAGACATTTGGGCACCGATTTAATGTGGGAAGGGTCGGGCGACGCTTCCCACATTGGTTTCGTGGTGTTAAAGGGGCTTGCTGGCAACACTCACGCCCAGCGTATGACTCGCCCCCGGCGCCAGGGTTATCACATCATCCATCACATTCGCCGTTTCGATGCACAGCATGCGCTGCCAGCCATCGTCGGCCATGTCGCTGAATTGTTTGGCGCGTTCGATCCACGGATTCCAGATCACCGCCGAGCGCGAGCCGCGGCTGGTCAGTTGAATGCGCCGCTCCCAACTCGGGTCAACAATGTTCAGCTGTTCAGGCGTATCCAGGTAGATGCGGTCAGTTTCACCGGCAAAGCGCAAATCACCGGCCTGAATACAGGTTTTCCAGTCGTCCAGGGTTTCGATATAGCTCACCCCGTCCAGTCCTTCGACGTGCACGTTGCGCACATCGCTGACTGCAAAGTAGCTGTGCAGCGCCTGGCTGATACTCACGCTTTCAGTACCCTGGTTGTGGCTGGTGAGGCTGATGTGCAGTTGCTCATCCAGACGAATGCTCAGCTTCAAATCAACCTTGTGCGGCCAGCCAGGCAAGCCGCCTTCGGGCTGAGGCAGAACGAATTCAACCTTCAGGTTTTCACCTTCAGCTTCAATCCCGTCCAACTCCCAGTCCATCGCCCTTACCAAACCGTGGGCGGTGGCGGGTTCAGTGCTCTGGCGCATGTCCTGAACGCTTTGCGGGTTGCGCGCCAGATTACCGAACCACGGCCAGCACACCGGAACGCCGGCACGAATGCTCTTGCCGGTTTTGAACGCGGCCTCATCGTTGAGCCAGATCAGCGGTGGTTGCCCCGCCAACTGATAGCTGAGGATGTGCGCACCTTGTTGGGCCACCAGCAATTCGGCCTGACCGTGGCGGATGCGCCAGCAGTTCAGTTCATCCAGTTTCACAGCTTCAACGTTGGGCGTAGGCATGCTGCAGATCTCACTTGGAAACAATGACTGCAATGGACCCGCAACGGGTCCATGAGTTTAACGCCGTGGAGGCACCGAACGGGTCCGGCCGCTGCCATCGATGGCGACGAAGACAAACACCGCTTCGGTCACTTTACGCCATTCGCTGGACAGTGGATCGTCGCTCCAGACCTCAACCATCATCTGGATCGAGCTTCGGCCGATTTCCAGCGCCTGGGTATAGAAGGACAGTTGCGCTCCGACCGCGACCGGCACCAGAAACGCCATGCGATCAATCGCTACCGTTGCCACGCGTCCGCCAGCGACTTTGCTGGCCATCGCCGTGCCGGCCAGGTCCATTTGCGCGACCAGCCAACCACCGAAAATATCGCCAAAACCGTTGGTTTCGCGAGGAAGCGCGGTGATTTGCAGGGCCAGATCGCCTTGCGGAATAGGATCTTCTTGTTCGAGCTCTATCATGCCGGGGGTGCCTCTGACCCGTGACTCTACAGTGTGCTGCGGGTGAATAGCCGTCTCGGGAAAAACGATTCAGCCCGAACATACTACGTTCGTCACGTTTTTCGTAAGGCGTACTAAAGGGAAACTCTGCGAAACCGGCTGGTTGGTGCCCAACGGCGCTTTCGCACAGCAACCCTCTGCGTGCGGGTGTTTACCCGTAGATTGCGAGTATATCGATCGGTAGACCTCGCGACGACCGTCCGGTTCTCATTTTGACCGTCAATTGCGCTCATCTATGTGCTTTTTCGAACAATTTGCTATCGTGCCAAACCTGCCAGGCCCCAACCAGCGCTGTTGCGGCTTCCAGACCCGACTATAAGAGAAGCCCTTGCCATGACCAGTGTGCCCTCGAGCATTGCGCAGCCAGCACAAGCCGCACGTCCGTTGACCCGCAACGACTACAAGACTTTGTCGCTCTCTGCCTTGGGTGGGGCGCTGGAGTTTTACGACTTCATTATCTTCGTGTTCTTCGCCACGGTGGTCGGCAAGCTGTTCTTCCCGGCGGACATGCCGGAGTGGCTACGCCTGATGCAGACCTTCGGGATTTTCGCGGCTGGTTATCTGGCCCGGCCGTTGGGCGGTATCGTCATGGCACACTTCGGTGACCTGCTGGGGCGCAAGAAGATGTTCACCCTGAGCATTTTCATGATGGCCGTGCCGACGCTGATCATGGGCATGTTGCCGACTTACGCGCAGATCGGTATGTGGGCGCCGATTCTCTTGCTGCTGATGCGAGTTATCCAGGGCGCGGCCATCGGCGGTGAAGTGCCAGGCGCCTGGGTGTTTGTGTCCGAGCACGTACCGCAGCGGCACATCGGTTACGCCTGCGGGACGCTGACTTGTGGCTTGACCGCCGGGATCCTGCTCGGCTCATTGGTCGCCACGGCGATCAACAGCATTTACAGCCCGACCGAAGTCTCCGATTACGCCTGGCGTATCCCGTTCCTGCTGGGTGGGGTGTTCGGGCTGTTTTCGGTGTACCTGCGTCGCTGGCTACACGAAACCCCGGTGTTCGCCGAACTGCAACTGCGCAAAGCCCTGGCCGAAGAAGTGCCGTTGCGCGCCGTGCTGCGCGATCATCGCGGGGCGATTGTGATTTCGATGCTGCTGACCTGGTTGCTCTCTGCGGGGGTCATTGTGGTCATTCTGATGACTCCGACCGTACTGCAGACGGTCTACCACTTCTCGGCGACCACCGCGTTGCAGGCCAACAGCCTGGCAATCGTGTTTCTGAGCCTGGGTTGTGTCGCTTCCGGCGCACTGGCTGACCGTTTCGGCGCGGGCAGGGTGTTCGTGTTTGGAAGCGCGGCGCTGTTGCTGACGTCGTGGACCTTCTATCACAGCCTGTTCAGCCACCCTGACTGGCTGTTCCCGCTGTACTCGCTGACCGGTTTGTTCGTCGGCACCATCGGCGCGGTGCCATTCGTGATGGTCAACGCGTTTCCGGCCGTAGTGCGCTTCAGCGGTTTGTCATTCTCCTACAACCTGGCCTACGCGATTTTCGGCGGTCTGACCCCGATGATCGTCACCCTGCTACTCAAGGAAAGCACGATGGGTCCTGCCTATTATGTTGCAGTAATTTGCAGCATGGGCCTGTTGGTGGGCCTGTATCTGTGGCGTAAAGCTCGCTAAACCCCGCATCACCTCTGCGTTTGCTTTACCTTCTCCCTCAAGGTCCAGCCTTCTAATCGAATGCCGGACCTTCATCTAATTGTCATATTCCAGTCATAGAGTGTTCACACGGCCTACAGATACTTGGCCCCGATCCAATTCACCCTATCTGCTAGGAGTAAGGCATGAAACTGAAGCGTTTGATGGCGGCAATGACTTTTGTCGCTGCTGGCGTTGCGACTGCTAATGCGGTTGCCGCTGTTGACCCTGCTATCCCGAGCTACACCAAGACCACTGGTGTGTCGGGCAACCTGTCCAGCGTCGGTTCCGATACCTTGGCGAACCTGATGACCCTGTGGGCCGAGAACTACAAAAAAGAATACCCGAACGTAAACATCCAGATTCAGGCCGCTGGCTCCGCCACTGCGCCACCTGCGCTGACTGAAGGCACCTCGAACCTGGGCCCGATGAGCCGCAAGATGAAAGACACCGAACTGGCTGCCTTCGAGCAGAAGTACGGTTACAAGCCGACCGCAATCCCGGTCGCTGTGGATGCCCTGGCCGTATTCGTGCACAAGGACAACCCGATCAAGCACCTGACCATGGAACAAGTCGACGCAATCTTCTCCTCGACTCGTCTGTGCGGCGCCAAAACCGAAGTGAAAACCTGGGGTGACCTGGGCGTGACCGGCGACCTGGCCAACAAGCCAGTCCAGCTGTTCGGTCGTAACTCGGTATCCGGCACCTATGGCTACTTCAAAGAAGAAGCCCTGTGCAAAGGCGACTACAAGCCAAACGTCAACGAACAACCAGGTTCGGCTTCGGTCGTACAATCGATCAGCAGCTCGCTGAACGGTATCGGTTACTCGGGCATCGGCTACAAAACCGCTAGCGTGAAGACCGTGGCTCTGGCCAAAAAAGGCAGCACTGACTTCATCGAAGACAGCGAAGAAAACGCCCTGAACGGCAAATACCCGCTGTCGCGTTTCCTCTACGTTTACGTCAACAAAGCCCCGAACAAGCCTCTGGCCCCGCTGGAAGCCGAGTTCGTGAAGCTGGTTCTGTCCAAACAGGGCCAGGAAGTGGTTGTGAAAGACGGCTACATCCCTCTGCCAGCCAAGGTTGCTGCAAAAGCACTGGCTGACCTGGGCCTGCAAGAAGGCGGCGGTGAAGTCGTAAAAAAGTAACACCTTAGGTCCGGGGGCTTAGCCCGGACCTGTAGGAGCGATGCTGGCTCGCGCTGGCATCACCGCGGTGATCCAGTCAGATCGAGTCGACTGAATCGCGGGCAAGCCTCGCTTCTACGCCCCCAATTTTTCCGGTCCGCTGCCAGCTCTGCTATGCGGCGGATTTGTCGCGTCACTGCATTGTCATCTTTTTGTCATACAGGACCGCTAGGGTGTGCGCATGAATGATCTGGCCAATTCCACCATGACTACCAATCCCCCCAAGCGAATTGACTTCAATACGCCTGAGCTGCAACGCAAGCGCCGTATCCGCGCGCTCAAAGACCGCCTGACCCAATGGTATGTGCTGATAGGCGGTCTGGCCGTCCTCGGCGCAATCACCTTGATCTTCTTCTTCCTCGGTTACGTCGTAATGCCGCTGTTCCAGGGCGCTGACTTGACCGCCAAGGACGCCATCACCCCTGCCTGGATACAAGACGCCGGCAAGCCGTTGATGATCTCTCTTGAAGAGCAGAACCAGGTCGCTATGCGGGTTTCCGACAAAGGTCAGGCGTTGTTCTTCGACATCGACAGTGGTGCTGAATTGAGCCGCGTGAACCTGCCGATTCCGGCCGGCATCAGCGTGACGTCCATTGGTGAAGACCAGCCGGGGCATCCGTTGGTGGTAGTTGGCTTGTCAAACGGCCAGGCCCTGGTGTTCCGCCACACTTACAAAGTCAGCTACCCGGATGGCAAGAAGACCATTTCGCCAGCCATCGAATACCCGTACGGTGAAACACCGATCGCGCTGAACGAGCAGGGCGGCGCCCTTGAGCGCGTCAGCCTCAACGCCACCGAATCGGCGCTGGTGGTTGCCGGCTCTACCGGTCCGCAGCTGCATGTGCTGTCGCTGACCCGCGAAGAAAACATGATGACCGGTGAAGTCACCAGTAATCAGACCCGCATCGAACTGCCGCAAATGACCGAGACGGTCAAAGCGATCTACATCGATCCGCGCCAGCAATGGCTGTACGTGGTCAACGGTCGTGCCCAGGCCGACGTGTTCAGCCTGCGCGACAAGAGCCTCAACGGTCGCTACAAGCTGCTCGAAGACGGCAATGCCGAAGTGACTGCCAGTACCCAACTGGTGGGCGGTATCTCGTTGATCATCGGTGACTCCAAAGGCGGCCTGGCCCAGTGGTTCATGGCCCGCGACACGGATGGCGAGCTGCGTCTGAAGCAGATTCGGACCTTCCAGATGAGCACCACGCCGATCGTTGAAATCACCGCTGAAGAACGTCGCAAAGGTTTCATCGCCCTGGACGCCTCGGGCAAGCTCGGTGTGTTCCATAGCACCGCCCACCGCACTTTGCTGGTTGAACCAGTGGTCGACGGCGCCGGTATTTTCGGTCTGTCGCCACGAGCCAACCGCGTTATCGTCGAGGCGGGTGGCAAGCTGCAACCGCTGCTGCTCGACAACCCGCACCCGGAGGTTTCCTGGAGCGCGCTGTGGGGCAAGGTCTGGTACGAAAACTACGACGAGCCTAAGTATGTCTGGCAGTCGACCGCCGCCAACACTGACTTCGAACCCAAGCTGAGCCTCTCGCCGCTGACCTTCGGTACGCTGAAAGCTGCGTTCTACGCCATGCTGCTGGCCGCACCGCTGGCCGTCGCCGCCGCGATCTATACCGCGTATTTCATGGCTCCGGGCATGCGCCGCAAGGTCAAACCGGTGATCGAGCTGATGGAAGCGATGCCGACGGTGATCCTCGGTTTCTTCGCCGGTCTGTTCCTGGCACCGTATGTCGAAGGTCATTTGCCGGGCATCTTCAGCCTGCTGATGCTGCTGCCGATTGGCATCCTGGTGGCCGGGTTCGCCTGGAGCCGCCTGCCTGAGTCGCTGCGCCTGCGGGTTCCGGACGGCTGGGAAAGCGCAATCCTGATTCCGGTGATTCTGTTCGTAGGCTGGCTGTCGCTGTACATGAGCCCGTACATGGAAACCTGGTTCTTCGGCGGCGACATGCGCATGTGGATCTCCCACGACCTGGGCATTACCTACGACCAGCGCAACGCCCTGGTAGTCGGTCTGGCCATGGGTTTCGCCGTTATTCCGAACATCTACTCGATTGCCGAAGACGCTGTGTTCAGTGTGCCGCGTGGCCTGACGCTGGGTTCGCTGGCACTGGGTGCTACTCCATGGCAGACCATGACACGGGTGGTGATCCTCACCGCCAGCCCGGGCATCTTCTCGGCGTTGATGATCGGCATGGGCCGTGCGGTGGGTGAAACCATGATCGTGCTGATGGCCACCGGCAACACCCCGGTCATGGAATTGAACCTGTTCGAAGGGCTGCGTACCCTGGCCGCCAACGTCGCGGTGGAAATGCCCGAATCGGAAGTCGGCGGCAGCCACTACCGCGTGCTGTTCCTCTCGGCGCTGGTGCTGCTGTTGTTCACCTTCATCATGAACACCCTCGCCGAGCTGATCCGTCAGCGTCTGCGCAAGAAATACTCGTCGCTTTAAGAAAGGTAGAAGTCTGTGAAACAGAACTCCCTAAAAGGCTGGTTCAAGAGCGGCGCCCCCGGCGTCTGGATCAGCGGTGGTGCGGTGTCCATCGCGGTCATCATGACCCTCGGTCTGCTGGCAGTGATTGCCGTGCGCGGTCTGGGCCATTTCTGGCCGGCGGACCTGATGCACGCCAGTTACAACGTGCCGAACCAGGCCAATCACATCGTCATCGGCGAAGTGGTGCAGAAAGAAGAAGTGCCTCGTGAGCGCCTGAAAAGTGCTGGCCTGCCAGTACCTGATCAAGGCCCGGAGTTCATGACCCGCGAGCTGATCAAGGTCGGCAACCGTGACCTCAATGGCAACGACTTCACCTGGATCGTTGGCGAGTGGCTGACCAGCCAGAGCACGCCTGCTGAACTGATGACCATCGAGCGTCGTGAGTGGGGCAACTTCTACGGCTACCTGGTCAACGTCAAGCAGGACGGCAAGGTCATCGCTGAAGGCGAGGCCGCATGGCCGGAGCTGCAAGCCCGTGTCGAGCGCGTCAACAAGCTCGCCGTGCAACTCAAAGCCCTCGAAAAGTCTGACATCGGTGCCATCAACGCCGGCCTCGAACGTTTGCGTCTGCATGCTCGCAAGCTGGAACTGGCCGGCAAGCTCGATGCCGCCGCTCAGGCGGATATGGACGGGGAGCGCGCCGAGCTGAACAACCGCTATCAGGCGGTCGAAGCGCAGCTCAGTGACCTGCACACGCAGTTCAATCGCGACAGCCTCACGGCCCGCGATGCCAACGGTAAAGAAGTGGAAATCGGCATCGGCAAAGTGGTTCACGCCTATCAGCCGAACGCCATGAGCACGCTGACCAAAGTCGGTTTCTACTTCAACAAGGCCTGGGAATTCCTCAGCGACGACCCGCGTGAAGCCAACACCGAAGGCGGGATCTTCCCGGCGATTTTCGGCACCGTGATGATGACCCTGATCATGGCCATGATCGTTACCCCGTTCGGCGTGCTGGCGGCGGTTTACCTGCGTGAATATGCACGTCAGGGCCCGATGACCCGACTGATCCGCATCGCCGTGAACAACCTGGCAGGTGTTCCGGCCATTGTGTACGGCGTGTTCGGTCTGGGTTTCTTTGTCTACGTATTGGGCGGCTCGGTCGACCGTTTGTTCTTCCCTGAAGCGCTACCGGCACCTACCTTCGGTACGCCGGGCCTGCTCTGGGCGTCCCTGACCCTGGCATTGCTGGCGGTGCCGGTAGTCATCGTCGCCACGGAAGAAGGTCTGGCGCGGATTCCTCGCACAGTGCGTGAAGGTTCGTTGGCGCTCGGTGCGACCAAGGCGGAAACGCTGTGGAAGATCGTTCTGCCGATGGCCAGCCCCGCGATGATGACCGGCATGATCCTCGCCGTGGCCCGCGCCGCTGGTGAAGTGGCGCCGCTGATGCTGGTGGGCGTGGTGAAACTGGCCCCGTCGCTGCCGATGGATGGTAACTACCCGTACCTGCACCTGGACCAGAAGATCATGCACCTGGGCTTCCATATTTATGACGTCGGCTTCCAAAGCCCGAACGTCGAAGCCGCACGGCCGCTGGTGTACGCCACGGCGCTGCTGCTGGTGCTGGTGATCGCCTTGCTCAACCTGTCCGCGGTGGCGATTCGTAACCACCTGCGCGAAAAATACAAAGCTTTGGATAGTTAATCGCCGCCGACCCTGTAGGAGCGAAGCTTGCTCGCGATGGCATCACCGCGGTGAGCCGGTTAAAACTCACCGGCGGCATCGCGGGCAAGTCGGATCGCCGCACCGCTCGCTCCTACAGAACGGCATTACCGCTGGCCCGCCTCGTGAGGCCAGCGGCCAACTGAATCGAATTTGTTAGCGTAGGGAGCATCCCATGCAGCACGAAGCACACAGCCACGGCATCAACATGTCCGCCCTGGGGCGCGACAAGCAAAGCTTGAGTCTGGCGCAAGAAACCGTCGCCATCGAAGTGCCGAGCCTGAGCCTGTATTACGGCGACAAACAAGCGCTGTTCGACGTCAGCATGAACATTCCCAAGCAGCGCGTGACCGCCTTCATCGGCCCGTCCGGCTGCGGCAAGTCGACCCTGCTGCGTACCTTCAACCGGATGAACGATCTGGTCGACGGCTGCCGCGTGGAAGGTGAAATCAATCTGTACGGCAACAACATCTACCGCAAGGGTGAAGACGTCGCCGAATTGCGTCGCCGGGTCGGGATGGTGTTCCAGAAGCCTAACCCGTTCCCGAAAACCATCTATGAGAACGTGGTTTACGGCCTGCGCATTCAAGGCATCAACAAAAAGCGTGTGCTCGACGAAGCGGTCGAATGGGCGCTTAAGGGCGCGGCGCTGTGGGAGGAGGTCAAGGACCGCCTGCACGAGTCGGCACTTGGCCTGTCCGGTGGTCAGCAGCAACGCCTGGTGATTGCCCGCACCATCGCCGTGGAGCCGGAAGTCCTGTTGCTCGACGAACCGTGCTCGGCTCTGGACCCTATCTCGACGCTGAAAGTGGAAGAGCTGATCTACGAGCTGAAATCCAAATTCACCATCGTTATCGTCACCCACAACATGCAACAGGCCGCCCGGGTTTCTGACTACACGGCGTTCATGTACATGGGCAAACTGGTGGAGTTCGGCGACACTGACACCCTGTTCACCAATCCGGCGAAGAAGCAGACTGAAGACTACATCACCGGTCGTTACGGCTAGGAAGCAGCAGTCGTTCACTGAACCAACGCTGCGGTCGACCGCACCTTACCGGACGCTCCAAGGACGCCAACCATGATTAGTAAAGACAGCCTCACGCATCACATCTCCCAGCAGTTCAATGCCGAACTCGAGGAGGTGCGCAGCCACCTTCTGGCGATGGGTGGTTTGGTGGAGAAACAGGTCAACGACGCCGTGACCGCGCTGATTGAAGCCGACTCGGGTCTGGCCCAGCAAGTGCGCGAGATCGATGACCAGATCAATCAAATGGAGCGCAACATCGACGAAGAGTGCCTGCGCATTCTGGCTCGTCGCCAACCGGCGGCGTCCGACCTGCGTTTGATCATCAGCATCTCCAAATCGGTGATCGACCTGGAGCGCATCGGCGATGAAGCGACCAAGATCGCCCGTCGCGCCATCCAGTTGTGCGAAGAAGGCGAAGCGCCGCGCGGTTACGTCGAAGTCCGGCACATCGGTGACCAGGTGCGCAACATGGTCCGCGATGCACTGGACGCCTTCGCGCGCTTCGACGCCGATCTGGCGCTGTCGGTGGCACAGTACGACAAGGTCATCGACCGCGAATACAAGACCGCGCTGCGTGAGCTGGCGACCTTCATGATGGAAGACCCGCGCTCTATCTCGCGGGTCTTGAGCATCATCTGGGTCCTGCGTTCGCTGGAGCGGATCGGTGACCATGCGCGCAACATCTCGGAACTGGTGATCTACCTGGTGCGTGGCACCGACGTACGTCACCTGGGCCTCAAACGCATGAAAGAAGAAGTTGAAGGCACAAGCGCTGAAAGCGCTAATGTTCCGGGCAAACCTGACGATAAGTAAGATTGCCCAAGAAAAGCGCCCGGCCTTTTGGTCGGGCGTTTTTGTTTGTGGTTTTCGAATTCATAGCACCCGCGAACGAAAAAAGTACCGGCGTGGCTGAAGAGTTTTGGCAAATTGCCATCAGATGAGCGTTATGCTTGCCGGGATTTTTTAAAGGGGTGGTCGATGAGTAAGGTAAGTGTGTTGGTGGTGGATGATGCTTCGTTCATTCGTGATCTGATGAAGAAGTGCCTGCGCAACTACTTCCCCGGCATCAGGATTGAGGATGCTGTCAACGGCAGGAAAGCCCAGGCCTTACTCGCCCGTGAAGCGTTCGATCTGGTCCTGTGCGACTGGGAGATGCCGGAAATGTCCGGCCTCGAACTGCTGACCTGGTGCCGCGAACAGGACAACCTCAAAGCCATGCCGTTCGTCATGGTCACCAGCCGTGGCGACAAAGAGAACGTGGTTCAGGCGATCCAGGCCGGCGTTTCCGGCTACGTCAGCAAACCCTTCACCAACGAGCAGTTGCTGACCAAGGTCAAACAGGCCCTGAACAAGGTCGGTAAACTCGACACCTTGCTTTCCAGCGCCCCCACCAAAATGAACTCGGCGTTCGGCAACGACTCCCTCAGTGCGCTGACCGGCGGTAAGGCTGCAGTGGTTCCGGCGGCTGCTGCCCCGGTCAGCCCGTTCGCCAAACCTGCAGCCGAGGCGCCGGCTCGAGGTCTGCTCAACAGTCCACCGGTCAAGGCGCCAGCAGCTTCCGGCGCCTCGGCTGGCGGTCGTGGTCAAGGCCAATTGCGTCTGCCCAGCGGTACCCAACAGTGTGTGATCAAGGCGCTGAGCATCAAAGAAGCGCTGCTGGTAGTAAAACGCACCGACACCCTGCCGCAAATCCTCGACAGCGCCGTGCTCGACCTTGAGCAGGGCGACAACGCCGAAGTGGCGCGTCTGAACGGCTACCTGCACGCGGTCGTCGCCCACGAGCCGAAACCGGACAGCGACTGGCTGCAACTGACCTTCCGCTTTGTCGACCAGGACGCGCAGAAACTCGACTACATTTCCCGACTGATCGCTCGCGGTACGGCGCAGAAGCATTTTGTGCCGGGTGCATAAGCGTTTTTGGGTCTGATCGATCTCTATTCCGACGCTCAGACCGTCTATCGCGGGCAAGTCGGATTGCCCGCGATATGGCGGCCTTGAATTCAACACAATCCTCCCTGAATCAACGCACAGTTCTGAAACATCTGACGACTTCGCTGGTGCATCACAGCTGATAGGCTGCTTTGCACGCCTTAGTCGACAGATCCTTGCCCATGCTCGCGCGATTGTTGTTTTTCTGTGGTCTTTTCATGGCCACCACATCGGCTGTGGCCATGACGATCTACAAGTCCACCGACGCCAGCGGCGTGGTCTCGTTCAGCGACCGGCCAACGCTGGGCGACAAGCCGTTGGTCTATACCCCAAGGTTCCGCTATTCGCTGGGTGACCCTTCAGGGGCGGTGCAGGCCTATCGTTATCCACTGCCTTGGCGAGGCGGGCCGTTTCGGCTGACTCAGGGGGCCAACGGTCAATACAGTCACTTCGCAGTCAAGAGTCGCTATGCCATGGACATTGCCATGCCCGAAGGCACGCCCATCATCGCGGCCCGTGGCGGGATAGTGGTGAAGACTGAAAATACCCAGACCGGGCGTGGCACCGACCCTTCCGGCAACTTTGTCCGGGTGCTGCACGACGACGGCACCATGGGCGTCTATCTGCACCTCAAGCAAGGCTCGGTGAATGTTCGTGAGGGGCAGCGAGTGGCGGTGGGGAGCGCGTTGGCGTTGTCAGGCAACACCGGCAACAGCAGCGGGCCGCACCTGCATTTTGTGGTGCAGCGCAATACCGGCCTGGGGTTGGTGTCGATCCCGTTTCAGTTCAATCAACCGGTAGGGGCGCTGCCCAACTTTGCGTTGGGCAGGCAATGATTGTTTAAAAGCAGAAAATCGCAGGCGGTCGCCCGCCTTGTGCTTAATCGAGCATCAACACCTTGGCCAATATGATTTTCGGGCCTTTCATCTTTTTGATGATGATCCGCAAACCTTCGACTTCCAGTACTTCTTCCTCTTCCGGCACCCGTTTCAGGGTTTCGTAGACCAGCCCGGCGAGGGTTTCGGCTTCGATGTGGTCCAGGTCGATGCCCAGCAGGCGTTCGACCTTGAACAGCGGCGTATCGCCACGCACCAGCAGTTTGCCCGGCTGGTAGGCGAGGATGCCGCGTTCGGCCTTGCGGTGTTCGTCCTGGATGTCACCGACCAGCACTTCCAGCACGTCTTCCATGGTCAGATAGCCAATGATGTTGCGATCGGCTTCTTCCACCAGCACGAAGTGCGAGCCGCCCTTGCGGAACTGCTCCAGCAAGTGCGACAGCGGCATGTGTCGGGACACGCGCTCCAGCGGGCGGGTCAGTTCGGCGAGGTTGAACGACTCGGGAATGTGGTCCAGCGCGGCCAGTTCCAGCAGCAGATCCTTGATGTGCAGCAGACCGACGAACTCATTGCGCTCGGTGTCGTAGACCGGGTAGCGGCTGAACTTGTGGCGACGGAACTGCGCGAGGATTTCCTTGAGCGGAGCGTTGAACTCGATCGATACCAGGTCCTCACGGGAGTTGGCCCAGTCGACCACCTCCAGCTCGCCCATTTCCACGGCCGAGGCCAGTACTCGCATGCCTTGGTCGCTCGGATCCTGGCCACGGCTGGAGTGCAGTATCAGTTTCAGTTCCTCACGGGTGTAATGGTGGTCGTGATGCGGGCCGGGTTCGCCTTGGCCGGCGATCCGCAGGATGGTATTGGCGCTGGCGTTGAGCAGGTAAATGGCCGGGTACATCACCCAATAGAACAGGTACAGCGGCACCGCGGTCCACAGCGACAGCAACTCGGGCTTGCGAATCGCCCAGGATTTTGGGGCCAGTTCGCCGACCACAATGTGCAGGTAGGAAATGATGAAGAAGGCGGTAAAGAACGACACGCCTTTGACCACTTCAGCGGAATGTACGCCGACGGCGTCGAGTAGTGGTTCGAGAATGTGCGCGAACGCCGGCTCACCGACCCAACCCAGGCCCAGGGAAGCGAGGGTAATACCCAGCTGGCAGGCAGACAGGTAGGCGTCGAGCTGGCTGTGTACGGTGCGCAGGATCTGCCCGCGCCAGCCATTGGTGTGAGCGATGGACTCAACCCGGGTCGAGCGCAGTTTGACCATGGCGAACTCGGCCGCAACGAAGAAGCCGTTGAGCAAAACCAGGATCAGTGCAAAAAGGATCATGCCGAAATCGGCGAAGAGTGAGGCGAGGGTGAAACTAGGGGAAGGGTCCATGGTGGAGTTTTGCGGGTTCCGTATATTCGAAAAGAAAGAGGATTGCCGAGCCTGAAAGGCAGGCCCAAGTCAGCCAATGTAGCGGCTGACAGGGTGATTGCCTAGTGGTCAGTCATTGTGGAGCTAGTCGGTCAGGCTGCCGGCCCTGGATTTCGTGACTTGGGCGGGTACGAAATGGCAGGTGAAGGTGCTGCCATGGCCCAGCACGCTGCTGATCTCCAGCCGCGCGCGGTGGCGCAGCAACACGTGTTTGACGATGGCCAGCCCCAGCCCGGTGCCACCGGTATTGGAGTTGCGGCTGGAGTCGACGCGGTAGAAGCGTTCGGTCAGGCGCGGCAGGTGTTTGCTGTCGATGCCGATGCCGGAGTCCTGCACGCTGAGGTGTGCGCCTTGTTCGTCGCCCCACCAACGAATGCGGATGTTGCCTTCGGCCGGGGTGTATTTCACCGCGTTGAACACCAGATTGGAGAACGCACTGCGCAGCTCGGCTTCGCTGCCCTTGAGCAAAATCGAAGAATCGGCTTCCAGCGTGATGCGTTGATTGCGTTGCCCGGACAATGCCAGAGCATCGTTCTTGATCGATAGCAGCAGGTTGTCCACCGACACTGGCTGATTATCCGACGGGTAGTCGGTGGCTTCCAGCTTGGCCAGCAGCAACAAGTCATTGAGCAGGGTCTGCATGCGTCCACCTTGCTGCTGCATTTGCTGCAGGGCGCGGGTCCAGCGCGGGTTCACTTCTTCGATGTTGTCGAGCAAGGTTTCCAGGTAACCGCAAATCACCGTCAGCGGCGTACGCAGCTCATGGGACACGTTGGCGATGAAGTCTTTGCGCATCTGTTCGAGTTGATGAATGCGGGTGACATCGCGCACCAGCATCAAGTGCTCGTTGTTGCCGTAGCGGGTGATGTACAGCTGGATACGCAGGCGATCATTGGTCGGCGAGGGGATTTCCAGCGGTTCGGCGTAGTTTTCCTGCTCGAAATATTCCTTGAAGCGCGGGTGGCGTACCAGGTTGGTCACCGGTTGGCCACTGTCCTGCGGGGTTTTAAGGCCGAGCAGGGTTTCTGCGGCGCGGTTCCACCATTCCAGGTTGCCGTCGCTGTCGAGCATGATCACCGCGTCTTTCAGCGCGGCCGTGGATTCCTGAACCCGGTCGATCACCGCTTGCAGCCGCCCGCGCACCCGCTGGTCGCGGCGTTGCAGGTGATAGATGCTGTCGAACACTTCGCCCCACAGGCCATAGCCGTCGGGCGGGGCGTCGTCGGGTTTGTGCAGGCGCAGCCATTCGTGCAAACGCAACAGCTGCTTGAGCGTCCAGCCCAGATAGGCCCCCAGGCCAATGGCCAGGCTCCAGCCGTAATAACCGCTGATCAAACCGATCAGCAAACAGCCGGTGATCAGAAGCAGCATGTGGCGTATCAGGGTGCCATGCCAGTTTTGGTTCAATTAAACATGCGTCCTTGTCAGCTTGTCCGGCGGGTAAGTGCGGCTCAGCCTTTGGTGGAAAAGCGATAGCCGGTGCCACGTACGGTTTGTACCAGATTCTCATAGGCATCGCCGAGGGCTTTGCGCAGACGACGGATATGCACGTCAACAGTGCGCTCCTCGACATACACATTGCCGCCCCAGACCTGATCGAGCAGTTGCCCGCGGGTATAGGCACGCTCCTGGTGAGTCATGAAGAACTGCAGCAAGCGGTATTCGGTGGGACCCATCTCGGCGGGTTTGCCGTCGATGGTCACGCGATGGCTGATCGGGTCGAGCAGCAGGCCACCGACTTCGATCGGCGCTTCGCCATCGGTCGGGCCGGCGCGGCGCAGTACGGCCTTCAGACGGGCGACCAGCTCACGAGGGGAAAAGGGTTTGGTGATGTAGTCGTCGGCGCCGACTTCCAGGCCCTGGATCTTGTTGTCCTCTTCGCCCTTGGCGGTGAGCATGATGATCGGGATATCCCCGGTCAGCTCATCGCGCTTGAGGCGCCGGGCCAACTCGATGCCTGACGTGCCGGGGAGCATCCAGTCGAGCAGAATCAGGTCGGGCTTGCGGTCGACAATGATGGCATGGGCCTGCTGGGAGTTTTCCGCTTCCAGGCAGTCGTAGCCGGCCATTTCCAACGCAACGGCGATCATCTCGCGAATAGGCGCTTCGTCGTCAACAATCAGAATGCTCCTGCCAACCATGCTGAATCCTCTTGTCATTTAACTGTCTTGCGCCGCATTAGATAACGGAATTATTGCAGTCGTGTGACAGTATTTTAGTGCCAGAGCGATCGGCGCGTTCCTGAACTAAGCTCTAAGTCCCACACCTGACAACCACAAAAGGAAGGTTTCTATGTCTCACAGCACTGTTTCCTGGAAAGCCTTGTTGGTGATTGCTGCACTAGTCCTGCCGGGGCTGGCTTTTGCTGCCGATCCGGCGATGACAAAGGGCGGAATGCTTGTCGACCAAAAGGGCATGACCTTGTACACCTTTGCCAAAGACACTGCTGACAAGTCCATGTGCAATGACGCATGCGCCGCCAACTGGCCGCCGCTGATGGCCACCAGTGCCGACAAGTCCAAGGGCGACTGGACGGTGATCAAACGCGCTGACGGCAAGATGCAATGGGCCTACTACGGCAAGCCGCTGTACACCTTCGTCATGGACAAGAAGGCTGGTGACATGACGGGTGAAGGGAAAATGGACGGCGCCTGGCACGTTGCCAAACCTGAATAGTTCGGGTTAGTCCTGAGGTCGATCCCCTGCAAGCCCGCTCCTGCAGGAATAACACAGTTCTTGTGGGAGCGAGGCTGTTGCCCGCGAAGCGTCAGCCCAAACACCGCAAATTCTCTGGTCGAGCTCTTTCCATGTGGCGAGAGCTCCCGCCGGCCGGTCCGTGCTCGGGCGCAGTAGTCGCAAAATCTATAGATGCAGTGTGCTGACAAAATGCGATCGCAGGCTTCAGGGCCGCTGCGCTTCGTCGTCAACAATCAGAATGCTCCTGCCAACCATGCTGAATCCTCTTGTCATTTAACTGTCTTGCGCCGCACCAGATAACGGAATTATTGCAGTCGTGTGGCGGTATTTTAGTGCTACGGCGATTAGCGCAATCCTGAACTAAGCTCTAAGTCCGACTCCTGACAACTACAAAAGGAAGGTTTCTATGTCTCACTGCACTGTTTCCTGGAAAGCCCTGTTGGTGACTGCTGCACTAGTCCTGCCGGGGCTGGCACTTGCCGCAGAACCGGGGATGATGAAAAACGGCATGATGGTCGATCAAAAGGGCATGACCTTGTACACATTCGACAAGGACACAGGCGGCAAGTCGATGTGTAACGCTGATTGTGCCAAGAATTGGCCGCCGATGATGGCCCCGGCGGGTGCCAAGGCCGAAGGCAAGTGGACGATCATCAAGCGTGACGACGGCATGATGCAATGGGCTCATGACGGCAAGCCGATGTACACCTATAAAATGGACGCGAAACCGGGAGACGCAATGGGTGACGGCAAAGGTGGTGTCTGGCACATGACCCAGAAGTAGTTGATCTGCGCCACCTGCAAGCCTTGCTCTTACCCGTAGGAGCGAGGCTGCCAGCGAAGGCGTCAGCCCTGACGCCTGTCAGGACTCACATTCAACGTAACCCGTAATCCGCCACGATCCCGACAAATATCGCCAACCCCGCCCAATGGTTATGCAGGAAGGCCTGGAAACATTTCAGTCGGTCCTTGTCTCGGGTGTACCAGAACTCCCAGGCAAAACACGCCGCCGCCGCCGCAAGCCCGAGGTGGAACCAGCCGCCCAGCTCGAAGCGTGCGCCTGCCAGCAGCAAGCAACCCAGCGCGAGCCCTTGCAGGGTGAGGATGATCGCCCGATCCGCATCGCCAAACAGGATCGCCGTGGATTTCACGCCGATCTTCAGGTCGTCGTCACGGTCGGTCATGGCGTAATAAGTGTCGTAACCCACGGTCCACAGCAGGTTGGCGATATACAGCAGCCAGGCGGCGGCCGGCAGGTTGCCGGTTTCGGCGGTGAACGCCATCGGCATTCCCCAGGAAAACGCCGCGCCCAACACCACTTGCGGGTAATAGGTGTAGCGCTTCATGAAGGGGTAACTGGCCGCCAGCGCCAGCCCGCCGAATGACAACCAGATAGTCGTCGAATTGGTGCACAGCACCAGCAAAAAGCTCACGCTCATCAGCACCGCAAAGAACAGCAGTGCCTCTTTGGAGCTGATCTTGCCGCTGACTAGCGGACGCTGCTCGGTGCGCTTCACATGGCCATCGACTTTGCGGTCGGCCCAGTCATTGATGACGCAACCGCCAGCGCGGGTCAGCACCACACCAAGAACGAAGATCACGATGTTGCTCAGCGATGGCGAGCCCTTGCCGGCAATCCACAGTGCCCAGAGGGTCGGCCACAGCAACAGGTAAATGCCTATCGGCTTGTCCATGCGGGTCAGCTGAATGAAGTCCCAGGCGCGCGGGTTCAGGCGATTCAGCGATTTGAGCAGGCTCAGGTACATCAGCAGTTCTCCGGATGGGCGCTCGCGGCGAGCCAAAGGGTCGGGAGGAATATTTCCGCGACCAGCACGCTCAATGCACCCCGATCAAAACGTGAACGACGCCCCCAAAGCCCGGGAGCCCGGGACTCGACGGGCAGCCACTGGAGTGGGTAATGGCAGACCTCGATGGCGCGGCGCTGGAACGCCTGATCGCAGAACAACAGCTCGCCCAGCGAACGGCTGCCCAGTTCATCCATATTCAGCCCGCCACCCTGCAAGGCACTGCGCGCCGCCACGCTGCGGGCAAAGACCCACGGCTGGCCATGACCGCGCAAATACACCTCGCGGATCCAGCCCTGACTCTCCGGGGGGAGGTTCAGCGCGGTGCATTCGTCGGCGCGCAGCGTTTGCCAGCCCTCGAACAGTGGCGTGACACTGAAGCCGTTATCCGACAGCCGGGTCAGGCGGCGGGTCAGCGAGCCTTCATCGAACAACCAGTCGAGGGTTTGCGCGTCGGGGAGGGGCGTCAGATGGCTTTGGGGCAGCCAGACAGGGGCAGGGGTGAGGGGCGTAGAGTGCGGCACAGTGAGTCATTATTGGCAGCAAATGAGGCGGCGAGCTTACCATGTTGATAAGCGATTGAGCCTGATCGGGTCCGGCCCGCGCGTCGAACGTGCTTGCATCTATTGATCCCGATCAGTACAAAACGCCCTGAGCCGCACGGCGAGGCATTAGACTGTGCGTGCCAGAAAAAGCCTGGAATCTGAGGAAACAAGTAATGAAGAAGTGGCAATGTGTGGTCTGCGGCCTGATCTACAACGAGGCTGACGGCTGGCCGGATGACGGTATTTTGCCTGGCACTCGCTGGGAAGATGTACCGCAAGACTGGCTGTGCCCGGACTGTGGCGTCGGCAAAATGGATTTCGAGATGATCGAAATCGCTGCTTGATCGCGGCTTTTTTATGAATTGAAGAGGAGAAAGGGATGAACGCACCTGTCGTGATCGTCGGCACCGGGCTGGCTGGCTACAACCTGGCCCGGGAGTTTCGCAAACTCGATGGCGAAACTCCGCTGCTGCTGATTACCGCAGATGATGGTCGCTCCTACTCCAAGCCGATGCTCTCCACCGGCTTTGGCAAAAACAAGGACGCCGACGGCCTGAGCATGGCCGAACCCGGTGCCATGGCCGAGCAACTCAAGGCCGAGATACGCACCCATACCCGCATCAGCGGCATTGATCCGGGCCACAAGCGCCTGTGGATCGGCGAAGAGGCGCTGGTCTATCGCGACCTGATCCTGGCCTGGGGCGCGGAAACCGTGCGGGTGCCCGTGGAAGGCGATGCCCCTGAGGCGATTTTCCCGATCAACGACCTCGAAGATTACGCACGCTTTCGCGCCGCGGCGGCCGGCAAGCGCCGGGTATTGCTGCTCGGCGCCGGCCTGATCGGCTGTGAGTTCGCCAACGACCTGATCCTCGGTGGCTACGAGGTGCAACTGGTGGCGCCGTGCGAGCAAGTGATGCCGACTTTGCTGCATCCAGCCGCCGCTGCCGCGGTACAAGCCGGGCTGGAAAGCCTGGGGGCGCGTTTCCACCTTGGGCCGGTGCTCAACCGCTTGCAGCGCACGGCAGGCGGGCTTGAGGCTCACCTCAGCGACGGTGAGGTCATCCCCTGCGATGTCGTTGTTTCAGCCATTGGCCTGCGCCCGCGCATCGATCTGGCGGCGGCCGCTGGCCTGGCCGTCAATCGCGGCATCGTGGTCGACCGTCATCTCAAAACGTCCCACGCCAATATCTACGCCCTGGGCGACTGCGCCGAAGTCGACGGGCTGAACCTGCTGTACGTCATGCCGCTGATGAGTTGCGCCCGTGCGCTGGCCCAGACCCTGGCCGGCAACCCGACCGTGGTCAGCTATGGCCCCATGCCGATTACCGTGAAAACACCGGTCTGCCCGTTGGTCGTCTCGCCGCCGCCGCGGGGCTCGGAAGGTGCCTGGACGGTTGAAGGTGAGGGCGTCAATATCAAGGCGCTGTGCCGTGACGCCAGCGGCAAACTGCTGGGCTATGCACTGACCGGCAGCGCCGTGATGGAAAAACTCGCTCTAAACCGGGAGCTTCCAGCGCTGCTGGCATAAATACCGGTCGTTCTGTCGGATTCAACACACTTTTGCCACTACAAAGGTCGCGCGCAGGCTGGCGCCGCCCTTGCCCGCATGCCATTCTCACTGCTGTCTGCCGCAGAGTAGAGCCTGCGGCGCCTTGGGCGCTGTTCCGGAAGAACAGCACGGACATAACAACAAAAAACCGTCAAAGAGGCTTCACTATGCGTAAACCAGATCTCGCAGCCGCCATTGCTGAAAAAGCTGATCTCACCAAAGAACAAGCCAGTCGCGTGCTCAACGCCGT
Organism: Pseudomonas sp. GW821-FHT01E05; assembly: GCF_059422425.1. Taxonomy (NCBI): domain Bacteria; kingdom Pseudomonadati; phylum Pseudomonadota; class Gammaproteobacteria; order Pseudomonadales; family Pseudomonadaceae; genus Pseudomonas; species Pseudomonas sp. GW821-FHT01E05. The sequence goes on from NZ_JBWKWW010000001.1 coordinate 245,998, forward strand.
TCTTGAAGAAATCACAGGCGCTCTGCACCGTAAAGACAGCGTCACCCTGGTGGGCTTCGGCACCTTCCTGCAACGCCACCGTGGCGCCCGCACCGGTAAAAACCCGCAAACCGGTGAGCCTGTGAAAATCAAGGCAAGCAACACCGTTGCCTTCAAACCAGGCAAATCGCTGAAAGACAGCGTCAATCCATAACGGATGCGTACTCCCAAAGTAGCGGGAGAGCGGTATTTAAGATGGGCACGCCAATCAGGTTGGGTGCCCATTTTTTATGGGTGAAAGGTTTGCTGGATATTACGGGTATGGCGGTTGAGTGTGCAGGTATTGAAAATGCCTGCGCATCGTTATCTGATTTGGTTGGTTACGTATTCGACTATTGGCCGATCATATATGAAGTGCCTTTGTTTCAGGGTTTTTCTCATGGGGCTCCGTGAAATATCTTGTGCGCACAAAGTGTTTATTTCTAGGATAAATCCTACATACCTGAGTGTTTGTCCTCTTTACTCTGCGCAACTACTTACCTCGTGATCAATTCTACAAGAAGTTGCTGCGACATTGGATTGGTGGTGGGGTGGGGCGATACCTGAGTGGTTGGATGTTAAAAGAGCTTGTTGCTTGATGCAGGGTGTTTTCTACAAGTAATAAGGTATTTCTGCTTGTTAAATGCGTTGCTCGTCAACTGTCATCGTTGTGAATGCGATATTTGCCTGCTGAAAGAGCAAAAGACTCAAATTGATCTTCGATATTGTCCCTTTCTCGGCAATTTCGAAATTTGTATTAATTGTAATCCTGATGAAGGCCATGGATGTCCTACTCAAGCAAACTGTCCGCCCATTACCTTGAACTTGCCAAGTGCTCTGTTTCCAAAAAAAGCCTGGCGGGCGAGGACATTCGTTTTTCAAACGAATATGAGGCGTTGGAGAGTGAGCTGGGCAAAGCGCAATCCATGCATGGAAGCGGGCAAATTGACTGGCTGAAAATTCTCGAAAACAGCGAAGCTCTGTTACGAACTCAATCCAAGGATCTGCGGATCGCCGCATGGCTGACCTGGGCGTTGTATCAACGTGAGTCCTTTCAGGGCCTGTTAGCCGGCTTCGGTCTGCTGCACCACTTGTGCGACCAGCATTGGGAGCAGATTTACCCGATCAAGCTGCGTACCCGGGCTGCCGCCATCGGTTGGCTGGTACCGCGTCTTGAGCAAATACTGAGCGAAAACGTGCCAATTAAGGAGCAGCTTCCGCTATTTCGTCGCTTGGTCGAGTACCTGGAGGGGCTGGACGTTGCGCTGACGCAACACCTGGGCGATGGCGCACCGTTGTTGCTGCCGATTTGCCGACGACTGGCGACCATGGTCCAGCGCGCCGCCGATAATCAACCAGAACCCGGCGCGGTCGGTGCGGCGGTGGCCCAAGTCAAGCAGGCCGCGACCCAGCTGTTTACCCCCGGTTCTCCCATCGATAACGAAAAAGAAGCCCATAAAGCCCTGCGCGCGCAGCAGGAAAGTGCTCGTCCATTGTGTGCCTGGTGGTTGCGTCAGAAGGCCACCGACCTGCGTGCTCTGCGCCTCAGCCGCACGCTGCTTTGGCTGCCTATCGACAGCGTCCCCGAGCGCAATGCCGAGCAGATCACCGCCTTGCGCGGGTTGCCCGCGGACAAGTTGAAAACCTACCAGGAAGGCTACGCGCAAGGACAGTACGCCGACCTGCTAGTGGAGCTCGAAGCCAGTTTGGCCCGAGCGCCGTTCTGGTTCGACGGCCAGCGCATGGCTTGGGAGTGTTTGCAAGGATTGAACGCCGACTTCGCCATGCGTGAGGTGGAAATTCAACTCTCGCTGTTGCTGCAGCGGTTGCCGGGAGTTGTCGAGCTGCGTTTTCACGACGGCGCGCCCTTCGCCGACCCGGCTACCCGCAGCTGGATCAGCGCCAACGTCATGCCCCATCTGCAAACCACCAGTGCGCCGCGCAAGGTCGAAACCAACACCGGCCAACTCGCCTGGGAAGAGGCGCTGGAAGAGGTCATGCCGATTCTGCACAAGGACGGCCTCAAGGCCGCGGTACAGATTCTCAAGCAAGGACTGCAACGCGCCCATGGCGGCCGCGTAAGGTTTTTCTGGCAGTTCAGTTTGGCCCGGTTGTGTTTCATGGCCAAGAAATACGAGCTGGCCAAGACCCAACTGGAATCCCTAGATCAAGAATTACAGAACTCAGGTGTGCAGGCCTGGGAACCTGATCTTGCGCTTGAAGTGCTGCATCTCCTGCATAGCTGTTGTGAGTTGTTACCGCAGAACCACGCAGTGCGAGAACGCAAGGAAGAGATTTATCGCAGGCTGTGCCACCTCGACCTTGAAGTGGTACTCGAATAGGCCCCCGGGCCACAACCGCAAGGAGAAAAGCCATGGCCAAAGAAGGATCGGTAGCCCCTAAGGAACGCATCAACGTCACCTTCAAACCCGCCACCGGCGGAGCTCAGGAAGAGATTGAACTGCCGTTGAAGCTGCTGGCAATCGGTGACTACACCCACCGTGCGGACGAACGCAAGGTTGAGGATCGGAAGCCGATCAGTATCGACAAAATGACCTTCGACGATGTGCTGTCCAAGCAGGCGCTGAGTTTGACGTTGAGTGTGCCAAACCGCCTTCAGGAAGACAGCGACACCGAAGAACTGGCAATCAAGCTGCGGATTAATTCGATGAAGGACTTCAACCCGGCCAGTCTGGTTGAGCAAGTGCCTGAGCTGAAAAAGCTGATGGAACTGCGTGACGCGCTGATGGCCCTCAAAGGCCCGCTGGGCAATGCACCGGCATTTCGCAAAGCCATCGAAGGCGTACTTGCCGATGACGCATCGCGCGGTCGCGTATTGGGTGAACTAGGTCTGCAAGCTGCCGTAATCCAAGACGCTTGAGTCCCCATCAGCCAAGGAAGCCAACATTATGAGCACACGTGTCGCACAGCAAAAAAACCATGAGAGCGTAGAACACAGCATTCTCGACAGCATCATTGCCGAGACCAGACTGACCAGGAACGACGATGCCTACAACATCGCCAAGCGTGGAGTGTCAGCCTTCATCGAAGAGCTGCTCAAGCCACAGAACAGAGGTGAACCGGTCAAAAAGGCCATGGTTGACCGCATGATTGCCGAGATCGATGCCAAGCTCAGCCGCCAGATGGACGAGATCCTTCACCACGAAGTGTTCCAGTCGCTGGAATCCGCGTGGCGTGGCCTGCAGTTGCTGGTCGAGCGCACCAATTTCCGCGAAAACATCAAGATCGAAATTCTCAATGTCTCCAAGGACGACTTGCTGGACGACTTCGAAGATTCCCCGGAAGTGATGCAGGCAGGCCTCTATAAACACGTTTACACCGCTGAATACGGCCAGTTCGGTGGTGAGCCGGTGGCCGCGATCATCGCCAACTACTTCATGTCACCGAGCTCGCCAGACGTCAAATTGATGCAGTACGTCGCAAATGTTGCCTGCATGTCCCATGCGCCGTTCATCACCGCGGCCGGTCCGAAATTCTTCGGCCTGGAAAGCTTCGCCGGGCTGCCGGACCTCAAGGATCTGAAAGATCATTTCGATGGCCCGCAATTCGCCAAATGGCAGAGCTTCCGTCAGTCCGAAGACTCGCGTTACGTCGGCCTTACCGTGCCGCGTTTCCTGCTACGCAACCCGTACGATCCGGAAGAAAATCCGGTGAAATCCTTCGTCTACAAGGAATCGGTTGCCAACAGTCACGAGCATTACCTATGGGGCAATACCGCCTATGCGTTCGGTACCAAACTGACCGACAGCTTCGCCAAATTTCGCTGGTGCCCGAACATCATTGGCCCGCAGAGCGGTGGCGCGGTTGAAGACCTGCCGTTGCACCACTTCGAAAGCATGGGCGAGATCGAAACCAAGATTCCGACTGAAGTGCTGGTCTCCGACCGTCGTGAATATGAGCTGGCGGAGGAAGGCTTCATCTCCCTGACCATGCGTAAAGGCAGCGACAACGCCGCGTTTTTCTCTGCCAACTCAGTGCAAAAGACCAAGAGCTTCGGTATCAGCGCCGAAGGCAAGACGGCCGAGCTGAACTACAAGCTCAGCACCCAACTGCCGTACATGATGATTGTCAACCGCCTGGCTCACTACTTGAAAGTGTTGCAGCGCGAGCAACTCGGTTCGTGGAAAGAACGTACGGACCTTGAGCTGGAGCTCAACAAGTGGATCCGTCAGTACGTGGCCGACCAGGAAAACCCGAGCGCCGAAGTCCGTGGCCGTCGCCCGCTACGTGCTGCCCAGATCATCGTCAGTGATGTTGACGGCGAGCCTGGCTGGTACCGCGTCAGCCTGAACGTGCGCCCGCACTTCAAATACATGGGAGCTGATTTCACTCTGTCGCTGGTTGGCAAACTGGACAAAGAGTAACCAGGAGCTGAGCTATGGCCGGATATGGCAGCCTTTTCGAACGCCTTGGTGGTGAAACCGACAAACGGGTCGGCTGGAGCCGCGAGGCTTGCGCCATGGCCTCGGTGGCTGCCCATTTGGCGAAAATGCTCAGCACCCGTGCGGGTAGCGTACAGACTCTGGCCGATTACGGACTACCCGATCTCAACGACATGCGCCTGAGCCTGCACGACTCCCTGAGCCAGGCCCGCCTGGCCATCGAACGCTTCATCGAAGCTTATGAGCCGCGCTTGTTCAATGCGCATGTCGTACCCCTGCCGCGCAATAACGATCAACTTCAGCTGTCGTTCAGTATCGAAGGCCAGCTGGAGGTTGATGGTTTAAAGCGTCAGGTCAGTTTCACCGCGCGGCTGGATGGCTGCGGTCAAGTCAGGGTGAGCTAAGGAGACTCCTATGTCCGGAAAAACACCGCTGCACGAGTCACCGACCCAGTCGCTTCCCCGCGCCCTGGTCATGGCACCGGGCCGATTGCGATTTACAGCACCCAGCCACGCAAAAACAGCATGCAAAGGTGACCCCTGTGTCTTTTAACCACTACTACCAAAGCGAACTCACCGCGCTTCGCCAGTTGGGTCGCCGTTTCGCTGAGCGTAGTCCGGCATTGGCACCGTTTTTGGGGCAGGCCGGGCGTGATCCGGATGTGGAGCGGTTGCTTGAGGGGTTTGCGTTTCTGACCGGTCGCTTGCGCCAGAAGCTCGATGACGAATTGCCGGAGCTGAGTCATTCGCTGATGCACCTGCTGTGGCCGAACTACATGCGGCCGCTGCCGGCGTTCAGTATTTTGCAATTCGATGCGCTGAAGCGTTCCGGGCCGGCATTGCTGGTCGAGCGCGATACGCCAGTGGAGAGCGTGCCGATCGATGACGTGCGCTGCCGCTTTCGCACCTGCTATCCGACGGAAGTGTTACCGCTGGATTTGACCACTCTGAAGTACTCGGTGAAGGGCGATGGTTCGCTGTTGAGCTTGCAGCTGGAGATGAGTTGCGATGGGCATATCGGTGAACTGAACCTGAGTCGCCTGCGGCTGCATCTAGCCGGCGAGCGCTATATCAGCCAGATGCTTTATCTGAGCCTGCTGCGCAACCTTGAAGGTATCCAGTTGATCCCTCTGGATGCGGCCAACAAGCCGATTAATGGCGTCAGCGGCGCGCCAATGTTGTTCAGCCTGCCGAGCGATCGGGTGCAGCCGGTCGGCTTTGCCGAAGAGGAAGCCTTGATTCCGTATCCGTTAAATACCTTCCGCGGATATCGCTATTTGCAGGAATATTTCGCCTTTCAGGACAAGTTTCTGTTCGTCGATTTGAACGGCCTCAATCTGCTCAAATCCCTGCCCGAAAATACCCTTAAGCAGATACGCGGCCTGGAGCTTCGCTTTGATATTCGCAAGAGCGGCATTCAGCGACTGCGTCCGACCCTGGACAACGTAAAGCTGTACTGCACGCCTATCGTCAATCTGTTCAAGCACGATGCCTTGCCGATCCGCCTCGATGGCAAGCAGGACGAATACCTGTTGCTGCCGGCCGAGTATGACCTTGGATACTGCGGGGTATTCTCGATCGAAAGTGTTACTGGCTGGCGTCCGGGCGGTACAGGATCTCAGGAGTACGTACCGTTCGAATCCTTCGAGCACGACCCAAGCTTTGATGTGCTGCAGAGCCGTGCGCACTACAGCATTCGTCAACGTTCCTCGTTGTTGCATGACGGTCTCGACACCTACCTCAGTTTCGGTATTCGCCGCACCGATGCCCAGGAAACCTTGTCCATCGAGCTGACCTGCACCAACCAGAACCTGCCGCGCCGACTAAAGCTCGGCGACATCTGCCAGGCCTGCGAAGAGACACCGCAGTTCCTCAGTTTCCGCGACATCACTCCTGCCACGTCGAGCTTCGCGCCGCCGTTGAATCGCGACTTCCTCTGGAAGTTGATCAGCAACATGTCACTCAACTACCTATCGCTGGCCAACGTCGACGCGCTCAAGGTGATCCTCGAGACCTACGACCTGCCACGCTACTACGACCGGCATGCAGAAAAGGTCAGCAAACGCTTGCTGGACGGTCTCAAATCGATCCGTCATCAACACGTTGACAGATTGCACCGTGGGTTGCCGCTGCGCGGATTGCGCACAGAGCTGACTATCGACCCGCAAGGGTACATCGGCGAAGGCGATCTGTTCGTTTTCGCTTCGATTCTTAACGAGTTTTTCGCTCTCTACGCCAGTCTCAATTCGTACCACGAACTGCGGGTAAAAAGCACAGAGGGAGAGGTGTACCAATGGGCGCCACGTATGGGCCTGCAGCCCCTGCTTTAAGCGAGCTGACCCGGGTAATACGCGAGTACTCGCTGTTTCAGGCCGTGCTGCTGGTGGTTGACCGGCTGCGCGTGGCCCACCCGCACTTGAGTGACGAGGAGCTCTACGACCAACTGGAATTCCAGGCTAACCCGAGCCTGGGGTTCCCCGGCAGCGATGTTGATAGCGTGGAGTTTTTCGAGGAGCACGGTGAACTGCGCGCGCGGCTGTGTTTCAACCTGATTGGCCTGGTTGGTTCCGGTTCGCCGCTACCGGCGTTCTACGGTGAACAGGCCTTGGGCAACAACCAGGACGACAACCCGACGCGCACTTTCCTTGATTTGTTTCACCACCGTCTGCAACGGCTGATGCTACCGATCTGGCGTAAGTACCGCTATCGAGCGAGTTTTCGGAGCGGTGCAATCGACCCGTTTTCCGAGCAGCTATTCGCGCTGATCGGTCTGGGTGGTGAAGACATCCGCACAGCCAGGGAGCTGAACTGGAAGCGTCTGCTGCCGTACCTCGGCTTACTCAGTTTACGCGCCCACTCGGCAGCGCTGATTGAGGCGGTACTGCGCTACTACTTCAAGCATGCGGAGCTTGTCATCGAGCAGTGCATCGAGCGCCGTGTGGAAATCCTGGAGGAGCAGCGCAATCGCTTGGGGCGCACCAACAGCAGGCTCGGCGAAGATCTGGTGCTCGGCGAGTGTGTGCGCGATCGCAGTGGCAAGTTCCGCATTCATATCCGTCAGCTCGACTGGCAACGTTTCCACGAATTCCTGCCGATTGGTTTCGGCTACCAGCCGCTGTGCGCATTGGTGCGATTCACCCTGCGTGACCCCTTGGACTACGACATTCGCCTGGTCCTGCGTCAGGAGGAAATCCGCGAGTTGCGTATCGGGGAGCAGAACACCTGTCGCCTCGGGTGGACCAGTTGGCTGGGCGGTGAACACGCAGACGGCGTGGTGATCCTGGGCAGTAAAACTCATTAAGGACGGATGACCATGATCAATGTAGACCTGCAACAACTTATCCAGGTGCTGGACGCCGAAACCCGTCGAGACCTGGAAGGTTCTGCCGAACGCTGTGTGGTTCGCGGCGGCAGCAAAATCCTCGTTGAAGACCTGTTGCTGGGATTGTTGGAGCGTCCGCAAGGTTTGCTGGCTCGGGCCCTGCAAGATGCTGATGTGAATGCTGGCGAGCTGATCGGGGCCCTGCAACCGCGACTCGAACACAGTGCTTCGCGTAACCCGGTGTTTGCTCCTGAACTGGTGCAGTGGTTACAAGATGCGCTGGTAGTGGCCAACCTCGAGTTGGGTCAAAGCCAGGTCGAGCAAGCGGCGCTGATTCTCTCGCTGCTGCGCAACCCGATGCGTTATGCCGGTAGCCGTTATCAGCCATTACTGGCCAGGCTCAATATTGAACGTCTGAAGGATTTTGCCCTGTCCGACAAGGCCGATCCGGCTGGCAAACCCACCATTGCGGGCGAATCGCTCTTGCAACGTTTTACTCACAACCTGACCAAGCAAGCCCGTGACGGCAAGCTTGATCCGGTGTTGTGTCGCAACGGCTCGATCCGCCAGATGATCGACATCCTCGCACGCCGCCGCAAAAACAACCCGATCGTGGTCGGTGAAGCCGGCGTCGGTAAAACCGCAATCGTCGAAGGCCTGGCTTCGCGGATCGCTGCCGATGAAGTTCCGCAGGTGCTCAAGGGCGTCGAGCTACTGTCGCTGGACATGGGCCTGTTGCAAGCCGGAGCCAGCATCAAAGGTGAGTTCGAACGGCGCCTCAAAGGCGTGATCGAAGAAGTCAAAGCGTCGCCAAAACCGATCATTCTGTTTATTGATGAAGCCCACACATTGATTGGTGCTGGCGGCCAAGCCGGTGGTTTGGATGCGGCTAACCTGCTGAAACCAGCGCTTGCTCGTGGTGAGTTGCGTACCATCGCCGCGACGACGTGGGCAGAGTACAAGAAGTACTTTGAGAAAGATCCGGCTTTGGCTCGGCGCTTTCAGCCGGTGCAATTGCACGAGCCCACCGTCTGCGAAGCCGTGACTATTCTTCGTGGCTTGGCCCAGGTCTATGAGAAGAGCCATGGCATCTACTTGCGCGATGATGCGGTGGTTGCCGCCGCTGAATTGTCAGCCCGTTACCTCGCTGGCCGGCAACTGCCGGATAAGGCCGTTGATGTCCTCGACACCGCGTGCGCCCGGGTGCGGATCAGCCTGGCTGCCGCGCCGGAAAGTCTGGAATGCATGCGCGGAGAACTGGCTGAAGGCGGTCGTCAGCGTCAGGCCCTGCGCCGCGATGCCGAGGCCGGTTTGCCGATCGATCAGCAAGAGCTGGACGCTCTGGAAGCTCGCTTGGCCGATGCCGAAGTCGAGCAGCAAGCGTTGGAAAAACGCTGGGGCAAACAGCGCAAGTTGGCTGAGCGTCTGCTGGAACTGCGTCAGCAATTGGTCAAGGCCCGAGAGGTCGAAACCCTCAAGACTGCAGTCGATCAGACGCAAAGCGTCGAAGCCCTGGAAGCCGCACTCAACGAAACCCACCGTACCCTGAGCGCCGCCCAGACAAGTGAGCGTCTGGTGCGTTTCGAGGTTTGCCCGCATCTGGTGGCGGAAGTGATCTGCGCCTGGACCGGTGTGCCGCTGGCGCAATTGGCCCGTGAGCACAATGCGAAGGTCGCAAGCTTCGCTAAGGACTTGCGCACGCGTATTCGTGGTCAGGAGCAAGCGGTCCACGCGCTGGACCGTTCGATGCGCGCCAACGCTGCTGGCTTGAACAAACCGGATGCACCGGCGGGCGTATTCCTGCTGGTCGGTCCTAGTGGAGTCGGCAAGACCGAAACCGCGCTGGCGTTGGCAGACCTGCTGTATGGCGGTGACCGTTTCATCACCACCCTCAACATGTCCGAGTTCCAGGAGAAGCATACCGTCTCACGGCTGATCGGAGCGCCGCCGGGCTACGTCGGCTATGGCGAAGGCGGGATGCTCACTGAAGCGGTGCGACAGAAGCCGTACTCGGTGGTACTGCTCGACGAAGTCGAGAAGGCCGACCCAGATGTACTGAACCTGTTCTATCAGATCTTCGACAAAGGTGTGGCCAACGACGGCGAAGGGCGTGAGATCGACTTTCGCAACACGTTGATACTGATGACCTCGAACCTTGCCAGCGAACGCATCAGCGAGCTCTGCGAGAACGGTACGCGGCCGACGGCCGAAACCCTCGAAGAAGCCATCCGCCCTTTCCTCAGCAAGCATTTCAAACCAGCGTTGCTGGCACGTATGCGGGTGGTCCCTTACTACCCGGTCAGTGGCCCGATCCTGCGTGAGCTGATCGAAATCAAACTGCGACGTTTGGGTGATCGTTTGCAACGGCGCCAATTGAGCTTCAGTCACTGCCAGGCGCTTGTCGAGCATCTGGTTGAGCGCTGCACCCAAAGCGACTGCGGCGCGCGGTTGATCGATCACATGCTGGATCTGCACCTGTTGCCGTTGGTGGCTGACCGGCTCCTTGACGCCATGGCCAATGGTGAAAGCCTTAAGCGCGTACATGCAACGTTCGACGCCAGCGCCGGCGTGACCTGCGAGTTCTCCTGAGGTGGGTGTGATGTTTACTCGAGTAGGGCAGCCGCTGGTCTATGCCGAAGCTTTGGTGGCGCAATTTACCAGCCTTTCCCGTGTGTCCGACTGCGCTACGTTGCTGGGTGACTTTGTGCGGGCAGCGGCCGAACTCAGTGCCTGTGAGTTGAGTCAGTTGTACTTGCTCGATGTGACTCACACTCACCTGTGGCTGAACGCCGAGTGCTTGCAGGGCACTCTGAAGCTACGGGAGGCCGCGAGCCTGCCGGTCGATTACAACGGCGAGCAGTTGCTGCAGTTCGCGTTGTGCCAGAACCGGGTAGTGAGCTTCAGCAACTTGAACGCAAGCCTCCACGAAACCAGTTTCTTGCCGGTGCAGGACGTACCGTGGCAGTCGCTGTTGTGCGTGCCCTTGGTCAACCAGCAGAAGGCTGTTCAAGGGCTGTTGCTCTGTGTCAGCTGCGAGCATGTCGACTTACAAGGTTTTGCTGATTCACTTGGGCAATTGGGCTCGTTCGTTCTGGCGCAGTTGCACCTGCTGCAAGGTTTGCGTCGACCAGCGGGCTATGTTTCGTCGACACCCAACGTTATCACGAATGCCAGTGGTTACGGGTTGATCGGCAGGAGCCCTGCCATGCACCAGACTTTACAGCTGATCAGCAAGGTTTTGCACAACCCCTACACCGTATTGCTACGTGGCGAGACCGGGACTGGCAAAGAAGTGGTTGCTCGCGCCATTCACGATTGTGGACCGCGGCGCTCCCGGGCGTTCATTGTGCAGAACTGCGCGGCGTTTCCGGAAAACCTGTTGGAAAGTGAATTGTTCGGTTACCGCAAAGGAGCCTTTACCGGCGCCGATCGTGACCGCGCCGGGCTGTTCGATGCGGCTAATGGCGGCACCTTGCTGCTGGATGAAATCGGCGACATGCCGATGTCTCTGCAAGCCAAGTTGTTGCGAGTGTTGCAGGAAGGCGAGATTCGTCCGCTGGGCTCCAACGACACCCATAAGTCCGACGTGCGCATTCTCGCTGCGACCCACCGTGATCTGTCGGTGTTGGTGGGCGAGGGTAAGTTTCGAGAGGACCTGTATTACCGCCTGGCGCAGTTTCCCATCGAATTGCCGGCATTGCGTCAGCGCGAGGGTGACATCCCCGATCTGGCCAGGCATTTCGCCGACAAGGCCTGCGCTTTTCTGCAGCGTGACCTGGTGCGCTGGTCCGACGCAGCGCTGGATCGCCTGTGCGCTTATGACTTTCCAGGCAACGTGCGCGAGCTCAAAGGGTTGGTGGAGCGTGCGGTGTTGCTCTGCGAGGACGGGGAATTGCTGGCCGAGCACTTTTCGTTGCGCACCGACGTTGTGCCGCAAGCATTCAGCCTGAATCTGCGTGAACGTCTGGTACAGGTCGAGCGCAGTCTGTTGCTCGATTGCCTGCGCAAGAACGGAGGTAACCAGACCCTGGCGGCCCGTGAACTGGGCTTGCCGCGCCGCACTCTGCTGTATCGCCTCGGACGCCTGAATCTAAACCTTGGCAATTTTGAGGGTTAGCAACGCGTGCTGATTTCAACCCGATTTTTCGCTCTTCGCAGAGTCGCCAACCAGGTCGACGCTGTCAGCATTGTCTTTCCATGGAGCCACCTGATGTCTGTTCGCCACTGGCAAACCGTCCTGCTGATCCTCGTCGTTCTAAGCAGCCTCGGCGGCTGTAACGGCAACTACAAATTCAACGACAACACCTATCGCCCATTGGGTGATCCGCAGACGGTCAATCGCGGTCAGTGAGCGCAAGGAGCATGATCATATGGAACTGGTTTTTGAAATGCTGAACACCCAGCAGTTTGTGCCCACGCAGGCGAGTAGCAAAACCTTCACGCAGGCCGGCGGCGTGATAGGGCGTGGAGAGGATTGCGACTGGATCATTCCAGACCGCAAACGTCACTTGTCCAACCATCACGCGTTGATCAGCTATCGCGACGGAGCTTTCTTCCTGACCGATACCAGCAGCAACGGTATTCAGACCCGTGAAACCGGTGAGCGCCTGCGCAAGGACGAAGCCCGACGTATCGAGCATGGCAGCGTCTACATGCTGGGGGATTTCGAAATCCGCGCGCGGCTGGTCCGCACTCCAGAGTTCTACGAGGCTGAAGTCGGCTGCCCGCAGTCTGCGGGGAGCACCATTCCTGACGATGCCTTCCTCGACCTCGACCCGGTGAGTGCGCTCGACCAGCAGGAGCAGGTGTACTTGGAGCTCGATGAGTTCACCGAGCTCAATGCGCCGCGCCAAGAGTCGAAACAGTGCGCCGATTATGCGCGCATCGACATGGAAAGCTTGATCGTGCCCGAGCTGGTCTCGGCGCCGGAAGAGGCAGCGCCTGCGTCAGCATCTAAGACGGTGGAACTGCAGAGCGAAGGTTTCTGGCAACATTTTGGCGCCGCGCTGGGGGTCGATCTTGACTCTCTTGACCACGAGCGCCGCGAAGCCCTGGCGATTAATGCTGCGTGTTTGCTCAAGCAAAGCATTGGTGGTTTGCAGCAGAGTCTGCACACCCGTAGCGAGCTGAAGAATGAACTGCGTCTGGCGTTGACCACCGCTCAGGGCACCAGCAAAAACCCGCTGAAATTTGCCGCGGATGCCAGCGAAGCGCTGGGCGTTCTGCTGCAGCCCAACAAGCCGGGCCAGTTTCCGGCCGAGCAAGCCATCGCCCGGGCCTTCCGCGACCTGCAGGCGCATCAGGTGGCTTTGCTTGCCGCCAGTCGTGCGGCGATACGCGGCGCCCTCGAACACTTCTCGCCGCAACAGCTGACCCTGCGTTTCGAGCGCGACGGCCACCAGCCGCTACTCGCCACTTCGGGCAACCGCTGGAGAGCCTATGGTCGTTACCACCAGGCGTTGTGTCAGGACCATGACTGGTGCGAGCGCCTGTTGGCTCGGGATTTCGCTCAAGCCTACGAAGAACAGATCCGCCTGATCTCCACCCTCCACACTGAACACCAAGGATGATGCGAATGTCTCGCTTCTCGACCGTTTTACTCAAAACACTGACTACGCTCGTCGCTCTGGTGCTACTGGCCGGTTGCTCGTCGCTTTCGCCGTATTCCAGCATGACCAAGCTGGACCTGAAGCTGACCGCCAGCGACCAGGTCAACCCGGACCTTAACGGCCGACCTTCGCCGATCGTGGTACGACTGATGGAGCTCAAGCATCCGGTGGCTTTTGAGAACGCCGACTTTTTCAGTCTCTACGAACGCGCCAGGGAATCCTTGGCGCCGGATCTGGGAGCCAGCGAAGAGCTTGAGTTGCGCCCCGGGGAAAGTGTCGAGCTCAAGCTCAGCCTCGAGAGTGGTAGCCGTTACGTTGGGGTGTTGGCGGCTTACCGTGACCTGCCTGAAACCAAGTGGCGCTATGTGGTTCAGGTCACCCCGGTGAAACTGACGGAGGCCGAGTTGACTCTCGATCAGGCCGGTATCCACAACAACAATAAAACGTTCGCCAAGGCGGATGACTAATTATGAGTGTGCATAAAGTCATTTGGCAGGAAGGCATGCTGTTGCGCCCACAGCATTTCCAGCACAACGATCGTTACTACGATAACCAGATGAAAACCCGTACCCAATTACTGGGTAGTTACATTTGGGGTTTTCTCGGGCTTGAGATCGACCTGCAGTTCCTCAACATGGGCAAACTGGTGATCAGCCACGCCTGTGGAGTCTTGCCCGACGGAAGCCTGTTCGAGTTGGGTGGCAACACCGAGCCACTAGCTCTGGATGTACCGCCGAATACAGGCAATACGCCGATCTATCTAGCCTTGCCACTGGTGACCGGCAACCACATCGAATCCCGTCGCCCGGAGCAGTCCGACGTGCTGGCGCGCTATACCGCCTATGAGGCACAAGTGGCCGACTCCAACGCGGGTGATGACTTCAGCTGCCAGGTCAGCTGTGCACGTCCGGATTTTCGCCTGCTACTCGGCGAGCAGCAGAGTGATCAGGCCTACGTGAAGCTGAAAGTCTGCGAAGTCCTCAACACTACACCAGACGGCGTGATCAGTCTCGACCCGGACTTCGTTCCGACTTTCATTCACGCCCATGCTTGCGGTTACCTGCTGTCGTGTCTCAAAGAAGTCATCAGCATGCTTGGCCACCGGGGCGACGCCATTGCTGAGCGGATTCGCGCCAACGGTAAGGTCGGCGGTGCGGAAGTCGGCGACTTCATGATGCTGCAATTGATCAACCGGACCGAACTCGTGCTGCGTCACTACTTGAGCCTGGAACACGTACATCCGGAGGAGTTGTATCGCACGCTGCTGTCGATGCTGGGTGATCTAGCGACGTTCGCCAGCGACAGCAAACGCCCGAATCTGGACAGTCGTTACCTTCATAGCGACCAGGGCGCGAGCTTCCGCAAACTAATGGAGGCGATCCGTCAGGTGCTGTCGATGGTGCTTGAACAGCACGCCACCGAACTGGCGCTGCAAGCCCGTCAATACGGGATTCTGGTGTCGCCGCTGCACGACCACAAACTGCTGGGTTCGGCGTCGTTCGTGCTGGCGGCCAGTGCCAACTGCGATGGTGACGAGTTGCGCCATCGTTTACCGGCGCACCTCAAAGTAGGCCCGGTAGAGCGCATTCGCCAACTGGTTAACCTGCACCTGCCAGGCATCAAGGTCAAACCCTTGCCCGTGGCTCCGCGACAGATTCCGTTTCACTCGAACAAAACCTATTTCATCCTCGAACTCAATTCCGAAGACTTAGTGCAACTGGGAGGCTCCGGTGGCTTCGCCTTTCACGTGTCTGGTGAATTTGCCGAACTTGAATTGAAATTCTGGGCCATCAGGAACTGAACGATATGATCAAGGAAAACGATCACCAGCTCGACGACAAGACAGTCCTTCTCGATCGTCAAGGTCACGACCCTGCTTTAAGCCCTCTCACCGACTTTGCTGTGCCGCCGCGTATCGAACAGCTGGAAGAGCGGATGATTTATGCCGCGCGTCTTCGCCCGGCGGAGGTGTTCAACGTCAGCCTCAACTCGTTGGTCGCGGCGGCTTCCGAGCTGCTGTCGGAAGTAGTGCGGCTCAAGCACAGCAAGTCTGGCGAAGACATGCGAAGACTTCATGAGCGACTGACCAACAGTCTGAAACAGTTTGAGGTTCTGGCGCTGCACAGCGGTGCTGAGAGTAGCCAGGTAATGGCCGCCCGTTACGTCCTCTGCACTGTGGCCGATGAAGCGGTGGTCACGACATCCTGGGGCAACGAAAGCGAGTGGGCGCAGATGAGCCTGCTCAGTAGCTTCCACAACGAAACCTTCGGTGGTGAAAAATTCTTCCAAATGCTCGATCGGCTGTCGAAGAGCCCGGTCAAGCATTTGCCGATACTTGAACTGATGTACCTGTGTCTGTCGCTGGGCTTCGAAGGCAAATACCGGGTGATGACCCGCGGAGTGCTGGAGCTCGAGGGTGTTCGCGACGCCTTGTATCGACAGATTCGCCAGCTGCGCGGTGACGTTTCCCGTGAGCTGTCACCCCATTGGGAAGGTATCAGCGATCAGCGCCGCAGGCTGGTGCGCATCGTGCCGTGGTGGATGGTGGTGCTGTTCACGGTGGGTTGCCTGGCAATGATGTATTCGGGTTTCTCCTGGGTCCTCGGCGAGCAGCGTGAGACCGTTCTGCAACCCTATCTGCAGCTTGATTCGGCCGTGGTTCAACCTCGTTAATACAGGGAAGCGTGATGAGATTTTTCTTCAAAAAAGTCGGCGCGTTTGTGCGCAGGACCTGGGTCTGGACGTTGCTGCTGGTGCTTTTCGTAGCGATGTTGGTCTGGTTCATCGGACCGTTGCTCGCCGTCAATGACTACAAGTTCTGGGAAGGTTCGACCTCCCGTTTACTGACCATCAGTGTGTTATTCCTGATCTGGGGGCTCACTATGGTCTTTGCCAGCTGGCATACCGGTGTGCGCAAGAAACAGGTTGAAGAAAGCGAGGGCGGCCAGGATCGCCTCCGCCGTGAAGAGCTGATCGACGAAGAGCATAAAGAACTGCGCAGCCGCTTCAAGGATGCCTTGCGCACCTTGAAGAGTTCGAGTTTGTATCGCGGTCGCAGTGAACGCTGGCGCGACGATTTACCCTGGTACCTGCTGATCGGACCGCAGGGCAGCGGCAAGACCAGCCTGCTGGACTTTTCGGGGCTGGAGTTTCCGATCAACAAGATCGAACGCAAACTGACCCGCGATACCACCGGGACTATGCATTGCGACTGGTACTTCGCTGATCACGGCGTATTAATCGACACCGCCGGTCGCTACCTGACCCAGCCCGACGCCGACGTTGACGGCGGTGCCTGGACAACCTTGCTGAGTCTGCTGCGCACTCGTCGCCGCAACCGTCCGCTCAATGGCGTGCTGGTGACTATTCCCGTCGGGATGCTACTGGCCAGCAGTGAACAGGACCTTGATATCCTCGCGCGCCAGGTCCGTGCGCGTCTGCAAGATGTTCACCAGAAGCTGCATGTCGATTTACCGATCTATCTGGTCCTGAGCAAAGCCGATGAGTTGTTGGGCTTCGATGAGTTCTTCGATCAGCTGAGCCGCGAAGAAAGTGATCAGGTACTCGGTACCAGTTTCCGCAAAGAGCAGGGCGGGACTGACGTGGCGGTGCTGCGTCAGGAGTTCGAAGAACTGCTGCGGCGCCTCAACAGCCAAGTGATCATGCGTATGCACCAGGAGCGCGACACTCAGCGTCGGGGACGGATACTCGACTTTCCGCATCAGCTAGGGCAGATCGGCGAGCGTCTGTGTCTGTTTGTCGACATGGCGTTTACCGGCAACCGCTATCAACGTGTCAGCCAATTGCGTGGTTTTTACCTGACCAGCGCCCCATATCTGACTGAAAAGCTTGACCGGGACACTGCGAGTATTGGCGCCAACCTGAGCATGAGCAGTGGTGTGCTGCCAACCTTGCGCAGCGGTCGTGCGCGTTTTATTCACCACTTGTTGAGCCGAGTGATTTTTCCTGAGGCCGATCTGGTTGGGCTAGAAAAGCGTGAGCACAGCCGAATCCATTGGGGGCAGCGTGCGTTATACGTCGGTGCACTGGTTGCGCTAGGCTTATTCGGTTCTCTCTGGGCTGGAGGTTATTCGGCCAACCATGAGCGTCTTGAGCGAATTCGTGATCTGGCACAAGAGTGGACTCAACAGCGTTCGTCGTTGAGTGCACGCGATGATGCGATGGCGGTCCTCAAGCCGCTGGATACGGCCTTTGAGGCGACCAAGGTCTTTGCCTCCAGAGGTGATGTTTCGCTACATGAGCATGTTGGTCTGTATCAGGGTGGACTGGCCGGTCCGGTGCTCAAGAGCTCCTATGAACGAGAGCTGGAAAAACAGCTGCTTCCAAGGGTCGCACAGCTGCTGGAAGGGCAGATCCGCGACAACATGAAAGACCGCGATCGCCTGCTCAATAACTTGCGCGCGTACCTGATGTTGAGCATGACGGAACGTCGTGACCCATCGTGGCTGCAGGAGAGAGTTGCGTCCAATTGGTCGCTGCGTTACCCCGGTAACCCCGCGGTTCAGAGCGGACTGAATGCGCACTTCGAACGTCTGCTCAAACAGCCGTTTATCTATCCGCTCAACGATGCACTGGTCGCCCAGTCGCGTCAGATATTGCGTAGCGAATCCTTGGCCAACGTGGTCTATCGGGTTCTGCGCGAGCAAGCCCGCAATCTGCCGGAATACCGTCTTAGCCAGCATCTTGGCTCACAAGGTAGCTTGTTTGTCGGCACCGATTACCTGATCCCGGGCTTCTACACTCAGCAGGGTTATCAGCAGTATTTCACCATCCAGGGCGCGAGCCTGGTGACCGATATCCTGCGTGACAACTGGGTGCTGGGCGAGGGCGGCAGCATCAGCGGCATGGATTTGCGGCGCTTGATGGTCGAGCTTGAGCAGCTGTACTTCCGCGACTACGCCAACGCCTGGGGCGAGGCCGTCAGCCAGGTTGGTTTGCAGCCGTTCAGCGATGCTGGCGAAGGCGCTGATCAGCTTGCCGCTCTGACGTCGGCCAATTCGCCGCTGCTGCTGCTGTTGGTCGCGGTGCGTGAAAACACACGCTTTGCGACCATCGCCGACAACGTCGATGACATGGCCGAAGTCGCTGATAAGTTCGGTGTGAAGGTTAGTATCCTGGGCAAGGTTGCAGCTGGCGCTGCGGCTCTGGGCAATGCTCGGAGTGCACTGACCAAGAACCTGCCAGACACTGCGAAGCAATCCCTGCAACGTCGTTTCGAGCCGCTGCATCGGTTGCTGGACGACAACAACGGCCCAGCGGCTGACCTGACCCCAACCCTGCAAGCGCTCAACGACCTGCAATTGCAGCTGGCCAGTCTCGGTCGTGCGAGCCAGCCTGAGCAGGCCGCCTTCGAAATGGCCAAGACCCGCATGAGCGGCCAGCGCGATGCACTGAGTAACCTGCGGAACGCCTCGATGCGCTTACCGCGCCCGGTGAGTGTCTGGTTCAACCTGCTAGCCGAGGACACTTGGCGTCTGGTGCTCAACGATTCCTACCAGCACCTCAACCAGCGCTATCAGAGTGAGCTCTATAGCTTTTACGACAAGGCAATCAACAAGCGTTATCCGTTCAACGCCCATAGCACCAGCGATGTTGCCATCAACGACTTTCGCGAATTTTTCAAGGCGCAAGGTGTGGTGGATGGCTTCTTCGAAACCTACATGAGGCCTTTCATCAACGGCAATCCAGGCAACTATCGTTTGCGCAGCATCGATGGCCACAGCCTGCCGATGTCCAGGGGCTACCTCGACCAGATGGCCGCAGCGCAGGTGATCCGCCAGAGTTTCTTCGCACAAAATCCAGCCGAGCCGCAGGTGCAGTTCAAGCTTGAACCGTACACCCTCGACCCGGGCGTGAGCCGCGCTGAATTCCGCTTCGGCAGTCAGTTGATGGAATACCGCCATGGCCCGATTGTGTCGACGTCTTTCTATTGGCCGAGCGATGCAGAAGACGGTCGTGCCAGTCTGGTCCTGGAAAAAATGGCCGGCCGACCGATTGGTATCGAGAAAAACATCGGGCCTTGGTCGTTGTTCCGTCTTTTCGACCTGATGCAGACCGAGTACCTGACCGGCCGCGACGTGATGGTGCTCAAGGCCGATCTGGGTGGCCTGCGCGCCAACTATCTACTGCTGAGCCAACGCACACCGAACCCGTTCGACATGGGCGTGTTGCGCACCTTTCGTATGCCGGCGCAGCTCTGATGGGGGGTGTCAGTACCTGGCGCAGCGCGGCGCGTACCGATCCGGGCAAGGTTCGGGCGCGCAACGAAGATGCCTTCCTGGCCTGTCCGGAGCAGGGGCTTTGGGTGGTCGCCGATGGTATGGGTGGCCATCAGGGAGGCGATATTGCCAGTCAGCTGATTGTCGCCACTCTCGCCGAACTACCTTCGCAAGACGGCTTCGATGAACGGCTCAAGGGTGTGCGCCAGTGCCTGCACTGGCTTAACCGCCGCCTGGGACAGGAACTGACCGTCACCGCCGAGCGGCGCGACTGCATTATGGGTAGCACCGTGGTCGTACTGTTGCTTGAGGGCAATCGTGCAGTCTGCACCTGGGCCGGTGACAGTCGCTGCTACCTGTGGCGCGGGCAGCGGCTCTATCAGCTGTCCAGGGATCATTCACTGCTACAGCAATTGGTCGACGAAAAACAGATGAGTGTCGAGCAAGCCAAAGTCCACCCGTCCGCAAATGCGCTTACCCGAGCGGTCGGCGCCAGCGAACAGTTGACCCTGGATGTGCTCGAGCTCGAGGTCTATCCAGGCGATGCATTTTTGCTGTGCAGCGATGGCTTGTACCAAGGACTGTCCAGCGAAGTGCTGGGCAACGCCTTGAGCCTGTTTTCGCCGCAAGTGGCATTGGAGCGCTTGTTCGACAGCGCCTTGCGAGGCTCGGCTCGGGATAACCTGACCGCTGTGGTAATTCGCAAATGAGTGACCTCATACCGCAGATGGATCGCTTGCTGGCGACCGAAGAGGAACCAGGCAATCTGACTTGTTTCGCCTTCGCCATACCCCGTGAAATGCCGCGTGTCATGGTCCCGACCAAAACCCGCGCAAGCGAGTTGCCGGAGGTGCTCGGGGGGCGTTATCGCATCGAGCGCCTGCTCGGTGCCGGGGGCATGGGCGCAGTCTATCGAGCACGGGATCTGCTGCACGAACAGTATGGCGATCCCGACCCGTACATTGCGCTGAAAATACTCAGCGAAGAATTTGTCGAGTCTCCGGATGCAAGCGCCTTGCTCTATAGCGAGTTCGCCCTGACCCGACGGCTACACCATCCTAATGTACTGCGCCCACACAGCTTCGAAGTGGACGCCGATTTCCAGCGCGCCTTCTTCACCATGGAGCTGATGCGCGGGTTGACCCTGGATAGGTTGCTCTGCGAGCGGCCGACCGGTTTGCCGTGGAGCGAGCTGCGGGATGTCGCCGTACCGCTAATGAACGCCTTGGCCTATGCTCATGACCGCGGTGTGCTGCATGGCGACTTGAAACCGAGCAATGTCATGCTCAGTGAAGAAGGGGTACGGCTGTTCGATTTTGGCCTCGGCCAGGCCGAGGAGGGTGTGTTGCCCGGCTTGCCGCGGCTGAGCCGTAGCCGATTCAACGCCTGGACGCCAAGTTACGCTGCCCCCGAACTGCTTGAAGGTGCACCGTTGTCGGCCAGTGCCGATCTGTACGCGGTGGCCTGTGTAATCTTTGAACTGGCGGGCGGTAAGCACCCGTTCTGCCGTTTGCCATCTACCCACGCCCGTGACGTGCACCTGGAGCGGCAACTGAAAGCGCCCAAACATCTTCCTAAACACTGTTGGCCAGCCCTGCGAACAGCGCTGGCCTTCGATGTGGCAGATCGAAAAATTACGACTCGTGAATTGCACGATGCCCTGTGTGTGCCCAAGTCTTGGCGGCAGCTACTACAGAGAGTGGGCTGGCCAGGATAATTCCGTGACTTAGTAGTCATCAGCCGCAAAAACCGCATCATCTTCTTCTAACGCTGCACAACGGTGGCGTTCTTCAATGAAGCCGCTACACTGCGCCGGCCGTTCATTTTTTCCTTTGAGGCTGTGAGCATGAAATTTCGTTTTCTTCTCTGGATGCTGGGCCTGTTGATGGGCAAAGCCAGTCGTAACAACCCGGCGTTTCAGCAGCAATTGGGTGATAAAGAACTGGTGTTCCAGTTGCAGACGATTGACGGCAAGGTTGCCCGTCACTTCTTCGTCAAAGACCAGCGTATTACCAGCCGCGCGGGTGTTTACCCAACGCCGGCATTCGCCATTGCCTTTAAAGACGCCGCGTACGGCTTTGCCACGATGCAGGCGAAAAACAAGCAACTGGCGTTCATGACGGGGATTCAGGACAAGTCGATCCAGATCAAGGGCAACCCGGCGCTGGTGATCTGGTTCCAGGGGCTGACCAAGTATTTGAAGCCGAAGAAAAAGCCGCAGGTGTGAGGTTGGTCAGTCAGACCACTTCTACTTCTTCGTGAGCAAGTGCAGCGGCGCCCGGTGCGCTCCTACATGAGATCGGGGAAAAGAAGACGGACTTATTTGCTGTGGTTGTCTAGTCCCAAAATAGGTTGATGCCTCCCGGCCACTGCGTTTGCAGTGGCCTTTTTTATGGGCGGTGATTTTTACGGCGGGGCCTCAACTTCGAAGCTGAACCCTTACTCGATATACGCCTACAAGCAATTTCCGCTTGAACCCGAAGAAATGTCTATCTCTTGGTCAGGCAATTCACGCCTTATTGAAAATGTCCGAAGTGCCCTTCGTTACAAGCAGAAACAGCCTACAAGGGTCTCGGATGCACGATTAGAACCCATCGCATACCATGAGATTAGTTCAGGCAGATACACGCTGGGTACAGTGCACGACAAACGATCAATCCAATGACTGATTTCCCGGTAGCGCACTTGGTCCAGTAGGTTTTAGTTAAATGAAGCATATCCAGGGAGTGGATATGTCTCAGCAAGCTGGACTGACTGACCCAGTCACTGACATTGAATATAAAACGTACACAAAATCTTCGGCGTTCAATTCGGTAAGGGAATACCAACTTAAAATTCAGGGAGCGCTAAGCATGAAAGTATCAACATCACTTTTTGTAGCAATGACAATTATCGCAATCTCCGCTGCAGGTTCGGCACTGGCGGGCCCCGCCGTTACGGTGACATTCAAGAATGTTGGGAACACTGATGCGACTTACACAGTCGTAACAAACAACGAAGCTATTACCCATGTCAATTCAAGACCAAAGCCCATTGTTTCAGTCGGAAGTGGAGGTGCTAACACTTATGTTGTACAAAGCAATATTTCCCCAGATGGCAATTACGCTAGTTTGCGTTACACGATGGGCAGTAAAACTTGTACTTTTCTCGCGACTTTTGTCGCTATGCCAGGACCACTGCGCTCGAAAATTCCTAAGTGGAACAATAAAGCCACCGCTGATGGCGGAGCAACCTGCACGGCGAGGTCTACTTCGATGAACGCAAGAACTTACGCTTGGTCAGTTGAATTTACGATGAGGTGATGCCTGGTCAGGCCGTGCGGAAAGTTTTCTGCACGGCCCTACCTTGATAGAAGAATTTTAATCGTGTCGTGCGCCAAAAAATGCAGTTTTTAAGCTGCCGATAATCATAAATCTGCTAAAGACATTTCCATAAAAATTTCATGTTAAGGAGAGCCTCATAATGGTGACTTCAGTAAGCTCGACGCTGCTCACTAACAACCAGACAGCCAGTATCTTTGCCCCCTCAACCCAATCTGTCGCAACAGCCAGTGCCAATGCAGCAACTCGTGTCACAGAAAATACTGGAGGCACTAGTACGCTTTCATTGCTTGCTCAGCAGTTAAGCGAAAGTGCGACACGTGCCGAAGCACGCGATGCAAGTCTGAGCAGGAGGGAGCTCGGTGTGAAGGCTACCGGGTTGCTCAGCCAAATTGCGGGGGACGGTTACTTTGCTAACAAGGTCAATAATGACGCTGAGGTTCCGAATACAGATAACCCTGAGCTTCTGGCTCGCGCCAGGAAAGCCACACAGTTCATAAACGGGAGCGGAACAAATCCTTTTGCTGGTCTGTCACCAGATCAGCTTGCGCTGATTAAATATGATGAGAGTGGAACGTTTACAGTCAATGAAAGAAGAGCGGCGTGGCGTGAGGCGTTTGACCAAGAGTCAGCGTGGTGTCAAATGGTCGTAGCCATGGCGATGGTTGAATACAACAGCACAGGAAAGCTCACCCACTTTTTCACTGCTGTACTGGATCACTATAAAACGTTGCCCGGCATCGAGCAGGCGCAGTACCCAGCCAGTTACGCAACCGCACTGCAAGGATGGATAGACCTCGACTTCAACTATTGGACACACACGGTTGAAGGCCACGGTAGCCCACAGAAAATACTCGATCTGATTTTTGATAAAAGTGTCTTTAACGAGAGTGAATCAGCTGTCCCAGCCCCAAAGTTGACTGATTCACCCTCCGGATTCTTAGCGCACTTGATTCCATAGGTTTAGATAAAAGAACCATATCCAGGGAGTGGATATGGCTCAGCACACTAGACTGGCCCAGTCACTGATATTGAATATAAAGCGCACAAAAAATCTTCGGCGTTCAATTCGGTAAGGGAATACCAACTTATAATTCAGGGAGCACTACGCATGAAAGTATCAACATCACTTTTTGTAGCAATGACAATTATCGCAATCTCCGCTGCAGGTTCGGCGCTGGCCGGACCCGCAGTTACAGTGACATTCAAGAACGTTGGGGACACCGACGCGATTTACAGGATTGGAACAAGCAACGAAGCTTCTACCCATAATAATGCAACTCCAAAACCTGTTGCTTTAGTCAGGAGTGGGGAGACTGACACTTATGTTGTGCAAAGCAATGTTTCTCCAGATGGCAATTACGCTAACTTGCGCTACATGATGGGCGGTAAAACTTGTACTTTTATCGCGACTTTTGTCGCTATGTCAGGACCACAGGGCTCGAAAATTCCTAAGTGGAACAATAGAGCCACCGCTGGTGGTGGAGCAACCTGCACGGCGAAGTCTACTTCGATGAACGCAACAACTTACGCGTGGTCAGTTGAATTTACGATGAAGTGATACCTGATCGGGCCGTGCGGAGAGTTTTCTGCACGGCCCTACCTTGATAGAAGGACTTCAATCGTGTTGTGCGCCAAAAAATGCAGCTTTTAAGCTGCCAATAATAAGTCTGCCAAAGATATTTCCATGAAAACTTCATGTTAAGGAGAGCCTCATAATGGTGACTTCAGTAAGCTCGACTCTGCTCACTAATAACCAGACGGCCAGTATCTCTACCCCCTCAACTCAATCTGTCGCAACAGCGAGTGCCAGTGCCGCAACTCGTGTCACAGAAAATTCTGGAGGCACTGGCAGGCTTTCATTGCTTGCTCAGCAGTTAAGCGAAAGTGCAACACGTGCCGAAGCTCGCGATGCAAGTCTGAGCAGGAGGGCGCTCGGCGCGAAGGCTACCGAGTTGCTCAGCCAGGTTGCGGGGGACAGCTACTTTGCCAACAAGGCCAATAATGACGCTGAGGTTCCGAATACAGATAACCCTGAGCTTCTGGCTCGCGCCAGGAAAGCCACACAGTTCGAAAACGGGAGTGGATCAAATCCTTTTGCTGGCCTGTCACGAGATCAGCTTGCGCTGATTACCTATGATGAGAGTGGAACGTTCACGGTCAATGAAAGAAGAGCGGCGTGGAGTGAAGCGTTTCACCAAGAGTCAGCGTGGCGTCAAATGGTCGTAGCCATGGCGACGGCTGAATACAATGGCACAGGAAAACTCACCCACTTTTTCACTGCGGTACTGGATCACTATAAAACGTTGCCCGGCATCGAGCAGGCGCAGTACCCAGAGAGTTACGCAACTCAACTGCAAGGATGGATAGACCGCGACTTCAACTATTGGACACACACGGTTGAAGGCCACGGTAGCCCACAGAAAATACTCGATCTAATTTTTGATAAAAGTGCCTTTAGTGAGAGTGAATCAGTTATCCCAGCCCCAAAATTGACTGATTCACCCTCCAGACTCTCTATGCCTTCGTGAACAAGCGCAGCGTAGCCCGGCTGCTCCCCCACATAAGATCGAGTGTGGGAACAGCCGGTATTGAGTCTGATGAGCCGTTCGACGCTCGCGTAACCCGCAGGAGCAGGGGGCCGCCCAGTTCTTGCCTGCGGTGCTTTAGCCCTGGCTGAACTGCGAGGCCAGTTCGCGTAGCAGGGCTTCGGCTTCCAGGACTTTGCTGACGACGTCATCGGCTTTGGTGCGGGTCAGGCCCAGGCGGTCGAGCAGGGCGTCGGGGATTTCTTCATCGGGGCCGGAGCCGATCCCGCGACTGCGCAGCAAGCGTATGGCCAGGCAGACCAGGTTCGGGTACTCAGCGTAGTCGCCGTCGTAGCCTGGGTCGTGCTGGAAGCGCAGGGCGGTGGACAGTTCTTCCGGCATGTCCCAATGGCGCATCAACCAGGCGCCGATCTGCTCGCGGCTGATGCCCAGCAGGTGCTGCTCGACATAGCTGTGGCACAGGTGCGGGTTGACCTCCAGATGGCGGCAGATCAGCGAGAAGTGCGGCGGGAAGACGTGGGCCAGCAGCAGATAGCCAAAGTTGTGCAGCAGGCCTGCGAGGTAGGTCAGGCCAGCCTCCGGGCGCTGGGCGCGGGGCATGGCGCGGGTCAGGCCTTCGATGACTGCCGCGGTGTAGATCGACTGCTGCCAGTACGGCGTGGTGTGTTGCGGATGGTCTTTGGGCAGGCTCAGGGTTTTGCCCAGCGCCAGGCCCAGCGCCAGGTTGATCACCAGATCGAAACCGAGCACGCGGACGATCGCGTCTTCCACGGAGCGAATCTTGCCCGGCGAGGCGTAGTACGGCGACGCCGCCCAGCTCACCACTTGCGCGGCCAGGGCCGGATCGGTTTCCACCACCCCGGTGATGTCGTCGATGGTGGCGTTGGGGTCGACCCGCAGTTTGATGATTTTCTGCGCGGTCTCGGCCAGTGGTGGAATCTCGATGGTCTCTTCCAGCCGTTGCTGAATACGCCGGGCAGTGAAGGCTTGCACCGCCTGGGTGATTTCCTCGCGGTCATCGTGGGGGCGGTCGAGGTTCGGACGGATCGTGTTCAGGGCTTCGCCGAAGTTCGCGGCGCTGGCCTTGTTGAGCATGCTTTTGAAGGCTTCGCTGGAGACTTCCAGCAGCAGGCCCGGCTCGCCCGAGTTGATCAGCAGGCTCGGTTCGCGCAGCAGGCTTTCTTCATAGAGGCAGGGGGAGCTGGTGAGCGCTGGCAGACCGGGCAGCAGGCTCAGGTTGTGTTTGCCGAGCATGCGCTCCAGGCGATCCAGAGGCACCGCGGTCAGGCGTCGGCCGGTCAGTTCGGCGAGGCGGTTGAGGTCCAGAAGTTGACTCTGCGCGAACAGCACCATGAGTGTGCCGACGGCGTCGTCCAGCAGAACGGCCTGAACCTTGCGCGCGGCGCGAAGGCCGGGGTGGTCAAGCACTTCGTTATAGCTGATAGCCAGCTTGCCGAGCAGCAGCCGAATAACGGACGGCGCGTGCGGAGCTTCGGTAGCAAGGGCAACTTCGGTCATGGCCTGTATCCGTTTTTTTACAATTTCGCCAGTATAACCAGCTTGGTTCGGGTGATCGCCCATTAACTGAAACACTGCTCACACTTGGCCGTATTGCTGCCCATGACGCAGCCAGCGCTCCAGCAGCGGGCTCACGTGTTGCGGCCAGCGCTCAAGCAAGGCTTGGGCGGCATCGCGCACGGCGGGCAGAAGATCGGCGTCGCGCATCAGGTCGGCGACCTTGAATTGCAGCAGGCCGGTTTGCCGGGTGCCGAGCATCTCGCCGGGGCCACGCAGTTCGAGGTCTTTTTCGGCGATGATGAAGCCGTCGTTGGTCTCGCGCATGATACCCAGGCGCTGACGGCCGATCTGTGACAATGGCGGATGGTAGAGCAGCACACAGTGACTGGCGGCGCTGCCCCGGCCAACCCGGCCGCGCAATTGGTGCAGTTGCGCAAGACCCAGACGTTCGGGGTTTTCGATGATCATCAAGCTGGCATTGGGCACGTCGACGCCGACTTCGATCACCGTGGTCGCCACCAGCAGTTGCAGGGCGCTGGCCTTGAACTCGGCCATGACCGCAGCCTTCTCGGCAGGCTTCATTCGCCCGTGAATCAGTCCGACCCGCAGTTCGCCCAAGGCGCTGGTCAGGTCTTCGTAGGTGGTTTCGGCGGCCTGGCACGTGAGCTCTTCGGACTCTTCGATCAGCGTACATACCCAATAGGCCTGGCGACCTTCAGCGCAGGCGGCGCGCACGCGTTCGATGACTTCGATGCGCCGCGTATCCGTGATCAGCACGGTGTTCACCGGGGTCCGGCCAGGCGGCAGTTCGTCGAGGATCGAGGTGTCGAGATCCGCGTAGGCACTCATGGCCAGCGTGCGCGGAATCGGCGTGGCGGTCATGATCAGCTGGTGTGGACACATCCGCCCGCCCACGCCTTTCTGACGCAGGGCCAGACGCTGCTGCACACCAAAGCGGTGCTGTTCGTCGATGATCACCAGTGCGAGGTTCTTGAACTGCACTTCGTCCTGGAACAGCGCATGGGTACCAACCACCATCGGCGCGCCGTTGGCGATCTGCTCCAGCGCCGCTACGCGGTTTTTGCCTTTGAGCTTGCCGGCCAGCCAGGCGGTTTCGATTCCCAGGGGGTCGAGCCAGCGCTTGAAGTTGATGAAATGTTGTTCGGCAAGAATCTCGGTGGGTGCCATCAATGCAACCTGATAGCCCGCCTCCAGTGCCTGCAAGGCGGCGAGGGCGGCGACCACGGTCTTGCCGGCGCCAACATCACCCTGAATCAGCCGCAGCATCGGCTCGCGCTGACTGAGGTCGTAGGCGATTTCATTGCCGACCCGTTGCTGCGCGCCCGTGGGCGAGAAGCCCAGGTTGGCCAGGTATTTCGCCGGCAACTCTTTGGCTTTCGGCAAGGCTGGCGCACGCTGGGAGCGCAGGCTCTCACGCAGGCGTTGCTGAGACAGTTGATGGGTCAGCAGCTCTTCGAACGCCAGCCGGTGTTGCGCCCAGTGATGACCTAGGGCGAGTTCGTCGACGTCGGCATCCGCCGGTGGGTGGTGCAGGTAGCGAATCGCGTCGTCCAGCGGGGCCAGCTGATAGTCCCGCGCCAGATCTTCCGGCAGCCAGTCGGGTAGGCTGCTCGGGCCGAGCAGGGCCAGGCTTTGCTGGCACAGTTGACGCAAACGTTGCTGGGTCAGGCCTTCGGTGAGCGGGTAGATCGGCGTCAGGGTTTGATCCACCGGCGGTGGTTCGTCGCCGTTGATGGCGCGGTATTCCGGGTGATAAATCTCCAGCCCCGACGCGCCGGGCCGGGCCTCGCCATAACAGCGCACGCGGGTGCCGCGTTTGAGGCCTTCTTTTTGTGCGTTGCTGAAATGGTAGAAGCGCAAGCTCAGCCCGCCGGTGCCATCCTGAAGGCGCACCAGCAAGCTGCGGCGCTTGCCCATGACCACGTCGGCACCGCTGACGGTACCTTCGATCACGGCATCCTGCCCAGGTCGCAGTTGGCCGATCGGTACTACGCGGGTGCGGTCCTGATAACGCAGCGGCAGGTGAAACAGGACGTCCTGGAGATTCTCCAGGCCGACCTTGGCCAGTTTCTCGGCCATTGCTTCACCGACGCCCTTGAGCGCCGTGACCGGCACCTTCGACAGCTCAGTCATCGCGGTGTCTTAGCTCGCCGCTGGCGGCTTGGCCACCGAGCACAGGCGGATCGAGTCAGCGAGGATTTCAATCGCTTTTGGCCGTGGGAAGCTGGCGCGCCAGGCAATCGCCACCGTACGGAACGGCACGGGTGGCGTCATCGGACGGACTTCGATCACGCCAGGGGCGTAGTGATGGCTGTTCACCGCCGAGAGCGGCAGGATCGAGATACCCAGGCCGGAAGCGACCATGTGCCGAATGGTTTCCAGGGAGCTGGATTCAACCGTGGTGTGCTTGGTGCCGTCGGTGCCCTTGCCCAAAGTCGGGCAGGCCTCGAGTACCTGATCGCGGAAGCAGTGCCCTTCGCCGAGCAGCAGCAGGCTCTTGTCGTTGAGCATGTTGGCGTCGATGGTTTTCTTTTGGATCCATGGGTGCGCGCTGGGCATCAGTACGTAGAACGGCTCATCGTAGAGCTGCAGGGTCAGTACGTCAGCCTCGTTGAACGGCAGGGCGATGATGATCGCGTCCAGCTCGCCATTGCGCAGTTTGTCGCGCAGTACATGGGTGAAGTTTTCTTCGATGTACAACGGCATCTGCGGGGCGACCCGGTGCAGTTGTGGAATCAGGTGCGGGAACAGGTACGGACCGACCGTGTAGATCGCGCCGACTTTCAGCGGAGCGGTCAGCTGGTTTTTACCGGCCTGGGCCAGCTCACGAATACCTTGGGCTTGCTCAAGAACCTTCTGGGCCTGGGCGACGATGCCCTCGCCGACAGGCGTCAGGCGCACCGCGCTTTTGCTGCGCTCGAAAATCAGCACACCGAGTTCGTCTTCAAGCTTCTTCACGCCTACCGACAAGGTCGGCTGACTGACATGGCAACGCTCGGCCGCGTGGCCGAAGTGCTGCTCTTGGGCGAGGGTAACGATGTAGCGTAATTCTGTGAGAGTCATAGCGGGCGTCCATGAGGTTGCGAGCCAAGCATACCGGCTGCAATCGATAGACGCACGTTATCAGACTGAGGGCGGAGAGCGACACAGGGCAATGCATGTTTGCCGGTGTCGGAAATGCAAAAGGCACCTTTCGGTGCCTTTTGGGGGAGTGCCAGCCAGCGAAGGACATTGGCGAACGTCGCACCTGTGGCGAGGGGGCTTGCCCCCTCGCCACAGGTTTTGTGTCCGGCATTCGCGCCAACCGAAGTCAGCGGCGACGTTTTTCGATGTTGTAAACGAATGGCGCAACGATTTCGATCGAGCCGTTGGTCAGCATTTCGGCTGGCGGTTTAGGCAGCGGCTGGGCGCGGCGAATCATTTCCAGTGTCGCCCGATCGAGATCGGCGTTGCCGGAGAGACCGGCCAGTTCGAACGACAGCACATTACCTTCGGCGTCGACCACGAAGCGCAAACGGTTCATCCCTTCCTTGCCGCGCGCTTGAGCTGCGGGCGGGTACTTCTTGTACTTTTGCAAGTGCGCCAACAGCGTGTTTTGCCAGCTGGCTTTGGCGGCATTCTGCGCCGCAGTAGGGCCGGGTGCCGGCTGCGCGGACTTGTCCGTCTGCGCAGGCGTGGGCGGCGTGTCGTCAGGTTTTTCCTCGGGAGGCTTTTCCTTTGGCGGCTCCGGTGTCTTCTCAGGCTTGGGCGGTTGCGGCTTTGGCTTGGGTTTGACCTGCTTGGGCACGGAGATGGTCGGCTTCGGCGCCTCCGCGAGTTTTGGCAACGGGAGTTCTTCCACCGGTGCAGGTGGTTGCGGCGGCGTCACGACTTTGGGCGGTGCCGGTGGAGGCGGTGCCGGAACCGGCGCCAGCTCGACCATCATTGCCATCGGCGGCAGTTCGACCGGCTGTGCCGACGACCAGTTGAGCGCGAGGAGAATCGCGACCGCGTGGACGCCCAGCACCACTGCCAGGCTACCGCTGTAACGCGTCAGCTTTTGGCGCGTCGTGATCATTTCTTGGCTGCCGTCTCAAGTCCGACCAGGCCGACTTTCAGGTAACCGGCTGCCCGCAAGGCATCCATCACACTCATCAAGTCGCCGTAGTCCACGCCTTTATCGGCCTGGAAGAAGATCGTCGTGTCCTTCTTGCCGTGAGTCTTGGCATCAAGGGTCGCGCCAAGGCTTTCAGCCTTCACTTGGTCTTCACCGAGGAACAGCCGTTGATCGGCCTTGACGCTGAGGAACACCGGCTTCTCTGGCCGCGGCGCCGGTTTGGCGGTCGAGGCGGGCAGGTCGACTTTAATGTCTACAGTCGCCAGCGGTGCTGCCACCATGAAGATGATCAGCAGCACCAGCATTACGTCGATAAACGGCGTGACGTTGATTTCGTGATTCTCGGCGAGATCGTCGTCAGCGCCTTCTTTTAAATGCAGGCCCATGGCTGATTACCCCACTTTCACCATGTGCGGTTGCGAGACGCGCTCGGGCGGCAGGTGGTCGAGGTCGCGGCTGACCAGCAGCAGGACTTCTGCCGAGGCATCGGAAACCTGCGCCTTGTAACCGGCGATGGAGCGGGCGAAGACGTTGTAGATCACCACCGCCGGGATCGCCGCAACCAGACCCAGTGCGGTCGCCAGCAAGGCTTCGGCAATGCCGGGAGCCACGACAGCGAGGTTGGTGGTCTGGGTCTTGGCGATGCCGATGAAGCTGTTCATGATGCCCCACACGGTACCGAACAGGCCGACGAAGGGCGCGGTGGAACCGATGGTTGCCAGTACGCCGGTGCCGCTGCTCATGTTGCGGCCGCATGCGGCAACCAGACGCTCGAGACGGAAGCTGACGCGTTCCTTGATGCCTTCTTTTTCACGGCTGTTGGCCGACAGGCGCATTTCTTCCAGAGCGTCGTGGACCAGCAGGTTGGCGAGGGTACCTTCCTTGGTGGCAGTCGAGCTGGCTTCTTTAAGGGTGGTGGCTTTTTTCAGGCTGGCGATTTCACCACGCAGACGACGCTTGGCGCCGAGCAGCTCAAAGCCCTTGGCGATCCAGATGGTCCAGGTGATGATCGAGGCGATGGCGAGACCGATCATCACGATTTTCACGATAATGTCGGCGTTCTGGTACATGCCCCAAGGCGACAGGTCGTGGGCCATGCCCAGGGTGTTATCGGCCTCGAGTACTTCAGGCTGATTTTGGAGAGGTGCGCCTTGAGCAGCCAGAGCCGGGTCGCTGACGACCGGGGTCGCGACTGCAGCGGCATGGTCAGCGCTGCCGTGAGCGGCAGGTCCGGTGGCAGGCACAGGCTCATCGGCGAACGCGGCGGTTGGTGCCAGCAGCAGGCTGAACAGCAGCGCTGCTACCATGCGCCAGGCGCGCGATGGGCTAGGAAGCGTGGTTGGCGAAGCGGGGAGTTGATTGCTTGTCATGCTGGCCGGACCTAAGAGGGAAAAAGAGTAAATGTCCTTCCAGGCCTCGCAGGGCCGAGAACAAATGGGCGGCAATTATCGCAATTAATTCTCGTTAACAAAAGTAATAGAGTATCTTTTTTTTCTTGGATTACCAGCCGCTCGTCCATTGCCGACGCTAGGCTGGGTCTTTCCGATAGGAGTTTTGTGATGTCCACCCCTTCTGTTTTGATCGCCGGCTGCGGTGATGTCGGCAGCCGTTTGGCCACCCAGCTACTGGCCGGGAACTGGTTGGTTCATGGGTTGCGACGGAACATTTCGCGCCTGCCAAGCGGTGTCGTGGGAGTGGCGGGTGATCTGTTCAGTGAGCAGTGTCCGGCCGCCTGGCCGACTGAAAAGCTGGATTACCTGGTGTATTGCGCCGCGGCCACCGAACACGATGAAGCCGGCTATCGCGCGGCCTATGTCGAAGGTTTGCAGCATGTATTGAGCTGGTTGAAGCAGCATGGTCAGCAGCCAAAGCGCCTGCTGTTTGTCTCCAGCAGCAGCGTGTATGGCCAGCAGGCGGGCGAATGGGTTGACGAAAGTTCGCCGACCGAAGCCGGCGGTTACTCCGGACGTTTGATGCTGGAAGCCGAGCAGGTGGCTTTGCACAGTGGCATACCGGCAAGCCTGGTGCGTCTGACGGGTATCTATGGTCCGGGCCGTGAGCGGCTGTTGACTCAAGTACGCCAGGGTTATCGTGTAGTCATCGATCCGCCGCTGTATGGCAACCGGATTCATGTCGACGATGCTGCCGGTCTGCTGGCGTTCCTGCTACAGGCGGATCGTCGAGGTGAGGCGCTGCAGGACTGCTACATCGGTGTCGACGATGCACCTGCGCCGCTCGCGGAAGTGGTCGACTGGTTACACGAGTATCTGGGTGTCACCGAATGGGCGGCCGACGCCAGTGTCCGTCGGGCCGGCAGCAAGCGGTGTAGCAACGCGCGGGCGCGGGCGCTGGGTTGGGTGCCGCGTTATCCAAGCTTTCGTGAAGGGTATACGGCGATTCTCGAGGGCAGTCGTTGACTCAACCTTCAAGGCAAAGAAAAAGGAGCCCATGGGCTCCTTTATTGCGGGGTCACTGTTTTTCCAGTAACCACTGCCGGTTACCAGGAGAGAGTGATGGTACTTCATCGGCTTGAGACGCATTGACCACCTGGAAGATCTCCAGTTGTTTGCCTTTGCGAGTAAAAATCCATGGGTTGCCCTGGCCGCCTTGCTGCAGCCAGATGTTGTCATGGCCGCCGCTCATGGACGCACAATCACCGGCCAGGCACAGCGCGTAACGATCAGTGCCTGGCAGGCCTTCAACCCGGCCATCGGCCTGGAACTGAACGGTGCTGCCTTCGCCCGGGCCGCTGACGACTTTCCAGCTGCCGCCCATATAAGCGGAGTACAGGGCTCGCTCGAAGCTGGCGCCAATCGGTGCGCCTTCGGGAACCGTGTCTTGCGCTCGATTGAAAACCTGTTCCGGTTCTGAGTCGTTTGCCACTTGCTGCAGCTGTTTGCCGTCGCGACTGAGTTCGCTGGAGGAGCCGCCATAGAAATCGATCTTCCAGGCGCCGGATTTCTCACCCAGCAGCTTGCCTTCGACATTCTCGAAACCGTTGGTAAATCTCGCCTGACCGGCTTTGGTATTGATGTCCCATTCCAGGTTTGGACCGTTGGCCTGGAGGGCTTCACGCAAGGGGCCGCCTTTGGCAGCAGCATCGATTGCTACCTGGTTGATCCAGGTGCCACTGATGTCGCGGTCGGCGGGATTGCTGGCACAGCCGCCGAGGAATATGGCGAGCAGCGAGAGGGCAAGCGCTTTGCGCATGACGGAATCCTTTCAAAACGGAATTGGCGCAGCGTGGCGGCTGCGCCAGGATATGTGCTGGCAGTTATTCGATGACCAGAATGGCATCCATCTCGACCTGCGAGCCTTTTGGCAGTGCGGCGACACCGATGGCGGCGCGGGCAGGGTAAGGTTGGTCGAAGTATTTGCCCATGATCTCGTTGACCTTGGCGAAGTGGCTCAGGTCGGTGAGGAAGATGTTCAGTTTGACGATGTCCTTGAACGAACCACCAGCGGCTTCAGCCACGGCCTTGAGGTTCTCGAAAACCTGAACGGTCTGGGCTTCGAAGCCTTCGACCAGCTCCATGGTTTTCGGGTCCAGAGGAATTTGACCGGACATGTAGACGGTGTTGCCAGCCTTGATCGCCTGGGAGTATGTACCGATGGCGGCAGGTGCCTTGTCGCTGGTGATAACAGTCTTGGTCATGTATGACTCCTTGTAATGGGCTGGTTACGCACGCATGCGGGTGATGCGGGTGACCCCGGTCAGGGCGCGCAGTTTCTTGATCACGCGGGCCAGATGCACACGGTCGTGCACGCTGACCACCAGTTGGACCACGCTGATGCGACCATCGCGTTCGTCCATGCTGATTTTTTCGATATTGCCATCGGCCGCGTTGACGCTGCTGGCCAGCAGGGCAATCAGGCCGCGCTGGTGTTCCAGCTCGACGCGCAGTTCGACGTTGAATTCGCCGGTGACATCCTTGGCCCAGGAGAGCTGGATGCATTTTTCCGGGTTATGGCGGATCTCGCTGATATTGCGGCAGTTGTCCAGGTGCACCACCATCCCTTTGCCTGCGGACAGATGGCCGACAATCGGGTCGCCAGGGATCGGTGTGCAGCACTTGGCGTAGCTGAGGACCAGACCTTCGGTGCCGCGAATCGCCAGCGGGCCTTCCGGGCTCGGCAGCTGTTCGCCTTCGCCGAGCAGGCGGCGGGCGACGACGTAGGCCATGCGATTGCCCAGGCCGATGTCTTCCAGCAGGTCTTCGATCACTTCAAGGCGGTATTCGTTGAGCATCACCTGGATGCGCTCGGCCGGAATTTTTTCCAGCGAGCTGTCGAAACCGTTGAGCACCTTGTTCAGCAGGCGTTCGCCGAGGCTGATGGACTCGGAGCGGCGTTGCAGTTTCAGGGCGTGACGAATGTGTGTGCGGGCTTTGCCGGTGACCACGAAGTTGAGCCAGGCCGGGTTTGGCCGGGCGCCCGGTGCGCTGACGATTTCCACGGTCGAGCCGCTTTGCAGTGGTTCGGACAGTGGCGCCAGGCGACGGTTGATCCGACAGGCAATGCAGCTGTTGCCAACGTCGGTGTGTACCGCGTAAGCGAAGTCGACTGCCGTGGAGCCTTTGGGCAGCTCCATGATCCGGCCTTTGGGCGTGAAGACATAGACCTCGTCCGGGAACAGGTCGATCTTCACGCTTTCGATGAATTCGAGAGAGTTGCCGGCGCGCTGCTGCATTTCCAGAACGCCCTTGACCCATTGGCGAGCACGGGCGTGAGTACCTTTCGGTTGCTCCTCGCCGCTGGATTTATACAGCCAATGGGCAGCAATGCCGTTATTGGCCATCTCTTCCATTTCGCGGGTGCGGATCTGGATCTCGATCGGTACGCCATGCATGCCGAACAGGGTGGTATGCAGCGACTGATAGCCGTTGGCTTTGGGGATCGCGATGTAATCCTTGAAACGCCCCGGCAGCGGCTTGTACAAATTATGTACAGCGCCGAGCACTCGATAGCAGGTATCGACCTTGTCGACGATGATGCGGAACGCATAGACGTCCATGATCTCGTTGAAGGCCCGACGCTTGCCGCGCATCTTCGTGTAGATGCCGTAGAGGTGTTTCTGCCGACCGCTGACCTCGCCCTGAATGCCGTCGATGGCCAGGCAGTGACTGAGGGACTCTTCGATCTTGTTGACGATTTCCTTGCGGTTGCCCCGGGCGCGTTTGACTGCCTGGTAGATCCGCGCGGAACGCATCGGGTGCATGGCCTTGAAGCCAAGGTCTTCGAACTCTATGCGGATGCTGTGCATGCCCAGGCGGTTGGCGATGGGCGCATAGATTTCCAGGGTTTCCTTGGCGATCCGCCGGCGTTTTTCGCCGGACAGCACTTCCAGGGTTCGCATGTTGTGCAGGCGGTCGGCCAGCTTGACCAGGATCACGCGAATATCGCGGGCCATGGCCATGGCCATTTTCTGGAAGTTTTCGGCCTGGGCTTCGGCTTTGGTCTCGAAGTTCATCTGGGTCAGTTTGCTGACCCCGTCGACCAGTTCGGCCACGGTTTCACCGAACTGCGCCGAGAGCGCTTCCTTGGCAATACCGGTGTCTTCGATCACGTCATGCAGCATGGCCGCCATCAGGCTTTGATGGTCCATATGCATGTCGGCAAGAATATTCGCGACCGCTAACGGGTGCGTGACGTAGGCTTCGCCACTGCGCCGGCGTTGGCCGTCGTGGGCTTGTTCGGCATAAAAGTACGCTCGGCGAACCAGGTTGACCTGGTCCGTGCCGAGATAGGTCGATAAGCGATCGGCGAGGGCGTCTATGCTCGGCATGATGACTCCTGCCGATGGCTGTGACCCCGCGCCGTGCTACGTCGACCAGGCATAGGCTTAGACGGCCTCGTTGGACTCGTCCTCGAACGCTGCGAACAGCGGTTCGTCTTCAACGATTTCAGCTTCAGCGATGACTTCATAGCTCATCAAACCTGCTGCGATTTCACGCAACGCCATTACGGTAGGTTTGTCGTTTTCCCAGGCCAGCTTTGGCTCTTTGCCACCGGTCGCCAATTGACGAGCACGTTTGGTAGAGAGCATGACCAGCTCAAAGCGGTTAGCCACGTGATCTAGGCAGTCTTCAACGGTTACGCGGGCCATGGTATTCCTCGTAGCAAATGCAATATGCGCGCTGCCCGGATGGGCGAGCGGACTCAACAGTTTAAAAAATCACCAGCGTTTAGGGAAGCGCTGATTTTCCGCCCAGCTCTCCAACGCGCTACAAGTGCCAATGTAAAGCCCTTGCAGCGTTTTTGGGAAGAGGTCTTTAGCCCAACAGTTCAGCGAGTAATTTACCGAAACGCTGTTGTTGAGGCTTTTGGCGCAGCTGATTGGCGCGGAAGATAGCTTTCAGATCGTCCAGTGCAGTGGCGAAGTCATCGTTAATGATCAGGAAGTCGTAATCGAGGTAATGGCTCATCTCGCTGACGGCTTCGCGCATCCGGCCTTCGATAATTTCGTCGCTGTCCTGGCCGCGATTGGTCAGGCGTTGGCGCAAGGCCTGCTGGGACGGCGGCAGAATGAAGATCGAGCGAGCCTGGGGCATCAACTTGCGCACTTGCTCGGCCCCTTGCCAGTCGATTTCCAGAATCAGGTCGTGACCTTCATCCAGGGTCTGCTGCAAATGGCTCTGCGAAGTGCCGTAGAGGTTGCCGAACACTTCGGCGCGCTCCAGGAAATCACCATGCTCGATCATCCGCACGAACTCGGCCCGGTCGACAAAGTTGTAGTTCACGCCGTCGACTTCACCGGGGCGCATGGCGCGGGTGGTGTGGGAAACCGAAACGCGAATTTGCGGCTGAGCGTCGATCAGGGCCTTGACCAGGCTGGTCTTGCCCGCGCCAGACGGGGCGGAAATGATGTAGAGGGTGCCGGTGCTGTGGGTCATGTCGGGGTAGCCTTACTCAATATTTTGCACTTGTTCGCGCATCTGCTCGATCAACACTTTGAGGTTGACCGCCGCTTGGGTGCTGCGCGGGTCGAAGGCTTTGGAGCCCAGTGTATTGGCTTCGCGGTTGAGCTCTTGCATCAGGAAGTCCAGGCGCCGACCGGCGGCACCACCGGATTTGAGCACGCGGCGAACTTCAATGATGTGGGTGCTCAGCCGGTCCAGTTCTTCGGCCACGTCGCTCTTTTGTGCGAGCATGACCATCTCCTGTTCCAGGCGCTGCGGATCCAGCTCGGCCTTCATGTCGGCGAAACGGTCCAGGACTCTCTGGCGCTGGGTCGCGAGCATTTGCGGGACCAGCTCACGCAGGGTCACAACGTCTTCTTCTATGGAGCTCAAGCGATCGTTGATCAGGCGGGCCAGCTCCGCGCCTTCGCGCTCGCGGCCGCTCTTGAGCTCTTTCAAGCCCTGGTTGAACAGCGTCAGGGCTTGCGCGTTCAGCGCTTGCGGGTCGGTCGCGTCGGCCACCAGTACGCCCGGCCAGGCCAGGACTTCCAGCGGGTTCAAGGCCGCGGGGTGTTTGATCAGGCTGGCCACGGTCTCGGCTGCAGCCACCAATTGTGCGGCGCGCTCACGATCAACCTGTAAAGGCTTGCCGGTGGTTTCTTCGGTGAAGCGCAGGGTGCATTCGAGTTTGCCGCGGGACAAGCCCTGGCGCAGCGCTTCGCGCACAGCACCTTCGAGGTCGCGAAAAGACTCCGGCAGACGCAGGTGCGGCTCCAGGTAGCGGCTGTTGACCGAGCGCAACTCCCAGCTCAGCGTGCCCTGAATGCCGGCTTTTTCGACGCGGGCGAAGGCGGTCATGCTATGCACCATGGAGGTACCTCGCGATTCGGGCCTGCTACAAACCCCGATGGGTTCAGCGGGCCTGATTGATAAATTAAAGCCGACAGGCTGCAAAGGCGCAGGATTGTAACGCAGTGCAGCGAATGCTCCCAAATTGCGCGTGTGACAAAGGGCTGCAAGCCGTCGCCGTCCGGCGCCAGGCCCTTGTCCAGAGCCTTCGGTCGCGGCGCAGGTTTTTTAGAAGTGCCCACTCGGCGCTCCGGGCTCTATAATGCTCGGCAGATTTCCGTCCCCGTACAGGTATTTCCCTATGAAACGTCCAAGTGGTCGCGCTGCCGATCAGCTCCGCTCGATCCGCATCACCCGCAACTACACCAAACACGCCGAGGGATCTGTACTGGTCGAGTTCGGTGATACCAAAGTGATTTGTACGGTCAGCGTCGAAAATGGCGTGCCGCGCTTCCTTAAGGGCCAGGGTCAGGGTTGGTTGACTGCTGAATACGGCATGCTGCCGCGTGCCACGGGTGAGCGTAACCAGCGTGAGGCAAGCCGTGGCAAACAAGGTGGTCGTACGCTCGAGATCCAGCGTTTGATCGGCCGTTCCCTGCGCGCCGCTCTGGACATGTCCAAGCTGGGCGATGTCACCTTGTTCGTCGATTGCGATGTGATCCAGGCCGATGGCGGCACTCGCACCGCGTCGATTACCGGCGCCATGGTTGCGCTGATCGATGCCTTGAAAGTGATCAAGAAGCGTGGCGGCCTGAAAGGTGGCGACCCGCTCAAGCAAATGATCGCTGCAGTTTCGGTGGGTATGTACCAAGGCGAGCCTGTGCTCGATCTGGACTATCTGGAAGACTCGGCTGCCGAGACGGATCTCAACGTCGTGATGACCAGCACCGGTGGTTTCATTGAAGTTCAGG
This sequence comes from Pseudomonas sp. GW821-FHT01E05, assembly GCF_059422425.1. Taxonomy (NCBI): domain Bacteria; kingdom Pseudomonadati; phylum Pseudomonadota; class Gammaproteobacteria; order Pseudomonadales; family Pseudomonadaceae; genus Pseudomonas; species Pseudomonas sp. GW821-FHT01E05. The sequence goes on from NZ_JBWKWW010000001.1 coordinate 285,751, forward strand.
GAACTGCCGAAGGTGCGCCGTTCCAGCCTGAAGAGCTGAACGCGATGCTGGCTTTGGCGAGCAAAGGCATGAACGACATTTTTGAACTGCAAAAGGCTGCACTGGCTGACTGATTGCCCTGGCATCCAGCAAGGAGAGCGACATGAGTGAAGAGCAGCTTCCACTGCCTACGCCGAGCCGGGAGGTTCGCCAATGGGCGATGTTTTGTCACTTTTCCGCCTTGCTGGGGATCTGGATTCCTTTCGGTACGCTGATCGGGCCGCTGATTCTCTGGCAGTTGAAGCGCGAGATGGACCCCTTCATCGATGCGCAGGGCAAGGAGGCGCTGAACTTTCAGATCACCGTCGCCATTGCATCGGCCATCTGCTTCTTGTTGATGGCGGTGATAATCGGGTTTTTCCTGTTCGGGCTGGTAGCGATTGGTGCCTTGGTGCTGGCGATCATCGGCGGCATCAAGGCCAATGACGGGGTGCCGTATCGCTATCCCTTCACCTGGCGCCTGATCAAGTAAAATTGACGCCCACAAAAAAGCCGACATTGCTGTCGGCTTTTTTGTACCGCGAAAAGACGCTTAGATGGTCAGCGTCCAGTCGTAATCCACAATCAGCGGCGCATGCTGCGAGAAGCGCGGCTGGCGTGGCAGGCGTGCGCTACGTACGAAGCGACGCAGGCCAGGAGTCAGCAGTTGGTAGTCGAAACGCCAACCCAGGTTGAGCATCTCGGCCTGTTCGTTGTCCGGCCACCAGCTGTACTGATCGCCTTCGCGGCTGACTTCACGCAGGGCATCGACATAACCCATGTTGCCGACAATCTCGTCCATCCAGGCCCGCTCAGGCGCCAGGAATCCAGGAGATTGCTGGCTGTCGCGCCAGTTTTTGATATCCAGCTTCTGTTGCGCCACGTAGAGCGAGCCACAATAAATGTACTCGCGACGTTTGCGTCGCTGTTTATCCAGGTAACGAGCGAAGTCGTCCATAAGCTTGAACTTCTGGTTCAAGTCTTCATCGCCGTTCTGCCCTGATGGAAGCAGCAAGGTCGCGATGCTGACCTTGTCGAAATCGGCTTGCAGGTAGCGCCCGTAGCGGTCTGCCGTCTCGAAACCAAGACCGCTGATGACAGCCTTCGGTTGCAGCCGCGAATACAAAGCCACGCCACCTTGGGCGGGGACTTCGGCATCGCAGGCATAAAGGAAGTAGCCATCCAGTTGGAAGGCTGGGTCGTCCAGTTCAAAGGCGGAGGCGCGGGTGTCCTGCAGGCAGATGACGTCGGCATTCTGTGCTTGCAGCCAACTGAGCAAACCACGCTCGACTGCAGCCTGAATACCATTGACGTTCACACTGATGATCCGCATAAATGGCCCCAAAAATCACGTGCGTGTATGATACCCGAGGTCTACCTAATTAGCTAAATCCGTGATATTGGGGCTTTTTTCATGCAGGCGTATCAGCGCGATTTCATTCGTTTTGCCATCGATCGCGGCGTTTTGCGCTTCGGTGAGTTCACCCTGAAGTCCGGGCGTACCAGTCCTTACTTCTTCAATGCAGGCCTGTTCAACAGCGGTTCGGCGCTGGCGCAGCTTGGCCGTTTCTATGCGGCGGCCATTGTCGAAAGCGGTATTTCCTTCGACGTGCTGTTCGGTCCGGCCTACAAAGGCATTCCTTTGGCGGCCACGACGGCTGTGGCGTTGGCTGAGCACCACCAGCTCGATCTGCCCTGGTGTTTCAACCGCAAGGAAGCCAAAGCTCACGGCGAAGGCGGCAGCCTGGTCGGCGCGCCGTTGGCTGGCGATGTATTGATCATCGACGACGTGATCACTGCAGGCACGGCCATCCGTGAAGTCATGCAAATCATCCAGGCCCAGGGCGCCAAGGCTGCCGGTGTATTGATTGCCCTGAACCGCCAGGAGCGTGGCAACGGTGATTTGTCGGCGATTCAGGAGGTCGAACGTGACTTTGGCATTCCGGTGGTCAGCATTGTGTCCTTGACCCAGGTTCTGCAGTTCCTGGCTGATGATCCGCAGCTCAAGCAGCACCTGCCGGCGGTGGAAGCCTACCGCGCGCAGTTCGGGATCTGAACTTCGCCAGGGTTTGAACCGCAATAAAAAAGGCCCCCCTCAGCATGCTGAGCGGGGCCTTTTGTTTGCATCGCTTAGTGGCGCTTGCGATTGCTGATCAATGTGCCCACACCGGTGTCGGTGAAGATTTCCAGCAACACTGCGTTAGGTACGCGACCGTCGATGATGTGCGAGGTCGTGACGCCGCCTTGCACCGCCTCCAGTGCGCAACGGATCTTCGGCAGCATGCCGCCGTAGATGGTCCCGTCAGCGATCAACTCATTGACCTGCTCGGTGGTCAGGCCCGTCAGGACCTTGCCTTGCTTGTCCATCAAGCCGGCAATGTTGGTCAGCAGCATCAGCTTTTCGGCTTTGAGGGCTTCAGCCACTTTGCCAGCCACCAGGTCGGCGTTGATGTTGTATGACTCGCCGTTGGCACCGACACCGATAGGTGCGATGACCGGGATGAAATCACCTTTGACCAACAGGTTCAGCAGGTCGGTGTTGATTCCGACCACTTCGCCAACGTGGCCGATGTCGATGATTTCCGGCGTGGTCATTTCAGGTGTTTGACGGGTGACGGTGAGCTTTTTCGCGCGAATCAGCTCCGCGTCCTTGCCGGTCAAGCCGATGGCACTGCCGCCGTGACGGTTGATCAGGTTGACGATGTCTTTGTTCACCTGGCCGCCGAGGACCATTTCCACGACGTCCATGGTCTGCGCATCCGTGACGCGCATACCATCGATGAAGTGGCTCTCGATCGACAGGCGATTGAGCAGATCGCCGATTTGCGGACCGCCACCGTGCACGACCACCGGGTTGATCCCTACGGCCTTCATCAGCACGATGTCGCGGGCGAAGCCGGTTTTCAGCTCTTCGCTTTCCATGGCATTGCCGCCGTATTTGATCACCAGCGTCTTGCCGATGTAGCGGCGAATGTAAGGCAGCGCTTCGGATAGAACCTTGGCGGTATTGGCGGCGGCATCGCGTTCGAGGGTCATTCAGGTCTCCGGTGAAACTATCTAGTCGATCAGAACGGTAGTTGAAGATCAGGGGCAACACGTTTCAATTGGGCGTGGAACACGTCCTTGATGCGCTGCAACTCGGCCTCGGTATCAGCCTCGAAACGCAGCACCAGCACCGGTGTGGTGTTGGAGGCGCGAACCAGGCCCCAGCCTTTGGCGTAGTCGACTCGCACACCATCGATGGTGGTCAGTTCGGCGCCTTCGCCCCAACGGGCATCGTGCAGTGCATCAATGATGCTGAATTTGCTCTCTTCGGTCACATGGATATTGATTTCCGGCGTAGAAATATCGTTCGGGAAGGTCGCGAACAGCTCATCGCAGCTGGATTTTTCCTTGCTGAGGATCTCCAGCAGGCGTGCGGCGCTGTAAATACCGTCGTCGAAACCGAACCAGCGCTCCTTGAAAAAGATGTGCCCGCTCATTTCGCCTGCAAGCAGGGCGCCAGTTTGCTTCATTTTCTTTTTGATCAATGAGTGCCCGGTCTTCCACATTAGCGGGCGACCGCCGTATTCCTTGATCAGTGGAGTCAGACGGCGGGTGCATTTGACGTCGAAAATGATTTCCGCGTCAGGATTGCGTGAAACCACGTCCTTGGCGAAGAGCATCAGCAGGCGGTCGGGGAAGACGATGCTGCCGGTATTGGTGACGATACCGACGCGATCGCCATCGCCGTCGAAGGCCAGACCCAGGTCGGCGTTCACTTCCTTGACCTTGGCGATCAGGTCCACCAGGTTCTCAAGCTTGCCCGGATCCGGATGGTGGTTCGGGAAGTTGCCGTCGACCTCGCAGAACAACGGGATCACTTCGCAGCCCAGGGCTTCGATCAGCTGCGGGGCGATCACGCCGGCGGCGCCGTTGCCACAATCGACCACCACTTTCAGGCGGCGAGCCAGTTTGATGTCCTGGACGATTTCGGTGTTGTAGCGATCAAGGATATCGACCTTGGTGATGCTGCCCTTGCCGCTGCTCAGGTTGTTGCTCTTGAGGCGTTCGTGCAGGGCCTGGATCTGTTCGTTGGCCAGGGTATCGCCGGCAATGACGATCTTGAAACCGTTGTAATCCGACGGGTTGTGGCTGCCGGTGAGCATGACGCCAGACTTGCCGGCCAAAACGTTGGCGGCGTAATACAGCGCCGGGGTCGGCACCAGGCCGACATCGCTGACATGGCAGCCACTGTCGTGCAGGCCCTGAATCAATTGCTCGACCAGCTCTGGGCCGGACAGGCGACCATCACGGCCGACCGAGACATTCGGTTCGTCCTGGGCCAGGCTTTCGGAGCCGATGGCGCGGCCGATCCAATAAGCGGTCTCGGCGGTCAGGGTTTTCGGGACAACACCACGAATGTCGTATGCGCGAAAAATGCTGTCAGGGAATTTGGGTGCAACTTGGGCGGTGCTGCTCATCACTGGGGGTGCTCCAATCTCAGGAAGTCCTGGTTTTCGTTGAGGGGGTCGATATCGAGAGTGTCGGTATCCTGGAACAGCGGTCAGGTCCGCTCGACACCCGGGGTGCCGGGTTGGCGCGGCGCTGCGGCACTGCGGGTCGTAAGGTCTGGGCGAATGCGGAATTTGCCGGGACATCAGGTACCGGCAGGCTCAAGCTGAAGGGTTGGACGGCATTTGCGTCATAGAGTTCGTGAGGTAAACGCCTCGTCTGACGAGCGTCACGCAACGTGGGCCCATCCAGGGCCTTCGTGCCGGGCTTGATGCCTTTCAAATAACGCCTCCGCTGAATTCATCCTGAAATGCAACGCGTATTGCGCAGGTCGGGTTGAGAGTCTGACCTGCCTTGAAGTAATCAGTGGCTGCCGGAGTGGCCGAAACCGCCTGCGCCGCGCTGGCTTTCGTCGAACTCTTCGACCAGCTCGAAATGCGCCTGAACCACCGGCACCAGAACAAGCTGTGCGAGGCGCTCGCCAACGGCGATGTTGAACGCGGTCTGGCCGCGGTTCCAGCAAGAAACCATCAGTTCGCCCTGATAGTCGGAGTCGATCAGGCCGACCAGGTTACCCAGCACGATACCGTGCTTATGACCCAGGCCCGAGCGCGGCAGAATCAGTGCGGCAAGACCCGGATCGCCGATGTATATGGACAGGCCAGTGGGGATCAGCAAGGTCTGGCCAGGCTCAAGAAGGGTGTCTTCTTTGAGCATTGCCCGCAGGTCGAGCCCGGCAGAGCCAGGCGTGGCGTAGTGCGGCAGCGGGAATTCGTTACCAATGCGTGGGTCGAGGATCTTGGCTTGTAAAGCGTGCATGCGAGTTAAACCTGGTTCAGACGTTCGGCGATAAAAGTGATCAGCTGGCGGGCAATCTTGCCCTTGCTGGTCTGGGCAAAGAGAGTTGCATGCAACTCCCGGTCAATCACGCTGCAGGCGTTTTCCTCACTGTTGAAGCCAATGCTCGGGTTGGCTACGTCGTTGGCGACGATCAGATCGAGGTTTTTGTCTTTCAACTTGCGTGCAGCGTAGTCGAGCAGATGTTCGGTTTCGGCAGCGAAGCCGACACTGAACGGACGGTCGGGGCGGGTGGCGATGGTGGCCAGAATGTCTGGGTTGCGTACCATCTGCAGCAGCAAGCCGTCGCCGTTCGTAGGATCTTTCTTGAGTTTCTGTGGGGCGACGACTTCGGGGCGGTAATCGGCGACCGCCGCGGAGGCGATGAACAGGTCGCAGGGGATCGCGGCTTCGCAGGCGGCGAGCATGTCCCGGGCGCTGACTACGTCGATTCGCGTCACGCGGTCTGGGGTCGGCAAATGCACGGGGCCGGTGATCAAGGTCACACGGGCACCGGCTTCAACAGCTGCTTCCGCCAGCGCGAAGCCCATTTTTCCGGAGCTGTGGTTGGTGATGTAGCGCACCGGATCGATGTTTTCCTGAGTCGGGCCGGCGGTGATCAGCACGTGCTTGCCGGTCAGCGACTGGCGCTGGAAACATTCGGCGGCACAAAGTGCGAGATCGTTGGCTTCGAGCATGCGGCCCATGCCGACATCGCCGCAGGCCTGGCTGCCAGAGGCCGGGCCGAATACCCGAAGGCCACGGCTTTCGAGCAATTGGGTGTTGGCTTGGGTGGCCGGATCGCGCCACATGGCCTGGTTCATGGCCGGTGCAATGGCGACGGTGGCGTCGGTGGCCAGTACCAGGGTGGTCAACAGGTCATCGGCAATGCCTTGCGCCAGGCGGGCGATAAGGTCCGCAGTGGCGGGGGCGATCAGCACCAGGTCGGCCCACTTCGCCAGCTCGATATGGCCCATTGCAGCCTCGGCTGCAGGGTCGAGCAAGTCCATATGGACCGGGTGCCCCGACAGGGCCTGCATGGTCAGCGGGGTGATGAACTCGCTGCCGCCACGGGTCATGACCACGCGCACTTCTGCGCCCTGGTCGAGGAGTCGGCGAACCAGCTCGGCGCTCTTATAGGCGGCGATGCCGCCGCCGACGCCGAGAACAATGCGTTTCCGATACAGCCGCTGCATAGGCCTGCCTTTCAGTTCAGTGATGACTACGTTGCGGGTGCGATGCCCCCTCCCCAGGTGAAATCGCACGCAAAAAAGATGGGCTAAGATAGCACAGCGACCGCTATGGAACAGCGGCGCCCACACACACATGGAGGTGCTATGAGCATTCGCGATTGGCCTGCGGCAGAGCGCCCGCGGGAGAAGCTTCTTGATCAAGGTTCGGCGAGCCTTTCCGATGCCGAGTTACTGGCAATCTTTCTACGAACCGGGGTTGCGGGCAAAAGTGCCGTCGATCTTGCGCGACACCTGCTACTTCAATTTGGCAGCCTGCGGACATTGCTGGAGGCGGATCAGCTGACGTTCAGCCGCCATCTGGGGCTGGGTCCGGCGAAGTTTGCCCAATTGCAGGCGGTATTGGAGATGGCCCGGCGGCACTTGGCCGAGACGTTGCGGCGGGACTCCGTGCTGGAAAGTCCGTTAGCCGTACGCGATTACCTCAAAGCGTTGTTGCGTCATGAGCCGCACGAAGTGTTTGGCTGTTTGTTTCTGGATGCCAAGCATCGCGTGCTGGGATTCGAGGCGTTGTTCAGAGGCACGATCGACACCACCAGCGTCTATCCCCGGCAGGTGGTCAAGCGTGCTTTGGCGCACAACGCGGCGGCGTTGATTCTGTGTCATAACCACCCTTCGGGCATCGCCGAGCCGAGTCAGGCTGACCGCGTACTGACCAAGCGCCTGCAGAAGGCGCTGGATCTGATAGATGTACGAGTGCTCGACCATTTCATCATCGGTGATGGCGACCCCCTGTCGATGGCCGAGTACGGCTGGATGTAGCCGCACAAAGGCTCAGGGCTTGATGCTGACCTTTGAGAAGTCCTGACGACCGAACGGGCTGACCTGGTAGCCTTGAACCTCCTTGCGCGTCAGGGCGAAGGCGGTCGGGTGCGCCAGCGGCAGCCAGAGCGCCTGTTGCTGGATTTGCACCTGAGCCTGTTGGTACAGCTTGCTGCGCACACCTTGCTCGGTGGTGGTCTTGCCGGCGCTGATCAGCTTGTCCAGGCCTTGCTCGCAGTAGCGGGCGAAGTTGGTGCCGGACTGCACCGCGGCGCATGAGAATTGCGGTGTGAGGAAGTTATCCGGGTCGCCGTTGTCGCCGGCCCAGCCCATGAACAGCAGATCGTGCTCACCGGCTTTCGCACGGCGGATCAGCTCACCCCATTCGATCACCCGAATTTCGGCCTGAATGCCGATCTCGGCCAGATCTGCTTGCAACAGCTGGGCGCCAAGGCTTGGATTCGGGTTGAGCAGGCTGCCTGTCGGGCGGGTCCAGATCGTGGTTTTGAAGCCGTCCTTAAGTCCGGCCCTTACCAGCAAATCCCGAGCTTTTGCAACGTCATGGGGGTAGCCCGAAAGCTCCTTGGCGTAGCTCCAGGTGTTGGGTGAGTAAGGGCCGTTAGCGGGTTGGGCGGTGTCTTCGAAGACAGCTTTGAGGTAGCTGGTCTTATCGAAGGCAAGGTTGATTGCCTGGCGGACTTCAGGTTTGTCCAGCGGAGGGTGTTGGCTGTTGATGGCGACGAAGGCGGTCATGAAAGCCGGTGTTTTCTCGACTCTCAGCGCCGTTTCCTGGCTGGCAGCTTGCACATCCAGCGGTTTGGGCGACAGGGCAATCTGGCATTCGTTACGCCGCAATTTTTGCAGGCGCACGTTCGCGTCTGGTGTGATAGCGAACACCAGGCTGTCCACCGGAGGTTTACCGGCGAAGTAGTCGCGGTTGGCCTTGTAGCGAATCGACGCGTCCTTCTGGAAACGCCCGAAAATGAACGGGCCGCTGCCGATCGGCTGGCTGTTGAGCTTTTCCGGGGTGCCAGCCTTGAGCAATTGGTCGGCATATTCAGCGGAGTAGATCGATGCGAAACCCATGCTCAGGGTCGCAAGAAAAGTCGAGTCCGGATGGTCGAGGGTGAAGCGCACAGTCAGCGGGTCAAGCGCGTCGATCTTTTTGATCAGGGCCGGCAATTGCATTGATTGGGCATGCGGGAAGCCGCTCTGGGCGATTTGATGCCATGGGTTGGCGGGGTCGAGCATCCGCTCGAAGCTGAACTTCACGTCTTCTGCGGTGAGCTCGCGGCTTGGGCTGAAATAATCGGTGCGATGAAATTTCACCTGCGGATGCAGTTTGAAGACATAGGTCAGGCCGTCGACGGAGACTTCCCAGCTGTCAGCGAGGCTGGGGACCACTTTGCCGCTGGCGGTATCGAAGTCCACCAGTCGGTTCATCAGTACGTCAGCGGACGCATTGGTGGTCGTCAGCGAGTTGTATTGAACGACATCGAATCCTTCCGGGCTGGCCTCTGTGCAGACGCTCAGGGCGGCGGCATGGGCCAGCGGGCTCAGAAGAGGGGCGAGCAGCAGCGTTAGGGCAGCGAGACGCATATTCAGTTTCCTTTGCAGATCGAAGGCCCATCTGCGAGTGCAGTCTGGAAAAGGCTTACCCTAGTGGCCTCTTTTGAAAATGACTATCCAATTTTTCAGATTGCCACTTTTCAGGTTTGTTGTTTATTAAGTGGTAAATTGCCAGATAATCGGCTTTTCTGACAAAGCCAGAGCCTTGTTTTCGGGAAAGCATCCGCTTTTTGGGCATTTTATCGGGGCAATTTACGGCTAATCTTTGTCGGTAGGTCGCGGGTAGGGCATCAAATCCCAAGCTCAGCGACGAGCGGTAACTACCTTTGTCAGCCTTTGGTTTGGGCGCCCGGAGCAAGAAAACCGGGACTTTATGAAAGACAGATCACACCGACTGTTGTTGCTATGGGGTCTTTCTGGTATAAAGCAGCGCTCTTTTCTAGGGGCCCGGTTCCTTCGCTTGTAGGTGTAGCCGGTAAGACCCTTAAAGAAACGCGGCGCCTGGCGCCAAATGACTGAGAGATTAAGCGGCCAACCCATGCCGGGTTGGGCATGTGGTTTTAGAGGGCTGAGGCATGTCGAGAGTATGTCAAGTTACCGGTAAGGGTCCGGTGACTGGGAATAACATTTCCCACGCAAACAACAAAACCCGTCGTCGTTTCCTGCCGAACCTGCAGCATCACCGCTTCTGGGTCGAGTCCGAGAAGCGTTTTGTGCGTCTGCGCGTATCTGCCAAAGGCATGCGTATCATCGACAAGCGTGGCATTGATGTCGTGCTGGTCGAAATTCGCCGCAATGGCGCTAAGGTCTAAGGGAGAGAATCATGCGTGAATTGATCCGTTTGGTGTCGAGCGCTAACACTGGCCACTTCTACACCACTGATAAGAACAAGCGCACCACTCCGGACAAAATCGAAATCAAAAAATTCGATCCGGTTGTTCGCAAGCACGTGATCTACAAAGAAGCCAAAATCAAGTAATTGGTTTTGCTTCTGACAAAAAAACCCGCCTTTTGGCGGGTTTTTTTGTGCCTGCGATTCAAGCCTTCTGTTCAAACACCACGTAGATCTTGCGGCAGTGTTCCAACACCTCCCAAGTGCCTTTGAAACCGGCCGGGATGACGAAGCGATCGCCGGCGCGCAAGGTCTTGGCGTTGCCTTCTGTGTCGCGCAAAACGGAAACGCCCTGCACGATCTCGCAATATTCATGCTCGGTGTAGTTCACCAGCCACTGACCCACCGCACCTTCCCACACGCCCGCGTTCATCTGGCCACAAGGGCTGTTGTAGTGGTTGTAGAGGGTTTGCTCGGGGTCGCCCTTGAGGATTTTTTCCTGCGCTGGGCGAAAGCGTTCCACCTTGGTGTTGGCCTGGTTGAAGTCTACGATGTCTTGGATGCTCATTCTTTTTATCCCCCGTGATTGCGGCGCGAATGGCTGGAAAGCCCAAAGTCTATGTTTATTAAAATGAACATCGCAAGGCCGTTTGATGGCATTGTGTCAAATATATTGAAACTTGTGGTGCCGCTGGTTTAGGGTGGCAGGTGCCTTGGGCCGATGTGAAGGCTGGCCGGGCAGAATTCTTGAGGGTGCCTGCGTAGAACGCGTGGCGCTTGTATTCAATAAGAGGAGGACACTCGTATGACCACCCTGACTCGTGCCGATTGGGAACAACGTGCCAGCGATCTGAAGATCGAAGGCCGTGCTTATATCAATGGCGAATACACCGAAGCGGTCTCCAGCGAGACCTTCGAGTGCATCAGCCCGGTCGATGGCCGTCTGCTGGGCAAGATCGCCAGCTGTGACGCCGCCGACGCCCAGCGCGCAGTAGAAAATGCCCGCGCCACATTCAATTCCGGTGTCTGGTCGCGTTTGGCACCGAGCAAGCGCAAATCCACAATGATTCGTTTCGCCGGCCTGCTGAAAAAGCACGCCGAAGAGCTGGCGCTACTTGAAACCCTCGACATGGGCAAGCCGATCAGCGATTCCCTGGGCATCGACGTTCCAGGCGCAGCGCAAGCGCTGAGCTGGAGCGGCGAAGCCATCGACAAGATCTATGACGAAGTCGCCGCCACGCCGCACGATCAGCTGGGTCTGGTGACTCGCGAGCCGGTGGGTGTTGTCGCTGCCATCGTGCCGTGGAACTTCCCGTTGATGATGGCCTGCTGGAAACTCGGCCCGGCGCTGTCCACGGGTAACTCGGTGATCCTCAAACCGTCCGAAAAGTCGCCGCTGACCGCCATCCGTATTGCTGCACTGGCCGTTGAGGCGGGTATCCCGGCTGGCGTGCTGAACGTGCTGCCGGGCTACGGTCACACCGTCGGCAAGGCCCTGGCCTTGCATATGGATGTCGACACGCTGGTATTCACCGGTTCGACCAAGATTGCCAAGCAATTGCTGATCTACTCCGGCGAATCGAACATGAAACGCGTCTGGCTCGAAGCCGGTGGCAAGAGCCCGAACATCGTGTTCGCCGATGCGCCGGACTTGCAGGCCGCCGCCGAAGCCGCAGCCGGCGCCATCGCTTTCAACCAGGGCGAGGTTTGCACCGCCGGTTCGCGTCTGCTGGTCGAGCGTTCGATCAAGGACACCTTCCTGCCTTTGGTGGTCGAAGCCCTCAAAGGCTGGAAACCTGGCAATCCCCTGGACCCGGCGACCAACGTTGGTGCGCTGGTGGACACCCAGCAGATGAACACCGTGCTGTCTTACATCGAGGCTGGTCATTCCGATGGCGCCAAACTGGTGGCCGGCGGCAAGCGCATCCTGCAGGAAACCGGTGGCACTTATGTTGAGCCGACGATTTTCGACGGCGTGAGCAACGCGATGAAAATCGCTCAGGAAGAAATCTTTGGCCCAGTGCTTTCGGTTATTGCTTTCGACACCGTGGAAGAAGCCGTTCAGATCGCCAACGACACGCCATATGGCCTGGCCGCAGCGGTGTGGACAACCAATATTTCCAAGGCTCACCTGACTGCCAAGGCCTTGCGTGCCGGTAGCGTCTGGGTCAACCAATACGACGGCGGCGACATGACCGCACCGTTTGGTGGCTTCAAGCAATCGGGTAACGGTCGTGACAAATCGCTGCACGCGTTCGACAAGTACACCGAACTGAAGGCGACCTGGATCAAGCTGTAAATTGTGGCGGGCCCCGGTCGCATCCGGGGCTCAATACAACGCAGATCCCTTGTGGGAGCGAGCTTGCTCGCGATAGCGGTATGACAGTCGACGTCAATGTTGAATGTTGCGCCGTCATCGCGAGCAAGCTCGCTCCCACATTGCTTTTTATGGCATGTAAAAAACAACAATCCACAGGAGCGTGGTAATGCGTTGGGCGACTTATTTCGCCGTATTGGCGTCTGTCCTGAGTGTCGGTCTGGCGCTGGGTGTCAGTATGCCTCTGGTGTCGCTGCGGCTGGAAAGTTGGGGCTATGGCTCGTTCGCCATTGGTGTGATGGCGGCGATGCCGGCGATTGGCGTGCTTCTGGGCGCCAGGATCTCGAGTCGCCTGGCGGCACGTTTCGGCACAGCGGCCTTGATGCGCTTGTGTCTGTGGGCGGGAGCAATCTCCATCGGTCTGTTGGCGCTGTTGCCCAGCTACCCGATCTGGCTGGTACTGCGCCTGATGATCGGGGTCATCCTGACCATAGTCTTCATCCTCGGCGAGAGCTGGATCAACCAGTTGGTGGTGGAGCAATGGCGTGGACGGTTGGTGGCGCTGTATGGCAGCAGTTATGCCTTGAGCCAACTGTCCGGGCCGTTGCTGCTGGGTGTTCTGGGAACCGAAAGGGATTTTGGTTTCTGGGTTGGCGTCGGGCTGTTGGTGGTCTCGCCGTTGCTGCTGCTGGGGCGCAGTGGAGCGCCGACCAGCGAGTCGCTCAGCGTAACCTTGAGCGACTTGCTGGGTTTCTGCCGAGGGTTGCCGGCGATTGCCTGGGCGGTGGCGCTGTTTGCCGCGTTCGAGGCGATGATACTGACCTTGTTGCCGGTCTATTGTTTGCGCCAGGGTTTCACCACCGAAATGGCCTTGGCTATGGTCAGCACGGTGGTGGTTGGCGATGCCTTGTTGCAACTGCCGATTGGCGCGCTGGCTGATCGGCTGTCGCGCCGTACGCTGTTTACCGGTTGTGCAATGGTTCTGCTGGTGTCGAGCCTGGCGATTCCGCTGCTGATCGACACGTTGCTGATCTGGCCGCTATGGGTGCTGTTCGGAGCCAGTGCCGGTGGGTTGTTTACCTTGTCGCTGATTCTGATCGGCGAACGCTATCGCGACGATGCGCTGGTCCGCGCCAACGCCCATGTCGCACAGTTGTGGGGCATTGGCTGCCTGATCGGACCGTTGGCGGCAGGAGCGGGCAGTCAGTGGATCAGCGGGCATGCCTTGCCGTTGCTAATGGCGGCCGGGGCTTTAGGGTTGGTGATTCTTGTATCGCGCCAAGGGGCATTTGGCGCTGTGCAGCCGGTGTAACGTTTATCGGGGAGTTGGTAGTCCTGAAAGCTCGTGCGAACGCGGCCCGAACCTTCGGCAGCTCACAGCATCCGCTCCGGGCCGACGCTGAGCATGTCGATGTCGGTGAAATTTCAGCTCGGCGCGGGCCATGAAAGCTTCGCTGCTGTTGGACAGCAAGCGAAAGCCGGAGCGGCCCTTATAAGGCGCTGCCTGGGACTGGATCGAACGACCAAACGCCGAATCCGCCGCTGGCAAGGTTCTCGCGGTACGTCGAACGTGGCGCAACCGCCCAGGGTCAGGGCGAAAAGCAGAAGAAAGTGCAGTGCCCGTGTGGGTCTCAAGTCGGATCGTCCCGATTGGCGGCGGTTGTCGTCATGTGGACGCTGGCTTGTGGTCAAAGGTCAGTCGACGACGCCATCGGTTTCGGCCAGCAGCTTGATTGCCGCAGCCCCCACCTTGCGCACAGCTTCTTCAATCTGTGCCGTCGGCTTGGCAGCGTAGTTCATCCGTAGACAATTGCGATATTTGCCTGAGGCCGAAAAGATACTGCCGACAGCGATCTGTACGCCTTGTTCAAGCAGCACGCGATTCAGTTTCAAGGTGTCGAAGCCCTCGGGCAGCTCGACCCACAGCATGAAGCTGCCTTGCGGGCGGCTGGCGCGGGTGCCAGCGGGGAAGTAACGGCTGACCCAGTCGATCATCAAGTCGCGGTTACGTTGGTACTGCGTGCGCATGCGCCGCAAATGCGGCTCGAAATGTCCGGCCTTGAGGAATTCGGCGATAGCGATCTGTGGTTGCGGTGCAGTCGAGCCAGTGCTGATGTATTTCATGTGCAGCACCCGCTCCAGGTAACGCCCTGGCGCTACCCAGCCAATGCGCAAACCCGGTGCCAGGGTTTTCGAGAACGAACTACAGAGCAGGACGCGACCGTCTTCGTCGAAGGATTTGATGGTCCGTGGGCGCGGGTAGGTGTAGGCCAGTTCGCCATACACATCGTCCTCGATGATCGCCACGTCGAAGCGCTGGGCCAGGGTCAGCAAGGCCCGTTTGCGCGACTCCGGCATGATGTAGCCCAGCGGGTTGTTGCAGTTGGGGGTCAACTGTATGGCCTTGATCGGCCATTGCTCCAACGCCAGCTCCAGGGCCTCGAGGCTGATCCCGGTGAGCGGGTCGGTGGGGATTTCCAGGGCTTTCATGCCCAGGCCCTTGAGGGTCTGCATGGCGCCGTGAAAGCTCGGCGAGTCCACGGCGACGATGTCGCCTTGCTCGCAGGTGGCGCGAATGCTGGTGGACAGCGCTTCATGGCAGCCGGTGGTGATCACCAGATCGCTGGCACCTAGCTGACAACCGGAGTCGAGCAACAACCGGGCAAGCTGTTCACGCAATTCCAGGGTGCCATAGATGTTGTCGTAATACAGGCCGGGCATGTCCTGCCGGCGGCTGATCTGCGCCAGGCCACGTAGCAGCGGCTGCATGGTCGGCGTGGTGATGTCCGGCATGCCGCGGCCCAACTGGACGACATCCTTGCGCGGTACGGCGCGGATCAATTCGAGTACCTGATCCCACTGGGAAATTTCCACCGGCCGTTGTGCGGGGCGACCGACCGCGGGCAGCGCCGGCAACTCGCGGCCGACCGGGACGAAATAGCCGGATTTGGGCTTCGGCGTCGCCAATCCGCTGTCTTCCAACACCCGATAGGCCTGCTGCACCGTGCTCAAGCTGACCCCGTGCTCGACGCTCAAGGCCCTCACCGAAGGCAGCCGGTCACCAGGGCGATAGAAGCCCTGTTCGATACGCGTGCCGAGCAGTTCAGCAAGATTGACGTAAAGGGTCATGGCGGGGCCTCGATGGGATCGATTCGGATAAGCAGTACAGATGGAGCAAAAATACAGGATTCAGTGCTGCGATTGGAAATTCTGTATGGAAATAATACAGCTACTTTGAATCTGTAATGGTTTTTGACGCCCACGCATCATGTCTGCTCATGGCTACCCAAGTAAACAGGAGCAGAAAAATGAACGGCTTGAGCGATGTGCGGCTCACATTACACAGTCAGGAACTAGTGGCAGGGCAGGAGAAAGGGTCACGTGCGGCGACTATGCGCAACGCCCCGTCCGGTCTGAGCCGTTGGGGCCTGTTCTGGCATCGCCTGCGCACCCGCAAAACCCTGCTCGATTTGACGACCGAGGAGTTGCGCGACATCGGCTTGAGCCGTGAACAGGCGCGGCAAGAAGGGTTGAAACCTTTTTGGCGGATTTAGGGTGTGAAACACATCCCTATGTAGCAGCTGCCGCCAGGCTGCGTCCGGCTGCGCAGCAGTCGTAATCCGGCCACCTCGGTTTTCCTGTGAGATCGAGGCCTACCGTTCTACGACCGCTTCGCGGCCGAACGCAGCCTGGCGGCAGCTGCTACGCGGGGAGGGCTCGTTCCGGTAATCGCCTCAGGTCAGCTCTTTCAGCCTGTGCCAGAGCATTCCCAGCGCCAGCAGCGGAGAGCGCAGGTATTTGCCGCCGGGAAAGGTGATGTGTGGAACCTGGGCGAACAGATCGAAGCCGCCGCTCTGCTGGCCGCTGATGGCCTCGGCCAGCAACTTGCCGGCCAGGTGCGTGGCGTTTACGCCATGACCTGAGTAGGCCTGGGCGTAATACACATTCGGCTGGTCCTTGAGCCGTCCGATTTGCGGCAGGCGATTGGCGCCGATGCCGATCATCCCGCCCCATTGATAGTCGATCTTCACCCCGGCCAGCTGCGGGAATACGTCCAGCATTTTCGGCCGCATATAAGCGGCGATGTCCTGCGGGTCGCGCCCGGAATAGTGACAAGCACCGCCAAACAGCAAGCGCCGGTCCGCCGAGAGACGGTAGTAATCCAGCGCTACCCGTTGATCGCAGACCGCCATGTTCTGTGGCAATAACGCGTGAGCCTGGGCTTCACTCAAGGGTTCGGTGGCGATGATATAGCTGCCGGCTGGCAGCACTTTGCCGCTGAGTTGCGGGTTGAGTCCGTTGAGGTAGGCGTTGCAGCCCAGCACTAACGTTTTGGCCCGCACTGAACCCTGAGCGGTGTGAACACGAACTTCAGGGCCGTAATCGATGCGGGTAACGGCCGATTGCTCGAACAGCTTGACGCCCAGTTGCTGCGCGGCGACGGCTTCGCCCAACGCAAGATTCAACGGATGCAGATGCCCCGAGCCCATATCGATCAAACCGCCGACATAACGGTCGGAGCCGACCACAGTGTGCATTTCATGGGCTTGCAGCAGGCGGGTTTGGTGACGATAACCGAGGCTGCGCAGTTCTTCGGCATCGTCGGCGAATCTTTCAAGGTCGCGAGGTTTGTTGGCCAGATCGCAATAGCCCCAGGTCAGGTCGCAGGCGATCTGGAAACGTTCGACCCGCTGGCGGACTATTTCCACCGCCTCAAGCCCCATCAACTTCATCTGACGCACGCCTTGCGTGCCTACCACATTGGCGAACTGATCGAGGCCGTGGCCGACACCGCGAATCAGCTGCCCGCCGTTGCGCCCGCTGGCGCCCCAGCCAATCTTGCGCGCTTCCAGCAGCACTACGCTCAAACCGCGTTCGGCCAGTTCGATCGCCGTGTTCAACCCCGAGAAGCCACCGCCGACCACGCAGACGTCGGCCTGTAACTCACCTGTGAGCACCGGATGGTCGGGCTGCGGCAGGCTGCTGGCGGCGTAGTAAGACGCGGTGTGCTGGTTGCTCGGGACAGGTTTCTGAGCACGGGCATTCATGTGCATAATCCAGATTATTGTGTTTGGAAAACTTTACGGAGCATAAGCCGGACCTTTCCGGTGCGGCAACACTGGTCGGCTGGCGCTGTCTGGAACGTGGCTTTTAAGGCAAAATTCCAATCCATCCACTTTCCCGGTAACCGCTTCGATGAGCTGCAACAGCCAGAAAATTCGCACTCTCCGGCAGCAGATCCCCTCGTTCGAGTGTGTCCCCGGTTGCCATGACTGCTGTGGTCCGGTGACCACTTCGACCGAAGAAATGTCCCGTTTACCGCGCAAGACGGCGGCCGAGCAGGAAGCGGCGATGGATGAGTTGAACTGCGTTCACCTGGGCCCCAACGGTTGCACGGTGTACGACGAGCGTCCGTTGATCTGTCGTCTATTCGGCACTACGCCGACCTTGCCATGCCCCAATGGCCGCCGCCCGGTGGAGTTGATTCATCCGCGAGTCGAAAAGCAGATCCATGAGTACATGGCCAGCACGCGGCAGGTTCTGGTTTGAAATGATCGTTCCAACGCAGAGCGTGGGAACGAGCGTGATGCGCTCAATCCGGAATCGGTAGATTCAAACTCTCCTTCACCTCTTCCATCACGATATAGCTCTTGGACTCCCGCACATGGGGCAGTTTAAGCAGGATGTCGCCCAGCAATTTACGGTACGACGCCATCTCTGAAATCCGTGCTTTCACCAGATAGTCGAAGTCGCCCGACACCAGATGGCACTCCAGCACATGGGGCAGCTTCAGCACGGCTCGCCGGAACTCTTCGAAGGTGTCGCCGGATTTGTAGTCCAGGCTGATCTCGACGAATACCAGCAGGCTGCCCTTGAGGTGCTGCGGGTTGAGCCGGGCGTTGTAGCCCATGATGATTCCTTCGCGCTCCAGACGACGTACCCGCTCGGTACAGGGTGTGGTCGACAGGCCGACCTTTTCCCCCAGTTCGGTGAAGGAAATGCGCCCGTCCACCTGCAGGATGCGCAAGATGTTGCGGTCGATCTTGTCCAGCTCACGTTTGGTCTGGGTGTTGGTACGCATAGGGGATGCGCCTCCGTGAAAAGGGTTTTTGCCGAGAATTCTCGCCAAATATAGGCACTTATATAGTGAAAAGCACTGGCAAATGTTTTTTACACTGCGCGCATCTTCGCTCTGAACAACAAACGTCAGCGGTAAGCCGCGATGAGGGATATGAAAATGCGCGTTCTGGTCTTGGGTAGCGGCGTCATAGGTACCGCCAGTGCCTATTATCTGGCTCGGGCCGGCTTTGAGGTGGTGGTCGTCGACCGCCAGCCGGCCGCTGCCATGGAAACCAGTTTCGCCAACGCAGGCCAGGTCTCGCCGGGTTATGCCTCGCCCTGGGCCGCGCCGGGTGTGCCGCTCAAAGCCATCAAGTGGCTGTTGCAGCGCCACGCGCCGCTGGCGATCAAGGCCACTGCCGAGATTGATCAATACCTGTGGATGGCGCAGATGCTGCGCAACTGCACCGCCAGCCGCTATGCGGTGAACAAAGAGCGTATGGTCCGTCTGTCCGAATACAGCCGTGACTGCCTCGACGAACTGCGCGCCGAAACCGGTATTGCCTACGAAGGACGCAGCCTGGGGACTACCCAGCTGTTCCGCACACAGGCGCAACTCGATGGCGCGGCGAAAGACATCTCGGTGCTCAAAGAGTCCGGCGTACCTTTTGAACTGCTCGACCGCGCTGGCATCGCCCGCGTTGAACCCGCACTGGCCAGCGTCACCGACATCCTCGCCGGTGCCTTGCGCTTGCCGAATGACCAAACCGGTGACTGCCAGATGTTCACCACCCGCCTGGCCGAAATGGCTGTGAAACTGGGTGTGGAATTCCGCTTCGGCCAGGACATTCAGCGCCTCGACTACGTGGGTGATCGGGTCAATGGTGTGTGGATCGACGGCAAGCTGGAAACCGCTGACCGCTACGTGCTGGCACTCGGCAGCTATTCGCCGCAGTTGCTCAAGCCGCTGGGCATCAAGGCGCCGGTGTACCCGCTCAAGGGTTACTCGTTGACCGTGCCGATCACCAACCCGGAGATGGCCCCGACTTCGACTATCCTCGACGAGACTTACAAGGTCGCGATCACCCGTTTCGACAACCGCATTCGTGTCGGTGGCATGGCTGAAATTGCCGGTTTTGACCTGTCGCTCAATCCGCGTCGGCGCGAAACCCTGGAGATGATCGTCAACGACCTCTATCCTCAGGGCGGTAATTTGTCCCAGGCCAGTTTCTGGACCGGCCTGCGTCCGACCACACCGGATGGCACACCGATTGTCGGTGCCACACCGTTGCGCAATCTGTTTTTGAACACCGGTCACGGTACGCTCGGCTGGACCATGGCGTGTGGTTCTGGTCGCTTGCTGGCTGACCTGATGGCGAAGAAAACGCCGCAGATCAGTGCCGAAGGCCTCGATATTTCTCGTTACGATAACAATCCCAAGGAGTCAGCTAAACATGTCAATCCAGCGCCAGCTCACCAATGAGCGCATGAGCCAGATCGTTGTACACGGCAATACCGTGTATCTGGCAGGACAGGTTGGCGACGATATGAACGCCGGGATTGAACAGCAGACCCGTGAAACCCTTGCCAACATCGAGCGTTTGCTGGATCTGGCCGGGACCGACAAGAATCGTCTGCTGTCGGTGACGATCTACCTGAAAGACATCGACGCTGACTTCGCCGGTATGAACGCTGTCTGGGACAAGTGGCTGCCAAAAGGTGTGGCACCTGCCCGCGCAACCGTCGAAGCCAAGCTCTGCGAGCCGGAAATTCTGGTTGAGCTGTCGGTTGTGGCCGCTCTGCCTTAAGTAACGCTTTAAGTAACAACGATCCCTCTCCCGGCGCTGTTGGTGGTTCACGCTGTCAGCCAGCGCCGGTTTTTTCTTCCCTCATGACCGCCTAGAAGTCTGCCGCCATGCGTCCTGCCCGTGCCCTGATCGATCTTCAAGCTCTGCGTCACAACTACCAACTGGCCCGCGAAGTGTCGGGAGCCAAGGCTCTCGCCGTGATCAAGGCCGATGCTTATGGCCATGGCGCGGTGCGCTGCGCCCAGGCTCTGGAAGCTGAGGCTGACGGTTTTGCCGTGGCCTGTATCGAGGAAGCGCTGGAACTGCGTGCAGCCGGTATTCGTGCGCCGGTGCTGTTGCTCGAAGGGTTTTTCGAAGCCGATGAGCTGGCGCTGATCGTCGAGCATGATTTCTGGTGTGTGGTGCATTCGTTGTGGCAGCTCGAGGCGATCGAGAAAGCCGCACTGGCCAAGCCGCTGACCATCTGGCTCAAGCTCGACTCGGGCATGCACCGCGTCGGACTGCATCCGGCGGATTATCAAGGGGCCTATCAACGACTCCTGGCCAGTGGCAAAGTGGCAAAGATTGTCCTGATGAGCCACTTCGCCCGCGCCGATGAGCTCCATTGCGCCCGCAGTACCGAGCAGGTCGCGGTGTTCGAAGCCGCTCGCCAGGGGTTGTCGGCTCAGGTCAGTTTGCGCAACTCGCCGGCGGTTCTCGGTTGGCCGAACATTCCCAGTGACTGGGTGCGCCCGGGCATCATGCTTTACGGCGCGACTCCGTTCGAGGAGGCCAATGCGGTGGCTGCGCGTTTGCAGCCAGTGATGACCCTGGAATCGAAAGTGATCAGCGTGCGTGAGCTGCCCGCCGGCGAACCGGTTGGTTACGGTGCGAAGTTCATCACGCCCAAACCAATGCGTATTGGCGTGGTTGCCATGGGTTATGCCGACGGCTATCCGCGTCAGGCGCCTACCGGTACGCCAGTGTTGGTGGCTGGTCAACGCAGTCAGCTGCTTGGGCGGGTATCGATGGACATGTTGTGCATTGATCTGACCGATGTACCGCAGGCCGGCCTCGGTTCGACGGTCGAGTTGTGGGGCAAGAACATCCTTGCCAGCGACGTGGCGATGGCTGCCGACACTATTCCTTATCAGATTTTCTGCAACCTGCGCCGAGTGCCACTGCTCTATTCCGGGAGCTAAAGGGCACTCTGCCTTACCGGAAGTCGCCTTCCTGAAGCGGATTCAGGCCCAAGTGTTGTAAATACTGAACGCTGTCGCCATGATAACGCTCAATACCCTACAACCTGAATCCTGGGAGGCTAATGCATTGGACGTCGGTGAACGACTGCAATCGATCCGTAAACTGAAAGGTCTTTCCCAGCGTGAGCTTGCCAAGCGTGCGGGGGTCACCAATAGCACCATTTCGATGATCGAGAAAAACAGCGTCAGTCCCTCGATCAGTTCGCTGAGGAAGGTTCTTGGTGGTATCCCCATGTCCATGGTCGAGTTCTTTTCCGAAGAAATCCTCCAGGAAAAACCGACTCAGATCGTCTATAAAGCTCACGAACTGATCGATATCTCCGATGGCGCGGTCACCATGAAGCTGGTTGGTAAGGCTCATCCGAGTCGGGCAATCGCTTTTCTCAACGAGATTTACCCACCAGGCGCCGATACCGGCGGCGAAATGCTCACCCACGAAGGTGAGGAGACCGGGATTCTCCTGGAAGGTCGTCTGGAGTTGGTGGTGGGGCTTGAGACATTCGTGCTTGAGGCCGGTGACAGCTACTACTTCGAAAGCACCAAGCCGCACCGTTTCCGTAATCCGTTCGACGCGCCGGCGCGGCTAATCAGCGCAGCCACGCCAGCGAATTTCTAAGAGGAAGGCGTCCAGCAAGGTTTGTGCAGGCGCTCTGGTTAGTTTTCCGCCGCGACTAATACCCCTTCGACTTTAGGGTTGTTTCAGTGTGGCAGGCTAACCGCTATACTTGCGCCCGCCTGCGAACCGTGGCCGTGGGCGTGACTAGCCACCATTGAGGGTGTACGCGTGAACCTAATTATGAAAATGCTGGCTGCACCAGCAACCGTATTGGCCCTTTGGGCAGTCAGCGCTCAAGCTGCGACCAACGACGATATCGCTAAACGCCTTGAACCAGTCGGCCAGGTCTGTGTACAAGGTCAAGAGTGCAAGGGGATGGAAGTCGCTGCTTCGGCGGGCGGCGGCGGTGCGAAAACCCCTGACGACGTGATTGCCAAGCATTGCAATGCTTGCCACGGCACCGGCCTGCTGGGTTCGCCAAAAATCGGCGACGCTGCCGACTGGGGCAAGCGCGCCAAAGAGCAAGGTGGTCTTGACGGCCTGTTGGCCAAAGCCATTACCGGCATCAACTCGATGCCGCCCAAAGGCACCTGCGCCGATTGCTCCGATAGCGATCTCAAAGGCGCAATCCAGAAGATGTCCGGCCTGAAATAAGCCCCATCTTCCGCGAAAAAGCCGCTTACAAGCGGCTTTTTTGTGCCCGAGATTTGGCCTCAAGGCTGTTCTTTGCAGCAAAGACCCGGCAAGCTCAGTCCCTCCCCGGCTCAAGGCGCGTCCACGGAGGGTCAGATGGTGCAGTCCTGTTCAATCGAGCATGCGGTCGATGCTGTGCTCGCACGTTTACCGGTGCATATTCATATGGGTTTGCCGCTGGGCCTTGGCAAACCCAATGCTTTTGTTAACGCGCTGTACCAACGCATTGCACAACTGCCCGGGCGACGGCTGACGATCTACACAGCCCTGAGTCTGGGTCGCCCATCCTTGGGTGATGGCTTGCAACGGCGCTTTCTCGAGCCCTTTGTCGAACGTGTATTCGGCGATTATACGGAACTGGATTATCTCGCTGATCTGCACCACGACAGCCTGCCGGCCAACATCCGCATCGAGCAGTTCTTCATGCAGCCAGGGAGTTTGCTCAACAGCCTGCCCGCTCAACAGGACTACGTCAGCAGCAACTACAGCCATGCCGCGCGGGACATCAATGCCGCCGGTTTGAACCTGGTCGCGCAACTGGTCGCTCGTGATCCACAGGCGGATCGCCTGAGCTTGAGCTGCAACCCGGATATCACACTCGACTTGCTGCCGATGATCGCCAAGCGCCGCGCGGCGGGAGAAACCATTCTGCTGCTCGGCCAGGTTCATCGCGATCTGCCCTACATGCCGGGCCATGCGGAAATCGGCAGTGACGCCTTCGATCTGCTGATCGACGAGGAGGACCACACAACGCTGTTTTCCACGCCGAATATGCCCGTGGGCTTGCAGGACCATTTCATCGGGCTGCACGCCAGTACTTTGGTGCGCGATGGCGGCACATTGCAGATCGGCATCGGCTCCATGGGCGATGCGCTGACTGCAGCACTGCTGGCACGTCAAGCGGATAACGACGGTTATCGAGCGCTGTTGGCGGAGATCGATGTCACACACTGGCAGCGTCTGATCGAGCGTGAAGGCGGCGTCGAGCCCTTCGCCAAAGGGCTTTACGGTTGCAGCGAAATGTTCGTCAACGGGCTGTTGGTTCTGGCCGATGCAGGAATCGTAAGGCGTAAGGTTTATGCGCAGGTTGCGCTGCAAGAGCAGGCGAATGCCGGAGCGCTGGATGAGGCCGCACAGCAGGGCGGTATCTCAGTGCATGGCGGGTTCTTTCTCGGGCCGCGCAGTTTCTATCAGCGGTTACGCGAGTTGCCGCCGAGCAAGCTGGTTGAATTCAACATGACCGCCATCAGCTACATCAATGAGCTGTACGGCAATGAACAGCTCAAGCGGTTGCAGCGCCAGGATGCACGTTTCATCAACAGTGCCTTTACCATGACCCTGCTCGGTGCCGGGGTGGCGGATCAACTGGAGGATGGGCGGGTACTCAGCGGTGTCGGCGGGCAATACAACTTTGTTGCCCAAGGCCATGCGCTGGAGGGTGCGCGTTCTATCCTGATTTTGCGCAGCTGGCGCGAATCAGGCGGCGAAGTGAGTTCGAACATGGTCTGGGATTACGGTCACTGCACGATCCCGCGGCATCTGCGCGACATCGTGGTGACCGAGTACGGCATCGCCGATCTGCGCGGCAAGACCGATGCGGCGGTGATCGAGGCCTTGCTGAGTATCAGCGATTCACGCTTCCAGCAGGGCTTGATCGAGCAGGCACAGAAAGTCGGCAAGTTGCCCAAGGACTTCCGTCTTGATCCACGTTTCACCGACAACAACCCGCAGCGTCTGCAGGCGATTCAGGCACGGCATTCCCAGCTTTTTCCGGAGTATCCGTTGGGCAGCGACTTCAGCAACGAGGAGCGTGATCTGTTGCGGGCGCTCAACTGGTTGAAGAGCAAGTTCAAGCTCACCGAGATTCTCGAGCTGGGCAAGGCCGCGCTGGATGCGCCGCAGCCATCGCAATACCCGGCTCATCTTGAACGGATGCAACTGACGAAACCTGAGGGCCTGCGCGAGGATCTGTATCAGCGATTGCTGTTGGCAGGTCTACAGGCCACCGCGAAGTAACTACCAGCGACGATCAAATGTGGGAGCGGGCTTGCTCGCGAAGACGGCGGCACATCCAGCATTGATGTGACTGACAAACCGCATTCGCGAGCAAGCCCGCTCCCGCAGGGGGTTTGTGGTGTGGCGGATTAGTCGATAAAGGTCACGACGCCGCCCGCCAGGGATTTCACCCGGGCCAGGGATTCAACGCGATAGCCCTGAGCGTCCAGCTCGGCACGGCCGCCCTGGAATGACTTCTCGATCACGATACCCAGGCCTGCCACGGTGGCGCCGGCTTGTTTGATGATCGAGATCAGCGCTTGCGAGGCCTTACCATTGGCCAGGAAGTCATCGATGATCAGCACGCGGTCGCTGCTGGTCAGGTGCCGTGGAGAAATCGCCACGGTGCTTTCGACCTGCTTGGTGAACGAGTACACAGTCGCCGACAGCAGGTTTTCGGTCAGGGTCAGGGACTGATGCTTGCGGGCGAAAATCACCGGCACACCGAGATTCAGTCCGGTCATGATCGCCGGAGCAATACCCGAAGCTTCGATGGTAACGATCTTGGTGATGCCCGAATTTGCGAACAGGGTGGCGAACTCATCGCCGATCAGCTTCATCAATTGCGGGTCGATCTGGTGGTTCAGAAAGGCGTCGACTTTCAGGACCTGATCGGAAAGCACGATGCCTTCTTCGCGAATTTTCTTGTGCAGGGCTTCCACGGAACTTCCTCTTTTAGCGCTTTGTGCGCCTAAGCTCTGATAAAAAGTGTTCGGTTAAAAAGTAGTCAATTTAGCGCTTTAACATTGCGCGTATATCCGCTAATGCGGTATTGCCACGAACGGCTTTGACTTCGGTAGGGATGTCGTCGGTGCCTTCCCAGGCCAAGTCGTCCGGCGGCAGTTCATCGAGGAAGCGGCTCGGCGCACAGTCGATGATCTCGCCGTATTGCTTACGCTTGGCAGCGAAGGTGAAGGCCAGAGTCTGACGAGCTCGGGTAATTCCGACGTAGGCCAGGCGGCGTTCTTCTTCGATGGTGTCGGCTTCGATGCTGGAGCGGTGAGGGAGAATTTCCTCTTCCATGCCCATGATGAACACGTAGGGGAATTCCAGGCCCTTGGAGGCGTGCAAGGTCATCATTTGCACACCTTCGGCGCCGTCTTCCTCTTCCTGCTGACGTTCGAGCATGTCGCGCAAGACCAGCTTGCCGATGGCGTCTTCGATGGTCATTTCGCCATCTTCGTCTTTTTCCAGGGTGTTCTTCAGCGCCTCGATCAGGAACCAGACGTTGCCCATGCGGTAGTCCGCGGCTTTGTCGCTGGAACTGTTGGTGCGCAGCCAGTTCTCGTAATCGATGTCCATGACCATGCTGCGCAGTGCGGAAATCGGGTCCTCTCCCGCACATTGCTCACGTACGCGATCCATGAAGCGCTTGAAGCGCGTCAGGCGATCGGTGAAGCGGCTGTCCAGGTGCTCGCCAAGGCCAATTTCTTCGGTAGCGGCGTACATCGAGATCTTGCGCCCAGTGGCGTAGTTGCCGAGCTTTTCCAGGGTGGTCGAACCGATTTCCCGGCGTGGGACGTTGATCACCCGCAGGAAGGCGTTGTCGTCGTCCGGGTTCACCAGCAGGCGGAAGTAAGCCATCAGGTCTTTGACTTCCTGACGTCCGAAAAAGCTGTTGCCGCCGGAGAGGCGATACGGAATCTGGTGATGCTGAAGCTTGAGCTCAATGAGCTTGGCCTGGTAATTACCGCGATAAAGAATGGCGAAGTCGCTGTAGGGCCGGTCGGTGCGCAGGTGCAGGGTGAGGAGTTCCACGGCCACGCGCTCGGCTTCGGCGTCTTCGTTGCGGCAGCGGATCACGCGGATTTCGTCGCCGTGCCCCATGTCGCTCCACAGTTGTTTTTCAAACGCGTGGGGATTGTTCGAAATCAGCACGTTGGCGCAGCGCAGGATACGGCTGGTGGAGCGGTAGTTCTGCTCCAGCATTACCACTTTCAAGGACGGATAGTCGTCCTTGAGCAACATCAGGTTTTCCGGGCGTGCGCCGCGCCAGGCGTAGATCGACTGGTCATCATCACCCACCACGGTGAACTGGTTACGCTTGCCGATCAGCAGCTTCACCAGCAAATACTGGCTGGCGTTGGTGTCCTGGTATTCGTCCACTAGCAGGTAGCGGACCTTGTTTTGCCATTTTTCCAGGATGTCGGCGTGCTCCTGGAACAGTTTTACCGGCAGCAGGATCAGGTCGTCAAAGTCCACCGCGTTGAATGCCTTGAGCGTGCGCTGATAGTGGGTGTAGACGATGGCGGCGGTCTGCTCCTTGGGGTTGCGGGCATTTTCCAGGGCTTCGGGCGGCAGAATCAGGTCGTTTTTCCACGAGCCGATCATGTTCTTGATCTCGTCGACGCCGTCGTCGCCCGAGTATTCCTTCTGCATGATGTCAGTCATCAGGGCTTTGACGTCGGTCTCGTCGAAAATCGAGAACCCTGGCTTATAGCCCAGACGTGCATGCTCTTTGCGGATGATGTTCAGACCCAGATTGTGGAACGTACACACCGTCAACCCGCGGCCTTCGCCGCCGCGCAGCAGGCTGCCGACTCGCTCCTTCATCTCCCGCGCGGCCTTGTTGGTAAAGGTCATGGCGACGATGTACTGCGCACGGATGCCGCAGCTCTGGATCAGATGGGCGATTTTGCGGGTGATCACGCTGGTCTTGCCGGAGCCTGCGCCGGCGAGCACCAAAAGAGGGCCGCCGACATAGTTCACGGCTTCTTGCTGCCGGGGATTGAGTCGGGACATGACGGAAAAGGAGGTCGCTTGCGAAATGGGCGGGCATTTTAACAGGCTGGAAAGATTCTGCCGCTCCTCTGCGACTTGTGACGTAGCACTCGATCTAAATTTGCCGGTTTTGTTACTTTCCCGCAGGATGCGCAATGAATTTGCGTCTAATGTTCGTGTTTGAGCGGTACAAGCCGGTTTTTGATAATCAATAGCATTGGTCAGTGTTTATCGGCACGTCATAATGCCCGCCGCCAACATCTTTTGCAGAGTCTAGGGAGCTAGCTTGTCTACGCCTGTCGAACCCTTGCGTTTGCTGCTTCTGGCCCAAGAGCCAGCGTGGGCAGCGTTGTTGCGCGAGTGTCTGGCTCCGATGGGGAGCTCGGCTGTGCTGATCAGTGCGCCGAGCTGGGAGTCGGTCAGTAGTTTGTTCGATGACGACCGCACTGCGGTGTTATTGACGACTCCAGCCCTGCAACCCGCTCCGGGTCGCTGCAGTTTGCCAACGGTATTGCTGTTGGAGCACGAACCGGTAGTCGCACCGGACGGTGTCAGCGACTGGTTGGTCCGCGATGCTCTGGATATTGCTACGTTGCGCCGTTGTCTGCGCCATGTTCGTGAGCGAGGTGTGCTGGAAAACACCTTGCAACGCCTGGCTGAACAGGACCCGCTGACCGGCATCGCCAATCGCCAGGGGTTTCAGACCTTGCTGGCGGCCCGTCTTGCCGAGAATGAAGGGCGTGGCCTTGCGCTGGGTCATCTGGACCTCGACAACTTTCGTCACGCCAATGATGCCCTCGGTCACCAGGCCGGTGACCGGCTGATCCTGCAGGTGGTCTCGCGGCTCAAAAGCCAGCTTGAAGCCGGCGATCAACTGGCGCGTCTGGGCAGTGATGAATTTGCCTTGTTGGTCGACACCCGCCGGGCGCCGCAGCGTGCCGAGTGGATGGCTGAACGCATTATCGAAGCCATGTCCGAGCCCTATTGGGTCGATGGTGAAAGCCTGCTGATCGGCTGCAGTCTGGGTATTGCCCATGCCCGCACACGGGCCGGTGCCGACCCGCTGATGTGGCACGCGCATATCGCCATGCAACAGGCCAAAAGCACCCAAGGCTGCACTTTTCATATTTTCAATGAGCGCATCAATCGTAACGCCCGCAGCCTCGCCGATCTCGAAAGCGAACTGCGCCGTGCCTTGCGTCGTGACGAACTGGAACTGCATTACCAGCCACGGCTGAACCTGGAAGACGGGCAGATTGTCGGTCTCGAGGCGTTGGTGCGCTGGCGGCATGGCGAGCGTGGCCTGTTGCCGCCTAGCGAATTCGTTCCGCTGGCCGAGCAAAGCGGTTTGATCGTGCCGCTCGGTTATTGGGTGATTTCCCGCGCCCTGCGGGATATGCAGGCTCTGCGCGAACGCGGCCTGCCGCCGTTGCACATGGCGGTCAACCTGTCGTTCCGGCAGTTCCAGGACAGTCAGTTGCTCTCGACGTTGAGTCGCCTGATTGCCGAGCGTGGCGTCGAGGCGCAATGGCTGGAGTTCGAACTGACGGAAACCGCAGTGATGCGCCGAAGTGACCTGGTCAAGCAGACCATGGATGCGCTGGGTCGTTTGGGTGTGCGTTTCTCACTGGATGACTTCGGCACCGGCTTCTCTTCGTTCGTTCACCTCAACAGCCTGCCGATTGCGCTGCTGAAGATCGACAAGAGCTTTGTCGGCGGCATGGAACTGCGCGAAGAGAACCGCAAGCTGGTCCACGCGATGATCAATCTGGCGCACAACCTCAACCTGGAAGTGGTGGCCGAAGGCGTCGAAACGCCGGAGCAGCTTGCGTTACTGAGCGGCTTCGGCTGCGATCAGGTTCAGGGTTACCTGATCAGCAAGCCGTTACCCTTGGTTGAATTGGTCGAGTACTTGACGTTCGGCGCCTGCAAGCAAACCGTGCAGGATTTCTGCTAAGCCGACAGGTCGCCGATGCCTTGCTCCAGAGCCCTCTGCGATGAGGGCTTGCCTTTGATCATCCGCTTCATCTTCCCTTCGAACGCCAGCGTCAGGCTCACTGCCGCGCAGGCCAGCCCCAACGCCAGACCCCACCAAACGCCGGTCGGCCCCCAACCGAGGGTAAAGGCCATTAACCACGCAGCGGGTGCGCCGATCAGCCAATAGCAGCCCAGGCCCACCACAAAGGTGGTCTTGGCGTCC
The DNA here is from genome assembly GCF_059422425.1 of Pseudomonas sp. GW821-FHT01E05. Taxonomy (NCBI): domain Bacteria; kingdom Pseudomonadati; phylum Pseudomonadota; class Gammaproteobacteria; order Pseudomonadales; family Pseudomonadaceae; genus Pseudomonas; species Pseudomonas sp. GW821-FHT01E05. The sequence goes on from NZ_JBWKWW010000001.1 coordinate 315,164, forward strand.
TTGAGCCCGCGAATCGCGCCCATGGCGATGGTTTGCGTGCCGTCGAACAGCTCGAACCAGGCAGCCACCGCCAGCAAGCTCACAGCCAGGTTGATCACATCGCGAAAGGCCGGGTCGTTTTGATCGAGGAACAGCCCGACCAGCTGGTTCGGCACTAGCCAGAACACCATCGCGAAACCGAGCATCGCGGCCCCACCGAAGGCGATCCCGACCCGACCGGCCAAGCGGGCGTCCAGCAATTGCCCTGCGCCATAGTGCTGACCGATGCGCATGGTAATCGCATAGGAAATACCCGCTGGAACCATGAACGCTACCGAGACGATTTGCAGCGCGATCTGATGCGCGCCCAGTTGCGTGCTGCCCATGGTGCCCATGCACAGCGCGGCGAACGCAAAAAGGCCGACTTCCACCGCATAGGTGCCACCGATTGGCAGCCCCAGACGCCACAGCTCGCGCAGGTACTGTCGGTTTGGCCGCGACAGCCCCTGACGCAGCGGATAAGCGTCGTAGGCCGGATGCCGACGGATATGCCAGGCCAGCGCCAGAGCCATGCAATTGGCGACGATTGCCGTGACCAGGCCGATCCCGGTCAGACCGAGCTTCGGCAGGCCGAACATGCCGGTGATCAACGCATAGTTGAGCAGGAAGTTGGCCACGGTACCGCCCAGGCTGATGACCATCACCGGAGTCGCGCGGCCGATGGCGCTGGTAAACCCGCGCAAGGCCATGAAACTCAGGTAGCCGGGCAGGGCGAATGGCAGGATCAGCAGGAACTGGCCGGCGGCGTGGACGTTGGTTTCGGTCTGGCCGAACATCAGCAGAACGGGCTTGAGGTTCCACAGCAGCAGACCGGCCACCAGTGCCATCAGCCAGGCCAGCCAGAGCCCGGCCTGGGTCAGGCGGGTAGCGCCTTTGATGTCGCCTGCGCCCTGGCGAATGGCAACCAGGGTGCCAACCGCGGCAATCACACCGATGCAGAAGATCGACACGAACGTATAGCTGGCGGCGCCCAAACCGCCACCAGCGAGGGCTTCGGGGCTCAGTCTGGCCATCATCAAAGTGTCAGTGAGCACCATCAGCATGTGTGCCAACTGCGAGGCGATCAGCGGCCCGGCCAGCCGCAGGATGGCCCGGAGTTCGATACGTGCTGGATGCTGCATTATCATCAGTCTCGATTGTTCACAAGGGCGGGGAAGGGTTGATTCTCGGCGCTCTCGGGCGTGTGCACAAAGGGATAAAAACGATTGCTCGCATGATTAAAACTCATGCGTCGAGGTTTCTGGTAGGGTTTTGCCATTGCGCTATAGGAACGCTCCCAATGTCCCGTCGTCTTCCTCCTCTTTACGCTTTGCGCGCTTTTGAAGCGGCGTCGCGGCATAGCTCGTTTACTCGTGCGGCCGAAGAGCTGTCGATTACCCAGAGCGCTGTCAGCCGGCACATTCGCACGCTGGAAGAGCATTTCGCCTGCCGTCTGTTTCAGCGCAGCGGTCGAAACTTGCAGCTGACCGAAGCTGCGCGTCTGCTGCTGCCAGGGATACGTGAAGGCTTCTCGGCACTGGAGCGTGCCTGCAATACCCTGCGCGCTGAAGATGACATCCTGCGAATGAAGGCGCCGTCGACCTTGACCATGCGTTGGCTGCTGGCGCGCCTCAGCCGTTTCCGGCATTTGCAACCGGGTAACGAGGTGCAACTGACCAGCGCCTGGATGGATGTCGACTCGGTGGACTTCAACCAGGAACCCTTCGATTGTGCGGTACTGCTCAGCAACGGGCACTTTCCCCCGGATTGGGAGGCCAGCTACCTTTTCCCCGAGCTGCTGATCCCGGTAGGCGCGCCGAGTCTATTGAGCGATCAACCCTGGGACGCCGCGCGCCTGGCTAGCGCCGAGTTGCTGCATCCGACGCCGGACCGTCGCGATTGGCGCAATTGGCTGGAGCGCATGGGTCTCTCCGAACAAGTGTCACTCAAGGGCGGCCAGGTCTTCGACACACTGGAGCTGGGCATGATCGCCGCTGCCCGTGGCTACGGTGTTTCCATGGGCGACCTGCTCATGGTGGCTGAGGATGTCGCGCAGGGGCGGTTGAGTCTGCCGTGGCCGACAGCCGTCGCCAGCGGTGAGAATTATTACCTGGTCTGGCCGAAAACCCGTCCAGGAGGTGAGCGTTTGCGCAGGCTCAGCGATTTTCTCCAGAGCGAAGTCCAGGCGATGGAGTTACCTGACGTCGAGCGCCTGAGCTGAAACGATGACGCCCTGATTTCCCCCTGGAGCGAGCTTGCTCGCGAAGACATCAGAACAAGCAACTCGAATCCCACGAAATGACCGAGGTGACGGATCCGCTGCCAAAAGCTCAATTGGCGTTCAACTGTGCGTTTTTATACTTGCTGAATCGTTTCATCAGCGCTATAAAAATTGCACAACTCCAAGAAAGGCTTTCCCATGACCCCGCTCAAATTGATCGTTGCCCTCAGCGCACTGACTGCTGCATCTCAAGCCATGGCTTGGGATTATGTGTTGCTCGATACCGACAAAGCCGCGCAAAACTTTCAGATCACCAGCGAAAAGTTGGGAGTAAAAACCGCCAAGCCATTCTCCGTGACGATGCGCACGCTGCATGGTGGTCGTCAGGAGGGCGTCAGCATTGTCGACATCGATAATGGTGCAATGAAGCTGTCCGTGGTGCCGACTCGCGGAATGAACGTCCTGCAGGCCTCGGTGGGTAATGTGCGCATGGGCTGGGACTCTCCAGTGAAGGACGTGGTCAACCCGTCGTTTATCGAGCTCAACGGCCGCGGCGGACTGGGCTGGCTGGAGGGTTTCAACGAACTGGTCACCCGTTGTGGCTACGAATGGGTCGGCCATCCGGGCATGGACAACGGAGAGCTGCTGACCCTGCATGGCCGCGCCGCCAATATCCCGGCGAACAAGGTCACCCTGCATATCGACGAAAAGCCGCCCTATGCCATCAGCCTGCGCGGTGAGCTGAAAGAGCAGGCCTTCAAGAAAGTCGACTTTTCGGTGGCGACCGAACTGGTCACCGACCCCGGCAGCGTGCGCTTTGCGCTCAACGACACGCTGACCAACAACGGCGACTATCCGAAGGAATATCAGGCGCTTTATCACAGCAACTTCAGCACGCCATTCCTGGAGCAAGGCGCCCGTTTTGCCGCGCCGGTGAAACAAGTCTCACCGTTCAACGACAAGGCCAAAGCGGATTTGTCTGACTGGCAAACCTATCGAGGTCCGACCAAGGATTACGACGAAACCGTCTACAACGTGGTGCCATACGCCGACGCCAAGGGCGACACGCTCACCGTTCTGCACAACAAAGCGGGCAGTCTGGGCGTGGCGGTCGGTTTCAACACCGAGCAATTGCCTGTGTTCTCCCTCTGGAAAAACACCGACACCCAAGGCCAGGGTTACGTTACCGGCCTGGAACCAGGCACGAGTTTCTCCTACAACCGTCGCTATCAGCGGCCACTGAACCTGGTGCCAACTATCGGTGCCAAGCAGCAGCGTCAGTTCCAGATCAATTACAGCTTGTTGGCGGATAAGCCGGCTGTGGATAAGGCACTGAAGCGAGTCAACGAGATTCAGAACGGGCGACAGACCGAAGTGCGGCAGACGCCGTTGGTGGATCTGAGCAAGGGGTGAGGGAGGGGAAACCTGAAAAATCGATTATTCGTTGAGAAAAAGCGATTGGAAATGAGGGTTTTCTTAAAAAAATGATTACAAACGCGGCTTACTGACCCGTCGGTCGATACTGCAACGCCTCAGCCAGATGTTCCCGGCTGATCAAGTCGACCTGCTCAAGGTCCGCCAACGTGCGCGCTACCTTGAGCAGTCGATGGGCCGCCCGCAGCGACAACGTCAACCGCTCGCATGCCGTCTCAAGCCAATTCTCATCGACTGTGGATAACTGGCAATGCTGGCGCAGCCCCGGCAGGTCGAGGAAGGCATTGGCACAACCCTGACGCCGTTGCTGCCGTTCGCGGGCATTGGCGACCAGTAAAGCGGCACTGGCGGTGTCATCGCCGGATGGTTTCGCAGGGTTGAGCGCCGTGGCTTCGCGAGAGACGGTCAGGTGCAGGTCGATGCGATCCAGCAGAGGGCCGGAGAGCTTGTTGCGATAGCGTTGAATCTGTTCCGGCGTGCAGCGACAACGTCCGCTGGGCTCGCCGAGATAACCGCACGGGCAGGGATTCATGGCTGCCACCAATTGGAAGCGTGCCGGGAAACGTACCCGGTCTCGGGCTCGGGCAATGACGATTTCACCGGACTCCAGGGGCTCTCTTAAAACCTCCAGAACCTTGCGATCAAACTCCGGCAGTTCATCGAGAAACAGTACACCGTTGTGGGCGAGGGTGATTTCCCCCGGTTGCGGTTTTGAGCCACCACCTACCAGCGCCGGGCCGGATGCCGAATGATGGGGTTGGCGAAACGGCCGTTGTGGCCAGTGGCTCAGCGGCACATGGCTGGCGACTGACTGAATCGCTGCGACTTCCAGCGCTTCATGCTCGTCCAATGGTGGAAGCAATCCGGGCAAGCGACTGGCCAGCAGCGTTTTTCCGGTGCCTGGTGGGCCACTGAACAGCAGGTTATGAGCGCCCGCTGCGGCGATCAGCAGGGCTCGCTTGGCCGCGAGCTGACCCTGCACTTCATTCAAGTCGGGATAAGGCTTGTTCGCCAGTAGCAAACCGTTGGAAACAAAAGGTTCGACAGGTGTGTGGCCGTTGAAGTGCGCGACTATCTCCAGCAGATGATCGACCGCGATTACCTTCAACCCGGAAGCCAGGCAAGCTTCTTCGGCATTGGCGCGCGGCACCACCAGGGTGCGTCCGGCCTTGCGGGCGGCCAGTGCGGCCGGCAATACCCCGCGTACCGCCCGTACGGCACCGGACAACGCCAACTCCCCAAGACACTCCACATCGTCCAGCGTCAATGTCGGAACCTGCATGCTGGCCGCGAGAATCCCCAAGGCAATCGCCAGATCAAAGCGCCCGCCGTCCTTTGGCAGATCGGCGGGAGCGAGATTCAATGTGATGCGACGCGCCGGAAAATCGAGGCCTGAATTGAGAATCGCACTGCGCACCCGGTCTTTGCTTTCCTTGACGGCCGTTTCCGGCAGGCCCACCAGCGTCAGGGATGGCAAGCCGTTGGCCAGATGGACCTCAACGGTGACAGCGGGTGCGTCCACGCCGATCTGGGCGCGGCTGTGGACGATGGCCAGAGACATAGATCATTCCTTGATGGTGCGGAAGCCGCGTCCTGCGGTTTTGGAAGGATAGTTGAGGTGAACGAGCGAGCAGGTTGCATTTATGTATCTTGACTATACACTTCACGTTAACGAATAACGTTAAGCTTTAATCATGATCGTAAGCTTTAAATGTTCTGAGACCGAGTACTTGTTTCGCAACGGTAGGACCCGTCTGTGGTCAGCCATTCTCAGTGTCGCGGAACGGAAACTGGCGATGCTTGATGCTGCTGCCGTGTTGATGGACCTTCGGTCTCCTCCGGGCAATCGCCTGGAAGCGTTGGAGGGAAATCGCAAAGGGCAACACAGCATCCGCATCAACGCTCAATGGCGAATTTGCTTTATCTGGGGTCCTAGCGGACCTGAAAATGTCGAAATCGTCGATTATCACTGAGGTGAGAAATGACTAAGAACGGTATGCGCCCGGTTCACCCCGGCGAAATCCTTAAAGAGGAATACCTTGAGCCTCTGGGTCTTACGGCAGCGGCTTTGGCCAGGGCGCTGAATGTATCCACCCCAACGGTGAATGACATCGTGCTTCAGCGCCGCGGCGTGAGTGCCGATGTCGCGCTCAGGCTTGCCATTTGCCTGGACACCACCCCCGAGTTCTGGCTGAACCTGCAATCGACTTACGACCTGCGCAAAGCTGAAATCGAGCGTGGCGCTGCGATCCGGGATCAGGTTGAGCGTCTTCCACACTGCGCCTGACAGACTTGTTGATCGAACCCCATGCCAAAGCGTGGGGTTCGTTCTTTACAGGGCTTAAAACGATTGAAGCAACCGTGAAGCACGTTTCCACCAAGGTGCATTGCTCACACTCCGTGGCCGCTCACCCTCCGGCAGCATGTGTGGAACATCCTGCAACCGGATCCATGGCTGGTTATTCCAGTGCAACAGGCTCAGGGACATCTGCGGCCAATCCAGCAGGCTCAGAATCGGGCGTTCGCTTGAAGTCGCTTGCTGGGCATCCCTCAACGCAGGGACCACATCGTGAGTCAGCCACTCCCGCAAACCCCGGTACTCCGGGCAGTAGTGATAGACCAGTAACGCATAGACCCCGGACTCGCTGATCAGTAGCGTGTGCTCAACCTTGCCATGGCAAAGCAGCCGCAAGGTCTGGCGCTGATCGGAATCAAGTTTGCGCAACGCGCGCTCATCCAGAAAAAGCCGGAGCAAACGCCCAAGATCGCGGGCGCTGAACCATGCCTGGTTTTCCAGCAGGAGTGCGTGGAGGTGGAGTTTGTGGCGGGTGAAGACGTGGGGAATTAGATGATTTTCATCCATGATGCAGTACCCAAAATTCGCTTGAAGTGACTGCCACTGATCGTCGCCAAACGATAGGGGTGGCAGCTGTGCGCGGGTTGGCGAACCGGTGCAAGCGAAAACCGGCAGACCCGAAGGTCTCCCACACACAGCCGCCATGACGCGTATCGAGAATTGAAATGCCCGATATCGGATGGTGGACGCGGTGCGTCGCAAGCTTCCGGGTCGCCAAACCCAGTGCTGATGTTCAGCAGGGGACGAGAGTAGAGATCCAGGTTTTGCTGTGCAAGCGGGAATTGCTGAAGGCTTTTGTAAGAATCAGCCGAGATGCGTGGGGGTATTCGGAATTGCTTGAAGGTCGTTCCGACCTATCGCGGGCAAGCCTCGCTCCTACAGGAGGAGCGGGGTGGACGATAACGTCATTCTGCAGGCGGACTCAGCTTCGCTTCAAGTTCGGCCACCTTCGCTTCAAGACTCTCCAGCCGAGCGCGCGTGCGCGCCAGTACCACCATCTGGCTGTCGAACTCTTCTCTGCTCACCAGATCAAGCTTGCTGAAGCCGCTTTGCAGCAGGGCTTTGAACTGGCTTTCGATTTCGTTGCGTGGCAGCGGGGTGTCGCCGCTGAACAGGCGGGAAGCGTGGCCGCTCAGGGCGTCGAGGAGATCTTTGGGCGCGAGCATGGGAGGTGTCCTGAAAACTGATGGCCGCCAGTGTATCACGCAGTGTCTATAGTCAATGGCGCAGGCAGGGATGCACGCTTTTCGCGCATGTTGGCGGGCGATCGCGCACTGTTGTTGTGCGTATCTGTTGCGCTGGTTGTAAACAGACGCCTGCTGCAGCGGCCAAGGGATTGAAATCAATGGGTTTTCACGAGATGGCAAGCTTTCTGCTTAGTCGTTGGTAACCCATGCACTGATGCAGTCGCTGTGACGAATGCAGTGCGCCGGGCGGAACGGGGAAGTGTTTCGTCAGGAGCGGTTAGCTGGCGTCGGGATGGCTGAGTCAGGCCGACGATGCGTTACAAAGCCAGGCACTGCGCTTAGACTTGAGACGGGTTTGTTTTCCTGGGGCAAGTCCACCAATTCGGGAGAGAGTTTTCATGAAGCTAGTCACTGCCATCATCAAGCCGTTCAAACTGGACGATGTGCGCGAGTCGTTGTCCGAGATCGGCGTGCAGGGCATTACCGTTACTGAAGTCAAAGGCTTCGGTCGGCAGAAGGGTCACACCGAGCTGTATCGCGGCGCGGAGTACGTGGTCGATTTTCTGCCCAAGGTGAAGATTGATGTCGCCATTGACGACAAGGATCTTGATCGGGTTATCGAGGCGATAACCAAGGCGGCCAACACCGGCAAGATTGGTGACGGCAAGATCTTTGTGGTCAATCTGGAACAGGCTATTCGCATCCGTACCGGCGAAACCGACACCGACGCAATCTAAGCCACCAAACCCAACGCCCCAGGAGAAAACAATATGACTCTGCGTAATTTCGCAGGGCTAGGAGCCCTGTTGTCCCTCGTAATGCCCAGCCTGGCCATGGCGGCAGATCCGGTGGCGGCTCCAGTCCTCAACTCCGGCGATACCGCCTGGATGTTGACCTCCACTGCACTCGTGCTGTTCATGACTATTCCCGGCCTCGCGCTGTTCTACGGCGGCATGGTTCGCTCCAAAAACATTCTTTCGGTGATGATGCAGTGCTTTGCCATTACCGGTCTGGTCACCATCCTGTGGTTCTTGTATGGCTACAGCATGGCGTTTGACACGACTGGCATGGAAGTAAACGTCGTCAACTTCAACTCGTTTGTCGGCAGCTTCGCCAAGGCCTTCCTGGCCGGCATCACGCCCGCCAGTATTACCGGTCCTACGGCGCTGTTTCCTGAGGCGGTTTTCGTTACTTATCAGATGACCTTCGCGATCATCACCCCGGCGCTGATTGTCGGTGCCTTTGCCGAGCGGATGAAGTTCTCCGCGATGCTGATCTTCATGGGTTTGTGGTTCACCCTGATTTACGCACCGATTGCGCACATGGTCTGGAGTGGTCCGGGTTCGCTGCTGGGTGACTGGGGCGTGCTCGACTTTGCTGGCGGCACCGTGGTGCATATCAACGCCGGTGTCGCCGGGCTGGTGGCCTGTCTGGTGCTGGGCAAGCGTAAAGGCTTCCCGACCACGCCGATGGCGCCGCACAACCTTGGTTACACCCTGATGGGCGCCGCCATGCTGTGGGTCGGCTGGTTCGGCTTTAACGCTGGTTCCGCCGCTGCGGCCAACGGCACTGCCGGCATGGCGATGCTGGTGACTCAAATCGCTACCGCTGCTGCGGCCCTGGGCTGGATGTTCGCCGAGTGGCTGACCCACGGCAAACCTAGCGCACTGGGTATCGCTTCGGGTGTGGTTGCCGGTCTGGTGGCGATTACCCCGGCGGCCGGTACGGTCGGCCCGATGGGTTCGCTGATTATCGGTCTGGCGGCGGGTGTGGTGTGCTTCTTCTGCGCGACCACCCTGAAACGCAAACTGGGTTATGACGACTCCCTGGACGCCTTCGGCGTGCACGGTATCGGCGGTATCCTTGGCGCGATCCTCACCGGTGCGTTCGCGGCTCCGTCGCTGGGCGGTTTCGGCACCGTGACTGATATAGCGGCGCAGGTCTGGATTCAGTGCAAAGGTGTTGGCTTCACGGTGATCTACACCGCGATCGCGACCTTCATCATTCTCAAGGTGCTGGACGCCGTCATGGGGCTGCGTATCACCGAAGAGGAAGAGTCGGTCGGCCTCGATCTGGCGCAACACAACGAGCGCGCCTACAACGTGTAAGTTCTCGAGAAAGAAACGCGAGAAAAAAATGCCCGACCCCGTCGGGCATTTTTTTGTCTGGCTTTTGTCGATAAGGGAACAGCTGAAAGGTTTTTTCCTTCGCTCCCAGGCGTGTTCATCGAAGCTGTTTTTTTTGGGCCAATGACTTACAGCATTGAAGGAATATTAGACCCTTTGTTTTTTCCCTGAGCGCGCTAGAATGCGCGCCGAATGTGCGGAGAACTGTATGTGGCAACAGACTCTGATTACCCTGCGGGCAAGGCCCCGGGGCTTTCATCTGGTAACGGACGAGTTACTCGCCGGCCTGCCTGAATTGAAGGCATGTCGGGTCGGTCTGGTGCATTTGTGGCTGCAGCATACCTCGGCGTCGTTGACCATCAACGAGAACGCCGACCCGGCGGTACGTCGCGACTTCGAACGTTTTTTCAATCGGCTGATCCCACAAGGCATGGCCGGCTATGAACATGAGGACGAAGGCGCGGATGATCTCCCGGCGCACTTCAAGGCCAGCTTGCTTGGCTGTCAGTTGAGTTTGCCGGTGACGGCAGGTCGACTGGCGTTAGGTAGCTGGCAAGGTGTTTATCTGGGCGAGCATCGTGATCATGGTGGTGCTCGTAAAGTCCTTGTCACCTTGCACGGCGATGGGGCATAAACCGCTGGTTACCAGCGGATATTGATTTTTTTCCGGCAGCCGTCGACAGTCGGCGTAGCTGGGCTATAACTAATCTGCTTTTCGCAAGTCATGAGGTAGAACATGAGCGACGATGATCTGGAAAACGACGACCTCGAAGTAGGTGACGAAGACGAGACCGAAGAAGGTCTCGAAACGGCGGCCGAAGACGTTGCTGACGACGACAGCAGCGATGTGCCTGTTCCGACCGCTAAAGGCAAGGCCAAGGCTGCTATTTCAGTCGATGAGCTGCCGAGTGTCGAAGCCAAGAACAAAGAGCGTGATGCTCTGGCGCGCGCTATGGAGGAGTTTCTCTCCAAAGGCGGCAAAGTGCAGGAAGTCGAGGCCAACGTGGTGGCCGATCCACCAAAAAAGCCTGACAACAAGTACGGCAGCCGTCCTATCTAAGCGCGCCGGTTACTTGCTTGCTGAAAAAGCCCGCCGTCGCTGCGGGCTTTTTCATGGGCGTAAGGAAATGGTCTTGGGCTTGGCGCGATACCCTGTGGGAGCGAGCTTGCTCGCGATGAGGGCGTAACATTCGGAATTGATATCGGCTGACACTCCGCTATCGCGAGCAAGCTCGCTCCCACAGGGGGTATGTGATATTCAGGTTCAGTGTTGGGCGCTCCACCGTGCCAGCAACGCAGGCAGTTCAGTCAAACTGCGAATCTCGGCATCCGGCGCCTTCTCGGCTTCCCACACTTTACCCGCCGGGTTGAACCAGATCGCCCGCAGTCCGGCTTGCTGCGCGCCGGCAATGTCATCCCCTGGATGATCGCCGATATGCACGGCGGTTTGCGCTGTCGCCTCACCACGTTGCAAGGCTTCGTGAAACAGGCGCGAATCCGGTTTGGCAATGCCGATGTCTTCGGCACAAAGGGCAAACTTGAAGTAGTCCGCAAGGCCCAGGCGGCGGACATCAGCATTGCCGTTGGTGACGACCCCAAGCGTGTAGTGCCTGGCGAGGACTTCAAGGGTCGGTTGCACCTCAGGAAATATCTCGAGCTGATGCCGCGCGTGCAGAAACACTTCAAAGCCCTGATCGGCCAGTTCCGACGCTTGCTGATGGGCGTAACCGGCTTCCTCCAGTGCGTGGAACAACACTCTGCGCCGCAAGGCGCTGATCCGGTGCTTGAGGCCAGGTTCGTTGCTCAGGACACGCTCACGGATCGCCCAGAGGTGTTCGACAGCTACACCGCCGAGGTCTGGCGCGTGCTCGGCCAGCCACTGGCGCAGTACCGCTTCCGCGCTGACGATGACCGGGGCGGTGTCCCACAGGGTGTCGTCGAGGTCGAAAGTGATCAGTTTGATCGTCATTACTCACCGCCTTTGTTGCGTTTGGCCCGAGGATGGGCGCTGTCGTAGACCGACGCCAAATGCTGGAAATCCAGATGAGTGTAAATCTGCGTGGTCTTGATGTCCGAGTGACCGAGCAACTCCTGCACGGCGCGCAGGTCTTGCGAGGACTCCAGCAGGTGGCTGGCGAAGGAGTGCCGAAGCATGTGCGGATGCAGGTTCTGCCCCAGTTCGCGCTCGCCAGCGGCTTTGACACGCAGCTGGATGGCTCGCGGTCCCAGGCGCCGGCCCTGTTGGCTGACGAATACTGCATCGTCTGCCGGGTTGGTCAGGGCGCGCAGTGGCAACCACAGCTGCAATGCCTCCCGAGCCTTCTTGCCGACGGGTAGAACCCGGGTTTTGCTGCCTTTACCGAGGACTTGAACCAGGCCATCCGCTAAATCAAGCTGATCGAGATTGAGCCCGGTCAGCTCGGAGAGGCGCAGGCCGGAGGAGTAGAACAGCTCCAGAATCGCCTGATCACGATGAGCCAGGAAGTCGTCCTCGACAGCGCCGTCGAGCAGTTGCAGCGCGCGGTCGGTATCCAGGGTTTTGGGTAGCCGACGTTCGCCTTTGGGCGGTGCCAGACCATTGGCTGGATCGTGGTCGCAGAGGCCTTCGCGGTTCAAGTAGTGGTAGAGCCCGCGAACCGCCGAAAGCAGGCGCGCCAGGCTGCGGGAGGACTGACCCTGCTGATGCAGGCGGGCGATCAGGCTACGCAGGCGTTGAATATCCAGCGTGGCCCAGCTTGAAATCTGCTGTTTCTCGCAGTACGCCAACACTTTGTTCAGGTCGCGGCGGTAGGCTTCCAGCGTATGGGGTGACACTTGGCGCTCACTGCGCAGGTGAGCGCAGTAGGCGTCCAGTTGTCGTTCCATGGTTAGCGTACCGAGCGTAGAGAGTTGTGGATGCGCGGAAGTACGCGGCCCATGACTTCGGCGATGTAGCTCAGGAACAGCGTGCCCACCGAGCTTTTGTAATGCTGCGGATCGCGGCTGGCAATGGCCAGGACGCCGTACAGGCCTTGGTGGCTGAGGGCGACGACGGCCGTGGAGCCAATTTGCTTGCGCTGTTCTTCGCCGAACAGGAAGTCCAGTTCGTGCTCACGCAGACTGCCGCTGACGGTTTTGCCGTTCGACAACAAGCCGCCGATGGTCTGCTGCGCTTCAGCACTGGTGACCCAGCGGCCGACCGGCAGGGCGCTGTCGCTGAATAGAATCAGACTGACAAAAGGCACCTGGAAGTCCTGTCGCAGGCTGTCTTCAACGCTGATCACCACGTCTTCCAGGCTGCTGGCGTCCATGAGCGCGAGCGTCAGTCGGCGGGTCTTGTCAAACAGCCGGTCATTGTCGCGAGCGACGTCCATCAGTTGTGAGAGGCGATGACGCATCTCGATATTGCGTTCGCGCAACATCTTCAACTGGCGCTCGACCAGTGAAATGGTATCGCCGCGCTGATGGGGGATGCGTAATGCCAGGAGCAGTTCTTCGTGCTCGGCGAAGAAATCCGGATGAGCCTCCAGGTACGCGGCAATGGCCGCCGCCTCAAGGCTTTCAGAAGGTGATTCGTCGGGCTGTTGGGCTGGAACCTGAGGCTGATCGGTCATGGATTTCGCTCACTCATAGACGCACCTGTCCTTCGTATACGCGCACTGCCGGTCCGGTCATCATCACCGGTTGGCCGGGGCCGGCCCACTCAATGGACAGACGCCCGCCTGGCAGGTCAATCAACAGTGGTGAATCCATCCACCCCTGGCTGATCGCGGCCACTGCTGCTGCACAGGCACCGGTCCCGCAGGCCTGGGTTTCCCCTGTGCCGCGCTCCCAGACGCGCAACTGCGCACGCTGGCGGTCAATGACCTGAAGAAAACCGACGTTGGTCCGTGCCGGGAAGCGCGGGTGGTTTTCGATTTTCGGCCCCAGTTCATGCACCGGCGCGTTGTTGATATCGTCCACGCGCAGCACGGCGTGCGGGTTGCCCATGGACACCGCGGCGAGCTCGACGGTCTTGCCGTCGACTTCGACCGGATAGTTCAAGGCCTGAGCTTGGGCTTCAAATGGAATATCGGCCGGAACCAGGCGCGGCGGGCCCATGTTGACACTGATCTGGCCGTCGCTGCGGATATCCAGTTCGATGATGCCGCTTTTGGTCTCGACGCGGATCTGTCGTTTTGCGGTCAGGCGTTTGTCCAGCACGAAGCGCGCGAAGCAGCGCGCACCGTTGCCGCATTGTTCCACTTCGGAACCGTCGGCGTTGAAGATCCGATAGCGGAAGTCCACGTCCGGGTTGCTCGGCGCTTCGACGATCAGTAGTTGATCGAAGCCGACACCGGTGTTCCGATCGCCCCATTGCTTGGCGTGCTTGGGCAGAATATGCGCGTGCTGGCTGACCAGGTCGAGGACCATGAAGTCATTGCCCAGGCCGTGCATTTTGGTAAAACGCAGCAGCATGGTTTTACTCCGGCAGCAGGCTTTCGCCAGCAAACAACTCGGCTACCGTCTCGCGGCGACGCACTTCAAAAGCCTGATCGCCATCAACCAGCACTTCGGCGCAACGGCCACGAGTGTTGTAGTTGGAGCTCATGACAAAACCGTAAGCACCGGCCGAATGCACGGCAAGCAAGTCACCTTCTTCCAGCGCCAGCTGACGATCCTTGGCGAGGAAGTCGCCGGTTTCGCAGATCGGCCCGACGATATCGTAGGCGCGCGCCGGGGTTGCACGCGGGCGCACGGCCGTGACGTCCATCCAGGCCTGATACAGCGCCGGACGGATCAGGTCGTTCATGGCCGCGTCGACGATGGCGAAGTCTTTGTGTTCGGTGTGCTTGAGGTACTCGACCTGGGTCAACAACACCCCGGCGTTGGCGACGATGAAGCGGCCCGGTTCGAACACCAGCGCCAGGTCGCGGCCGTCGATGCGTTCGCGCACGGCTTTGATGTAGTCGGCAGCCAATGGCGGCTCCTCATCGCGATAACGCACACCCAAACCGCCACCGAGGTCGATGTGGCGCAGGTAGATTCCGCAATCGCTCAGGCGATCGATCAGCGCCAGCAGGCGGTCGAGGGCATCGATGAAGGGCGGGAGGGTGGTCAGTTGCGAGCCGATGTGGCAATCGACGCCGACCACTTCCAGGTTAGGCAGTTGGGCGGCACGGACGTACACGTCTTCGGCGTCGGCAATGGCGATGCCGAACTTGTTTTCTTTAAGACCGGTAGAAATGTAGGGGTGTGTGCCGGCATCGACGTCCGGGTTGACCCGCAGCGAGATCGGCGCGCGAACACCGAGTTCGGCAGCGACGACTTGCAGGCGCTCGAGTTCGTCGGTCGACTCGACGTTGAAGCAGTGCACGCCGACTTCCAGGGCGCGGCGCATGTCATCACGGGTCTTGCCGACGCCGGAGAAGACGATCTTGTCAGCCTGGCCACCAGCGGCCAGAACGCGTTCCAGTTCGCCACGGGAGACGATATCGAAACCGGCGCCCAAACGCGCCAGGACATTCAGTACGCCCAGGTTGGAGTTGGCCTTGACCGCAAAGCAGACCAGGTGCGGCGTGCCGGCCAGGGCATCGGCGTACGCCAGGTACTGGGCTTCGATGTGCGCGCGGGAGTAGACGTAGGTGGGTGTGCCAAAGCGTTCGGCGATGGCAGACAGGGCAACATCTTCCGCGAACAGCTCGCCGTCACGGTAGTTAAAAGCGTCCATGATGTTCCCTTAGTAGGTGCTGGTACCGGTGCTGTGCTGGTGCGCTTTTGACTGCGACGACTTTGCCTGGTCTTCAGGAGATTTGCTGTCATCGGGAAGATACAGCGGACCTTTTTGACCACAGGCAGCCACAAGGCAGGCAACCGCGACGAGCGCAGCAAGGGAAGAGATCAGGCGCTTCATGGCGAAATCCTTGAAAATGCGTTAATTGCGCCGGAGTATACCGGCCACCCGGCAGCTTGCCTATGCGACGGACCACCCGTCCGGCGGGCCTTTGCCTGTGGCAGGTGGTCAAGCAGTGCGAGGCGCGTGGATACCGGTGCTTGGTCAGTATCCTTTGCAATCGCTGGGGCTCGGCCGTATCTTGCGGCGCTTGAGCGTGAGTAGACACTTTTTGAGGTTCCTGCGATGAGTTTGACTGAAGCCCGTTTCCACGATCTGGTCGATGCCACCCAGCAGACGCTGGAGGATATTTTCGACGAGAGTGGCCTGGATGTTGATCTGGAAAGCTCGGCCGGTGTACTCACCGTCAAGTTCGAAGGCGGTAGCCAGTTGATCTTCAGTCGTCAGGAACCGCTGCGTCAGCTGTGGCTGGCGGCAGTGTCCGGCGGCTTCCATTTCGACTACGACGAAGAAAGCGAGCGCTGGATGTGTGACAAGAGCGAAGAGCAGCTCGGTGAGATGCTTGAGCGCATCGTCAAGCAGCAGGCCGACGTCGAACTCGATTTCGAAGGGCTGTGATCTTGTGAGCGAGGCAGCTCCCACCCGTGCGCCCAAACCGCTGTACAGCAATGTCAGCGCGGCTGTGCCGTCGCCATGCACCAGCGTCTGTCGACTGGACGAGCAGAAAGTCTGCCTGGGCTGTTTCCGCCACGTCGAAGATATCCGCGAATGGCGCTCGGCCGATGACGAGCGGCGACGGGTGATTTGCGCCCAGGCCCAGCTACGCAAGACCGCAAGCCACCCGTAGGAGCTGCCGCAGGCTGCGATCTTTTGATCTTGCCTGTTCAGACATCTGCTCCAGTCGCGTCGCGCCGAAAAGATCGCAGCCTGCGGCAGCTCCTACAGGGATCGTGCGGGCTGTCCGGCATTGGCTTGTATATTTTTTGAGCTGTGATAGTGTCCAGATACGCCTCAACTCATCGAGGCCCGTGAAAACCCCGCCTATTTCTGGCGGGGTTTTGCTTTTGTCGTGCAGAAAAAAGGAGCCTGCCTCAATCATGACCGCACCTTCCATCATCCTTACCCGCCTGGACGTGCAACGTCTGGAGCGTTTGATCGACAGCCTGGATGACTCGCTGCCAGGTGTTATCGCGCTGCAAACCGAACTGGATCGCGCCGATACGCTGGTCGGTCACGATGAAGTGCCAGCCGATGTCGTGACCATGAACTCGCGTGTGCATTGCCGTGAAGAAAGCAGCGGCAAGGACTATCACCTGACCCTGGTTTATCCACAGGACGCCAATGCCGACGAAGGCAGGATTTCCATTCTTGCGCCGGTAGGCAGCGCATTGCTCGGTTTGAAGGTTGGCCAGCACATCGATTGGCCGGCACCAGGCGGCAAGACTCTGAAGCTCACACTGCTTGAGGTTGAGTCGCAGCCAAAGAATGGCGGTGACTGCTCATTCTGACAACACCTCAAACCTGTTCGAGCGCCTTGTTCAATGCGCGCTCCAGGTCTGCCTTGTAGCGCAGGTAAAGATTGCTTGAGCTCTGACCATCACCGAGCAGGCCGGACAGGTCCAGGTCGGTGATGTAGCAGCGATACTGTTGCGCCTCGCGACGCTGCCCGACGATCTCCTGTGCGACCACGGCAAATAGCCGGTCGCCGTGCTCCAATTCGCAAAACTCTCGCTGATTGCAATACAGGGTGACCTGTCCTTGCCCCGGTACGGCTTTGCCGACAATCGCCTGGACGTCGTAGAACGGCTTGTTCACCGGTGTCTGCGGCGCCGGCCGTGGTTCGACCCGGCGTGCACGGTTGGTGCCCGACGGCAGCAGTTGGTAGTACAGGGTTCCCAGCACCGTCATCGGTTGAGCGGCATCCATCGGCAGCAGCGCGTCACGGCGATACAGGATCGATTGCAGGAAACGTTGCAGTGGCACCAGCAGGCTTTGTTCGTCGTGATATGGCTGGCGCTGTTGCCACAGGGCATTGAACTCATCGAGCACGTACAACTCGGCACAGGCATCGTTGATGCGGTAGAACACCTGAATGCAGTCGGGCTGGCCCATCGGCAGGATCAACGCCAGATCGTGATCCTCCAGCGCCATTGGGTCCAGTTGCAGCGGGCTGTAACGGGTCAGGTCTTCGCTCAGGTAATCGAGCAGCGCTGGCAGGCTCGCCAGCGCGACATGGTTGACCTGACCGGGAACCAGTTCCAACACGTGGTAATGCTGCTGGACCTGAATCAGGTAGCGATGATTGAGCTTGCTGAGCAGCAGGTTCTGCGCGGTATCGAGGACTTCTTCGACACGTTGGGCGATGAACTGCGCACGGTTATGGCAGAAGCAGCGCACTCGCAGTCGAGGTTGCTCCGGGCCGCTCGGCAGGTTGTTGAGGTAATCGCGCAGGCAGTCGAGCAGGGCGTGGGCGCCGTCGTAGCGACTGACCAGCACTTCGTTCCAGCTGTTGAGCGTGACCTGATCGAGGGTCAGCACCAGGTTCTCGCGTACCCCGGCGTAGCTCAGCGAGTCTGTGCGCTCGGTGGTCATCAGGATGTTCAGGTCGCGGTGGTGCTTGAGTGGGTCGACGCCAACGTTCACCAGAATCAGCGCCTCGCTCGGCACGCTGGCGCGCAGCAGCTGTTCTTCGCTGACGCTGGTCAGGGGCCGGGCGATGGTCTGTTGCAGGCTGCCCAGCAGGTTGAACAGCTCGAACTCGCTCAGGTCGCTGCTGCCGGGGTGTAAGGCCAGGCGAGTGCTGCTGTCGATCACACCGTTGCGGTGGCACCAGGTCAGGAGTTCCAGCAGTTCGCGGCTGCGCTTGATCGGCGCGAAATTCTCCCACTCCAGATTGCCCAGGTTGCCGTTGTACAAGCCCCAGTGGGTCTGCCCGGATTCTTTCTTGTTCGCTGACTGGACGAGGGTCAGTGTGTCTTCGGCCAGGTCCGGCGCGATGCCGGGGTTGATGAACTCGATCTTGTCGGCCTTGCGTTCGAAGGCCGCGTACAGCCTGCGACCCAGTACGTTGAGGTCGCGTTTGTTGATCAGGCTGACGGTTTGTTCGGTGCGGGCGAACTGGGTCAGGAAGCGGTAGCTGTAGTTCAGCTCGTTGACCAGTGCGCGGCGCTCGGAACTGACGTGACGGACCTTCCATTGACTGCGGCTGTCGAGCATCGCCAATTGCCGGTGATCCCAGCCCCACTCTTGAGCCAGCCGCTCCAGCAGCAGACGCTGCCAGCTTTTGCTGCGCTGGCCGCTGTTGCCGGTCAGCTTGCGATTGACCTTGAGGTACAAGGCGCGCCGAACCAGCTCCAACCGTTCTGGCTCGCCTCGGGTCGTGAGGTACTCCTCGATGCGCCGGTAGACCACGATGTACGGGTCGAGCTCATCCAGATCAAGGCGGTTGGCGAACACTGCTTGCTTGAAGCGCAGGCTCAGGCATTCGACGTTCGGGTGTTCGCTGGCGTAGACCTCGGTCAGCAGCAGTTTGAGCACTGATTTGTAGGGTGACTCGATACCTTTGAACAACTGCCAAAGCCCGGCCCCGATGAACTCGCCGGGCGGAATGTGTGCCAGGTGGCCGAGATCGAGGGTTTCGTCGGCGCGGATAAAGCGTTTGGACAGTAGCGTATGAGTGTACTGATCATAACCGAACTCTTCGTACACCGGCACCAGCCACCAGATCGGCGTGCGTCCGGCGAGCCAGATGGCCGTGCGATAGAACTCGTCCAGCAGCAAATAATGCTGCGTGGTTCCGCAGTTGTCGGAGCTCAATTGGGTGTCGCGTTCGCCGCAGACGAAGCGTTGCGGGTCGATCAGAAAGAAATGCGCCTCGGCACCCTGACTGGCGGCCCAGACTTCCAGAAACTGGCATTTTTTACGCAGCTCAGTGAGTTCGCTTTCACTCAAGTCCGAGGCGTGACAGACCCACACGTCCATGTCGCTCTGATCGGCCTGAGCGAGGGTGCCGAGGCTGCCCATCAGGAACAAACCGTGAATCGGCCGCGACGGATTACCGTGGCGGGGCTTATACGAAAAGGAGCGGGTCAGGCGTTGCGCTTCGGCAAGTACTGTGGCGTCAGGCTCGAAATTCGACAGCCCGGCCGGCGTGCTGCCCGAAACATAGCCCGGTAACAGCGGATGGTTGACGTGAAAGAACAGTGGCAACAGAGTCAAAACCACTTGCTGGCGTGGCGACAATCCCTCCATCGCGCGGGCCATGCGGCCCTCGTTGAGTTTCAGAAACCGCGCGCGCAGCTGGCTGAGAACCTTGCGATCGATTCCCTCGTCCAGATCGGGGCGGATTTCATGGGTGCGGGTCATGTCAAACTCAAACCGGCTCGCGGAGCTCGAATGTGGGAGGTCTCAGGGCGGCTAGCAGTTTACAGGCTCAAGACTTCGACCTTTAAGCTGAATTTTATTTTTGGCGTCAGATTTTATTGGGTGGCGAAAGTGCGCCCGCGGAATCCGTTTGAGGGGATCCCGTGGGCAATACGCGGGTGTTTATGCGGCTTCTTGAACGGCCAGAATCGTCAGCAGCCCTTGGGCATGCTCGGCAGCATCCCGGCCCAGGCTGGTCAGATAACCGCCATCGGGTTGAGTGATCAGCTCTTTGTCGAACAGGCGTTGTGCGGCAGCGATGGCTTTCGGGGCAGCGGTCTGATGAATTTTCAGGCCTTCCTGGGAGCTCCCCAGGTTAAAGAGTGCAAGGATTTCCAGTTCGGCAACCAACTCAGGGGTATACGACATAAGGACTCCAGACTTTCTAGGAATTAGACAGTAGCGCCTCTAAGGTGACCGCACTCATGCAGCCTGTCCAGTGTTGACTGAGGGCTTTTTTTGCCCGGGACAGCATCACCCCGTGGGTCGTGCGACAGCGGGGTGGTAAACAGTGTAGTCAGGGTCTGGAGGAATGCCGGGTTGATTGGCACCTCACAGTTGGAACAGGGGTTATTTCTTCTCTGGCGGCAGCTCTGGCAGTGCGCGCAGGGCGGCTTCATACCATTCGGTATTGAACGCGCGGTCTTCTTCGAGGAGTGCGTCGATTTCAACGGCCAGCACATGGGCCATCAGGTTCAAGATTTCTTCACGCTCGTAACCGACCAGGGTCAGTTTGTTGAACGTTGCCTTGGCCGCTGGCGGGTTGTCGCTTTCGATCTGGTTTTCGATCGCTTCGATCAGGGTGGTTTCGGCGAACTCTTCTTCGTCGTTGTCGTTGTTGATATCGGCTGGCTCGCTCATGGCAGGCTCCTCAAGGAAAGGTCGCCAGTTTACCTGCATTCAGCCGTGCGATGCTGCTGGCGAGAGTGCTCCCGACGTTCTATAACAGTCGCTGCCAACCCCCTGCACGGCCTGGAGGCCATGTAATGCTCAAACTTTATGGATTTTCCGTCAGCAACTACTACAACATGGTCAAACACGCGTTGCTGGAGAAGGGCCTGCCCTTTGAGGAAGTAGCGTTTTACGCCGGTCAAAGCCCTGAGGCGCTGGCCATCAGTCCGCGCGGCAAGATTCCGGTGCTGGGTGTCGAGCAAGGTTTCATCAACGAGACCAGCGTGATTCTTCAGTACCTCGAAGACACGCAAACGGGGCCGGCGCTTCTACCCAAAAGACCGTTCGAGCGGGCCCAGGTTCTGGCGCTGGCCAAGGAAATCGAGCTGTACATCGAGCTGCCGGCTCGCGCCTGTTTCCCTGAGGCCTTCTTCGGCATGTCAGTGCCGGAAGCGATCAAGGAAAAAGCCAAGGCCGAGCTGTTGTTGGGGATTGCATCGCTGGGACGTCACGGCAAGTTTGCGCCGTACGTGGCGGGCGAAACACTGAGCGTGGCGGATTTGTACTTTCTGTACAGCGTCAGCATAGCCTGTGCGGTTGGCCATAAGCTCTTCGATCTGGATCTGCTGGCCGAGCTGCCAGCGGCCAAGGCATTGCTTGAACAATTGCAGCAGACACCGCATGCCAAGCGCATCGCGGCAGACAAGGAAGCGGCGATGCCAGGGTTTTTGGCGATGATCAGCGCCAAGAAGTAAGTCTTGTAGTGATCTGAAGTCAGTCATCGCGAGCAGGCTCGCTCCCACAAGGATCACGCTGAACCTGTGGGAGCGAGCCTGCTCGCGATGCTTTTGATTGCTTAACGGCTGGCCAGAAGCGCCTGGCCGCGAACCACGGCTGCCTTCACCTGCGCCGGCGCGGTACCGCCGATATGGTCGCGTGCATTGACCGAGCCTTCCAGGGTCAACACTGCAAACACGTCTTGCTCGATCTGGTCGCTGAACTTGCGCAGTTCTTCCAGGCTCATCTCCGCCAGATCCTTGCCGGTGTCCACGCCGTATTTAACGGCATGGCCAACGATTTCGTGGCAGTCACGGAAGGGCAGGCCACGACGCACCAGGTAGTCGGCAAGGTCGGTGGCGGTGGAGAAACCACGCAATGCTGCTTCACGCATCATGGCGTGTTTGGGCTTGATCGCTGGAATCATGTCGGCAAAGGCCCGCAACGAATCACGCAGCGTATCGGCGGCGTCGAACAGCGGCTCCTTGTCCTCCTGGTTGTCCTTGTTGTAAGCCAGAGGCTGGCCTTTCATCAAGGTCAGCAGGCCCATCAGCGCGCCGAACACTCGACCGCTCTTGCCGCGAACCAGCTCAGGAACATCAGGGTTTTTCTTTTGCGGCATGATCGAACTGCCGGTGCAGAAACGATCAGGCAAATCGATGAACTGGAATTGTGCGCTGGTCCACAGCACCAGCTCTTCAGAGAAGCGCGACAGGTGCATCATCGCCAGGCTGGCGGCAGCGCAGAATTCGATAGCGAAGTCGCGATCGGAAACGTTGTCCAGCGAGTTGCCGCCGACGGCGTCGAAGCCCAGCAGCTTGCAGGTCAGTTCGCGATCGATCGGGTAGGTGGTGCCGGCCAGTGCGGCGCTGCCCAACGGCATGCGGTTGGTGCGTTTGCGGCAGTCCACCAGACGCTCGTAATCGCGGCTGAGCATTTCGAACCAGGCCAGCAGGTGATGCCCGAAGGTCACGGGTTGTGCGGTTTGCAGGTGGGTGAAGCCGGGCATGATGGTGCCGGCTTCGCGCTCGGCCTGTTCCAGCAGGCCTTTTTGCAGGCGGGTAATTTCCGCCAGGATCAGGTCGATCTCATCACGCAGCCACAGACGGATATCGGTCGCCACCTGATCGTTACGGCTACGACCGGTGTGCAATTTCTTGCCGGTGACACCGATGCGGTCTGTCAGGCGGGCTTCGATGTTCATGTGCACATCTTCCAGGTCGATGCGCCAGTCGAACGTGCCGGCTTCGATTTCGCTCTGGATGGTCTTCAGACCGTCGATGATGCTGTCGCGCTCGGCGTCGGTCAGGACGCCGACTTTGGCCAGCATCGTGGCGTGTGCAATCGAGCCCATGATGTCGTGGCGATAGA
This sequence comes from Pseudomonas sp. GW821-FHT01E05, assembly GCF_059422425.1. NCBI lineage: Bacteria > Pseudomonadati > Pseudomonadota > Gammaproteobacteria > Pseudomonadales > Pseudomonadaceae > Pseudomonas > Pseudomonas sp. GW821-FHT01E05. The sequence goes on from NZ_JBWKWW010000001.1 coordinate 337,779, forward strand.
GGCGCTGGTCGAATGTGACGGAGGCGGTGAAGCGGGCGACAAAGGCGTCGACGGGCTCACTGAAGCGGCCGCCCCAGGACTGATTGGTCTTGTCAGTGCTCATGAATTCGCTCGTGATTTGCTGAAGGAAAATGGCGTGAAAAGTTGCTGCGGATAATAACAGGGTTGCCAATCCTGTCGTTGACACTGGTCGGTACGTTTTTTATTTCTCCAGGAGACTCCTGGCACCTTGCCGTTGAGCCCGCGTGCGCAGAGACTTGGTTTGTGGCGGATTGCCACCTTGGTGGTCAATCCGTATCTGAGCGGGAACGCGATACCGACCCTTGCGGGCTGTTCCGGGCAAATCTGGCGAGCCTGGAAGGCTGATGTTTTGGCGTGACGGGCTTGCGCTGACAAAACGATATTTGTCGATTGGGCAATGTCGTCTTGGCGAGCGTCTACAGTTGGACTAGAGGGTAGGCGCAGCAGATGATTTGCCTGTCGCGCAACTGACCTTGCAACCGTTCCTGGAAAAGGCTCTGATCCGCTCTGATCCGAGGAGTCGCACCGCGAACCGGGGACGATGCGGTCAGAGTAGAAGCCAGCTATAAAGAGGAAGTGTTCGTATTGTGTATCAGCAATTCCTACGACGATGCCGCGCCAGAACGGGCTTGGAGCGGTAATCAGCGGACACTGGTAAATATAGGTGCCCGACCCGAGGCACTTTTTGGCCCTCGCGCTAGTCTTAGCGTGGATCGCCGTGACGGATGTCACGTCACCTGTCTACGCTATCCTTGTGCGAGACTCACGCAGGAATCCAGCGCAATATGAATGTCCTGATCGTTGATGACGAACCCCTGGCCCGAGAGAGACTGAGCCGTATGGTCAGCGAGCTCGAGGGTTACAGTGTCCTGGAGCCGAGCGCCACCAATGGCGAAGAGGCTCTGGCCCTGATTGACAGTCTTAAGCCGGATGTCGTGTTGCTGGACATCCGGATGCCTGGCCTCGACGGCTTGCAAGTGGCCGCCAGGCTGTGCGAGCGTGAGACGCCACCTGCGGTGGTGTTTTGCACTGCCCATGACGAGTTTGCCCTAGAGGCTTTTCAGGTCAGTGAGGTGAGGTATCTGGTCAAGCCAGTACGCGCCGAGCTTCTGCTCGAAGCGCTGAAAAAGGCTGAGCGACCCAACCGCATCCAGCTTGCAGCCCTGACCCGTCCGGCTGCAGAAAGTGGTAATGGTCCGCGCAGCCACATCAGCGCACGAACCCGAAAAGGCATCGAGCTGATCCCGCTGAATCAGGTTGTCTATTTCATTGCCGATCACAAGTATGTGACCTTGCGCCATGAAGGTGGCGAAGTTCTGTTGGATGAACCGCTGAAAGCCCTCGAAGACGAGTTTGGCGAGCGTTTCGTGCGCATCCACCGCAACGCGCTGGTGGCCCGCGAGCGAATCGAACGCCTGCAGCGCACACCTCTTGGACATTTTCAGCTGTATCTCAAAGGCCTCAACGGCGATGCCCTGATCGTCAGCCGACGACATGTAGCCGGCGTGCGCAAAATGATGCAACAGCTTTAGCCCGGCGCTTGCGCACGGATTTCACACCCTATCTCCGGGTATACAAGGCCAGGGAGGTCGCGCAGACTCTGATTCAAGTCAAAGCTGATTTGGCTGAGCTGTTATTATCTGCCGTATCTATTCAGTACGGATTGATCCATGTCCTCTCGCGAAATCCGCATCGCTACCCGCAAAAGTGCTCTGGCCTTGTGGCAGGCCGAATACGTCAAAGCTCGTCTGGAAGAGGCTCATCCTGGCTTGCTCGTGACGTTGGTGCCCATGGTCAGTCGCGGCGACAAGCTGCTCGACTCACCGCTGTCGAAAATTGGCGGCAAGGGCCTGTTCGTCAAAGAGCTGGAAACCGCCCTGCTCGGGCATGAAGCCGACATCGCCGTGCACTCGATGAAAGACGTGCCGATGGACTTCCCTGAAGGCCTCGGTCTGTATTGCATCTGCGAGCGCGAAGACCCGCGCGATGCATTTGTCTCCAATACCTACGCCAGTCTTGATGACTTGCCCAACGGTAGTGTGGTTGGTACCTCAAGCCTGCGTCGCCAGGCTCAGTTGCTGGCCCGCCGACCTGACCTGAAAATCCGATTCCTGCGCGGCAACGTCAACACGCGTCTGGCCAAGCTGGATGCCGGTGAGTACGACGCAATCATTCTGGCGGCCGCCGGTTTGATTCGCCTGGGCTTTGAAGATCGCATCAGATCCTCGATCAGTGTCGACGACAGCCTGCCGGCGGGCGGTCAGGGTGCAGTCGGTATTGAATGCCGCAGCGCCGATACCGAAATACATGCCCTGCTCGCGCCTCTGCATCACCAGGACACGGCCATTCGGGTCACGGCTGAGCGTGCTCTTAACAAGCACCTGAATGGCGGCTGCCAAGTACCGATCGCCTGCTACGCGGTGCTTGAAGGCGAGCAGATCTGGTTGCGCGGCCTGGTCGGCGACCCGAGCGGTGGTCTGCTGCTGAGCGCCGAGGCCCGAGGCCCGCAAAGCGCGGCGCAGGCACTGGGCGTGCAAGTGGCTGAAGACCTCCTGGCCCAGGGGGCCGATGCCATTCTGCAAGCGGTCTACGGCGAGGCTGGCGAAGAGTGAAGGGTTGGCGTCTGCTGCTGACCCGGCCGACGGATGAGTCAGCAGCGCTGGCGGCAATCCTGACTGAAGCCGGTGTTTTCAGCAGCAGCTTGCCGTTGCTGGAAATCGAGGCGCTGCCGGTCTCTGGCACACAGCGCGCCAGGATTCTCGACCTGGATCTCTACTGTGCGGTGATTGTCGTCAGTAAACCTGCTGCCCGGTTGGGGGTGGATCTGGTCGACCAGTATTGGCCGCAGCCACCGATCCAGCGCTGGTTCAGCGTGGGCGCGGCCACCGCGCAAATTCTGACCGATTACGGTCTTGATGTGAGCAATCCCCAGGCGGGAGATGACAGCGAAGCATTGCTTGAACTGCCACAGTTGCGCGAGGCTATCTCGCGGCCTGACGCGCGGGTGTTGATCCTCAGGGGCGAGGGCGGGCGTGAGCTGCTGGCTGAGCGTTTACGCGAGCAAGGTGTTAGTGTCGATTATCTGGAGCTTTATCGTCGCTGCCTGCCGCAGTATGCCCCCGCAGCGTTGCCTGCGCGGATTGCCTCGGAACGCCTGAACGGCCTGGTGGTCAGCAGTGGGCAGGGTTTTGTGCACCTGCACCAATTGGCAGGCACAGCCTGGCCCGAGTTGGCGCGGTTGCCGTTGTTTGTTCCAAGCCCTCGGGTCGCTGAGATGGCGCGAGCTGCCGGGGCCAGAAAAGTTGTGGATTGTCGTGGTGCCAGTGCCGCGGCATTGCTAACGGCGTTACGGGAGCACCCCGTACCCGTTCTCTAACGCAAAGGATGGATACGTGAGCGAAACAACCTTGCCTAAAGATGATATCCAGCCTGCGCTCGACGCGCCGACTGAAGCTGCGACCATTGCCCCGCAACGCCGAGGCAATGGGTTGGTGATACTGGCCTTGTTGTTGGGGGCTGCGGGCGTTGCCGCTGGCGGTTGGGGGATTTGGCAGGTTCGCAACCTGCAAGCCAATAACCAGCAGCAGCTTGGGCAGTTGCAGGCGCTCGGCGATCAGGCTCAAACCCTCAAACTCAGCGAACAGCGTCTGACGGCGCAGTTGGAGCAATTGCCTGCTGCCGAGGAGCTGGAAAGTCGGCGACGCTTGGTGGCTCAGTTGCAAGGCGATCAGCAGCGCTTGAGTCAGCGACTGGAAACCGTGTTAGGCGCCAGCCGCAAGGACTGGCGCCTGGCCGAAGCCGAGCACCTGCTGCGTCTGGCCAGCCTTCGCCTGTCGGCGTTGCAAGATATCAGCAGCGCCCAGGCGTTGGTGCAAGGCGCCGACGAGATCCTGCGCGAACAGAATGACCCCGCATCCTTCGCCGCCCGTGAGCAGTTGGCAAAAAGCCTTGCGGCGCTGCGCAGTACTGAACAGCCGGACCGTACCGGGTTGTTTCTGCAACTGGGAGCCTTGCGTGATCAGGTGGTCGAACTCAGCGCATTGGCGCCTGAGTATCAGAACCGCGGCGATTCGCTGTCGGGCCTGACTTCTGATGGCGACGGCGCCAGTCGCTGGACGCAGTGGTGGGATGAAATCTCGCGTTATATCCGTATCGACTTCAATGCCGACAAGAGCATTCGGCCGCTGCTCGCGGGGCAGAGCCTGACCCAGGTACGTCTGGCCCTCAGCCTGGCTCTCGAGCAGGCGCAATGGGCTGCGCTGAATGGGCAGGCACCGGTATATACCCAGGCATTGGCTGAGGCCCGGGATGTTCTCAAGAGCAGCTTCAGCCAGGACAACCCGCAAAGCAAAGTGATGCTTGAGCGCGTCGCCGAGTTGAGCAAGCAGCCGGTTACGGTGACCACCCCTGATCTGACGACGACTTTAGGCACGGTCCAGGCCTACCTCGAGCGTCGGAGTCTGAGTGCCGAAGAGTCGCTGAAGACTTCCGCCAAGCCTGCCGCGAATACTGTGCAGGAGACCAGCCCATGAAGCGTCTCTATGTGATTGTGTTCGTGGTCATCGCCGCTGCGGCGTTGCTGGGGCTGGCGATCGCCGAGCACGCAGGCTATGTCCTGATTGCCTACAAGAGTTTTCGCTATGAGTCGAGCCTGTGGGCGACCCTGGCGCTGCTGGCAGTCATCTGGCTGGTGGTCTGGGGGATAAACATGCTGGTCGGGTTGGTGACAACGTCCGGTGGCGTGGTCAATCCATGGTCGCGCCGCAACCGTAGTCGCCGTGTGCAACTGGCGATCGAGCATGGCCAGATGGACCTCGCTGAAGGGCGCTGGGCCAGCGCTCAGCGGCACTTGCATCGTGCCGCCGAAGCCGAGCGTCAGCCATTACTGTACTACCTCGGCGCTGCGCGAGCGGCGAACGAGCAGGGTCTTTATGACGAAAGCGACAGCCTGCTGGAGCGGGCCCTTGAGCGCCAGCCTCAGGCCGAGTTGGCGATTGCCTTGAGCCACGCACAGCTGCAGACCGACCGCAATGATACGCAAGGCGCGCTCGTCACACTGCAAGCCATGCATGAGCGCCATCCGCGCAGCATTCAGGTCCTGCGCCAGTTGCAGCGCCTGCATCAGCAGCGGGGCGATTGGTCGGCGCTGATCCGTCTGTTGCCGGAACTACGCAAAGACAAGGTTCTGCCCCCTGGCGAATTGGCCGAACTGGAGCGCAGAGCCTGGGGTGAAAATCTCACTTTGGCAGCTCGGCGGGAAGAAGATGGCGCGGTTGGTTTGCAATCGCTCAATCGGGCCTGGGAACAACTGTCTTCCGCTCAGCGCCAGGAGCCGCAACTGGTGCTGGCGTACGCCGAACAGCTGCGCCAACTGGGTGCAGAATTTGAGGCCGAAGAGATTCTGCGTGGTGCGCTCAAGCGCAAATACGACAGCCATCTGGCCCGGCTCTATGGGCTGCTTCGTGGCCGCGATCCTGCGCGGCAATTGCAATTCGCCGAGGGTTGGTTGAAAGATCACCCGGCGGATTCAAGTCTGCTGCTGACCCTTGGTCGCCTTTGCCTGCAGAGCAGTCTGTGGGGTAAGGCGCGTGATTATCTGGAGAGCAGTTTGCGAGTACAGCGTAATCCAGAGGCCTGTGCCGAGCTTGCACGCTTGCTGGCTCAATTGGGTGACACCGAGCGCAGCAATCAGCTCTTTCAAGAGGGCCTGGGTCTTTTGGACAAGCGCTTACTGGCCTCACCTCTGCCAGTTCCGGCTCAGGTGTAAGACGCACCACGCACGGCTGGCTCTGGCGCCAAGGGGGCCAGCCGTTCAGAGACGCTGGAATTTCTGCGCATGAATGTCCGTGATGGCAGCGTCTTACATGGAGCTACACCCAATCCTCTCTTTTCTGCCGGGAATTCCTTACAGTCTTGAGGAAGTGTCCGCTACGACCTGTCTTGAAAGGGTTGAGCGCTTTCCTCTACCGTAACTGCCTGTCTCTTCTGTTACGGATAAGCCATGCTTTTGGCCTCTTCACGATCCTTGTTCTTCATGGCTTTCATTGCAGGTGCTCTGGCCTTGAGCGCTTCGTTGTATCTGGAGTATGCGGTCGGGCTCCAACTTTGCTCGTTGAGTATGGTGCAGCGGTTTTTTCTGATGGTGTTCGCGGGTATTTGCCTGATCGCAGCCGTGCATGGGCCAAAACGGTCGGGTTGTCGTGTGTACTGGTTGTTGAGCATCTTCAGTTGTCTGGGCGGGCTGGTCACCGCATGGCGCCATGTATTGCTGCAAGATGCCCCCCCGGTACGGTGGCTGGAGTGTTCTCCCGGCCTTGAGTACATGCTTGGAAATATGTCTTGGTGGTATGTCTTGAAGCGGGTCTTTCAGGGAACCGCAGACTGCACACAAATCACATGGACGCTGTTCGATATGAGCATCCCCGAATGGAGCCTGCTGTTCTTCGTCGGGATGACGATTCTGGGCGTTGTTCAGCTGCTGCACCTCTTGCGTTTTACCTGCCGGACAGCGGCCAGGTAATGATCGTCCTGGTGCGATGTGTTCGAGATTAAACGCTTGTATGAACTTTATCTCCTGCGTACCTTGAAGCCGATGTCGTGCGGGCATAATCTGGCCCGCAAGTGTTATTGGAATTATGTTGTTCAGTGGCGCTCTGCTTGGCCGAATCTTGATCTTTCAAGTCTTGCGGCGGGTGTAGGGCGGTACGACCCATAAGGGAAGAGAGATCACCATGCTCGAAAGTTGTCAGAATGCTCAGGAACGCTGGGGTGGAGTGCATCTGCTGATCGATCGCTGGTTGCAGGAGCGTCACGAACTGGTTCGGGCCTACGATGCTCTCGGCGCCAAGCCAGAAGCGCTGGGCGAGAACCGAAAGCCGTTGCAGGAGTTCTGCGGAGTTCTGGTCGATTACGTTTCGGCCGGGCATTTCGAGATCTACGAACAGCTGACCGGCGAAGCCAAAGCGTTTGGTGACAAACGTGGGCTGGAGTTGGCCGAGACGATTTATCCCCGTATCGATGTGATCACCGAAAAATTGTTGGCGTTCAATGATCTCTGTGACGCGGGAAAATGCGTTGCGGAAAAATTCCAAGAGCTGGGCGGTCTGTTGCATGAACGCTTCGAACTGGAAGACTGCCTGATCGAAGTGCTGCACACGGCTCACAAAGAAGAGGCTCCGGCTCAGGCCTGAGTTTCGCTTCAGCAAAAAAGATCTCCAAAACGGTGCGCTATGCGCGCCGTTTTTCGTTTGTGCTGCTGCTCAGTCAGTGGCGCCGAGCAACTCGATTTCGAAGACGAGTGGTGTAAAGGGCGCAATCAGGTCGCCCGCTCCGTCGGCACCGTATGCCTGGGCTGATGGAATGACCAATCGCCACTTCGCGCCGGTAGGCATCTGTTGCAATGCGCTGCGCCATCCGTTGATCACGCTATCAAGGCGAAACCACTGCGGCTGATTGTTCTGATCGAACACTGTGCCGTCGGGCAGGCGACCGATATAGCGAACCTGGACCTTGCCGTTTGGTCCTGCCTTTGGACCGTTGCCAGGCATCAACTCGGTCAGCAGAACTCCATCCGCCAACTCGCGAACACCGGGCTTGGCTTTTTCAGCTGAAAGAAACCGATGCTCCTCCTGGAGGGCAATTTCGCTTTGCGGTAGCGCCGATTTCTCTGTGACTTGAGCTTCGTGCTCCGTAAGGATCTGTTCGATTCGCTCCTCTTTGAGGGCTAACGGCTTGCCTTGATAGGCCTGTTGCAGGCCATCCACCAACGCTTGAATGTCAAGATCGGGAACCTCTTGACGCAGGCGTTCGCCGAGGCTGGCACCGAGACTGTAAGCGAGATCGTGGGAGTCATTTTCTTTGATTTTTTCAGCAGCCTGAGCCAAAGAAAAAAACACGCATAACGATAAAAAAAGATAACGCGACATGGGCGCTCTCCGGCCTGGGATGCGATGGATTATGCCAGCGTGAACGCGCTGATGACTGAGCAACTTTCAAGGGGGTGAAGAACATTTTCAATTCGCTGCAACGTAGAGCATTCGATACTGTCAACATGCCCTAGCGGCGGTAGCAGCAGAGGTCTAGTATGAGCCGCAGTCACGTCAGCCAGGAGGTAAACCATGTCGGCCAATAAGAAGCCTGTAAATACTCCGTTGCACTTACTTCAACAGCTCTCGGGCAGTCTGCTCGAACATTTGGAAAACGCTTGTTCCCAAGCCTTGGCTGATGCTGAAAAACTGCTCGCCAAACTGGAAAAGCAGCGCGGAAAAGCGCAGGAAAAACTGCACAAATCTCGTACCAAATTGCAGGACGCTGCGACGGCCGGAAAGGCCAAGGCGCAAGCCAAAGCCAAGGACGCAGTGACGGAGCTTGAAGATTTGCTTGATGCGCTCAAGGATCGTCAATCCGAAACCCGCACCTACATTCTTCAACTCAAGCGCGATGCCCAGGAAAGCCTGAAGCTGGCCCAGGGTGTTGGTCGCGTGAAAGACGCTGTCAGCAAAGCGTTGACCCTGCGCTCCGCCAAGCCTGCCGCTGCCCCGGCGAAGCAGCCAGCGGCCAAACCGGTTGCAGCTAAAGCGCCGGCCAAGGCACCTGCCAAAGCCGCTGCAAAACCTGCTGTGAAAAAAACAGTTGCAGCCAGCGCTGCCAAACCAGCCGCTAAATCGACTGCTGCGAAACCTGCCGCTGCCAAGCCAGCAGCTGCAAAAACGGCTGCAGCTAAACCTGCTGCCGCGAAAGCGACTGCTGCAAAACCGGCGGCCAGACCGGCTGCTGCTAAAACCGCTGCTGCCAAACCTGCCGCCAAGCCTGCTGCTGCAAAAGCAGTCGCGGCTAAAGCGCCTGCCAAAGCTGCAGCTAAACCGGCAGCCAAACCTGCCGCTTCGGCAGCCGCAAAACCGGCTGCTGCCAAGCCTGCCGCCAAGCCAGCGGCACCGAAAGCCACAGCCAAACCGGCCGCCAAGCCGGCTGCAAAACCAGCCGTGAAAAAGCCGGTCGCCGCCGCTAAACCGGCAACGGCTCCGGCTGTGGCCAAGCCAGCGATGCAAGCTCCAGTCACGTCGCCATCACCGACTGCGAGCACTCCAGCAGCCTCTCCTGCTGCAGCACCAGCAGCCTCAGCGAGCGTCACCACCTCAACCAGCGCGTCCTAAGCGCCGGTTACCGCGACGCGCAGTTTATTTAGCGCGTCGCGGTTCAGGTTGGCGGCTGGCGCCGCCAGTCCTTCCAGCCAGGCTGTTAAATCCTTTGCTTCATCTTCTGGCCAATCTCGCGCCGTTGTCTCCAGACGCAACAACAGTTGCCGTTCCGCTTCGAGCTCCAGCGCTTTGACGCGCTCGCGCAGAATATTCAGTTGCACATCCTGAAGGGCCATTGAGCGCCATTGCATACGCAGTTGCCTGAGTGGTTGCACAACATCGCCATGCCACGGTCCGGCCAGTTGATGCAGCTGCTGCAGGCGTTGTGCATTGCACGCCACGTTTCGCTGGCCCAGCCAGACCGCGCACAGCAGCAGGCAGACATTGGCGCCCGCCGCTTGCAGTTCCAGGCACGCGCTTTCGACGCCGGGCCTGGCGTAGGTCGTGAGGGTGGAGCTCCACAGGTCAGAGGACATATTCCTACTCGCGCCAGTTGCGAGCGAAGCTGGTAGACTCCGCCGCCATTATGATTCGACTTCAAAGCCTAACATTACAGCGTGGTCCGCAACGTCTGCTAGAAGACGCCGAGCTGACCCTGCACGCCGGCCACAAAGCCGGCCTGATCGGTGCCAACGGTGCCGGTAAATCCAGCTTGTTCGCTTTGCTTCAGGGTGAATTGACCCCTGATTCGGGCGACTGCTTCCTGCCGGCGGACTGGCGTATCGCCCACATGCGCCAGGAGGTCGATACCCTTGAACGGGTGGCGGTCGATTACGTGCTCGATGGCGACCTGCGCTTGCGACAGGTGCAGCGTGAGCTGGCGGATGCCGAAGCGGCCCATGACGGTGCCGCTCAGGCGCGCCTGCATGCCGAACTGGACAGCGCCGACGGTTACACCGCAGACGCCCGGGCGCGAAAGCTGCTCGCGGGTCTAGGGTTCACCAACGAGCAGATGGATCGTCAGGTTGGCGATTTCTCCGGTGGCTGGCGAATGCGCCTGAACCTGGCGCAGGCACTGATGTGTCCGTCGGACCTGCTGCTGCTCGACGAACCGACCAACCACTTGGACCTCGACGCCATTCTGTGGCTGGAAGACTGGCTCAAAAGTTACCCCGGCACTTTGCTGCTGATCTCCCACGACCGCGACTTCCTCGATGCCGTGGTCGACCATGTGGCCCACGTCGATCAACGCAAGATCACCCTCTATCGTGGTGGTTACAGTGCTTTCGAACGCGCCCGCGCCGAACGTCTGGCTCAGCAACAGCAAGCCTACGAGAAGCAGCAGGCACAACGTGCGCACATGGAAAGCTACATCGCGCGATTCAAGGCCCAGGCCACCAAGGCCCGTCAGGCCCAGAGCCGGATCAAGGCCCTGGAGCGCATGGAAGAGTTGTCCGCGGCCCACGTTGATTCTCCATTCGATTTCGTTTTCCGCGAGTCGGTAAAAATCTCCAGTCCGTTGCTTGATCTCTCTGACGCCCGCTTGGGTTACGGCGAAAAGACCGTGCTGGATAAGGTCAAACTGCAACTCACTCCGGGAGCTCGTATCGGCCTGCTCGGTCCGAACGGCGCGGGTAAGTCGACGCTGATCAAGAACCTTTCCGGTGAGCTGGAGCCTTTGGCTGGTCGCCTGGTGCGCGGTGAGAACCTGGTGGTGGGCTACTTCGCTCAGCATCAGCTGGACTCGCTCGATGCCAAGGCCAGCCCGCTGTTGCATTTGCAGCGTCTGGCGCCAACCGAGCGCGAACAGACCTTGCGTGACTTCCTCGGCGGTTTCGACTTCCGCGGTGCGCGCATCGATGAGCCGGTGCTGAATTTCTCCGGGGGCGAGAAGGCCCGTCTGGCGCTGGCGTTGATCGCCTGGGGTCGACCTAACCTGTTATTGCTCGACGAACCGACCAACCACCTCGACCTGGAAATGCGTCTGGCGCTGACCATGGCGTTGCAGGAGTTCAGTGGTGCGGTGCTGGTGGTTTCCCACGATCGGCATTTGCTGAAAAGCACCACCGATGAGTTCCTGCTGGTTGCCGATGGCAAGGTTCAGGAGTTCGACGGCGATCTGGAAGACTACGCTCGCTGGCTGATTGACTACCGTCTGCGCAATGCGCCGGTCAACAACACGCCGGTCAATGCCGACAAAACCGACAAGAAAGCCCAGCGCCAGGCCGCTGCCGCGTTGCGTCAGCAACTGGCGCCGCATAAGCGTGAAGCCGATAAGCTTGAAGCTGAGTTGGGCAAGCTCCACGAAAAACTCGCCAGGATCGAAACCAGCCTCGGTGATAGCGCGGTCTATGAGGCCTCGCGCAAGGATGAGCTGCGCGATCTATTGGCTGAGCAAGCCAGGCTGAAGGTGCGTGAAGCCGAGCTGGAGGATAACTGGATGCAAGCCCTGGAGCTGCTTGAGAGCATGCAGGCGGAGCTGGAGGCGCTGTCCTGATGGGAGCGTTCCAGCTCCCGTTGTCTGCGGTCTGGGTCGAGCCGCTGTGGCTTGGCGGGCAAATTCTGCTGATCCTGCTGGCCGGTTATCTGGCCCAGCGTTTTGTGGCCAAATGCCTGACTCGTCTGGGCGAGCGCTACCCATTCCCGCCGCAGTTGCTGATGCCGCTGCGTGGAGGTTTGCGCTGGCTGATCATGGGCAGCGCGCTGATCCTTGTGCTGGAGCGCCTTGGCGTCTCGGCGACGGTGCTCTGGACTGCCTTGTCGGGGTTTGTCGCGGTGGCTGCGGTGGCGTTCTTCGCCATGTGGAGCGTACTTTCCAACCTGCTCTGCGCGATTCTGATTTTCACCGTTGGGCCGTTTCGCTTGGGCGATGTGGTCGAACTGGTGGACACCACCGACAAGCCAGGCGTCAAGGGCCGGGTGGTGGCGATCAATCTGCTTTACACCACGTTGATCGAGTCGGCTGAAGCCGGCAATGGCAGCGCGATGGTGCAAGTCCCCAACAGTCTGTTCTTCCAGCGCTCCGTGCGCCGCTGGCGTGGCAGTGATGTGTTGCCGTCGAACTCAGGCGAAAAGTAGCCGAGCAACCTCTAGCCGCTGCCCAAGGCTGCCGCAAGGCGCTGCGCTGGCCATCTGTCCTGCAAAAAATCGATAGTCATTCGCCAGAAGGCGCATTAGCTTAGACACCTATAACGAGTCTGAGTGAGGTGTGCGATGGTGCTTGAAACATGGCTGGCGTTTTTTGCCGCCTGCTGGGTGATCAGTCTTTCTCCTGGCGCTGGCGCCATTGCGTCGATGTCCTGCGGTTTGCAGTACGGTTTCTGGCGCGGATACTGGAACGCTCTGGGCCTGCAATTGGGGCTGGCGATGCAGATTGCGATTGTTGCCGCCGGTGTCGGTGCAATTCTCGCGGCCTCGGCCACGGCCTTCTATGCGATCAAATGGTTTGGTGTGGCCTATCTGGTCTACCTGGCGGTCAAGCAATGGCGGGCGCTGCCGAGCAACATGAGTGACGATGCGGCGATTCGGCCGATCGGCAAACCGCTGGCCCTGGTATTCCGTGGCTTTCTGGTGAATGTCAGCAATCCCAAGGCGCTGGTATTCATGCTCGCGGTGTTGCCACAGTTCATCGACCCGCACGCGCCGCTGGTGGCGCAGTACATGATCCTGGGCGTGACCATGATCATTGTCGATTTGATCGTGATGGCGGGTTATACCGGTCTTGCTTCAAAGGTGCTGCGCCTGTTGCGTACACCCAAGCAGCAGCGTCGCATGAATCGCACGTTTGCCGGTTTGTTCATCGGCGCAGCCGGGTTGTTGGCGACCATTCGCCGCGCCGCGACTTAAAAACTCAGCTCACAAAAAAGGCGACCTCTTGAGGTCGCCTTTTTCGTTTGGGGCTTAGCGCAGAATGACTGGCGCCGTATCCCGCGGCAGGTTGTTTTGCAATGGAGCTTGCCCTGGCTGCCCGTAACGGGGGCCACCCAGTTGTTCGCTCAACTGGCGGGCCACATCTTCACCCAGCGACCTGGACACATCGCGAACCACTCGAGGTCGGTTCAGCGAGACTTTGACGTCCTGGCTGTTCACCAGTTTGGTGTCTTGCCCATCGCCCATGGCGGTAAACGCCGAGGTGATTTCGAAGGTCCGGGTGTTGATCAGGCTGAAATCGGCGACAAGGCTCAGGCCGAGAATCGCCGAATAGCTGTCGGTGTTGGCCAGCGAGGTAATATCACGGGTGAAGTCAATATCCGACAAGGTGCCGAACAACACGTAGTCGGCGCCCTTGTAGTTACCGGCCTTGATCCGTTTGATCACGTCGTAGACGTCTTCCCTGGACTTGGCGGTGTGCGGCGTACCTTGCACCAACTGGAACATCCCGGACTTGAGAATCTCGCCCTTGATATCGCCGGTGAATTTGCGCAGCTCACCCTGCTCGATATAACTGCTGCTGGCTTCGATCTCGTTGTAACTCGACGAACCGCTGGCGTGGTAGACGCCTGCCTGGTAGTTGTTCTGCGCCGAAACGACGTGGATGTATTGCTCCACCCGCTCCTGATAGGCGAGGTCGGTGACCGCGATTTTCGGGGCCGCCTGAACGCCAAAGGCGCAGGCCAGGCCGATGATGCCAATCCATGCACGCATTGCTTAACGCTCCGTGGTTTTGCGAATCTCTTTCTCGTCCATCCACTCGGCCAGACCGCTTTCGACGTCGATCAATTGCAGGCTGAATTTGTAGAAGACGTCCTTGTAATCGCTGCTGCGCTTGACGATCGAGCTGATCGAACCTTCAAGACGGTATTTGGCGGCGATCATGTTGCCGGTCTTGGCCACGGTGCCTTTTTTGTACAGGCCACTCTGGTTTTGCAGCTTGAGCTGGTCAACCTGGCTCTGCATGGCGGTGTTGTCGCTGGCGAAGCGGGCGGTGCCGGACTTCATCAGCTGAGTCTTGATGCTGGTGGTGATTTCACGGGTATCGATGTACTCGCTGGTTTTGTTCTTCACGTCGTAAACCTGTACCACCGGACGCCCCTGCAGGATCCCGGACTGGGCCAGGGAGCGGGTCATGGTTTCGGCGATCATCTGCAAGTCGGTGGAACCGAACTCGTTGGTTACCAGCTCTACAGCCTTGCTGTCGCCGTAAGCGATGTTTTTTCCGCCCAGAACCGGAGAATTATTGTTGGCGCAACCGCTGGCCAGAAGGGCGATAACGGCGAGGAACGAAAAGCGTGCAAACATGGGAATGCTCTCTAAAGCTGAACGAAACGGGTGGATGACTTAAGGCGTTTTGATTTCCAGACGGAAATCCACAGCTTTCGCCACAGGGGCAATGGCCGGCAGAAAGCTGGTTTGCGTGCCGTAAAGGGTCAGGCTTTTCCAGGTTTCTTCTTCACCGATCGGGAAGCCTTCTGGTCCCAGCCAGGCGAAACGGTAGTACATGGTCTTGTTGTTGAAGCTGGTGTTGCTCAGCTGAACGTTGACGGTCAGAAAGCCATTTTCGCGAGCGACACGCATGGCGCCGACCACGATGTTGTTCAGCTTGCCCATGGTCACGACTTTGCTCGCCGCGCTGCCGGGTTCCGGCGGTGGGGTGGCGCAACCGGCCAGCAGGGCCAGTGCGACGACAGCAATGATTTTGAAGCGCATGAAAGACTCTCTGCTTAAGGTTGTTTGAGGCTGGCCACGGCCTGCGGATTGGCAGCAGGTGTTACATGGGCAGCGATGCCACTGGTGAACACCTGATGACCTACGACACGCAGGGTGATGACTTGATAGTGTTGATCGACTTTGACCATCACCTGAGAGCCGCCAAGGGCGTTGGGCAGACTCACCAGATGCTCGCCTTTCTTGAGGCGCAGGCGCGTGACCTGGGTAGCGTCAGGCAGGGTGCGCCAGGTACGGGTATCGGCACCTTCCATCACTGTCGAAGTGATACCCAAGGCCAGGCCGGCCAGCGGGTTGACGTCGTTCAACTGCTTTTGTGCAACGCCGCGGGTAACGGCACGCACAGTGGTGCGCAGAATGATCCCCGGCATATCGTCACGCAGGGCGCGACGGGACATGGCGGTGGTGCTGTTGAGTGGTGTCAGGTTCTGTTGCTGGCCGTCCACGCCGATCTGGGCGAAGGTCGCGGTCGAGGTGTCCGGCTTGATCACCGGGAACGACAGGGGAGTGATGACCAGATTGCCACTGATCGGTAATGGCAGCGGGATGCGGATGGAGTCGCGGGCGGGCGCCAGGCCGCTTTGCACGACGATCAGGATGTCGCTTTCTTCGGTCTTGCCGGCCGGTTTGTCGAGGTTCAGCAACGCTTGTTCAAGTAGCGGGGTATTGGGGCGCAATTCTGCGGCTTTACGATAGCCCGGAGCGGCGAGGTCTTTTTCACCCAGGGCTTCGTAGATGAAACCGGCCAGGTAATGGCTGAAAGCACTCTGGTAGCTGTTCTTCAGATTGACTACCTCTGGTGCATCGAGGCTTTCCACCGGGTACCCTTTGAGGTCTTTGTACTCGGTCTTGACCCCCTGCTTCCCGGCTTCGTCTTCGCGCTTGAGGTATTCCTTGTCGCGCAGTTCGGCGATGACCGCTTCACGTTCGTGGGTCTTCTTGATTTCGGTGCGGGCGCCGTCGAAGTCGTTGACGGCCAGCAGATTCAGCGCCATCTGGGTGGTCAGCATGACTTTTTCGTAGTCATAGCCTTCGTAGCGACGGACCTTGTCGTTGACCAGAAAGCTGCCGAACTGGGACAGGTACTTGCCGGTATCGAGCTTGACCGAATCTTCCCAGGCCCCTACCACCTGATCGGCGCTTTTCCATGCGGTCTGGCTACCGGCCAAATCGCCTTTGGCACGCAACAGTTCACCTTTCTCGAAGTAATAGAGCAGGTCTTTGTCTTCGCTGCGGTTGTTCTTTTCCAGCAAGGTCAGTGCGGCATCGACGTTACCGGTGCTCAACTGCTGGTTGGTTTCCTGAAGCTCGGTGTCGTAGCTGCGCAATGCCGTACAACCGGCAAGCAAAGTGACTGCGCTGAGCGCGAGCGAAGTGAGGGCGCGGGATGCCATTTGGAATACTTCTTCCCTGAACGTAATCAGCCGAGCGTGCTGGTCGGGCTGGATGAACCAATCGGTAGGGAGAGAGACTATCCTGCCAATTCCTCATTAGAAGAGGAGCTTAAATACCCTTTAGGAATAACCGGGCTACGGCATTATAGACTTCGAAGATGGCAATGTAATGGCTTTTTAATTTCATTTTTTGGCAAGGTGCCACTATCAGAGCTTCCCGATATTTCTGGACTTTCGCAGTGCTGGCCGACGGGATACTTGGGGTAGTCAGATTATTTGTGCTCGCTGCAAAAATGGCGCTACACCCTGTATGGCAAGGGTTCAGGAGGATTTTTCGGCTTTTTGGCCTCAGGCATGAGTGCATGACAGCGCTTGAGTGAAACTCATTCGAAGTGAACAATATGTTACTTCGTATTTTCAATTGAGATTCATTAATGACTGCCCCGTCCCGTTTCCTGGCCTGGCTGGTGCTGCCGGTGTTTGCGTTATGCAGCTTCAATCTACTGGCCGATACCGTGGAAGGCGCTCCAAAGGCGCTGCATTTGCTCGACTACATTGGAGCGGATTACCCGTCCACGGTTGAGGCGGGAAAGGTCATTGATGAGCCCGAGTATCGCGAACAACTTGAGTTTCTGAGTGTTCTGCAAGGGCTGATCGTTGCCTTGCCGGGCAAACCGGAACAGGCCGAGTTGGAGCAGGGGGTCGGTAGCCTGCGCGCCGCCGTCACGGCTCGCCAGGACGGTGCCGCTGTCAGCCGTCAAGCACGGCAGTTGGGGGCCAGACTGGCAGTGGCCTACGAGGTCAGCCAGGCACCGATCATCACACCGGACCCGACTCGTGGTGCACCGCTGTATGCCCAGCATTGCTCGGTGTGCCACGGCGACACAGGCGTTGGCGACGGTCCGGCAGGCGTCGGTCTGACGCCACCGCCGGCTAACCTGCGCGATGCTGCGCGGATGGATCGCTTGAGCCTTTACGCGATCTACAACACCCTCGGATTGGGTGTCGAGGGTACGGACATGCCGTCTTTCGCCGATCAACTGGATGATCGCCAGCGTTGGGATCTGGCGACATACATCGCCAGCTTCAGCGCCGCCCCGGCTGCGGCGAAAAGTCAGAAGAACTTCAACCTCGCCGATCTGGCCCGCCAGACTCCGGGTGAAGTGCTGGCCGCCGAAGGCCCTGAGGCCGCGGTGACTTTCCGTGCCCAGCGCGCTCAGCCGCCGCAGGTCAAACGCGGCCCGGCGCAGTTGCTCGGCTACACCGCAGCGACGCTGGACAAGAGCCTCGCGGCCTACCGTGCTGGCGATCGTGAACAGGCTTACGATCTCTCGGTTGCGGCGTATCTGGAAGGCTTCGAGCTGGTCGAGAGCTCCCTGGACAACGTCGACGCCAAGGTGCGCAAAGACACTGAAAAATCCCTGATGACCTACCGTCAGTCGTTGCAGGACGGTTTGCCAATGGCTCAGGTCGAGCAGCGTCTGGACATCGCAAAAGCCAGGTTGAAGGAGTCGGCCAGTCTGTTGGGCAGCGATGGTCTGAGCTGGTCCCTGAGCTATATCTCCGGCTTGCTGATACTGCTGCGTGAAGGTCTGGAAGCGATTCTGGTGTTGGCTGCGGTCCTGGCATTCTTGCGTAATACCGGCCAGCAGTCGGCGGTGCGCAGCGTTAACATCGGTTGGGGTTTGGCGCTGGTGGCCGGTCTGGCGACCTGGGCGGTGGCGGCTTACCTGATCGATGTCAGCGGTGCCCAGCGTGAATTGCTCGAAGGTGCGACGGCGTTATTCGCCAGCGTCATGGTGCTTTGGCTGGGTGTATGGATGCACGATCGCCGCCACGCAGCTGCCTGGCAGGATTACATCAAGAGCAGCCTGGTCGGCGGCGGTGGACGTTTTGGCTTTGCGATGCTGGCGTTCTTCTCGGTGTACCGCGAGCTATTCGAAGTGATCCTGTTCTATGAAACCCTCTGGCTGCAAGCCGGCGCGGCCGGTCACAATGCGGTGCTGGCGGGCGGTGCGACGGCGCTGGTGTTGTTGGTCGGTCTGGCCTGGGTGATTCTGCGTGGCTCGGCGAAATTGCCGCTGGCGCTGTTCTTCGGGATCAACGCCGGTCTGCTGTGCGCGCTGTCGGTGGTGTTTGCCGGACATGGCGTCAAAGCCTTGCAGGAAGCCGGAGTCTTCGGCACCCGGCCGGTGCCGTTCTTTGACTTCGACTGGCTGGGGATCCACGCTGACGCCTATTCGCTGAGTGCCCAGGCAGTGGCGATACTGGCGATCATCGTGCTTTACAGCCGTAGTCGCATGGCAGAGACGCGGCGGTTGCAGGCTTCTTGACGCATTCGCTTCGCTCATTTCGCGGGCAAGCCTCGCTCGCACCGTGTAGCGTCGGGGCGCCCAGTCGTTGCCCGCGATGCTTTTAGAGGGACATACAAAATGCGTGTCTGGATCGATGCCGACGCCTGCCCCAAGGCGGCGAAGGATCAGGTGATCAAGTTTGCCTTGAAGCGCCAGTTCGAAGTGCTGCTGGTGGCGGGGCAGAGCCAGATCAAGCCGGGCTATGCCTGCGTGAAGCTGATTGTGGTGCCCAGCGGCCCGGATGCGGCCGATGATTATCTGGTCGAACACGCAGTGCCCGGCGAGCTGGTAATTTGCAGCGATGTACCGCTGGCTGATCGTTTGATCAAAAAGGGCGTCGCTGCCCTTGATCCGCGTGGCAAGGAATTCGACCCGCAGAACATGGGCGAGCGGCTGGCAGTGCGTAACTTGTTCACTGACCTGCGCGATCAGGGCCAGATGGGCGGCGGTCCGTCGCCCCACGGTGATCGCGAGAAGCAGGCGTTCGCCAATGCGCTGGACCGGATCCTCACGCGGCTGATGCGCTGAACTTGATCGTTCTCACGCTCGCGCGTGGGAATGCCTCACTGGATGCTCTGGATGTGACGCGCAGCGTCACGGGCTGCATTCCCACGCAGAGCGTGGGAACGATCAAGCGATCATGCAGCCGTCTTTACGCCTCGTTTTCGTCAGTCAGCTCCAGTACCCGATCAACCAGTTTGTTAATGCCCAAAGCCGCTTCGCTGATGGATTGCGCGAGCATATAGGCCGGGGTACTGACCAGTTTGCGTGCTTTGTCTTCGATGATATCGCTCACGGCACACTCTTCATGGGTGGCGCCCATCTTGTTCATTGCTGCCGCCGTATCGGCGTCGTTGCCGATGGTGCAGATCACGCCTGGACCGTAGATCTTTGCCGCCAATGCAGGCGAGATGCAGATCAGCCCGACCGGTTTGCCGGCCTCGGCAAAGGCTTCTGCCAGGGCCAGGACTTCAGTCTGGACGCAGCAGCTGGCACCTTCGATGGCGAAGTTGGAGAGGTTTTTCGCCGCGCCGAAACCGCCGGGCACGATCAGTGCGTCGAAGTCTTCTGCGCTGGCTTCGCGAATATCCTTTACCTGGCCACGGGCAATGCGCGCCGATTCAATCAGCACGTTGCGCGACTCGGGCATTTCGTCGCCGGTCAGGTGGTTGATCACGTGTAATTGGGCAATATCAGGGGCGAAGCACTGCACCTGCGCACCGCGCTGATCCAGGCGCAGCAGGGTGATCACGCTTTCGTGGATCTCGGCGCCGTCATACACGCCACAGCCGGAAAGAATCACTGCAACTTTTTTGCTCATGGGTTTTTCTCCAGATTCATGGCGTTAAATGTCCACTAATTTGTCACTCGTTGCCATAGGGTTATTGCGCGACTCCACCTAATCTTTGGATAACGATTCTGATCAGGTCGCGTCATGAACTTCATCCTTTATGCAGTGCCGTTTTTCTTTGTGTTGATCGCTGTCGAGTTACTGGCTGACCGCTGGCGTGGCGTGAGTAATTATCGCGTGGCAGACGCGATCAACAGCCTCAGTACCGGCGTGTTGTCGACCACTACGGGCCTGTTGACCAAAGGTGTAGGGCTGATCACCTATGCTTTTGCCTTGAAGCATCTGGCAGTGATCGAGCTGTCGGCCGAGAGCGTCCAGGTTTGGGTGTTTGCCTTCGTCTTCTATGACTTTTGCTACTACTGGCTGCATCGCTTGGGCCATGAGCGCAACATCCTCTGGGCGGCGCATTCGGTGCATCACCAAAGCGAGGACTACAACCTGTCCACGGCGCTGCGCCAAACCAGCACGGGATTTCTGCTGAGCTGGATTTTCTACCTGCCACTGGCTGTGCTCGGCGTGCCGCTGCTGGTGTTCGTCAGTGTCGCGGCGTTGAATTTGCTCTATCAATTCTGGGTACATACCAGGCACATACCCAAGCTTGGCTGGTTCGAGTGGTTTTTCGTCACGCCTTCCAATCATCGGGCCCACCATGCGCAGAACGCTCTCTATATGGATCGCAACTATGGTGGGGTGTTTATTATTTGGGACCGCTTGTTCGGCTCATTCCAGGAAGAGGACGACAACGAGCCAGTGATTTTCGGCGTGACCACGCCGCTGGCGAGCTGGAACCCGTTGTGGGCCAATCTGCAGTTTTATGCGCAGCTGCTCAGTGACGCACGGCGTACCGAAAGCGGGTGGGACAAGCTGCGGATCTGGTTCATGCCTACCGGCTGGCGGCCGGCGGATGTGGCAGCGAAGCACCCGATGACCAAGCCGGACTTGAACCAGTTCCGCAAGTTCGAGGTGCCGCTGGACGGGCGACAGCAGCTGTATGTCGCGATGCAGTTCGCTGTGTACACGGCGCTCGGTAGCTATCTGCTGAACCTGGGCGAAAGTTTGCCGACGGCCGCGCTGGTGCTGGACTGGAGTTACATGGCGTTTGGTTTGTTTGTGCTGGGTGTGGCCCTGGAGAATCGCCCGTGGGCGTTCAAGCTGGAACTGCTGCGCCTTGCGCTGAACGTTCCACTGGTGTGGCTGGCGCCGATCCTGGGGCTTTGGCCGGCCAACGCGGTGGGCTGGGTCGGCCTGCTGAGTTACAGCTTGCTCAGTGGCATCGGTCTCTACTGCTGTAGAAACCGACTCACTCGACTGGCGTCGTAGGTTTGTTGGTTTTGGCGTGTTCGGCGTGTTCGGCCTTTTGGACCTGTTCATCTTCGTAGATTTTTTTTGCGAGGCGGGCGTTCTTGAAGCGCCGACGCAGCCATAGGGCGAAGCCGAGCAGCAATAGCGCGCCCAGTACCCACAGCTCGTACTTCTTGACGCTGCCCAGCATCCCTTCCAGTACCGCGCCGAAATGGTAAGCCGCTGCAGCCAGGGCCGCGGCCCAGATGGCGGCACCAATCCCGTTGAGCAGCAGATAGCGCCCCGGTGGATAGCCGGACAGGCCTATCGCTACTGGCATGACGGTGCGCAAGCCATAGACGAAGCGAAAGCTTAGTACCCAGATGTCCGGATGCTTGCGGATATGCTCCAGCGCCCGATCACCCATCAATTGCCAGCGCGGTTTGCGCGCCAGCAATTTGCGGCCGTGTTTGCGCCCCAGGAAGTACCACAGCTGATCGCCGGCATAGCTGCCGAAGAAAGCCACGACCACGACCAGGTTGATATCCATGTATCCACGGAACGCGAGGAAGCCTGCGAGAACCAGAATGGTTTCGCCTTCGAAGAACGTGCCGAGAAATAGGGCGAAGTAGCCGAAATCCTGAAGAAATTGTTGGAGCATTGTCTGGATGCTGGCGAAATGAACGCGCAGCCTAACCCTTCAGGCACATTCAGGAAAGTATCGAAATGTGTCTCGACGTGAACATTTCCTACAAGGACAATGCCAGCGACTACCGGTCACAGGGGTGAGCACGACTGTAATCTGTTCGTCATAATGGCCGCTTATAACTGTCACACTCGCCCGCCAGCGCGGGCTCAGGAGTTTGCCGTGAGCTTCACGCCCGCCAACCGTTTGTTTCCAGCTACCCGCCTGCGTCGCAATCGTCGTGATGATTTTTCCCGCCGTCTGGTTCGCGAAAACGTTCTGACTGTCGACGATCTGATCCTCCCGGTTTTTGTGCTGGACGGTGAAAACCGTCGCGAGTCAGTCGCTTCGATGCCGGGGGTCGAACGCCTGACCATCGACTTGCTGCTCGAAGAAGCTGCCAAGTGGGTCGAGCTGGGGATTCCTGCGTTGGCACTGTTCCCGGTAACGCCACCGGAGCTCAAATCCCTCGACGCCGCCGAAGCCTGGAACCCGGATGGCATCGCTCAGCGTGCGACCCGTGCGCTGCGTGAGCACTTCCCGCAGTTGGGTGTAATCACCGACGTGGCGCTGGACCCGTTCACTACCCACGGACAGGACGGTATCCTCGACGAAGAAGGCTACGTGCAGAACGACATCACCGTCGATGCGCTGGTCAAACAAGCGCTATCCCACGCCGCAGCCGGTGCTCAGGTGGTCGCGCCATCGGACATGATGGACGGTCGGATCCAGGCGATCCGCGAAGCCCTTGAGCTGGCCGATCACGTCAATGTGCGGATCATGGCCTATTCGGCTAAGTACGCCAGTGCTTATTACGGCCCGTTCCGCGATGCTGTCGGCTCTGCGCTGAACCTGGGCAAGGCCAACAAGGCCTCCTATCAAATGGACCCGGCCAACAGCAACGAAGCCCTGCATGAAGTGGCGGCTGACTTGTCAGAAGGCGCGGATATGGTCATGGTCAAGCCAGGCATGCCGTACCTGGACGTCCTTTTTCGGGTCAAAGAAGAATTTAAAGTGCCGACCTTTGTCTATCAGGTCAGTGGTGAATACGCCATGCACATGGCGGCGATCCAGAATGGCTGGTTGAGTGAAGGGGTTATTCTTGAATCCCTTACCGCCTTTAAACGTGCAGGCGCTGATGGCATCCTGACGTACTTTGCCGTTCGTGCTGCTCAATTGCTACGAGAGCAAAAATAGCCCTCCCAGGAACACTCGATGAATACCGAAGGACTCACCGAAGTTGCAGTAAATGAGGCTCAACCTGTGGTCGAGCCAATCGTCGAAACCCCGCTGGAGCAGGAAGCCCCGCCGTCGGTAGTGTTCGAGCCGCATCAACCGGTGCCGGCGATTGTGCTTCCCAGCCTGGATGACAGCAGCCTGTACATCCATCGCGAGCTGTCGCAGCTGCAATTCAACATCCGCGTTCTGGAACAGGCGCTGGATGAGTCCTACCCGTTGCTGGAGCGGCTGAAATTTCTGCTGATCTTCTCCAGTAACCTGGACGAGTTCTTCGAGATTCGCGTCGCCGGTCTGAAGAAACAGATCACCTTCGCCCGGGAACAGGCCGGGGCCGATGGTCTGCAACCGCATCAGGCGCTGGCGCGCATTAGCGAACTGGTACACGGTCAGGTCGACCGCCAGTACGCAATCCTCAACGACATACTGTTGCCGGAGCTGGAGAAACATCAGGTCCGCTTCATTCGTCGCCGCTACTGGACGACCAAACTCAAGACGTGGGTGCGCCGCTATTTCCGCGACGAGATCGCGCCGATCATCACCCCGATCGGCCTCGACCCGACGCATCCGTTCCCGCTGCTGGTAAACAAGAGCCTGAACTTCATCGTCGAGCTCGAAGGCATCGACGCCTTCGGTCGCGATTCCGGTCTGGCGATCATCCCGGCGCCACGTCTGCTGCCTCGGATTATCAAGGTTCCGGAAGAAGTCGGCGGTGCGGGCGACAACTATGTATTCCTGTCGTCGATGATCCACGCGCATGCCGATGACCTGTTTCAGGGCATGAAGGTCAAGGGCTGCTACCAGTTCCGCCTGACCCGAAACGCTGACCTGGCGGTCGATACCGAAGATGTGGAAGACCTGGCCCGCGCTCTGCGTGGCGAGCTGTTCTCCCGTCGCTACGGTGATGCAGTGCGTCTGGAAGTGGCCGACACTTGCCCGAAACACCTGTCCGACTACCTGCTCAAGCAGTTCAACCTGAATGAGACCGAGTTGTATCAGGTCAACGGTCCGGTCAACCTGACGCGTCTGTTCAGCATTACTGGCCTGGACAGCCATCCAGAGCTGCAATACACGCCGTTCACGCCGCAGATTCCGAAACTGCTGCAAAACAGCGAGAACATTTTCAGCGTGATCAGCAAGCAGGACATCCTGCTGCTGCACCCGTTCGAATCCTTTACACCGGTGGTCGACCTGCTGCGTCAGGCCGCCAAGGATCCGCATGTACTGGCGGTCCGTCAGACGCTGTACCGCAGCGGCGCCAACTCGGAAATCGTTGATGCATTGGTCGATGCGGCGCGTAACGGCAAAGAGGTCACTGCGGTGATCGAGTTGCGTGCGCGTTTCGATGAGGAATCCAACCTGCAACTGGCCAGCCGTCTGCAAGCGGCCGGTGCGGTGGTGATCTATGGCGTGGTCGGCTTCAAGACCCACGCCAAGATGATGCTGATCCTGCGTCGTGAAGCCGGGGAAATCGTCCGCTATGCCCACCTGGGTACCGGCAACTATCACGCCGCCAACGCCCGTCTTTACACCGACTACAGTCTGCTGACTTCAGACGATGCCTTGTGCGAAGACGTCGGCAAGCTGTTCAGTCAGTTGATCGGCATGGGCAAGACCCTGCGTATGAAAAAGCTGCTGCATGCGCCGTTCACCCTGAAGAAGGGCATGCTCGACATGATTGCCCGGGAAACCCAGTTCGCCCTCGACGGCAAACCGGCGCACATCATTGCCAAGTTCAACTCACTGACCGATCCGAAGATCATCCGCGCGCTGTACAAGGCCAGTCAGTCCGGGGTGCGCATTGATCTGGTGATACGTGGCATGTGCTGCCTGCGGCCGGGTATCGCCGGGGTTTCGCACAATATCCATGTGCGCTCGATCATCGGTCGCTTCCTGGAGCACACGCGGGTGTTCTACTTCCTCAACGGTGGCGAAGAGCAGATGTTCCTGTCCAGCGCCGACTGGATGGAGCGCAACCTCGACAAGCGCGTCGAAACTTGCTTCCCGGTCGAGGGCAAGAAATTGATTCTGCGGGTCAAGAAAGAGCTGGAAAGTTATCTCACCGATAACACCCATAGCTGGAGCCTGCAGTCGGACGGTCGATACATTCGCAACACACCGACCGGTAACCAGAACCCGCGCAGCGCCCAGGCAACATTGCTGGAGCGCTTGAGCAATCCAGTGCTGAGCGTTCGATAACGCCGGCGAGGGTTGAGAGATGTAAAAAAATGGCGATCCTTGCGGATCGCCATTTTGTTTTCAGCGAACGTTAAGCACGATGCCTACGCGGGTCAGCCACTCGGCTTCCAGGGCGAAGTCAGCCTGGGTCAGCTGGTTCTCGTCCAGCCAATCCTGTGGGAACAGCACATCCAGGCTGTCGCCGTTGGCGTGCAGCACCACCTGAGGCATTTCCTGGGTGCCGCGGATGTGGTGGAACAGAATCGCAAAGCGTAGCAACACGCACAGGCGAATCAGCTTCATGCCGTCATCGCCAAATTCGGCGAACTTGTCCTTGGGAATATTGCGCCGGTGGCCGCGCACCAGTAGCGCCAGCATTTGCTGGTCTTCGCGGGAGAAGCCGACCAGATCGGAGTGCTCGATCAGGTAGGCGCCGTGCTTGTGGTATTGGTAATGGGCGATGTCCAGCCCGACTTCGTGGACTTTGGCTGCCCAGCTCAGTAGTTCGCGCCAGACTCCGTCATCCAGATCCCAATCCATAGCGACCTGATCGAAGGCATGCAGCGCCTTGCGCTCAACCCGGGCCGCTTGTTCCAGATCGACGTGGTAACGCTCCATCAGCGAGCTGAGAGTGCGCTCACGGACGTCTTCGTGATGATGACGTCCCAGCAGGTCATAGAGCACGCCTTCGCGCAGGGCGCCTTCACAGTGGTCCATGCGTTGCAGTTCGAGGGCATCGAAAATTGCTTCAAGAATCGCCAGACCCGCCGGAAAGATCGCCCGGCGATCGGGTTTGATGCCTTCGAAGTCGATTTTCTCGATGTCGCCAAGCTTGAAAAGTCTGCGTTTGAGCCAGGCCAGGCCTTCGGCGTTGACCTCGCCAGTACCGTAACCGCCGGCCTTTAGCGCCAGGCCAATGGCGCGGATGGTGCCTGAGGAGCCGATAGCTTCATCCCAGGTCAGGCGATGCAGGGCATGTTCGATGCTCATGATCTCCAGTCGCGCCGCCGTGTAAGCCTGGGCGTAACGGGCCGGGGTGATCTTGCCGTCGCGGAAATAGCGCTGGGTATAACTGACGCAGCCCATTTGCAGGCTTTCACGCAGCAGCGGTTCGAAGCGCTGGCCGATGATGAATTCGGTACTGCCGCCGCCGATATCGGCCACCAGGCGCTTGCCCGGAGTGTCCGCAAGGGTGTGGGAGACGCCGAGGTAGATCAGGCGTGCTTCTTCACGACCGGAGATGACCTCTACCGGGTGGCCAAGAATTTCTTCGGCGCGGCGGATGAATTCGCCACGATTGCGCGCCTCGCGCAGGGCGTTGGTGCCCACGATACGCACCGCGCCCGGGGGCATGCCGTTGATCAGTTGAGCGAAACGTTTCAGGCAATCGAGCCCGCGCTGCATGGATTCTTCGGAGAGTTGACGCTCCTCGTCGATCCCGGCGGCCAGCTGAACCTTCTCGCCGAGCCGCTCCAGAAGGCGTACTTCGTCGTTCTGGGTCTTGGCCACGACCATGTGGAAGCTGTTGGAGCCCAGGTCGATAGCGGCGATCAGCGAAAGATTAATGGCTTGGGATTGCGGCATGGTCAAAGGGTCTCGGTCGATAACCTTGTCATCCTGCCACGATCAACCGCTGCCGCCAACGCGTAGGCGCTGTAGAAGACTGCGATCTTTTGATTGATCATTCCTATACAAGAGCCTGTTGATCGTTCCCACGTTCTGCGTGGGAATGCCTCACTGGACGCTCTGCGTCCCGCTTGGGCAGTGACGCGGAGCGTCACGGGCTGCATTCCCACGCGGGAGCGTGGGAACGATCGTCTGCTTCAGACCGTGTGTTCAGCCGTCCCGATAAAATTTGCCAGTTCCGCCGTCTGCGGATTGGCGAACAGAATCTTCGGATCCCCGACCTCATGCACCTTGCCCTGGTGCATGAACACCAGTTTGTCGCCAACCTCCCGGGCGAAGCGCATTTCGTGGGTGACCATGATCAGCGTCATGCCATCCCTGGCCAGTTGCCGGACCACGCTGAGCACCTCGTTGACCAGTTCCGGGTCCAGCGCCGAGGTGATCTCGTCGCAGAGCAACACTTTTGGCGACATGGCCAGCGCCCGGGCAATCGCCACACGCTGTTGCTGGCCGCCGGACAGGCGTTCCGGGAAGGCATCGAACTTTTCCCCGAGGCCGACCCGTTCAAGCATCTGCCGCGCCAGTTCGGCAGCCCTGGCTTTCGGCACTTTCTGCACCACCTGCGGCGCGAGCATCACGTTTTCGCCGACGGTCAGGTGAGGGAACAGGTTGAACTGCTGGAACACCATCCCGACCTTTTGCCGCAGGCTGCGCAAGTCGGCGCGAGTGGCGTCCAGGTATTCGCCGTCGACTTCGATCACCCCGTCGTTGATCGACTCCAGGCCGTTCAAGGTTCGCAGCAGGGTGCTTTTGCCCGAGCCGCTGCGACCAATGATCGCGACGACCTGGCCTTCGTCGATACTCAGGTCGATGCCTTTGAGCACATGGTGGTCGCCGTAATATTTATGCAGGGCGGAAATTCTAAGCAGAGGCATGCAGTCTCCTTTCCAGGTAGCGCGCACTGAGGGACAAGGGGTAGCAGAGCAGGAAGTAACCGAGCGCCACCAGGCCATAGACCATGAAGGGCTCGAAGGTGGCGTTGGCGAGCATGCCGCCGGTCTTGGTCAGTTCGGTGAAGCCAATGATCGATGTCACGGCAGTGCCTTTGACCACTTGCACCGAGAAGCCCACGGTCGGCGCCACGGCAATACGCAAGGCTTGCGGCAGGATCACGTAGCGCAGTTGTTCAAGCGGCGTCAGTGCCAGGCTCGATGAGGCCTCCCACTGACCATGGGGAATCGATTCGACGCAGCCGCGCCAGATCTCCGCCAGGTAAGCACTGGTGAACAGCGTCAACGCGATCGCGGCCGCCAGCCACGGCGAAATGTCGATGCCGAGCAGCGCGATGCCGAAGAACACCAGAAACAGCTGCATCAACAACGGCGTGCCCTGGAACAGTTCGATGTAAGTGCGGGCGAATGCACTGGGGAACGCCTTGTCGGAAATTCGCAGAGTCATGACCAGCAAGCCGATCAGTCCGCCGCCAATGAATGCCACCAGCGACAGCGCCAGCGTCCACTGCAGGCCGGTGAGCAGGTTGCGCACGATGTCCAGGAATGTGAAATCGCTCATCGGCTGTTCCTCGCGCTGCTTCTTGCTATATACCGGCGGCCGATCCAGTTCAGCAATTGGCGGATCATCAGCGCCATGCACAGGTAAACCAGGGTGGTCAGGGCATAGGTTTCGAAGGCACGGAAGTTGCGCGATTGAATGAAGTTGGCGGCGAAGCTCAGCTCTTCGGTGGCAATTTGCGAACACACCGCCGAGCCGAGCATGACGATGATGATCTGGCTGCTCAGCGCCGGCCAGACTTTACCCAGCGCCGGCAGCAGCACCACATGACGCAAGGCTTCGAAGCGAGTCATCGCCAGAGCCGCCGACGCTTCCAGCTGGCCGCGCGGAATCGCTTGAATGCCCGCGCGAATGATTTCCGTGGAGTAGGCGCCGAGGTTGACCACCATCGCCAGCACGGCGGCCTGCCATTCGGAAATCTGTACGCCGAGTGACGGCAGGCCAAAGAAAATGAAAAACAGCTGCACCAGAAACGGCGTATTGCGGATCAACTCGACATATACCCCGAATATCGCTGCAAATGGCTTGATCTGCCAGGCCCGAACCACCGCGCCGACGGTCCCCAGGCTGACCCCGAGTACCGCGCCGATGGCTGTCAGCTCAAGGGTGAACAGCGCACCGCGAAGCAGCAGGCCGGTGTTGTCCAGCACCGGTAAAAAGTCGAACTGATAAGCCATGGCTAACCTCCGTGACAGCGATCAGAGATCAGCCGGCAGTGGCTGCTTGAGCCACAGCTGCGAATTTTTTTCCAGGCTGCCGTCGGTTTTAGCGCTGGCCAGGATCTGATTCACCTTCTCCAGCAGCGCCGGCTCGTTCTTGTTTACGCCGACGTAGACTGGCGAATCCTTGAGTTTCACTTTCAGGACAGGAATGCGCTTGGGATTGCGTTCGCTGATGGTGACCATCACTACGTTGCCGCTGGCGATCAGATCCACCTGGCCGGCCAGGTAGGCGGCGATGGTCGAGTTGTTGTCTTCGAAGCGTTTGATGGTCGCGCCTTGCGGAGCCACGGCGGTCAGCTCGATGTCTTCGATGGCGCCACGGGTGACGCTGATGGTTTTGCCTTTGAGGTCATCCAGGGTGTTGATGGCCGCATCGGGCGGGCCGAACACCGCGAGATAGAAGGGCGCGTAGGCGCGGGAGAAGTCGATGACTTTTTCGCGCTCAGGGTTTTTGCCGAGGCTGGAAATCACCAGATCGACCTTGCCGGTGGTCAGAAATGGAATCCGGTTGGTGCTGTTGACCGGGGTCAGCTCGAGTTTGACCTTGAGTTGCTTGGCCAACAGCGCAGCGGTGTCGATGTCCAGGCCTCGGGGTTTCATGTCTGGCCCGATCGAACCGAAGGGGGGGAAGTCCTGCGGCACGGCGACTTTGAGGGTGCCGCGTTTGACGACATCGTCCAGGCCGTCGGCATGGGCGGGCGCCTGGCTCAGCATCAGGCTGGCAAACAGGGCGGTGAGCAGGGCGCTGTAACGCTTGGTCATGGCAACTCTCCGAATCCAGGGAAGTGATTTCTGCGTTCGGACAGTGCACAGCCCATGCCAGCAGCCTCTAAATGCTTTGGAAGGCAGGGTTTATCTGGGGTTTGTCGGTCTTACTGGTCTGAACAGTTGAAGTGCTTTTTGCCCCGTTATCGAGCGTCCATCGGCACGCCTGAACCCGCTTGGGGCGTGACTTGCCGTGCGTCGTCAATAGCTTTACAACTAGCCGGTCTCAGGCCTGATTCCTCAAAAAAAACCATGAATTCGATTTCCCGCGCCGTACCTGAAGTGGCCTTGCAAGCCATTCGAAAACTGATCGCCGAACAAGGCTTCGGGCCGGGGGATATGCTGCCCTCGCAACGGGATCTGGCGTTGCAACTGGGTGTCAGCCGGGCGTCGTTGCGTGAGGCGTTGTCGTCCTTGAGCGCGCTGGGGGTGATCAGTGTGCAGCCGGGAAAAGGGGTGTTCGTGCAGTCGCTCATCGACCTGTCCCGTAGCGAGTCGGGGATACTTTGGCCCTTCGCGGCCCAGGCGTCGCCTGTGGATATCTTCCAGTTGCGCTATGCCCTGGAAGGTTTTGCGGCGGGTCTGGCGGCGGTGACGCTGACGGCGGATGAGCTGGATGCGTTGCAGGACAATGTCGAGGCGATGCGCAACCAATTGCGCGCCGAAGATTTCGACGCGGCGGCGCGGCTGGACTTCGAGTTTCACCGGCGCATCCTGCTGGCCTGTGGTAATCAGGCGATGCTGAGCATTCTCAGTACCAGTGCCGAGATGTTTCTGGAGAGTCAGAAGTTACCGTTCATCCGGCCCGAACGCGCTATGGAAACCTGGCAGGAGCACCGCAAGATCCTCCGTGCCTTGGCTCGTCGTGCGTCCGGTGCCGCGCAGAAGGCCATGCAGGAGCACGTGCGTAATGCAGCCCTGCGCACCGGGATTGCCATCGTGACCCCCACGACGTCCTGAGTTGAGCTATACCCAAACTCATGCGTCACCATAGTTAGAGTCAATCACCTGCGGCTTCCTGAACGGGGGAAGGGCGGCTATGATGGGCAACGTTTTTTTTTGCTTACAACCCCCGGAGACATCCATGAGCAGCGATCTTATCAAGCACGTCACCGACGCTACCTTCGAAGCAGAAGTACTTCAGGCTGCTGGCCCAGTGCTCGTTGACTACTGGGCTGAGTGGTGCGGCCCTTGCAAAATGATCGCCCCGGTTCTGGACGAAATCGCTGGCACCTACGCTGGCAAACTGACCGTCGCCAAGCTGAACATCGACGAAAACCAGGAAACTCCGGCCAAGCACGGCGTGCGCGGTATCCCGACGCTGATGCTGTTCAAGAACGGCAACGTCGAAGCCACCAAGGTCGGCGCACTGTCGAAGTCGCAACTGGCTGCATTCCTCGACGCCAACATCTGAGTGTCGTTGCAAGTTGCCTAATAAAAAGCCCCGCAAATCGCGGGGCTTTTTAATGAAAGAGGGCTAGACGCTCTGAAACTCAGGTGGTACATTCGGCCCCGCACTGGTTTCTCCATTGCCCCCTGCAAGCCGTCGCCGACGCTCTCCTTTTCGATTAGTACGCGATCCTGTCGCCTTCTCTGCGGCGCGGCCTCATTAAGCCAAAAGCTTAATTTCCCCCCTCCATAAATGATTACGTCATTCCTATATGAATCTGACTGAACTCAAGCAAAAGCCGATTACCGAACTGCTCGAATTGGCCGAACAGATGGGCATAGAAAATATGGCCCGTTCGCGCAAGCAGGACGTGATTTTCTCTCTGCTCAAAAAGCACGCTAAAAGCGGCGAGGAAATCTCCGGTGATGGCGTGCTGGAGATTCTCCAGGACGGCTTCGGCTTCCTCCGCTCTGCAGACGCGTCCTATCTCGCCGGCCCAGACGATATCTACGTCTCGCCGAGTCAGATCCGTCGCTTCAACTTGCGCACCGGTGACACCATCGTCGGCAAGATCCGCCCTCCGAAGGAAGGCGAGCGTTATTTCGCCCTGCTGAAGGTCGATACGATCAACTTCGATCGTCCAGAGAACGCGAAGAACAAGATTCTCTTCGAGAACCTGACCCCGCTGTTCCCGACCGTGCGGATGAAGATGGAAGCCGGCAACGGTTCCACTGAAGACCTCACCGGCCGTGTGATCGACCTGTGCGCGCCGATCGGTAAAGGCCAGCGCGGCCTGATCGTCGCGCCGCCGAAAGCCGGTAAAACGATCATGCTGCAAAACATCGCAGCGAACATTGCCCGTAACAACCCGGAAGTTCATCTGATCGTTCTGCTGATCGACGAGCGTCCGGAAGAAGTCACCGAAATGCAGCGCACCGTGCGCGGCGAAGTGGTTGCCTCGACGTTCGACGAACCACCAACCCGCCACGTGCAGGTTGCCGAAATGGTGATCGAGAAGGCCAAGCGCCTGGTCGAGCACAAGAAAGACGTGGTGATCCTGCTCGACTCCATCACTCGTCTGGCTCGCGCCTACAACACCGTGATCCCGAGCTCCGGCAAGGTCCTGACCGGTGGTGTCGATGCTCACGCCCTGGAGAAACCGAAACGTTTCTTCGGTGCCGCGCGAAACATCGAAGAAGGCGGTTCGCTGACCATCATCGCCACCGCGCTGGTTGAAACCGGCTCGAAGATGGACGAAGTGATCTACGAAGAATTCAAAGGCACCGGCAACATGGAGCTGCCTCTGGATCGCAAGATCGCTGAAAAACGCGTCTTCCCGGCGATCAACATCAACCGTTCCGGCACCCGCCGTGAAGAGTTGTTGACCGCTGACGACGAGTTGCAGCGCATGTGGATCCTGCGCAAGCTGCTGCACCCGATGGACGAAGTCGCGGCCATCGAGTTCCTGGTCGACAAGCTCAAGCAGACCAAGACCAACGATGAGTTCTTCCTGTCGATGAAACGCAAGTAAATCGCGGAAGTCAGCAAAAGCCGGGGAAACCCGGCTTTTTGCTATCTGACCATTGATGATCTGGCAGGTCACTATTCTGAACAGGTGGGTTCGGCGCTAAACTCAGGCCCCCGAACGCCACGGCCACAACGAGGCTCACGCATGCAGTATCGCGACTTGCGCGACTTTATCAGCGGCCTGGAAAAGCGCGGCGAACTCAAGCGCATCCAGGTTCCGGTGTCCCCAGTGCTGGAAATGACCGAGGTCTGCGACCGCACCTTGCGTGCCAAAGGCCCGGCCCTGCTCTTCGAAAACCCTACCGGTTATGACATTCCGGTGCTCGGCAACCTGTTCGGTACCCCTGAGCGCGTAGCGCTGGGCATGGGCGCCGAGGCAGTCAGCGAGTTGCGGGAGATCGGCAAACTGTTGGCGTTTCTGAAAGAGCCAGAGCCACCAAAAGGTTTGAAGGACGCCTGGTCGAAGCTGCCGATCTTTCGCAAGATCATTGCCATGGCGCCGAAAGTCGTCAAAGACGCGGTCTGCCAGGAAGTGGTCATCGAAGGTGATGACGTCGATCTGGCCATGTTGCCAGTGCAGACCTGCTGGCCTGGCGATGTCGGGCCGCTGATCACCTGGGGCCTGACGGTTACCAAAGGCCCGAACAAGGACCGGCAGAACCTCGGCATTTACCGCCAGCAGGTCATCGGCCGCAATAAAGTCATCATGCGCTGGTTGAGTCATCGAGGCGGCGCGCTGGACTACCGTGAGTGGTGCGAGAAGCATCCGGGACAGCCGTTCCCGGTGTCCGTGGCGCTGGGTGCGGATCCAGCGACCATTCTCGGTGCGGTCACGCCGGTGCCGGACAGCCTCTCCGAGTATGCTTTCGCAGGCCTGCTGCGCGGCAACCGTACCGAGCTGGTGAAGTGCCGTGGCAATGACCTGCAAGTTCCGGCGACTGCCGAGATCATCCTTGAAGGCGTGATTCACCCAGGCGAGATGGCCGACGAAGGTCCTTACGGCGACCATACCGGCTACTACAACGAAGTCGACAGCTTCCCTGTGTTCACCGTCGAACGCATCACCCATCGCATCAAACCGATCTACCACAGCACCTACACCGGTCGTCCGCCCGATGAGCCGGCGATTCTCGGCGTGGCGCTGAACGAAGTCTTCGTGCCGATCCTGCAGAAGCAGTTTCCGGAGATCACCGACTTCTACCTTCCGCCCGAAGGTTGTTCGTACCGCATGGCGGTGGTGACCATGAAGAAGCAGTACCCCGGCCATGCCAAGCGGGTAATGCTGGGTGTCTGGTCGTTTTTGCGACAGTTCATGTACACCAAGTTCGTTATCGTCACTGACGACGATATCAACGCACGCGACTGGAACGACGTGATCTGGGCCATTACCACGCGCATGGACCCCAAGCGCGACACGGTGATGATCGACAACACGCCAATCGACTACCTCGACTTCGCCTCGCCGGTTTCCGGCCTGGGGTCGAAAATGGGACTCGATGCCACGCATAAATGGCCCGGTGAGACCACTCGCGAGTGGGGCCGGGTTATCGTCAAGGATGAGGCGGTCACCCGCCGGATCGATGCCATCTGGAATCAGTTAGGAATAGATTGATGCGTGTAACCTTGCAGCCGTCCGGAGCAGTGCTTGAGATATTGCCCGGCGAGCGGATTCTCGATGGGGCGCGACGCCTGGGCTATGAATGCCCGCAGAGCTGTCGCAACGGCAATTGCCATGTGTGTGGTGCGCTGCTGGTCGAGGGCCGGGTCGAACAGGCGGGTGATGTTCGTGATCACGGTGAGTTCTACACTTGCATTGCGGAGCCGCTGGAAGACTGCATCGTGCTCTGGGATGGCGTCCTTGCGCTGGGAGAACTGCCGGTGCGCAGCCTGTCGTGTCAGGTGAGTGAATGTGTTGAAGTCGGCGGCGATGTCTGGCGGGTCCGGCTGCGGGCGCCGGCGGGTAAACCGCCGCGTTATCATGCGGGCCAATACTTGATGCTGGAGCGTGATAGCGGCGAAAAAGCCGCATTTTCGCTGGCCTCCGCACCGCATTCCGGGCGTGATCTGGAGCTGCACGTACTGGTTCGAGAAACCAGTGCTCAAGCCCTGCTCGAGCAACTGCAGCGCAGCCCGATGGTGCGGGTCGAGTTGCCCTTTGGCGACACTCATCTGTGTGAACTACCCGACGGGCCGCTGGTGCTGATCGCCGCCGGTACCGGCATGGCGCAAATGCACAGCTTGATCGAGCATTGCCGGGCCAGGGGCTTCAAGCATCCGGTGCATCTGTACTGGGGCGTGCGTCGGCCGGAAGATTTTTACCAGATCGAACATTGGGAGCAATGGCAGCAAACGCCCAACCTCTATCTGCACAAAGTGGTCAGCGATCTCTGCGGCTGGGAGGGGCGTTGCGGCATGCTGCATGAAGCCGTCTGTGAAGATATCAGCGACCTGTCCGCCGTGTACGTCTACGCCAGCGGTTCGCCGGCAATGATCTACGCCACGCTCGATGCGCTGGTGGAGGCTGGGATGGATGCACATCAGATGCGCGCCGACGTGTTTGCCTACGCGCCCCGGCCTTGACCGGTTGATCCTGCCTAGAAGCGTACGCCGGTGGTGATCATCGCGGCATTGGCGCCGAGCAACACCAGCTCGGCGGCCACCGGGCCGTAGTGGGCGCCCAGCGACGGGATGATCACCGGCGCCACGCCGAAGCGGTTGAGGGGAATCTTGTCCTGATGCTGGCCGCTGTAACCTTCGAGTAATCCACCGGTCAGTTTGATATACACCGGATAGTTAGCACTTTCGTAACGCTTGCCTGCATAGGCGTAGTACGAGCGCTGGCTGAACGAGTTGCGGAAGGTCGCCGCGCCAAATACCCAGCCGCTAGCGTCATTGCGTTCAAGGCCGAGCAGGTCCTGGTTGTCATTGTGATCGGGGTCTGGCGAATAGTGTTTGGTGTAGATGCTGGTCTGCACGTACCAGAAGCCTTTGTTTTCTGGCGTTGAGTTATCCAGTGCAAGGGCGTGGGAGGCCTGGGTCATTGACAGCAGACCGTAAAACCATAGGTTTTTCATCATGTGGCCCCTATCAAGCAGATAGGCTCGCGCCTGTGGGAGGCCGTCGTACGCGGGCGTCCGAAGAGCAGATAAGCAGGGTACCCCGGTAATAGGCGGGGAAAATGCTGCTCAATGGTCCTTTATCCTGAACGGGCGCAATGCTTATGCATATTTCATTCTGGTATTTAAGATAATTATCAAAGGGTATTAGGCTATATACGCAGGGCATTGATGTGCAGAGTTTAGCCTCTGTCGTGATGTATAGAGGGTCATACGTCCTTTAGCACTTTCCGTTTTATGGTTACTGCTATATGTTCTATTAGGCTAAAGTTACTTACATCTTGTAATACTTGTGGGGCCGAACACCATTTGCCATGACAGCCATTGAATCTGCTTTTTTGAATCTGGCTTACCCTCCGCGGCTTGATCTGGGCGCGCAGCTGACTCACGAACAATTGCTCAGCTCAATGCAGGCCACCATGGCCCGGCACAAGGGTGGGCCAGTCTGGCTGTTTGCATATGGCTCGTTGATCTGGCGCCCTGAGTGCACGGCGGTCGAGCGGATGCGCGGGCGAGTGCATGGTTACCATCGCGGCTTGTACCTGTGGTCCCACGAGCACCGTGGCACGCCGGAAATGCCGGGGCTGGTGTTCGGTCTGGATCGCGGCGGCTCTTGCAGCGGCTTTGCCTATCGGCTGCCGGACGAACAGTTGGAAGCCGCGCTGTATGCCTTGTGGCAACGCGAAATGCCCTATCCCTCCTATCGCCCACACTGGCTCAGCTGCCGTCTCGAAGACGGAAGCCAGGTACAGGCCCTGGGATTTGTGCTGGAGCGGCACCTGCCCAGCTATGCCGGCAACTTGCCGGACCATGTACTGAGCCAGGTGTTCGAGAGCGCTTGCGGGCGTTACGGCACCACTCGCGACTATGTCGAGCAGACCGTCAACGCCCTGCGTAGCCACGCCATGCCAGACCGGAATCTGGAGGCGCGGCTTAAGCGCTGTAGATCAGGCTCGCATTAAGCGAGCGCTTCACGGCCCTGACTGGCGGCTTGTGTGCCACAAGGTCGGTGCCCAGTCCGGTACGCCATAACGCAGCAGATAGACGAAGACGTTGGCCATGGCCACGTACCAGAGCATTTTGTTGCGCAGCACGTATTTGACGAAAATTGCCTTGGCGCTGAATTCGTCTTCATGGCTGGTATCGTAGCCTTTCGGGTAATCATTCCTGTACTTACCGAACTTGAACAACAACCTTCCCAACCGCCTTGCGCTGGCCAAGATCATTAATGGCATTTGCCGCTTGCGCCAATGGATAAACCTGCGACACCAATGGCTTCAACTTGCTCTCTGCGAACCACCTGAACAACTGCTGGAAGTTCGCCGCGTTGTCCTGCGGTTGGCGCTGGGCGAACGAACCCCAGAACACGCCGACTACGGCGGCGCCTTTAAGTAGCGCAAGGTTGACCGGCAATTCGGGGATGCGTCCGCTGGCAAAGCCGACTACCAGCAGGCGGCCGTTCCAGGCGATGGCGCGAATGGCCTGGTCGAACAGGTCGCCGCCGACCGGGTCGTAGATGACGTCGGCGCCCTGACCGTCGGTCAGGCGTTTGATTTCGTCTTTCAGATTGGTTTCGGTGTAGTTGATCAGTTCATCGGCCCCGGCGGCCTTGGCGACGGCGAGTTTCTCGGCGCTGCTGGCGGCGGCGATGACGCGGGCGCCCATGGCTTTACCGATTTCCACGGCGGCGAGGCCGACGCCGCCGGATGCTCCAAGTACCAGCAGGGTTTCGCCGGGTTGCAGATTGCCGCGTTGTTTGAGCGCGTGCATCGAGGTGCCATAGGTCATGCTGAACGCGGCGGCGGTGTTGAAGTCCATGGCCGCTGGAATCGGCAATACATTGTAGCCAGGCACCGCGACCTGCTCGGCGAAGCTGCCCCAGCCCGTCAGCGCCATTACCCGATCGCCGACCTTGAGGTGGCTGACCTTTTCGCCCACCGCACTGACCACGCCGGCCGCTTCTCCACCGGGTGAAAACGGGAAGGGTGGCTTGAACTGGTACTTGCCCTCGATGATCAGCGTGTCCGGGAAATTCACTCCGGCCGCGTGCACGTCCAGCAGGATTTCGTTTTTCTTTGCTTGAGGACTGGCGACTTCTTCCAGCACCAGCGTTTCGGCGGGGCCGAAGGCTTTGCACAGCACGGCTTTCATCAGGGCTATTCCTTTGGGAGTGATGGCCGATAAGTGTAGGTGTGTGAATCAAGCGGTCAATGAGCATGCCCCGCCCTGATAGTCAGCCATAAGCTTTGTGCTTGGGCTCGGGCAGGCGGGTCAGTATCCTGGTGGCCATACTGGCCACTAGACTGCAAACCGGATAAGGAGCGAATTGTGAAAGCGTGGATCATGTTGATGCTGGCCCTGTCTCTGCCAATGGCAGCGATGGCCGAAGAAGCCAAAGAGGGTGCAGCACCGAAAGTCAGCTACATCAGCCTGACTCCGCCATTCGTTGGCAACTATGGTCTGGATGGCAGTCCGAAACTCAAGGTATTCAAAGCTGACGTGGCCTTGCGTGTGACGGGCGATGAAGCGGCACAAGCGGTGAAGGCCAACGAACCGTTGATCCGTAATCAGTTGGTGGCGCTGTTTTCCCAGCAAACCACCGAGAGCATGAGTAACGTCGAAGCCAAGGAAAAGCTCCGCCAGGAAGCCTTGAAGCAGACACAGCAAGTGATGAACGACGAAACCGGCAAGCCGATGGTTGATGACCTGTTGTTCAACAATTTGATTATCCAGTAATGCTGGATCCTGTAGGAGCCGAGCTTGCTCGCGATAGCGGCCCCAAGACCGCCCATCGCCGGCAAGCCGTGCTCCTACAACGTGCGTGGCCTTCAGACCGCCATCGCCGGCAAGCCGTGCTCCTACAACATGCGTGGCCTTCAGACCGCCATCGCCGGCAAGCCGTGCTCCTACAACGTGCGTGGCCTTCAGACCGCCATCGCCGGCAAGCCGTGCTCCTACAACGTGCGTGGCCTTCAGACCGCCATCGCCAGCAAGCCGTGCTCCGCGCCGCGATCAACGAAGCGCCATAACCGCTGCCCATTGCTCGGCGGTTACCGGCATCACCGACAGGCGACTGCCTTTCTGAACCAGCGGCAACTCAGCCAGTGCTGTTTGTTGTTTCAGGTAACCCAGCCCGAGCACTTTGGGGAAGGTCTGGACATGAGCGACGTTGATCGCGCTCCAGGGGTTTTTCTCAGCGTTGGCTTTCGGGTCGAAATACACGCTTTCCGGCTCCAGGGCCGTGGGGTCCGGGTACGCCGCTTCGGCGATTCGCCCGATCCCGGCAATGCCTGGTTCAGGGCAGCTGGAGTGATAAAAGAAAAACTCATCGCCCACCGCCATCGCCCGCAAGAAGTTACGCGCCTGGTAATTGCGCACGCCGTCCCAGCGCGATTCAACGAGCTTCTCCAGGCCCTTGATCGAGAGCTCTTGCGGCTCGGATTTCATTAGCCAATAGGCCATCTTTTTTGCTCCTGGAGTGGGGTTGGGCACGTTGTCGGGCAACTTTATGACTAACCGACAGTCGGTTGACGCCACCGTTTGCGTGTCGGTTCACGTTACCGCAAAATGCCGGGCTTTTAAGCTTGACGCTGCTGCACGGCCTATATCGGAAACCGTTGCTGTCATCGTGTGTGATATGCCTGAAGGGGGGCAATCGATGAAACGCAAACCGGATTTACTCTGGATTTTGGTTATTTTGTTCGGTTTGGGCGTCGTGACCACGGGTTATGCGCAGAGCCTGTGGTCGAACCAGGCCAATGCACCGATTGAAGTCGCTCAGCAAAAACCCTTCAAGCGCTGATAGTGCTCACCGGGCGCCGCTGACTCAAGTGGCGTCTACCCGGCGATATACCACTTCCTGTCCGTGACCGTTCCTTGCATCGGTACATCCCAGCTCGCCTGAGCCAGTCGTTCGACTTTCTGACATTCATGGGCCAGCCCCAACAGTGTCGGCTTGCGCCAGGTTTTGCGACGCGCCAGATACGCCAGGCTGCGGTCGTAGAAACCGCCGCCCATCCCCAGACGTCCGCCAAACTCATCAAAGCCAACCAGCGGTAACAACACCAGATCCAGCGCCCAGACCTTGCGTTGCCGGGCCGCGTTGATCCGTGGCTCGAGAATGCCGAAGCGGTTGGGCTGCAACTTTTCCCCAGGGCGAATGCGCTGGAACACCATTTTGGTGCGCGGCCAGGCGCTGAGTACCGGCAGATAGGTGGCCTTACCCCGACGCTGAGCGGCACGCAGCAGCAAGCGCGGATCGATTTCACCGTCGGTGGGTAGATAAAGAGAGATATGTCTGGCCCGGCGAAACAGCGGGTGCTGTGCCAGTTGCCGATAAAGTCCGCGGGCCGCCTCGCGTTGTTCACTGGGTGTGAGTTCGCGGCGGGCTTTGCGCAGCATGCGTCGAAGTTGCGGGCGGGATAGCGGCGCAGGTTCGGTCATGGATTCTGGCTGATCAGGATCGAGCGCGGCAGGATGGCGCACTCGTAAAAAACCAATGCCAGTTTGAAGAAACTGGCATTGGACTGGAATTCAGGCTCCCCGGATGAACCGCTGTCGACTTAGCCCTTGAACCCGAAAGTTCAAGGTGGAAGATGCAGTAGACCTTAAGGCTTTCCGTCTAGCGGACATGCACACCGGCCCAACGTGCAACCTCCAGGGTAGTGCGAATCGGCTCAGGGACATCGCCAACTGGCAAGCACCCCAGGGAGTGGCGCGAGTATAGCGCAACCACCTTCAGGAATCAGCCCTTGCTGACATCCGGATCGGTGGCGAGCACCAGATCGACGCGATCGAGCAGGTCGCGCACCTGTTCGCGGGTCGAACCGCTGACCTGCACTTCAGGGCGCTGCTGTTTATGCAGCAGGTCATGGGTGATGTTCAGCGCGGCCATCACGGCAATGCGGTCGGCACCGATGACTTTGCCGCTGCTGCGGATTTCGCGCATTTTGCCGTCCAGATAACGGGCGGCACTCACCAGATTGCTGCGCTCTTCCTGGGGGCAGATGATTGAATATTCTTTGTCGAGGATCTGCACGGTAACGCTATTGCTTGAACTCATGAGTCTTGCTCCAGGGCCTTCAGGCGCGAAATCATCGATTCGACCTTACGCCGGGCGATTTCGTTTTTTTCAATGAGGTGCGCGCGTTCCTCGCGCCAGGTCTTTTCCTGAGCTAATAGGAGTCCGTTTTGGCTCTTTAGTTGCTCGACCCGGGTAATTAGCAGTTCGAGTCTAGCCATCAGCGCTTGCAGGTCTGTGTCTTCCATAGTGTTCCACGGGATTTGTCTGATGGGCGGTAACTGGCGGACAGCCTTTAATAGTCTTGGCGAGTCTGTCGATGTAGGATACAAGGCCTTCATTCTAGACATAGCGCCGCTTGGCGCCTAGCTACCCATGCCCATTCAGAATTCTCCGTATCAAGCCTTCGCCAACCTGCTGAGCACCAGCGGCCATCCCGTCTCGCCTGCTGAACTGCATGGCCTGCTGCTCGGCCGCAGCTGCGCCGGCGCCGGTTTTGAAGTCGATGGCTGGCTGGTCGACGCCGCCGAACTGCTCGAAGGCGAGCCACAAGACAACGTTCGCAACGCCCTGATCGGCCTGCAAGAAATGGTCAAGGGCGAGCTGACCAGCGACGACATGACCGTCGTTCTGCTGTTGCCGACCGACGACGCGCCGCTCACCGAGCGCGCTGCCGCGCTGGGCCAGTGGTGCCAGGGCTTCCTCAGCGGTTTCGGCCTGAACTGCCGTGACAGCAGCATGCTGAGCACCGAGGCCAGCGAAGTCCTGCAAGACCTCGCGGCTATCGCCCAGGTTCAGGACGCCCTGGAAGAGTCCGACGACGGTGAAAGTGACTACATGGAAGTCATGGAATACCTGCGGGTCGCGCCGTTGCTGTTATTCACCGAGACCAAGAAGCCGGCTGCACCGGCTGCCAAGCCTTCGCTGCATTAATCGTTAGATAGGGAAATCCATCTGCCCATGATTCATATCCCGAAATCGGAATACACCCGTCGCCGCAAGGCGTTGATGGCGCAGATGGAACCCAACAGCATCGCGATTTTGCCTGCCGCCGCAGTGGCGATCCGTAACCGTGACGTCGAGCATGTCTACCGTCAGGACAGTGACTTTCAATACCTCAGCGGTTTCCCCGAGCCTCAGGCGGTGCTGGTCCTGATGCCCGGTCGTGAGCATGGCGAATATGTGCTGTTCTGCCGTGAACGCAACGCCGAACGCGAATTGTGGGACGGCTTACGCGCTGGCCAGGAAGGCGCGATTCGCGACTTTGGCGCCGATGACGCGTTCCCGATCACCGACATCGACGATATTCTGCCGGGCCTGATTGAAGGTCGCGACCGGGTCTATTCGGCCATGGGCAGCAACCCGGAATTCGACCGCCATCTGATGGACTGGATCAACGTGATCCGCTCTAAAGCGCACCTGGGCGCCCAGCCACCGAACGAATTCGTTGCCCTGGATCATCTGTTGCACGACATGCGCCTGTATAAATCGGCGGCAGAAGTGAAGGTGATGCGCGAAGCCGCGCGGATTTCCTCTCAGGCCCATATTCGTGCCATGCAGGCCAGCCGTGCCGGTTTGCATGAGTTCAGCCTGGAGGCGGAGCTGGATTACGAGTTCCGTAAAGGTGGGGCGAAAATGCCGGCGTATGGCTCGATCGTCGCCTCTGGGCGCAATAGCTGCATCTTGCATTACCAGCAAAATGACGCAGTGCTCAAGGACGGTGATCTGGTGCTGATCGACGCTGGTTGCGAGATCGACTGCTACGCCAGCGATATCACCCGAACCTGGCCGGTCAGCGGCAAGTTTTCCCCTGAGCAGAAGGCGATCTACGAATTGGTGCTGGCTTCTCAGGAAGCGGCGTTTGCCCAAATCGCGCCGAACAAACACTGGAACCAGGCGCACGAAGCCACGGTTCAGGTGATCACGGCAGGGTTGGTGGAACTTGGCTTGTTGCAGGGCGAGGTGAATGAGCTGATTGCCTGCGAAGCCTACAAGGCTTTTTATATGCATCGCGCCGGTCACTGGCTGGGGATGGATGTGCATGACGTTGGTGAGTACAAGGTCGGCGGTGAATGGCGGGTGCTGGAAGTCGGCATGGCGCTGACGGTCGAGCCGGGTATCTACATCGCACCGGACAATCAAAATGTGGCGAAGAAATGGCGCGGCATTGGCGTGCGCATCGAGGATGACGTAGTAGTGACCAGGCAGGGCTGTGAAATTCTGACCAGCGGTGTACCGAAAACGGTGGCCGAGATCGAGGCGCTGATGGCGGCTGCCCGGATGCAAGCGGCATGAGCAGAGTCAATCTGGCAATCATAGGTGGCGGTCTGGTTGGCGCCAGTCTGGCGTTGGCCTTGCAAGCCGGGGCCAAGGCCCGCGGCTGGAAGATCGTGCTGATCGAACCTTTCGCGCCTGGCCACACCTATCAACCGAGCTATGACGCGCGCTCCTCGGCGCTGTCCTTCGGCGCCCGACAAATTTATCAGCGGCTCGGCCTGTGGCAGGAAATCTCCCGCCGCGCCGAGCCGATCAAACAGATCCATGTTTCCGATCGCGGGCGGTTTTCCACCGCGCGCTTGTCGGCCATGGAAGAGGGCGTTCCGGCGCTCGGTTATGTGGTGGAGAACGCCTGGCTCGGTCAATGCCTCTGGCAAGGCCTGGACAAGGACGTGATCAGTTGGCGCTGCCCGGCCGAAGTTACGCGCATGGAGCCGCTTGAGGATGGCTATCGCCTGACCCTCGACGATGAAACTGCCCTTGAGTGCGACTTGGCGGTGCTGGCCGATGGCGGTCGCTCCGGTTTGCGTGAGCAGTTGGGCATCGGCGTCAAAAAACGTCCGTACAACCAGAGCGCGTTGATCGCCAATATCACCCCGAGCGAAGCCCATAACGGCATGGCGTTCGAGCGTTTTACCGATGATGGCCCGATGGCCTTGCTGCCGCTGCCGGAAAACCGTTGCGCGCTGGTCTGGACCCGCATTGGCATGGACGCCCAGCGTCTGGCGAACCTTGATGAGCGCAGCTTCCTGAGCGAGTTGCAGGGCGTGTTTGGTTATCGGCTGGGCGCCCTCAAACAAGTCGGTGTACGGCATCTCTATCCGCTGACGCTGGTGGAGGCCGAAGAACAGGTTCGTCCCCATCTGACCGTGCTGGGTAACGCGGCCCACAGCCTGCATCCGATTGCCGGTCAGGGTTTCAACCTGTCCCTGCGAGATGCACAGGCACTGGCCGATACGTTGCTGGCCAGCGAGAGCATGCCGGGCGACTTCGCCACCTTACAGGCCTATCGCGAGCGGCAACGGCTGGATCAGCAACTGACCGTCGGCTTCTCCGATCAGGTCACCCGGTTGTTTGGCAGCACGCAGCC
Organism: Pseudomonas sp. GW821-FHT01E05; assembly: GCF_059422425.1. NCBI lineage: Bacteria > Pseudomonadati > Pseudomonadota > Gammaproteobacteria > Pseudomonadales > Pseudomonadaceae > Pseudomonas > Pseudomonas sp. GW821-FHT01E05. The sequence continues at coordinate 382,125 of NZ_JBWKWW010000001.1, forward strand.
GTTGGTTTCACTGGGTCGTAACATTGGCCTGCTTGGCCTCGACCTGCTGCCGCCGGCCAAGCGCTGGTTCGCCCGGCAGGCGATGGGCCTGGGCACGCGTCCCGATGCTTAATTGGCTGACCCGGCGTTTCAAGATTCATCACGGCGGCACGCTGGTGGCGCGGGTCGATAAAACCCTTTACGTGCGGCTCAAGCCGCAAGCGAGACAGGCTTAAAGCATGGAAATGCGCGCAAATCTGCTGATTGTCGGGGCCGGAATGGTCGGGAGCGCTTTGGCGCTGGCGTTGCAGGGCAGCGGGCTGGAGGTTCTGCTGCTCGACGGCAGCCCGTTGAGCGTCAAACCCTTCGATCCTCAGGCGCCGTTCGAGCCCCGGGTGAGCGCCTTGTCGGCGGCCAGCCAGCGGATCCTTGAACGTCTGGGGGTCTGGGAGGGTATCGTCAAACGCCGTACCAGCCCTTACGCCGAAATGCAGGTCTGGGACGGCAGTGGCACCGGGCAGATCCACTTCTCGGCGGCCAGTGTGCACGCCGAAGTGCTGGGGCATATCGTCGAGAACCGGGTGGTGCAGGATGCCTTGCTCGAACGTTTGCACGACTGTGATATGGGCCTTCTGGCCAATGCGCGGCTGGAGCAGATGCGCCGCTCCGGCGACGACTGGCTGCTGACCCTGGCCGACGGTCGCATGCTGCGTGCGCCCTTGGTGATCGCGGCGGACGGCGCCAACTCGGCGGTTCGCCGTTTGACCGGTTGCGCCACCCGTGAGTGGGATTATCTGCATCACGCCATCGTCACCAGCGTGCGCAGTGCCAAACCCCATCAGATGACCGCCCGGCAGTGTTTTACCGACAACGGTCCGCTGGCCTTTTTACCGCTGGAGCGCGACGGTCAGCACGACTGGTGCTCGATCGTCTGGTCGACCACTCCGAGCGAGGCTGAACGTCTGATGGCGCTGGACGATGAAAACTTCTGCCGCGAGCTGGAGCGAGCCTTTGAAGGTTGTCTGGGCACGGTATTGAGCGCTGACCCGCGCCTCTGTGTACCGCTGCGTCAGCGGCACGCCAAGCGCTATGTGGCTGAAGGCCTGGCGCTGATCGGTGACGCTGCCCATACCATTCACCCGCTGGCCGGGCAGGGCGTCAATCTCGGTTTCCTCGACGCCGCTGTGCTGGCTGAAGTGCTGCTGCAAGCGGCCAGCCGTGGTGAGCGCCTGGCAGATCTCAAAGTGCTCAGCCGTTACGAGCGCCGGCGCATGCCGCACAACCTGGGGCTGATGGCGGCAATGGAAGGCTTCGAACGATTGTTCCAGGCCGATCCCTTGCCGCTGCGCTGGTTACGTAATACCGGGTTGAAGATGGTCGATCAAATGCCTGAAGCCAAGGCGCTGTTTGTGCGTCAGGCGTTGGGGTTGACCGGGGATTTGCCTGAGTTGGCCAAGGCCTGAGTTATTTGGCGTGGCTGCAGGCCGCTATCGCTTGCTCGCGATAGCGGCAGAACATTCACCTCCCATTTCTGCTCGTGCAACATCTCGTAACTCCTCGATGGAGTGTTCGGTTGAGATGCCAAATGTGAGTCCTTATCATTTGGCCTCTTTTCTGATTTCGAGAGACCGCTCCCATGTTGGCACCCAAGCGCCTACTGACTGCTCTGGCACTCACACTGATCGGCAGCACCGCCCACGCGGCTGATGAAGTAGTGGTCTACTCCTCACGAATCGACGAGCTGATCAAGCCGGTGTTCGATGCCTACACCAAAAAGACCGGCGTGCAGGTGAAGTTCATCACCGACAAGGAAGCGCCGCTGATGCAGCGGATCAAGGCCGAGGGCGAGAACGCCACCGCCGACCTGCTGCTCACCGTCGATGCCGGTAACCTCTGGCAGGCCGAGCAGATGGGTATTTTGCAGCCGTTTACTTCCAATGTAATCGACGCCAATATTCCGCTTCAATACCGTTCGTCCAACCATCAATGGACCGGTTTGAGCCTGCGCGCGCGGACCCTGGCCTACTCCACTGAGCGGGTAAAACCGTCGGATTTGACCACTTACGAAGCCCTGGCCGGCAAACAGTGGGAAGGTCGTCTGTGCCTGCGTACGGCCAAGAAGGTTTATAACCAGTCGCTGACCGCTACGCTGATCGAAACCCACGGTGCAGAGAAGACCGAAGCAATCATCAAAGGCTGGGTCAACAACCTGTCCACCGACGTGTTCTCCGATGACATCGCAGTGCTTGAGGCGATCAATGCCGGGCAGTGCGACGTTGGCATCGTCAACACCTACTACTACGGCCGTTTGCACAAGCAAAAGCCAAATCTGGCGGTGAAACTGTTCTGGCCGAATCAGGGCGACCGTGGTGTGCACGTCAACCTGTCGGGCATCGGCCTGACCAGGTACGCACCGCACCCTCAGACGGCCAAGGCGCTGGTGGAGTGGATGACCACGCCTGAAGCGCAGAAGATCTTTGCCGATATCAATCAGGAATTCCCGGCCAACCCGAACGTACTGCCGTCCGCTGAAGTGGCTAGCTGGGGCACGTTCGTACCCGATACGTTGCCAGTGGAAGTGGCCGGCAAGCGCCAGGCCGAAGCCATTCGCTTGATGGACCGTGCCGGCTGGAACTGAGCAGCCGGTTTGCAGAGCCCTGCATTTGCGGGGCGTTGATCTCGTTCCCACGCTCTACGTGGGAATGCAGCCATGGACGCTCTGCGTCCGCTCTAAAGGTGACGCGGAGCGTCACAGGCCGTGTGCCCACGCAGAGCGTGGGCACAATCATTTGATTGAGAGCTTTTCGTGGCCCATCCCGCCCAACGTCGTTGGTATCCGCTGGTCTTTGCCGTTGCAGCGCTGGTTCTGTTGCCGCTGAGCGTGTTGCTGTTGTCGTGGCAGTCGATCGACCAGCAGATCTGGACGCACCTGTGGGAAACGCAGATGCCGCGCTTGCTCGGCAACACACTGACGCTGGTGCTGGGCGTCGGAGCCGGCGTAACGCTGCTGGGCGTCAGCATGGCCTGGTTAACCAGCCTCTGTGAGTTCCCCGGGCGTCGATGGCTGGATTGGGCACTGATGCTGCCGTTTGCGATCCCGGCCTATGTACTGGCGTTCGTCTTCGTGGGTCTGCTGGATTTTGCCGGCCCGGTGCAAACCCTGTTGCGTGAATGGTTCGGCACGGGGCTGCGCCTGCCTCGGGTGCGCTCCACCGGTGGCGTGATTCTGGTTCTGGTGCTGGTGTTCTATCCCTACGTCTACCTGCTGGCGCGCACAGCCTTTCTCGCTCAGGGCAAAGGTCTGATGGAAGCTGCGCGGGTGCTCGGCCAATCGCCGTGGCAGGCCTTCTGGCGTGTGGCGCTGCCCATGGCACGACCGGCCATCGGTGCCGGCGTGGCTTTGGCATTAATGGAGACCCTGGCCGACTTTGGCGCGGTGGCGGTGTTCAACTTCGATACCTTCACCACGGCCATCTACAAGACCTGGTACGGTTTCTTCAGTCTTTCCAGCGCCGCGCAACTGGCAAGCCTGCTGCTGCTTGCTGTAACGCTGGTGTTGTACGGCGAACGCCGGGCTCGCGGTGCTAGTCGGGCGAGCAACGAGCGGCCCCGGGGCAAGGCGCTGTATCACCTGCACGGGTTCAAGGCTCTGGCCGCCAGTGGCTGGTGCGGCCTGGTGTTTGCCTGTGCCTTCGTCATTCCGATGCTGCAGTTGGTGGTCTGGTTCTGGCAGCGTGGCCGTTTCGACCTCGATGAGCGTTATGCCGGGCTGATTGCGCACACATTGTATCTGGGCGCCATGGCGGCGTTGATCACGGTGAGCGTGGCTTTGCTGTTGGCATTTTCCCGACGACTGGCACCGACCCGGGCCATTCGCTCCGGAGTCAGTCTGGCCAATCTGGGTTACGCCTTGCCGGGCTCGGTGCTCGCGGTATCGATCATGTTGGCCTTCAGCTATCTGGACCGTGAACTGGTGATCCCGCTATCGTCCTGGCTCGGTGGCGCGGGCAAGCCGTTACTGTTGGGTAGCCTTTCGGCGTTATTGCTGGCGTATCTGGTGCGTTTCATTGCAGTGGCCTACGGGCCACTGGAAAACGGCCTGGCGCGGATCCGGCCTTCGTTGCCCGAAGCAGCACGAAGTATGGGCGTCAGTGGGCCGCGACTGTTTTTCAACGTGTATCTGCCGCTTTTGCTTCCAGGCACCTTGAGTGCCGCGTTGCTGGTGTTCGTCGATGTGCTCAAGGAAATGCCCGCCACCTTGCTGATGCGCCCGTTCGGTTGGGACACGCTGGCTGTCCGCATCTTCGAAATGACCAGTGAAGGCGAGTGGTCGCGGGCATCCCTGCCGGCACTGACGCTGGTTTTGGTCGGGCTATTACCGGTCATCGGATTGATCCGACGTTCCGCTCATCGCATAGGCTAGGTGCCAGTCCTACACCTTGCGGCTACAATGCGCGGCATTCGGTGCGGTCCGCCTTTCAGGTCGGGTCACTGAGAGCTGCTGCAAGCCGCATTTTTAAAGGCTTTCAGCCAGCGCAGTGCCTGTCCGCACCTTCGCCACGCCCGGAAGGAGAAACCCATGGGACAGCGTACGCCTCTGTATGACCTGCATCTCGCCCTAGGCGCGAAGATGGTCGATTTTGGCGGTTGGGATATGCCTCTGCATTACGGCTCGCAAGTCGAAGAGCACCATCAGGTGCGACGTGATTGCGGGGTTTTCGATGTATCCCACATGACCGTGATTGACGTCAGTGGCTCCCAGGCCAAGGCCTGGCTTCAGCATTTGCTGGCCAATGATGTCGAACGTCTGCACAGCCCCGGCCGTGCGTTGTACAGCGCCATGCTCAATGAGCGCGGCGGGGTGGTCGACGACATGATCGTCTATCGCACCGAGGCGGGTTACCGGTTGGTGGTCAACGCCGCTACCCGTGATCAGGACATGGTCTGGATGCAAGCGCAGCTCGGTGAGTTCCAGGTGCAGTTGCACGAGCGCCCCGAGTTGGCGATGCTGGCGATTCAAGGCCCACAGGCCCGGAACAAGATTGCAGAACTGGTCACCCAGGCCCGTGGCACGCTGATCCAGCACCTCAAACCCTTTGAAGCTCAGGTCGACGGCGACTGGTTCATCGCGCGCACCGGTTATACCGGCGAAGATGGACTGGAAATCGTCCTGCCTGCCGATCAGGCGCCAGCGTTCTTCAATGATCTGGTCGGTGCGGGTATTTCCCCGATCGGTCTCGGTGCCCGCGATACCCTGCGCCTTGAAGCGGGTATGAATCTCTACGGTCAGGACATGCACCAGGATGTCTCACCGCTGGCCGCGAATATGGCCTGGAGCATTGCCTGGGCGCCTGCGACTCGCGATTTCATCGGTCGAGCCGCTTTAGAAGCCGAGCGCGCAGGCGGAGTGAAGCAAAAACTGGTCGGTCTGGTGTTGGAAGAGCGTGGCGTTTTGCGCGCTCACCAGGTGGTTCGCATCGGCGATGTTGGCGAAGGGGAGATCACCAGTGGTAGTTTCTCTCCTACGCTTAGCAAGTCGATCGCGCTGGCGCGCGTGCCCATGGCTACCGCCGACCGTGCAGAAGTGGAAATCCGTGGCAAGTGGTACCCGGTTCGGGTGGTAAAACCGACCTTTGTGCGTCATGGCAAAGCCTTGATCTAACTTTTTCTGGCGGGCAATCAACCGCTGACATTTCTTCTTGAGGACACAGAATATGAGTGAAATCCCTGTCGACCTGCGTTTTGCCGAAAGTCACGAATGGGCCCGTCTGGATGAGGATGGTGGCGTGAAAGTGGGTATTTCAGACCATGCTCAGGAAGCCTTGGGTGATGTCGTGTTCGTCGAGTTGCCGGAAATCGGCACAGTGTTCGCTGCCGGTGATGCGGCGGGTGTAGTCGAGTCGGTCAAGGCCGCTTCGGATATCTACTCGCCGGTTTCCGGTAAAGTCATCGCCATAAACGAAGAGTTGGCCAACAGCCCGGAGCTGGTCAACAGCGCGCCATACGACAGCTGGTTTTTCAAACTCGCGCCAAGCGATACCGCTGAACTGGACACGTTGCTCGACGCCACTGGCTACAAGAACGCCATCGGCGAGTAACGCTCGTTACTTATCGCGAGCAAGCTCGCTCCTGCAGGGTTGGCGTGAACCTGTAGGAGCGAGCTTGCTCGCGATTGCGTTTAAGGCTTCAACACCGCCTTCACTGCTTCCACCGAACGCTCGACATCGCTTTTGCTCATCGCGGTGAACATCGGCAATGAAACGATCAAACGGCCAACCCGTTCCGAAACCGGGAACATGCCTTCCTTGAAACCACGCTCGCGGTACAGGCTCAGCAGGTGGATAGGCGGGTAGTGATAGCCGATGCCGACGCCGCGCTCCTGCATTTGTTCCATGAATGTGGCGCGAGCCGGTTTTCCGTCCTTGCGCTCCGGCAGCACCAGTTGGAACAAGTGCCAGTTGCTGTTTGTGAAATCGGCAGGCGGTAGTTGAGCACCGTATTGCGCTTCGAAGTCGCTGCCAAAGCAGGCAAAGTAATGCTTGGCCAATTCACGGCGATGGGCGGTGATTGCGTCGATGTGAGCAAACTGGCCCAGGCCGATAGCGGCAGCTACGTCGGTCATGTTGAACTTACCGCCCAACACGTCGACATCCAGCCCATCGAAACCGCTGCGGGTAACGCCTTGCAGCCGGTACTTCTCGGCCAGACGAACCTCTTCGGCATTGTTCAGCACCAGACAGCCACCTTCGGAGGACGTGACGTTCTTGTTTGCCTGGAAGCTGAACGAGACGAAGTCGCCGGTGGAACCGATACGCTGGCCATTCCAGCTCGAGCCCAGCGCTTGCGCGGCATCTTCCAGCACTCGCAGGCCGTGTTTCCTGGCCAGCGCGTACAAGCGCTCCATGTCCACTGGCAGACCTGCCAGGTACACCGGGAGGATCGCCTTGGTGCGCGGCGTGATTGCGGCTTCGACCTGCGCCAGATCGATATTGCGGGTGATCGGGTCGATGTCGGCGAACACCGGTGTGGCGCCGACCTCGAGGATTACGTTGGCCGTGGCCACCCAGGAGATCGGGGTGGTGATGACTTCATCGCCGGCGCCAATCCCGGCGATGCGCAAGGCGATCTCCATGGTGCAGGTGCCGGAGTTGAACGTACGTACCGGCCGACCGCCAAAGTACTCCGAAAGCTGGGCTTCGAAGGCTTGCACCTTGGGGCCGCTGGTGATCCAGCCCGAGCGCAATACGTCGCCGACAGCGGCAATCGTGGCTTCATCGATGGTGGGTTTTGAAAACGGCAGAAACGGCAGTTGGCTCATGATGATTGAAGTATCCGATAGGCATACGGTTGAGGCGTTGATTGGAACTCGCCAAGGTTAGCGCGATAACGTCGGGCATGATGATCCGGATTGACCGAAGGCGCCATACCGTCAGCGCTCAGGATCGACTGCTATGCTGCTTTGACCGTGTTGCATAGACGCCGAGCGCCACTTAAGAGAGAGCCCGTCATGTCCCAGTTGCCGTCTTTGAGCCAGTTGCGAGACCCTAATACCTTTCTGCGGCGCCATCTGGGAGCTGATGCTGCCGAGCAGCAGGCCATGCTCGACAGCCTCGGGCTCGGCAGTCGAGTCGAGTTGATCGAGCAGACGGTGCCGCCAGGCATTCGTTTCAACCGCGTTCTGGACTTGCCGCCAGCACTCGATGAAGAGGCTGCACTGGCCAGACTCAAAGGTTATGCCGAGCAGAATCAGGTCTGGACCAGCCTGATCGGCATGGGCTATCACGGTACTCTGACGCCAACGGTGATCCTGCGTAACGTGCTGGAAAATCCCGGTTGGTACACCGCCTACACGCCGTATCAGCCCGAGATTGCCCAAGGTCGGCTCGAAGCGCTGCTGAATTTCCAGCAAATGACCATCGACCTCACGGGCCTGGAGCTGGCCAACGCTTCGCTGCTGGATGAAGCCACAGCGGCAGCCGAAGCCATGGCCTTGGCTAAACGCGTGGCCAAATCCAGAAGCAATTTATTCTTCGTCGACGAAAACTGCCACCCGCAGACCATCTCGGTGGTGCAGACCCGGGCCGAAGGATTCGGCTTCGAGCTGGTGATCGATGCTGTGGAAAACCTCACTCGCCATCAAGTTTTTGGCGCGCTGCTGCAGTACCCGGACACCCACGGTGAAATCCGCAATCTGCGCCCGCTGATCGACCATCTGCACGCGCAGCAGGCGCTGGCCTGCGTGTCTGCCGATCTGCTCAGCCTGTTGCTGTTGACCCCGCCAGGGGAGTTGGGTGCCGACGTGGTGTTCGGTTCGTCCCAGCGTTTCGGCGTGCCCATGGGTTATGGCGGTCCCCATGCAGCGTTTTTTGCCAGTCGCGATGAATACAAACGAGCGATTCCCGGGCGCATCATTGGCGTTTCGAAAGATGCGCGCGGCAATGTTGCCCTGCGCATGGCCCTGCAAACCCGCGAGCAGCATATCCGCCGGGAGAAAGCCAACTCGAACATCTGTACTGCGCAGGTGCTGTTGGCCAACATCGCCAGCTTCTATGCGGTTTATCACGGCCCCGAGGGGCTCAAGCGCATCGCTCAGCGAGTCCACCGGTTGACCTGCATTCTGGCGGCGGGCCTGCAGAGAAATGGCATTACACGACTCAACGAGCAATTCTTCGACACCCTGACGCTGGATGTCGGCGGCAGTCAGACGGCGATCATCGAAAGCGCCAGGGATGCGCAAATCAATCTGCGCATCCTCGGGCGTGGTCAGTTGGGTCTGAGTCTCGACGAAACCTGTGATGAAACCACCGTGGCGCGGCTGTTCGATGTCTTTCTCGGTGCCGGTCACGGTCTGGATGTCGCTGAGCTGGATGCCGAGGCATTGGCCTCGGGCATCCCCAATGAACTGCTGCGCAGCTCTCCTTATCTGAGCCATCCGGTATTCAGTGCCCATCACAGTGAAACCGAGATGCTGCGCTACCTCAAACAGCTGGAGAACAAGGACCTGGCGCTCAACCAGTCGATGATCCCGCTGGGCTCCTGCACGATGAAACTCAATGCCAGCAGCGAGATGATCCCGATCACCTGGCCAGGTTTCGCCAATCTGCACCCGTTCGCGCCGAAAGAGCAGGCGCTTGGCTATTCACTGATGATCAGTGAGTTGCAGAGCTGGCTCTGTGCGATCACCGGTTTCGATGCCATCTGCATGCAACCCAACTCCGGAGCTCAGGGTGAATACGCCGGGTTGCTGGCAATCCGCAAATACCACGAAAGCCGCCAACAGGACGCACGCAACATCTGTCTGATTCCTGCTTCCGCCCACGGCACCAACCCGGCTTCGGCGCAGATGGCCGGGATGCAAGTGGTGATCGTCGAGTGCGACGATGCCGGTAACGTCGATCTGGATGACCTGAAAGCCAAGGCCCAGGATGCGGGCGACAATTTGTCGTGCCTGATGGCGACCTATCCGTCGACCCATGGCGTGTACGAAGAGGGCATCAGCGAGATCTGTGAAGTTATCCACAGCCACGGCGGCCAGGTCTATATGGACGGCGCTAACCTCAATGCTCAGGTTGGGCTGGCGCGGCCGGCGGATATCGGCGCCGACGTTTCCCACATGAATCTGCACAAGACTTTCTGCATTCCCCATGGCGGTGGTGGTCCCGGTATGGGACCGATTGGCGTGCGTGCGCATCTGGCACCGTTCGTTGCCAATCACCCGGTGGTGCAGATCGAAGGTCCGCAGCCGCAGAACGGGGCGGTCAGCGCCGCGCCCTGGGGCAGCGCGAGCATCTTGCCGATCAGTTGGATGTACATCGCGCTGATGGGACCGCAATTGGCCGATGCCAGCGAAGTGGCGATTCTCGCTGCGAACTATCTGGCCGAGCACTTGAGCGGTGCCTTCCCGGTGCTCTACACCGGGCGAAATGGCCGGGTGGCCCACGAATGTATCCTCGACTTGCGGCCGCTCAAGGCGCAAACCGGGATCAGTGAAGAGGATGTCGCCAAGCGTTTGATGGACTATGGCTTCCATGCGCCGACCATGTCGTTCCCGGTGCCGGGTACGCTGATGGTCGAGCCGACCGAAAGCGAGTCGAAGGCTGAACTGGATCGCTTCATCGAAGCGATGCTGAGCATTCGCGCAGAAATATCCGAAGTGCAGAACGGCAACTGGCCCGCCGAAGACAACCCGTTGAAACGCTCACCCCACACACTGGCGGATATCACCGGGGTCTGGGAGCGGCCTTACACCATAGAACAGGCGGTGACGCCCAGCGCGCACACCAAGGCCCATAAGTACTGGCCGACGGTGAATCGTGTCGACAATGTCTACGGTGACCGCAATTTGTTCTGTGCTTGCGTGCCGGTGGATGCCTATCGCTGAAAAAAACCGCGATCTTCCTCTGTAGTCGCAGCCGGTCGACGCTCGATTGGTCCGGGCGGCGTTCCGACGATGGCGATCTCAAGGACGCCATCGCCGGCAAGCCATGCTCCTACAGGGTTTCGGGCAAAAAAATGCCGCTCCAGGGAGCGGCATTTTTTACTCAGCGCAGCAGTGGATCACTCTTGGGCAACCGCATTCTTCGCCAGAATCGCGTTGGCCAGTTCCATATCGGTGGCCTGCAAGCCTGGGTTGTCGGCGCGGACCTTGCGCATCGCGGCTTCCAGATACGGGCCGCGAATACCGCCGTCGCTGGCGACGAAGCTGCCGGCGTCATCCTGGGCGGCGACGATCAGCTTGTGGTCCTTGAACGTCAGGTAGGTGGAGGCGGTGGTCGCACCTGAGGAAATGACATCCCGCAAGAAGTCGTCGGCCATTGCCGAACAGACAGGAAGGGACAGCAGGGCCAAGGTGGCGACGGCTAATTTGAAACGCATGGTGGGTGACTCCGACTGGGTTATCTGAGGCGTTTGATACTCGATAGCCCAACGGAGTTCCGTGACCCATCAATCGATGCGTTCCACCTCAATGATGACCCCTTCCTGCCCGATCACCCGAACACGGGTGCCGACTGGCGCGTCCGGTCCTTTGGCCATCCAGAAGCCGTCGGCGACCTTGATCTTGCCTCGCCCCCCGACAATCGCTTCATGCACCACGAAGGTTTTACCTATCAGCTCTTGAGCACGAAGATTGAGGGTTGGCTGATCACTGGCTCTGACGGCACTGCGCTGGCGTCTCCACCAATACAACACCGTCAGCACCGATAGCAGGCCGAACAACAGCAATTGCACTTCCCACGACAGGTCTGGAATCAAGAAGGTCAACACGCCGACTGCGGCAGCGGCGATGCCAACCCAGAGTAAATAACCGCCAGCGCCGAACACTTCGAAAATCAACAGAATGGTGCCCAACGCCAGCCAGTCCCAGAACGACACATACTGCAGGAATGCCCACATAGGTCGCGCCTCAGGCTTTTTTACTGTCGAACGTGGCTTTGACGATTTCGCCGATGCCGCCGACCGCACCGATCACCTGGCTGGCTTCCAGCGGCATCAGAACGACTTTGCTGTTGTTGGCCGACGCCAGTTTGCCCAGCGCATCGATATACTTTTGCGCGACGAAGTAGTTGATCGCCTGCACGTTACCGGTAGCGATTGCTTCGGAAACCACCTGAGTGGCACGGGCTTCGGCTTCGGCTTGCCGCTCGCGGGCTTCGGATTCGAGGAACGCTGCCTGACGGGCACCTTCGGCTTCGAGGATCTGTGCCTGCTTTTTACCTTCCGCCGTCAGAATCGCCGACGCCCGCAGACCTTCGGCTTCGAGGATTTGGGCGCGCTTGATCCGCTCGGCTTTCATCTGCCCGGACATGGCCGCCATCAGGTCCGCGGGCGGGCTGATGTCCTTGATCTCGATCCGGGTGATCTTGATGCCCCACGGCGCCGTGGCTTCGTCGACGGTACGCAGCAGTTTCTCGTTGATGGCGTCTCGCTGGCTGAGCATCGCGTCCAGCTCCATCGAGCCGAGGACGGTACGGATGTTGGTCTGCAACAGGTTGCGGATGGCATGCTCGAGATTGTTCACCTCGTAGGCGGCCTGGGCCGTGTTGACCACCTGGAAGAAGCACACGGCATCGATTTGCACGGTAGCGTTGTCGGAGGTGATGACTTCCTGCGGCGGGATGTCCAGCACGCTTTCCATCACGTTCATCTTGCGGCCGATGCGGTCCATGATCGGAATGATGATGTTCAGTCCCGGTTTCAAGGTATTGGTGTAGCGGCCGAAGCGCTCGACCGTCCACTGATAGCCCTGCGGAACCACCTTGACGCCCATGAACACAATAGCGATGGCCAGGCCGACGAAGAGTAAAAGCACGTTACCAATCTGCATACCATCTCCCTGTTCACATTTTGATCAATGAGGTCGCAATGAGCAGAGTGTAGCGGCGTGGGGCGAGCATAAGAGTCGATTAGGGCTGCTTGCATCATCAGGAGACATAAAAGGGTTCATTTCGGTTTGGCGATGCGTCGGTTATTTCTGCTCACTCTGCGGTGTCACACGCAAGACTTCCTCAATCGTGGTCAACCCGGCGGCAACTTTCTGCGCACCGGACAGGCGCAGGCTGCGCATGCCTTCCTTGAACGCTTGGTGACGCACGGCCAGCAGATCGGTGTCAGGGCTGATCAGTGCTTTGACGTTGTCGCTCAGTAACATGATTTCGTAGACCCCGGCGCGCCCCCGGTAACCGGTGTCGCGGCATTCCAGGCATCCGATGGCCTGTTGGGCATTGGTCGGCAATGGCGCTTGCCAGGGTTTGGTCAGGGTTTGCCAATCGTCCTCACCCAGGCTCAGCGGCGCTTTGCAGTGCGGGCAAAGGGTGCGAACCAGACGCTGGGCCATGACCCCGAGCACGGTGGCTTTGATCAGGTAATGCGGCACACCGAGCTCCAATAAGCGGCTCATGGCGCTGGGTGCGTCGTTGGTATGCAGCGTCGACAGAACCAAATGCCCGGTGAGTGCCGCCTGGATCGCCATTTCGGCGGTCTCCAGATCGCGGATTTCGCCGATCATGATGATGTCCGGGTCTTGCCGCATCAGTGCCCGCACGCCGCTGGCAAAGGTCAGGTCGATGTTGTGCTGAACCTGCATCTGGTTGAACGCCGGTTCGACCATCTCGATCGGGTCTTCGATGGTGCAGAGGTTGACCTCGGGCGTCGCCAGTTTTTTCAGCGTGGTGTAGAGCGTGGTGGTTTTACCCGAACCGGTGGGGCCGGTGACCAGGATGATGCCGTTGGGCTGGCGGGTCATGTCTTGCCAGCGGCGCAGGTCTTCGGTGGAGAAACCCAGCTGGTCGAAGTCCTTGAGCAGTACTTCGGGATCGAAAATCCGCATGACCATCTTTTCGCCAAAGGCCGTGGGTAGCGTCGACAGCCGCAACTCGACCTCACCGCCCTCCGGGGTCTTGGTCTTGACTCGACCGTCCTGGGGTTTACGTTTTTCTGCAACATTCATTCGGCCCAGGCTTTTCAGGCGGCTGACGATGGCCATGGTCACTTGCGGTGGGAATTGATAGACGTTGTGCAGCACGCCGTCGATGCGAAAGCGTACGGTGCCTTGCTCGCGACGGGGTTCGATGTGGATATCACTGGCGCGTTGCTGGAAGGCGTACTGGAACAGCCAGTCGACGATGTTGACGATGTGCGCGTCGTTGGCATCGGGCTCCTGATCACTGGCGCCGAGGTTTAGCAACTGTTCGAAGTTGCCCAGGGTGTTCATTTTTTGATCAGAATTGTTGGCGCCGCTGACTGACTTGGCCAACCGATAAAACTCCACGGTAAAGCGCTGGATGTCCGCCGGGTTGGCCACCACGCGTTTGATCGGCAGCTTCAAGACGTGGGTCAGATCGGCCTCCCAGGCGTTGACGTAGGGCTGCGCGCTGGCCACGGTTACTGCATCGCGATCGATCGAAACAGCAAGAATCTTGTGGCGTTGGGCGAAGGCATAGGACATCAGCGGGGTAATGCTCGCGACGTTTATCTTCAGCGGGTCGATGCGCAAATAAGGCTGATCGGCCTGCTGTGCAAGCCACAAGGTGAGGCTTTCCAGGTCAAGCCGTTTACCAGGTCGGCTGAAGTCGCCCAGGTGTTGGCTGGCGAGGAACTCCAGCGGGTGGAGCTGGTTGTGGGCGGTATTGCGTCGGGTGGTCAATGCGTGTTCGGCCGAGTCCTGGCTGATAAAGCCCTGAGCGACCAGATCACGCAGCAGATCGTTGAGATCCAGCCAGCGGTCCTGAGCTAGGAGGGGAACGGACATGCGGGCTCCTTTTGAACGATCTTGCAATTAGCGGTTTAGAGGTGTGCGCCTCTGATCACAGATCGCCAAGAATAGTCCCCGGATGAGCCGTCCGTTTGGCCGTTGCCTGACCAAGCATTGCGAGCTTTTGCTGACTGCTCCTAGCTGGCCGCCTGTGCGGGATGAACCCATGAAGAATCAGCGGGTTGCAGATCCACCGAGCAAACGCTGATCAAGTTACGCAATTTTTCTGCGATCACTTGGGCGCGGTGCCAGCTCAACCCGTCGAGCACCACATCAATCGATAGCAAGTCGTTCTGTTGCAATACGTTGACCTGCTGCGGAACCAGAAACTGCAAGGCGAAATGATTGAGCACCCGGCACAGCAGATCCGGTTCGGCTTCAGCGAGCAGCTGATAGTGCACGCGGCAATGGGCGTTACTGACGTTCCAGACATCGGCGCGGCTTGGGGCGGTGCTGACAGCTTCGAGAGGGGGCATGGTCGTTCTCCAAAATAACCGGAGAAATTTTTACATGCGGTTCGGGGTATTTCTTATCTATGATTGGGTTGATTGGTCATAAATTGAATTAAGTATTTCGCTTTTATTTACTTTGAGGGTTTTTTTATGCATAGCGAACTGGACGCTTATGACCGACGGATTTTGGCATTGCTCCAGGAGGACGCTTCGCTTTCAAGTGCACAGATTGCCGAACGGGTCGGGCTGTCGCAGTCGCCGTGCTGGCGACGGATTCAGCGACTCAAGGAGGAGGGCGTAATTCGAGGGCAAGTGACTTTGCTTGATCGCAAGAAGATCGGTCTCAACACGCAGATTTTTGCCGAGGTCAAGCTCAACGCCCACGGTCGTTCCAACTTCACCGAATTTACCGAGGCGATTCGTGGCTTTCCGGAAGTATTGGAGTGCTATGTGTTGATGGGGGCAGTGGACTTTTTGCTGCGCATCGTGACGGCGGATATCGAGGCGTATGAGCGCTTCTTTTTCGAGAAACTGTCGATGGTGCCGGGGATTCAGGAGGTCAACTCGATCGTGGCCTTGTCCGAAATCAAGTCCACGACGAGTTTGCCGGTGTAGGGGGGGCGAGATCGCTCCCACGCTCCCGCGTGGGAATGCCGCAGGACGCTCTGCGTCCGCTTTTTGATGTGACGCAGAGCGTCACGGGATGCATTCCTTTGCTGCGCGTGGGAACGATCATCACATACGCAGAAGAGTCTTCCAGGCACGGTTCTGGAACACGGCAATCGCCTGCTGCTTGCGGGCATCGAGCGCTTCATCGGTGATGGGCTCATTGGCCAGTTGCTGCAACTGTTTCAGCTCACCGTAGAGGCGATCCGTTTCCGGGATCTCCAGCACGCCACGAGCCAGGTGCAGCCAGGCCTGGATGCGTTCGATACGCGGCAATTGCTCGGCCAGGTCTTCCGGTTGTTGCTGATAACGCGGCAGTTGCAGGGCGACGGCTTCTTCGGCCAGCAGGCGCGGCAACCAGTTGCCCAGTTGCGCAGCACCCTGGCGATTGCCCCGGGTGTTGCGGTCGGCGGCCCAGGTGCGGGCCAGCAACCAGCGCGAGGCGTTCAGCGAGAACAGGCCCCAGCGAACGTCTTCCAGTTCTTCAGCGAATTGCTCCGGTGCGGCTTTGCGCACGTCTTCGTCCTCCTGACCGGCTTGCACCAGCGGGCGCCAGTCTTCCAGCAACGCATCGAGCGAGGCCCGCAGGTCGTGGGTCGATTGACGCGGTGCGGCCTGGCCGAGGCTGCCTATCAGCGCGCGCAATTCGGCGAGGTTTTCTACCCAATCCTGCAGCAGACGCCAGTGGCCATTGAAACGGTATTGCTCGGCCAGGCGCTGGCTGCTGCTCAGCAAGTGCCAGCTCAATGCAGCGAACGCGTCGTCCAGCGGCAGTTCAGCGGACAGTTGCGCAGGGGGCAGGCTCAACGAATAGCTGTTGGCGTCGAACAGGCGATAGCCACGCTCGGCCTTGCTGATATCGCACGGCATCAGGGCCAGAGTGGCGGCCAGTTCGGCAGCCAGTTCCAGCAGGGCAGCCGGTTCGCCTTCGCGCAGTTCCAGTTCCAGTTCGCAGATTTCTTCTTTCTGCTTGCCAGCGATGACGTGGCCCAGGTCCAGCGCGGCTTCGATGACCACTTTGGTCTTGCCACGGCCCCAGGCGATTTCGGCGCGTTCGCGGACGAAATCGGTGGTGAAGATTGGCTTGAGGGTCTTTTTGTCCAGCTCGGCCAGTTGCTCAGGCCAGCATTCGCCGTCGAGTTTTTTCACGTCGAGCTTGGCTTTTGGCAGGTGCCAGTCGTACTCGTTACGCTCGGACAGGCCGGCGATGCTTTGACCACGGGTCTTGAGGGTCTGGATCACTTCTTCGCCATCACGACGCAGGCGCAGGGCAACCTTGGCACGGGCCAGGTCACGCTCCGGCGTGTCGAAGTACTGGTTCATCAGTTCACGGCGTTCCCAGCCACTTTTGTTGCGTTTTTTCAGTAACGGATGCTCGCGCAGGGCAGCGAGGGTTTCGCGGCTGACGCGGAGTTTGATTTCGGTTTCTTTCTGCATGGCCGGAAAATCCAGGATCGGGAGCGCAGCCGGGGAATGTGTGGCTGCCAAGGCCGAGCAGTGTACAGGACTCGTCGACTCGACGTGCCGCGGCGGTTTATTCCATGACGCGGATGGTTCTATGATGAGGTTCTTCTAGGGAGTCAGGAGTCAGCGCATGTCTTTGCCATCCATGAAAGATCAGTTTGCTGCGCTGATCGCCGCGCCGTCGGTCAGTTGTACCCAGCCGAGTCTGGATCAATCCAATCGCGCGGTGATCGACCTGTTGGCGACCTGGCTCGGCGATCTGGGTTTTGCCTGCGACATTCAGCAGGTCAGCCCCGGCAAGTTCAATCTGCTCGCCAGTTTTGGCAGCGGCCCCGGCGGCCTGGTGCTGGCCGGGCACAGCGACACGGTGCCGTTCGACGGCGCGCTGTGGCAGACCGATCCGCTGAAACTGACCGAAGTCGACGGTCGCTGGGTTGGCCTGGGCAGTTGCGACATGAAGGGCTTTTTTGCGCTGGCCATCGAAGCAGTGCTGCCGCTGCTGGACAAGCCGTTCAAGCAACCATTGCTGATCCTCGCCACCTGCGACGAAGAAAGCTCCATGGCTGGCGCCCGTGCGCTGGCTGCAGCCGGTCGACCGCTTGGGCGAGCAGCAGTGATCGGCGAGCCGACCGGGCTCAAACCGATTCGTCTGCACAAAGGCGTGATGATGGAGCGCATCGATATTCTCGGACAAAGTGGCCATTCATCAGACCCGAGCCTGGGCCACAGCGCCCTCGAAGCCATGCATGACGCCATCGGCGAATTGAGAGGGCTGCGACTGCTTTGGCAGCGCGAGTACCGCAATCCGCAGTTCAGCGTGCCGCAGCCGACCCTGAATTTTGGTTGCATCCACGGCGGTGACAACCCGAACCGGATTTGCGGCCAGTGCTCGCTGGAGTTCGACCTGCGGCCCTTGCCAGGCATGGACCCGAGTGTCTTGCGCGCAGCGATCCGGCAGAAGCTTGAGCCGATAGCCGAGTGGCATAAGGTGAAGATTGATTACGCGCCGTTATTCCCCGAAGTGCCGCCTTTCGAGCAGGCTGAAGATTGCGAATTGGTCCGGGTCGCGGAAAGACTCACGGGCCATCTCGCCGAAGCAGTAGCGTTTGGCACCGAAGCACCTTATCTTCAGCGCCTTGGCTGCGAGACGCTGGTGCTCGGCCCGGGCGACATTGCCTGCGCTCACCAACCTGGGGAATACCTCGAAATGTCACGCTTGCAGCCTACCGTGCATCTACTACGTCAATTGATCGAACATTATTGCCTGATCCCGGCTTAGTGGTCCGCACCGGCCACCCAGTAAATCGCCGATGATCAAGGCCGTATCTATAAGGAGAGCTCGCGTGTCGCCAAGCCTGTTCCGACGATAACCAACAGCCCGCTGTGCGTTTTCTGTTTCGTCCCTTTTTCGGCTGCTTTTTATTACAGGCGCTGGTTTTATGCCCGAATACGTCAATTGGCTTCGTCACGCTTCTCCGTACATCAACGCCCACCGCGATTGCACCTTTGTCGTCATGCTGCCCGGCGATGGGGTCGAGCATCCGAACTTCGGCAATATCGTCCACGACCTGGTGTTGTTGCACAGCCTGGGGGTACGGCTGGTACTGGTTCATGGTTCGCGTCCGCAAATTGAAACCCGTCTCGCTGCCCGAGGCCTGACCCCGCATTACCATCATGGCCTGCGCATCACCGATGCGGCGACTCTGGAGTGCGTCATCGATGCGGTCGGCCAGCTGCGGATCGCCATTGAAGCGCGCCTGTCCATGGACTTGGCCGCTTCGCCGATGCAGGGCTCGCGCCTGCGGGTGGCGGGCGGCAATCTGGTGACTGCCCGGCCGATCGGCGTGCTTGAAGGTGTCGACTTTCACCACACTGGCGAAGTGCGTCGGGTAGACCGCAAGGGCATCAACCGTCTGCTGGATGAGCGTTCAATCGTTCTGCTTTCGCCTTTGGGTTATTCGCCGACCGGGGAAATCTTCAACCTGGCCTGCGAAGACGTCGCTACCCGCGCCGCCATCGACCTGGGCGCCGATAAACTGCTGCTGTTCGGTGCCGATCCTGGCCTGATCGATGAAAACGGCAGGTTGGTGCGCGAGCTGCGTCCGCAGCAGGTGCCGGCGCATTTGCAACGCCTGGGCGGCAACTATCAGGCTGAATTACTGGATGCGGCGGCTGAAGCCTGTCGTGGCGGCGTGGGCCGTAGCCATATTGTCAGCTACGCTGAAGACGGCGCGTTGCTGACCGAACTCTTCACCCGTGACGGTGGCGGTACGCTGGTCGCGCAAGAGCAATTCGAGTTGGTGCGTGAAGCGGCCATTGAAGACGTCGGCGGTCTGCTGGATCTGATCAGCCCGCTGGAAGAGCAGGGCATTCTGGTTCGCCGTTCCCGTGAAGTGCTGGAACGCGAGATCGAGCAGTTCAGCGTGGTCGAGCGCGAAGGGATGATTATCGCGTGTGCAGCGCTGTATCAGATTGCCGATTCGGATGCGGGGGAACTGGCTTGCCTGGCGGTGAACCCGGAATACCGCCATGGTGGTCGCGGTGATGAATTGCTGGAACGGATCGAGACCCGCGCTCGGGCTCGGGGGCTGAAAACCTTGTTCGTGCTGACTACACGTACCGCGCACTGGTTCCGCGAGCGCGGCTTTGTGCCAAGCAGTGTCGAGCGCCTGCCCTCGGCACGGGCCTCGCTGTACAACTATCAGCGTAATTCCAAGATTTTCGAAAAGACTCTGTAACCTGATGAGCTTAGACTTCGCTCCGGGCACTGACAGATCGCAGGTTGCGCCTGTTCTTACAGGGGAATGCGCCGATCAGCTCCGCCGTTTTTGCTGCCCGTTGCAGTGTTTACCGGACGGGCGGTAAAAAATAACATCGATATACAAACTGTAACAATTTGACGGGAAGATGCACGTTTGGCCATGATAGCGTCGCCTATTTGATCGTGATTGACGTATGAAGAATACGCGAGCCCGAATTGGTCTAAATAAGCGGTTGAAAATACCATTTAGGAATTAGCTCGTAGGCCGATACCTCTGCATCCGGTTCGGTTGAGGCGGGTTGAGCTATATTCCCGAATCGTATGAAAAATGAATAAACAATTCTTTTTGGGCTTATGAGAAATTCATTAACCTGAACGGATCAAACACTGCGATTAGACCAAGGTCGTAGACGCGACTGCTTACGATTGACTTATCAGTCACGGTCTTGCACTAATCGAGCATCTGTGGCAAACGGGGCGCTAGACCCTGGACCAAAGTGCACAAAAAATTAGAAACGTAGAGGAGCGAAACATGAATAAGTCCACCTTAGCCCTGGCTGTGGCCGTAGGGGTTTTGGCGCAGCAGGCAGGCGCCGCGGGTTTCATCGAAGACAGCAAGGCGAGCCTCAGTTCCCGGACCATGTATTTCGACAATGACAATCGCGCCGGTAAAGCTGACCAGCGCGAGGCGGCTCAGGGTTTCAAATTCGATTATCTGTCCGGATTCACCCAAGGGACTGTTGGCTTTGGTTTTGATGCCCAAGCGCTGGTTGGCATCCATCTGGATGGCGGTAGAGGTCATCACCCGGACAGCAATACGTTCGTGCCAAGCGATAGCGATGGCTCAGCAGTGCACGAATGGAGCCGTCTGGCCGGGAACGTCAAAGCGCGTTACTCCAAGACCGAGGCTCACCTGGGTGGTGCTCTGGCACCGAACCTGCCGATCCTGATAGCAAACGACAGTCGTCTGCTGCCCCAGACCTTTGAAGGTGGCACCATCACCTCCAAGGAAATCGACGGTGTGACCTTTAACGCAGGTCAGCTCGAACACGCAACGGGTCGTGCTTCGAGTAACGCCACTGGCCTGGCGGTTGCGGGCGGTACCGAGGCCAGCAACAAGTTCCTTTATGGCGGCGCTGACTGGAAAGTCACCAAAGACCTTACCCTGCAGTACTACTACGCGAACCTGGAAGACTACTACAAGCAGAACTTCCTGGGCCTGGTGCACGTCCTGCCGATCGGTACCGACCAGTCCTTCAAGACGGATGTTCGCTATTTCGACAGCAGGTCCGACGGCAAGAACGGCGATCCGGGCTTTCAGTTCAACAACAACGGTGGTTTCGCCAAGACCCCGGGCCAGGTCGATAACAAGACCTGGAGCGCTATGTTCACCTACACCTTGGGCGGTAACGCCTTCCTGTTGGGTCATCAGCGCGTCAACGATAGCGGCGGCTTCGTCTGGTTGAACCAGGCTAACGTGGTCAATGGCAACGGTGTTAATGAAGGTGCCGGTGGCTCGAGCTTCTACCTGTTCACTGACGCCACGGTCGGCCAGTTTGCCCGTGCCGGTGAAAACACTACCTTCGGTCAGTACTCCTATGACTTCGCCAAGCTGGGTGTTCCGGGCTTGAAAACCTCGGTTGCCTACTTGCATGGCGACAACATCAAAGCCAAGAACGGCACTGGCAGTGACCAGTCCGAGTGGGAAACCGACCTGCGTGTGGATTACACCATCCAGGAGGGCGCTCTCAAAGGCTTCGGCACGACCTTGCGACATGGCACTTACCGTGGCAACGCCGAGGGTATCGACGCCCAGGACCAGACCCGTCTGATCTTCAACTACACCTACAGCTTCATGTAATCGGCTTCAGAAAAAGGTCTCGCCTAATGGCGAGACCTTTTTTTTGTATTTTTTTTAATATTCCCAGCGGGTATAAGTTTAATTATTTTTATTCTTTTTAATTTTCATCGCAGGCAAGCAAAGTAGGCTCATCACGCACGCAATGGAGCAGCATCATGAGCCTCAGACTTGGCGACATCGCCCCCGATTTTGAACAGGACTCCAGCGCCGGCACGATTCGTTTTCACCAGTGGCTGGGTGACAGCTGGGGCGTGCTGTTTTCCCATCCAGCGGACTTCACCCCGGTTTGCACCACGGAGCTCGGTTTCACCGCCAGGCTGAACGACGAATTCGCCAAGCGCGGCGTCAAGGCGATTGCCCTGTCAGTCGACCCGGTGGACTCGCACCACAAGTGGATCGAAGACATCAACGAAACCCAGAACACCCTCGTCAACTTCCCAATCCTCGCCGACGCTGATCGCAAGGTCTGCGACCTCTACGACCTGATCCATCCCAATGCCAACGACACCCTGACCGTGCGTTCGCTGTTCGTCATCGACCCGAACAAAAAGGTGCGCCTGAGCATTACCTATCCGGCCAGCACCGGGCGTAATTTCAATGAGATTTTGCGGGTGATCGATTCGCTGCAGCTCACCGACAACTACAAAGTGGCCACGCCGGCCAATTGGCAGGACGGTGATGAAGTGGTGATCGTGCCATCGCTCAAGGATGAGGACGAGATCAAAAAACGCTTCCCGAAAGGCTACCGCGCGGTGAAACCGTATCTGCGACTGACGCCGCAGCCTAATCGATAAGGCTCACCACTTTCTGCGCGGCTGAAATCGCATCGCGAGCAAGCCCGCTCCCACACTTGATCGGGGTCAGACGCACTTTCCATATTCACCACAGATTTAATGTGGGAGCGGGCTTGCTCGCGATGGCGGACTGACAGTCGCGGCAAATCTCAAGGTTCACAAGCAAGGGTTTCAGGCCGTTTCGACCGCCTGTTTTTTTGTCTGGAGGAATGTTTTTCGCATATGCGCTTATGGAATAAACAAATGAATAAATAAGATTTATAGATATATAAATCACCTGTTATGGTCTGTTCATCTTAGCGAAATCGCAGAGAGCGAATCGCCAACAACCCCCTGAGGAATTATCTGCATGCTGGTCGTCTCACTCGGTGGAAGTCCCAGCCAGCGCTCCCGTTCCGGAGTGTTGCTGGACCACTCCAAACGCTGGTTACAGCAGCAAGGCGTGGAGGTGGTGAGTTATCAGGTACGGGACTTCCCGGCCGAAGACTTGCTCCACGCACGCTTCGATAGCCCGAAGGTGAGCGACCTGCTGCAACAGATTGAAAACGCCGATGGTCTGCTGATCGCCACGCCGGTTTACAAAGCGTCGTTCTCCGGCGCACTGAAGACTGTGCTCGATCTGTTGCCGGAGCGCGCACTGAGCCACAAGGTCGTGTTGCCCATGGCCACTGGCGGCAGCATCGCTCACATGCTGGCAGTGGATTACGCGCTTAAACCGGTGCTGTCGGCACTGAAGGCTGAGGAAATGCTTCACGGGATTTTCGCCGAAGACAGCCAGATCGCTTATGGCGAAGGCAGCGCTCAGGCGCAATTGGTGCCGGTACTGGAAGAACGCCTGAGCGAAGCGCTGGAGCAGTTTTATAGCGCCATGGCACGGCGGCCGAAACCGCTGGACCCGAGTCTGTTGAACGACCGTTTGTTGAGTGCTCGCTGGAGCATTTAAGCCTCACCGGAATTTGAAGTACCCACCTTACTCAGCCGCTAACGGCCAAGCAGGTGCAGCCAAAAACCAACAGCAAAAAGGAGAGCGCTATGCGCACTGTCATTTTGCGTCGTGGTCTGGTCGCTCTGTTTGCTGCGGCTGTGTCCTTCGGCGTTATCACTCAAGCTCAAGCAGCCGAGACCTTGCGTATCGGCTATCAGAAATACGGCACCCTGGTGCTGCTCAAGGCCAAAGGCACGCTGGAGAAACGCCTCGCCGCTCAAGGTGTCGACGTGCAATGGACTGAATTCCCCGGTGGCCCGCAACTGCTCGAAGGGCTGAACGTCGGCTCCATCGATTTCGGCGTGACCGGCGAAACGCCTCCGGTGTTCGCTCAGGCGGCCGGTGCCGATCTGCTTTACGTGGCTTATGAGCCGCCAGCGCCGACCAGCGAAGCGATCCTCGTCCCGAAAGACTCGCCGATCAAATCGGTGAAAGACCTCAAAGGCAAAAAGGTCGTCCTCAATAAAGGCTCCAACGTTCATTACCTATTGGTCCGCGCCCTCGAAGACGCCGGTCTGAAGTACACCGACATTCAGACTGTATTCCTGCCGCCGGCCGATGCCCGCGCCGCGTTCGAGCGTGGCAGTGTCGATGCCTGGGTGATCTGGGACCCGTACCAGGCCGCCGCCGAACAGCAACTGCAAGCACGCACCCTGCGTGACGGCAGCGGCATCGTCGATAACCATCAGTTCTATCTGGCAACCAGGCCCTACGCCGAAAAACAACCGCAAGTGATCAAGGCGCTGGTGGAAGAGGTACGCGCAGTCGGTGAGTGGTCCAAGGCCAATCCTGAAGACGTGACCCAACAGGTTTCGCCACTGCTCGGCCTGCCTGCGGACATCACCCTGACCTCGGTGAAACGCCAGGGCTACGGCGCGTTGTTCCTCACCCCCGAGGTGGTCGCGGCTCAGCAAAAAATTGCCGACAGCTTTTACCAGCTCAAGCTGATCCCGAAACCGCTGAGCATCAAAGACGTGATCTGGACGCCACCGGCGACCGTTGCCAAAGCACCGTAACTCGAATTCCTTGGGAGACAACTCCATGAGCCTCACTATTTTGCGCTCTATCTTCCCTAAAGCTGTGTCCCAGAGCTGAGGCGTGGCCATGAAGAACAACAATATTATTCACAGCCTCGCGCCGTGGGCCTTGCCGGTGTTGTTGCTGGCGGTGTGGCAGTTGTCGGTATCGGCGGGTTGGTTGTCGACACGAATTCTGCCGGCACCGAGCGCAGTGATCGAGGCCGGTGTGAGCCTGGTCCGTAGCGGCGAAATCTGGACCCACCTGGCCATCAGCGGCTGGCGCGCGGCGGTCGGTTTCCTGATCGGTGGCGGCATCGGTCTGACCCTGGGCTTTATCACCGGTCTGTCGAAATGGGGCGAGCGCCTGCTCGACAGTTCGGTGCAGATGCTTCGCAATGTGCCGCATCTGGCGCTGATTCCGCTGGTGATTCTGTGGTTCGGCATCGATGAGTCGGCGAAGATTTTTCTGGTGGCGTTGGGCACCTTGTTCCCGATCTATCTCAACACCTATCACGGCATTCGCAACGTCGATCCGGCGCTGGTGGAAATGGCCCGCAGTTATGGCTTGTCCGGTTTTGGCCTGTTCCGTCAGGTGATTGTGCCGGGAGCGCTGCCTTCGATTCTGGTGGGTGTGCGCTTCGCGCTGGGCTTTATGTGGCTGACGTTGATCGTCGCCGAGACTATCTCCGCCAGCTCCGGAGTCGGCTATCTGGCTATGAATGCCCGGGAGTTTTTGCAGACTGACGTGGTGGTGTTGGCGATCCTGTTGTACGCGGTGCTCGGCAAATTGGCCGACCTCGCCGCCCGCGGGCTGGAGCGTGTCTGGTTGCGCTGGCATCCGGCCTATCAAGTGGTCAAGGGCGGTGCTGCATGACGGCTCAACAACCACCTCGTTTGCTGCGCGGAATTCCGTTGGCGGTGCGCAAGCTGCAAAAAACCTTCGGTCAGCGGCAAGTGCTGCGTGAGATCGATCTGCATATCCCGGCCGGTCAGTTCGTCTCAGTGGTTGGTCGCAGCGGTTGCGGGAAAAGTACCTTGCTGCGCTTGCTCGCCGGTCTCGACACTCCTACAGGCGGTGAATTGCTCGCAGGCTCGGCACCGTTGAGCGATGCGATCGAGGATACCCGTTTGATGTTCCAGGAAGCGCGTTTGCTGCCCTGGAAAAAAGTCATCGACAACGTTGGCCTCGGGCTCAAGGGCAACTGGCGGCCAAACGCACTGCAAGCGCTGGAAGCGGTCGGCCTGGCGGATCGCGCCAACGAGTGGCCGGCGGCATTGTCTGGCGGGCAGAAGCAGCGTGTTGCGCTGGCCCGCGCATTGATTCATCAACCTCGGCTGCTGTTGCTCGACGAGCCGCTGGGCGCATTGGATGCCCTGACCCGTATCGAGATGCAGCAACTGATCGAACGCCTGTGGCAGAAACACGGATTCACGGTGCTGCTGGTGACCCACGACGTCAGTGAAGCCGTGGCGATTGCCGATCGGGTGATTCTGATCGAGGAGGGCGAAATCGGCCTCGACCTGCAAGTGGAGCTTACGCGCCCTCGGGTTCGCGGCTCCCATCGGCTGGCGGCGCTGGAAACCGAAGTCCTCAACCGCGTGTTGTCGCTCCCCGGTTCGCCACCTGAACCGGAACCCGTTTCACCGTTGCCCACGCAATTGCGTTGGGCCCAGTAACCCGGTTTCAAAAAACCTCTTACCCAAACAGGAATACCGCTCATGACTATTAAAGCCATCAACGTCCGTAACCAGTTCAAAGGCACCATCAAGGAAATCGTAGAGGGTGATGTACTGTCGGAAATCGACGTGCAGACCGCCTCCGGCGTGGTCACCTCGGTGATTACCACGCGCTCGGTCAAAGAGTTGGAACTGGTGGTTGGCAGTGAAGTGATTGCTTTCGTGAAATCTACAGAGGTATCGATCGCCAAGTTGTAAGCCGTGCGCTACAGACCACCCCGAACGGCTTGAGCCCTTCGGGGTTTTTTATGCTGATTGATGACGGTAGGGGGGTTACGGATCAGGCGCACAGCGCCAACCGCCAGAGGGAATCAAGGTGCCGAGTGAAGACATGACGGCTTCATTGGCGAAAATATCCGAGGCACCAGGATAACGTTGCGTAACCTGATGCATTGATATTTCCTGTGTTACGCGTCGCGTTTGGGCAGATAGGGTGGCAGGTACAGTCCCAGATAAGCGTCGAACACCCGCATGCCTTCCTCGGCCATGCGCGCAGTGATCTGCCCGTGCTGTTGCACTGAACGGGCGTAGACGCGGTCACCCAGTTCCATGGCCAGGGCAAAGACGTCGACATCTTTGGGCAGTACCGGCAGTTCGAAATGGTGATCGAACAGTTTGTGCATCAGATCGCCCAGCTCGATGTCGTGCTGACGGTCAGCCTGGGTGACTTCGGTCAGGCCGTGCTGGGCGAGGATCAGTTGGCGGGCGGCAGCGTCTTCGCTGTAGATGCTCAACATGCGCTGTTCCACCAGTCGCGACAGGTCGCGCCAGCCGCTGAGCGATGCGTGTTCGATCGGCGCTTGCAGGCAAGCGCGAAAAGCGGCGTGGACATCGGCGGTCAGGGCTTCGAGCAGGGCAGGGACGCTGGCGAAGAAGTGATAAACCGACGACGGTGGGATCTGCACTCGTTCCGCCACGCTGTAGATCGACAGGCTGGCCACGCCCTCGGCGGCAAGCAGCGTACGGGCGGCGTCGAGTATCGAATCGATCCGGGCCTGGCTGCGTGCGCGGGGTTTGCGGATAGTGGCGGGGCGCGTCATTGAACTCTCCTACAAGGCAGCGAGCATTGTACGAGTCGGGTTCGATGTTGTCTGTATAGCGCCGTTGCCCCCTGGAGCGTACTCGCTATGGGCTAGCCACCCATTTGCACGGTCCGGCCGTTCAAGGGTTGAACGGGTCGCGCATTCATTGGGTAAAGCTCCCGAAACGCATCCAGCTGGGTTCGGGACAACGCAACGGGAGTCGTCAGGACATGCCAGCGCACATTTTCGCTGCAAGGCGGAGTGGTCAAGGAGCCCATGTAGGCATAGTAATCACGTTTTTCGGGTAGCAAGTCTGCAATGCTCTGATTGTCCAGGGTCTTCGTTGCGCCCACTACGTCTGGCATTGCTGCAAGGATGGGCGCCAGGGCCGGGTTATGCGCACCTTCCTCGAAAAGAATGGCAACGACGGCGAGTTCGCCTGATTGATTGCGGTGAACCAGGTGCGCGACCATGGGAAAGGCACGGCCCTGTATTTTTTCTTCACTGGGACTGTGGAAGTGGAACTGTACTAATGAGTAGTTACCGGAGGCCAGTGTGATCCCGCCCGCATTCGATGGCGTGACCTGAACGGTGTGTCCATTGTTCAAAACTGCTATCGGACTGGATCGATAATCAAAAACCAGCGGTGCCAGATCTGCTTTGGCAGCATCGCGAATATCAATGGGCGATTGCACTTTTCCGAGCTTGCAGAGTTTGTAATCGGGTCGCAGCTCGCCCCAATTATCCGGGCCTGAAGGGTTGGCGTAGCTCCATTGGGGGTGCTGCTGGGACTGAGCCCACGCGGCAGAGCATAAGCTGATCCCGACAAGAGAAAAGGCCGCGCCAAGGATATGGGTTTTCATGATTGATACTCTCGAGGGGGGATGTAAAGGCAGGCTGGCAGATGATTCCTTCCGGGTTTCATCCAGACGGTAAATCCGGCGGCCTGCATTCTGGGTTTGATACGAGAGTTTTTATGTAGGTTTATGTCCTGTTCTCTTGCAGGAATAGACCTACGACTTGTGTCCTACAATCCTGCCAATAATTGCAGCCCAAAAAAAACGCCGCAGGCTTTTCGGCCGGCGGCGTTTTTTTTACTACGATCGCTTACACGGTATGCAGGTACCAGTTGTACTCGAGGTCGGAGATCGAGTGTTCGAACTCCTCCAGCTCGCTCTCTTTACAGGCGACGAAGATATCGATGTATTTCGGGTCGATATAACGGGCCATGACTTCGCTGTCGTCCAGCTCGCGCAACGCGTCGCGCAGGTTGTTCGGCAGGCTCTGCTCGTTTTGCTCGTAGCTGTTGCCTTCGACCGGAGCGCCAGGTTCGATCTTGTTGGTCAGACCGTGGTGCACACCCGCCAGAACCGAAGCCATCAACAGATACGGGTTAGCGTCGGCGCCGGCAACGCGGTGCTCCAGACGTACCGCATCGGCTGAGCCTGTCGGTACGCGCAAGGCTACCGTACGGTTATCCAGGCCCCAGCACGGCGAGTTCGGCACGTAGAACTGTGCGCCGAAACGACGGTACGAGTTGACGTTCGGGCAGAGGAACGCCATTTGCGCCGGTAGGGTCTCGAGCACACCGCCGATCGCGTGACGCAGTGCGGCGTTCTGCTCGGGATCCTCACTGGCAAAGATGTTCTTGCCTTCTTTATCAAGGATCGAGATGTGTACGTGCAGACCATTACCTGCCTGGCCCGGGTAAGGCTTGGCCATGAAGGTGGTGTCCATCTCATGGTCGTAGGCGATGTTCTTGATCAGACGTTTGAGCAGTACCGCGTAATCGCACGCTTTGATCGGGTCGGCAACGTGGTGCAGGTTCACTTCGAACTGCGCCGGAGCACTTTCCTTGACGATGGCGTCGGCAGGGATGCCTTGCTCTTTGGCACCTTCCAGAATGTCCTGGAGGCAGTCGACGTATTCGTCCAGGTCGTCGATCAGGTAGACCTGGGTCGAGTGCGGACGTTTGCCGGAAATCGGCGAGCGTGGAGGTTGTGGCCGGCCATTCACGTTCTCCTGGTCGATCAGGTAGAACTCAAGTTCGAATGCGGCGCAGATGGTCAGACCCAGTTCATCGAACTTGGTCACGACTTGACGCAGGACTTCGCGTGGGTCGGCGAAGAAAGGTTCACCTTCAAGTTCGTGCATGGTCATTAACAGTTGCGCGGTAGGGCGCTTCTGCCAGGGTTCATTGCACAGGGTATCGGGGATTGGATAGCAGATTCGGTCAGCATCACCGATATCCAGACCCAGACCGGTGCTTTCCACCGTCGAGCCGTTGATATCCAGGGCAAATAAAGAGGCCGGCAGGTTGATGCCTTTCTCGTAAACCTTGTGGAGACTGGTGCGTTCAATGCGCTTGCCGCGCACCACACCATTCATATCCGCAATCAGAAGGTCAACGTACAGAACCTCAGGATGTTCCTTAAGGAACGCGTTCGCTTCGTTAAGCTGAACGGCACGCGGGGGTACCGACATGATGCAACACCTTTGTTGTTAAAAATATCAATCATTGATCTTTTCAGATTCCAGTCAACCCGAACGGCATGCCGAAGTCAAGCGAGGCCTTTTTTGCCCTCAAAAAGCGCTTGAGGAGCAGTTTTGGAGCAATTTAGGGCGTTTTTTTGTCTTCGGCGTCTGTGGCGACCGCAGGCTTGAGCGGGCCGTGTTGTATTTTTTACGGGGGTGTTGTGTAAAAAAATGAACAAGGCTAAGCTCGATTTAAACCCATAACAGCAATAATACCGGGGTGCTTCATGTCTCGCCTGCCGTTAATCGGCGTCACCGCCTGCTCCAGGCAGATCGGTTTGCATGCTTATCACATTAGTGGCGATAAGTACGTCCGTGCAGTCGCAGTCGCTGCCAAGGGCTTGCCGTTGATACTTCCATCCCTGGCGGAATTGCTCGATCCGACCGATATTCTTGACGGTCTGGACGGCATCCTCCTGACCGGCTCTCCTTCCAACGTTGAACCTATTCACTATAGCGGACCTGCCAGCGCACCGGGGACTGCTCATGATCCTGAACGCGATCGCACCACCCTCCCGTTGATTCGTGCCGCTGTTGCGGCGGGTGTTCCGGTGCTCGGGATTTGTCGCGGCTTCCAGGAGATGAACGTCGCGTTCGGCGGCAGTCTGCATCAGAAGGTTCATGAGGTTGGCACATTCATGGACCATCGTGAGGACGACAACGAGCCGCTTGAAATGCAATACGCGCCCAGCCATCCGATGCGCATTGAACCGGGCGGTGTACTGGCGGGCCTGGGCCTGCCGAGCGAAATTACCGTCAACTCGATTCATGGTCAGGGCGTTGATCGTCTGGCGCCGGGCCTTCGCGTCGAGGCCAGGGCGCCGGATGGTTTGATCGAAGCGCTATCTGTTGAAAGGGGCGGGGTCAGGGGAGGCAAGGCTTTTGCTTTAGGTGTGCAATGGCACCCTGAATGGCAAGTGAGCTCCAATCCCCATTACCTTGCCATCTTCCAGGCATTTGGTGATGCCTGCCGGACGCGGGCAATTCAACGCGACGCGGATGCGTCAACTAACGCCTGACTTATAAAAGTCAGGAAACTCAGCCCAGAGGCATTTATGAGTAACAACCTCGACCAGCTCACCGATTGGTTGAAAGACCATAAGATCACAGAAGTCGAATGCATGATTGGCGACCTTACCGGGATTACTCGCGGCAAGATCTCGCCGACCAACAAGTTCATCGCCGAGAAAGGCATGCGCCTGCCCGAGAGTGTGCTGTTGCAAACAGTGACGGGCGACTATGTCGAAGACGACATCTATTACGAACTCCTCGATCCGGCAGACATCGACATGATCTGCCGTCCCGATCAGAACGCGGTATTTCTCGTGCCATGGGCCATCGAGCCTACGGCCCAAGTGATTCACGACACCTACGACAAGCAAGGCAACCCGATCGAGTTGTCGCCGCGCAACGTGCTCAAGAAGGTGCTCAAGCTCTACTCCGATAGAGGCTGGCAGCCGATCGTGGCGCCAGAAATGGAGTTCTACCTGACCAAGCGCTGTGAAGACCCGGACTTCCCGTTGCAGCCGCCAATTGGCCGCTCCGGTCGCCCGGAAACCGGTCGCCAGTCCTTCTCTATAGAAGCAGCCAACGAATTCGACCCGTTGTTCGAAGACGTCTACGACTGGTGCGAACTGCAGGAACTGGATCTCGACACATTGATCCACGAAGACGGCACGGCGCAGATGGAAATCAACTTCCGTCACGGCGATGCCCTGTCCCTGGCCGACCAGATTCTGGTGTTCAAGCGGACCATGCGTGAAGCGGCGCTCAAGCACGACGTTGCCGCGACCTTCATGGCCAAGCCGATGACCGGTGAGCCGGGCAGTGCCATGCACTTGCACCAGAGCATCATCGACATCGAGACAGGTAAAAACGTCTTCTCTAATGAAGATGGTTCGATGAGCGAGCTGTTCTTGCACCACATCGGCGGCTTGCAGAAGTTCATCCCCGAGTTGTTGCCGCTGTTCGCGCCGAACGTCAATTCGTTCCGCCGCTTCCTGCCAGACACCTCGGCACCGGTGAACGTGGAGTGGGGCGAAGAGAACCGAACCGTCGGCTTGCGCGTGCCGGATGCCGGTCCGCAGAACCGCCGGGTGGAAAACCGCCTGCCGGGGGCTGATGCCAACCCGTACCTGGCAATCGCAGCGAGCCTGCTGTGCGGTTTTATCGGCATGGTCGAGGCCATCAACCCAAGTGCGCCAGTGGTCGGGCGTGGTTATGAGCGACGCAATTTGCGTCTGCCATTGACCATCGAAGATGCGCTCGAGCGCATGGAGCACAGCACCACCATCGAGAAGTACCTGGGCAAGAAATTCATTACTGGCTACGTCGCGGTCAAGCGGGCCGAGCATGAAAACTTCAAGCGCGTGATCAGTTCGTGGGAGCGGGAATTCCTGCTCTTCGCCGTCTGATGCGCCGGGTGCGGTCGAGAAAGGCCGCACTCTAACCTGAACTTAGGAGACTCGTATGACCAGCAAGAACCCGCAAACCCGTGAATGGCAAATCCTGAGCAATGATCACCACCTGGCCCCCTTCAGCGACTTCAAACAGCTGAAAGAGAAGGGCCCGCGGATCATCACTAATGCCAAAGGGGTTTACCTCTGGGACAGCGAAGGCAACAAGATCCTCGACGGCATGGCCGGCCTCTGGTGCGTGGCCATCGGTTACGGCCGCGATGAACTGGCCGATGTCGCCAGCAAACAGATGCGCGAGCTTCCTTATTACAACCTGTTCTTCCAGACCGCTCACCCGCCGGTGCTGGAATTGGCCAAGGCCATCGCCGACATCGCGCCTGAAGGCATGAATCATGTGTTTTTCACCGGTTCCGGCTCCGAAGGCAACGACACCATGCTGCGTATGGTCCGCCACTACTGGGCGATCAAAGGTCAGCCGAACAAGAAAGTCATCATCAGCCGCATCAACGGCTACCACGGTTCGACCGTGGCTAGCGCGAGCCTGGGCGGCATGACGTATATGCACGAACAGGGCGACTTGCCGATCCCCGGGATTGTGCACATCCCGCAGCCGTACTGGTTTGGCGAAGGCGGCGACATGAGCCCCGAAGAGTTCGGTATCTGGGCGGCCGATCAGCTTGAGAAAAAGATTCTCGAGCTGGGCGTCGACAATGTCGGTGCTTTCATTGCCGAGCCGATCCAGGGCGCGGGAGGCGTGATTGTGCCGCCAGAAAGCTACTGGCCGCGCATCAAGGAAATCCTCGCCAAGTACGACATTCTGTTCGTCGCCGATGAAGTGATTTGTGGTTTCGGCCGTACCGGTGAGTGGTTCGGTACCGATTTCTACGACCTCAAGCCGGACATGATGACCATCGCCAAGGGCCTGACCTCCGGTTACATCCCTATGGGTGGCCTGATCGTGCGTGACGAAGTGGTCGAGGTGCTCAACGAAGGTGGCGATTTCAACCACGGTTTCACCTACTCCGGGCACCCGGTAGCGGCGGCGGTCGCACTGGAAAACATCCGCATCCTGCGCGACGAGAAAATTATCGAGCGCGTTCATGCCGAAACGGCACCTTATTTGCAAAAGCGTCTACGGGAACTGAACGATCACCCGCTGGTGGGAGAGGTTCGTGGTGTCGGTCTGTTGGGGGCCATTGAGTTGGTTCAGGACAAGGCCACCCGTGCGCGGTATGTCGGGAAGGGTGTTGGCATGATTTGCCGGCAATTCTGCTTCGACAACGGGCTGATCATGCGCGCCGTGGGCGACACCATGATCATTGCTCCGCCACTGGTGATCAGCCTTGCCGAAATCGACGAGCTGGTTGCCAAGGCACGCAAGTGTCTGGACCTGACCTTGAGTGCATTGCAAGGCTAAGTGCTAGGCTCTGAGCGGGGTGCCAAGTTTGGTACTCCGCTCGGTGTAAACAAAGGATGGGTCTTTCCTTGAAAGCCCGTGTTGGATCTTGCCAGACTACCCACTGTTCCAGTTGCCCGGGAATCGGCCACTGAACATGTGATCAAAAAGAATAATTGGAGCATTACGCATGAAGGCATCAGGTTTAAATAAAGCCGGCAAGACCCTCCTCGCCTTGTCTCTGATGGGTGTGATAGCTGGCGCAGCCCAGGCCGATAACAAGGTGCTGCACGTGTACAACTGGTCCGATTACATCGCACCGGACACCATCGCGAACTTCGAGAAAGAGTCCGGAATCAAGGTGGTGTATGACGTTTTTGACAGCAACGAAACCCTGGAAGCCAAGTTGCTGGCAGGCAAGTCCGGTTATGACATTGTCGTACCGTCTAACAACTTCCTGGCCAAGCAGATCAAGGCCGGCGTTTACCAGGAGTTGGACAAGTCCAAACTGTCCAACTACAAGAATCTCAACCCGTCACTGCTCAAAGCGGTTTCCGTCAGCGACCCGGATAACAAACACGCCTTCCCTTACATGTGGGGTTCGATCGGTATCGGTTACAACCCCGAGAAGGTCAAAGCCGCGCTGGGCGTCGACAAGATCGACTCCTGGGATGTCGTGCTCAAGCCGGAGAACATCGCCAAACTCAAGGGCTGCGGCGTGAGCTTCCTCGATTCGCCAACCGAAATGCTGCCGGTTGCCCTGCATTACCTGGGGCTGCCGACCGACAGCCAGAAAAAGGAAGATGTGAAGAAAGCTGAAGATCTGTTCCTGAAGATCCGTCCTTCGATCACCTATTTCCACTCCTCCAAGTACATCTCCGACCTGGCCAACGGCAACATTTGCGTAGCCGTCGGTTATTCGGGTGACGTCCAACAGGCCAAATCCCGCGCCGCCGAAGCCGGTGACAAGGTGAAAATCAGCTATGCCATTCCGAAAGAAGGTGCCGGCAGCTTCTACGACATGGTCGCTATCCCTAAAGATGCGGAGAACGTCGAGGGTGCCTACAAGTTCATGAACTACCTGTTGCAGCCGAAAGTGATGGCTGAAATCACCAACAGCGTACGTTTCCCTAACGGTAATGCTGAAGCAACTCAGTACGTGAACAAAGAAATCACCTCGGATCCGGGCATCTACCCGCCAGCCGACGTGCAGGCCAAGCTTTATGCGATCGCCGATTTGCCAGCCGCTACCCAGCGTGAGCTGACCCGCAGCTGGACCAAGATCAAATCCGGTAAATAAGCCGGTTTGAGGCAACAGGCTGTTGCCGTCGTCAACGCAAAGACGGCAACAGCAATAATCAAATGACAGAAAGTTTTGCTGGAAAGGTTTATCGAGGGTAAGTTGCGCGCCGGTTTTGTTGCCAGGCAGCCATGGCTGTCACGTAACGCTGGGCAACTTGGGCCCAACTATTTTAGAGGACCTCCACTTGCCTATTTCTTTGTTTCGCAACGCCATGCTGATCGGCGCCGGCCTGACGCTCGCCGTCAGTGTTCAAGCTGCGCCTACCGTGCATGTTTATAACTGGTCGGACTACATCGGGCAGACCACCCTGGCAGATTTCGATAAAGCCACTGGCATCAAGCCGGTGTACGACGTGTTCGATTCCAATGAAACTCTGGAAGGCAAGTTGCTGGCCGGGCACACCGGTTATGACGTGGTCGTGCCGTCCAACCACTTCCTGGGCAAGCAGATCAAGGCCGGGGCATTCCAGAAGCTCGACAAGTCGCAGTTGCCGAATTACGCCAACCTCGATCCGTTGCTGCTCAAGCGTCTGGAGAAAAACGATCCGGGTAACCAGTACGCCGTGCCTTACCTGTGGGGCACCAACGGTATTGGTTACAACGTAGAGAAAGTCAAAGCGGCACTGGGCGTCGACAAGATCGACTCGTGGGCCATGCTGTTCGAGCCGGAGAACATCAAGAAGCTGTCTGGCTGCGGTGTCGCCTTCCTCGACTCGGCGGATGAAATGCTCCCCGCCATGCTGAATTACATGGGCCTGTCGCCTAACAGCCAGAACCCTGAAGACTACAAAAAGGCTGAAGCCAAACTGTTGGCGGTGCGGCCTTACGTGACGTATTTCAACTCATCCAAGTACATCTCCGATCTGGCCAACGGCGAGATCTGTGTCGCGGCCGGTTTCTCCGGCGATGTATTCCAGTCCAAGGCGCGTGCCGCTGAAGCTGGCAAAGGTATCGACATTGCCTACGTGATCCCCAAAGAAGGCGGCAACCTGTGGTTCGACATGTTGGCGATTCCTCGGGATGCGGGCAACGTCAAAGAGGCTCATGCCTTCATCAACTATTTGCTCAAGCCTGAAGTGATCGCTCAGGTCAGTGATGCCGTTGGTTATGCCAACCCGAACCCTGAAGCGGGTGAGCTGATGAATCAGGCAGTACGTACAGACGAGGCGGTTTATCCGTCGCAAGCCATCGTCGACAAGCTTTACGTCAACGCTGAGTTGCCACCCAGGATTCAACGTTTGATGACCCGCAGCTGGACCAAGGTCAAGTCGGGTAAGTAGTGACAAAGGCTCAGACTATCCAAGGTTTGCCTGTATTGGGTGAACTGCAAATTTTGTTGGGAGTTTCGTAAATGGCTGTTGCCTCCGGCGCCTATAAGAAAGCCCTCGAGGGCGACCAATTACCTAAACAGGTGTTGGTCAAAATCGACCGGGTCACGAAGAAGTTCGACGAGACGATTGCGGTGGACGATGTGTCCCTGGAAATCAAGAAAGGCGAAATTTTCGCTTTGCTCGGCGGCTCGGGATCGGGCAAATCCACCCTGCTGCGGATGCTTGCAGGTTTCGAGCGGCCAACGGAGGGGCGCATTTTTCTCGATGGTGTGGATATCACCGACATGCCGCCGTACGAGCGGCCGATCAACATGATGTTTCAGTCCTATGCCTTGTTCCCGCACATGACAGTGGCGCAGAACATCGCCTTCGGTCTCAAGCAGGACAAGATTCCGACGGCTGAAGTCGACGCCCGCGTGGCCGAAATGCTCAAGCTGGTACAGATGAGCCAGTATGCCAAGCGCAAGCCGCATCAGCTGTCCGGTGGCCAGCGTCAGCGAGTGGCGTTGGCGCGCTCTCTGGCCAAGCGGCCGAAGCTGTTGCTGCTCGATGAACCGATGGGTGCGCTGGACAAGAAGCTACGCTCGCAAATGCAACTGGAACTGGTAGAGATCATCGAGCGGGTCGGCGTGACCTGCATAATGGTGACCCACGACCAGGAAGAAGCCATGACCATGGCTGAACGCATTGCGATCATGCACCTGGGCTGGATCGCCCAGATCGGCAGCCCGATCGACATCTACGAAACCCCGACCAGCCGTCTGGTCTGCGAATTCATCGGTAACGTCAATATTTTCGAAGGTGAGGTGGTGGACGACGCCGAGGGCCATGCACTCATTACCTGCAAGGACCTGGATCGCAATATTTACGTGGGTCACGGCGTCAGCACCTCGGTTCAGGACAAGTCCATCACTTACGCGATTCGCCCGGAGAAACTGCTGGTCACCTCCGAGATGCCGACCTGCGAATACAACTGGTCGAGCGGCAAAGTGCATGACATCGCCTACCTGGGTGGTCACTCGGTGTTCTATGTCGAATTGCCAAACGGAAAACTGGTCCAGTCGTTCGTGGCCAACGCCGAACGCCGTGGCGCACGGCCGACCTGGGGTGACCAGGTCTACGTCTGGTGGGAAGACGACAGTGGCGTGGTACTGCGCTCATGAACATGAAAAGACTCAAGCGCCAGCTACAACGAATAACCCCCGGTGGCCGTCAATTGGTCATCGGGATACCGTTCCTCTGGCTGTTCATGTTCTTCATGTTGCCGTTCTTCATCGTCATGAAGATCAGCTTCGCAGAGGCCGACGTGGCCATTCCGCCGTACACCGAGATCTACAGCTACGTCGAACACAAGGTGCAACTGCTGCTCAACCTCGGTAACTACGCGCTGCTGGGCGACGATGAGTTGTACATCGCCGCATACCTCGGCTCGCTGAAGATGGCATTTTTCAGCACCATCCTCTGCCTGCTGATCGGTTATCCGATGGCCTATGCCATCGCCAGCGCCCGCAAGGAAATGCAGACCGTGCTGATCCTGCTGATCATGATGCCGACCTGGACGGCGATTCTGATCCGCGTTTACGCGTGGATGGGCATCCTCAGCAACAACGGCCTGCTCAATGGTTTCCTGATGTCGATGGGCTGGATCAACGAGCCGCTGCAGATCCTCAACACTAACCTGGCGGTCTATATCGGCGTGGTTTATTCCTACCTGCCGTTCATGATCCTGCCGCTCTACGCCAACCTGGTGAAGCACGACAACAGTCTGCTGGAGGCCGCGTCGGACCTGGGCTCGAGCACCTTCAACAGTTTCTGGAAAATCACCGTGCCGCTGTCGAAAAACGGCATCATCGCCGGCTGCATGCTGGTGTTCATCCCGGTGGTGGGTGAATTCGTGATCCCGGAACTGCTCGGCGGGCCGGAAACCCTGATGATCGGTAAAGTGCTCTGGCAGGAGTTCTTCAACAACCGTGACTGGCCGGTGGCGTCCGCCCTGGCCGTGGTGATGCTGGCGATCCTGATTGTGCCGATCATCCTCTTCAACCGTAGTCAGGCTAAAGAAATGGAGGGCAAAGAATGAAGCGCTTCGGTTTTTCAAGCCTGATGCTGATATTGGGGCTGGTGTTCATCTACGCGCCGATGCTGATTCTGGTGATCTACTCGTTCAACGCCTCCAAGCTGGTGACCGTGTGGGGCGGATGGTCGGTGAAGTGGTATGTCGGCCTGCTGGACAACACCCAGCTGATGGGCTCGGTGGTGCGCTCGCTGGAAATCGCCTGCTACACCGCCATTGCGGCGGTGGTGCTGGGTACCCTGGCGGCCTTCGTGCTGACCCGCGTGACCCGCTTCAAGGGACGCACGCTGTTCGGTGGCCTGGTGACCGCGCCCCTGGTGATGCCCGAAGTGATCACCGGTCTGTCGCTGTTGCTGCTGTTCGTGGCTATGGCGCAGATGATCGGCTGGCCGCAAGAGCGTGGCCTTGTCACCATCTGGATCGCTCACACGACGTTCTGTGCGGCCTATGTGGCGGTGGTGGTCTCGGCACGCTTGCGTGAGCTGGACCTGTCCATCGAAGAAGCGGCCATGGACCTTGGTGCGCGGCCGTGGAAGGTGTTCTTCCTGATCACCATCCCGATGATCGCGCCATCGCTGGGGGCAGGCGGCATGATGTCCTTCGCCCTGTCGCTGGACGACCTGGTGCTGGCCAGCTTCGTGTCGGGTCCGGGTTCGACGACCTTGCCGATGGAAGTCTTCTCGGCAGTGCGTCTGGGCGTGAAACCCGAGATCAACGCCGTGGCCAGTCTGATCCTGCTGGTGGTGTCGCTGGTGACCTTCCTGGTCTGGTTCTTCAGCCGCCGCGCTGAAGAAATCCGCAAACGTGCCATTCAGCTAGCGATCGATGAAAGCGCTGCCGACTCGTGGAAACAACCGGACATACGCCGCGCCCAGACGCCGGAAGCGGCTTAAGCCTCAAAAGCTTCGCGGGCAACCCCGCTCTTAGAGGATTTTCGGTTGACCACAGATATGTGGTCAGCCCGGATCCACTGTAGGAGCGAGCTTGCTCGCGATGCACCGGGGTCGTATTCGACCAACTCGGTTCGACTGTAAATCGAGGTTGATGCTATCGCGAGCAAGCTCGCTCCTACAGTGGGTCACGCCACCCAGGGCGATTTGCGGATGACTTCGACGAAGTTCATCGGTTTGAACCCCGGGTCCTGATCCACTAACACATCAGTCTTCACATTCCCGAAGGTAGTCTGTGGGCGATGACGCAAGCCATCGGCAAATGCGCAGATGATGCACTCTTTGAACCCTTCACCTCGTGGATGTGCATGCACCACGGCCTCACGTTGCTCGGTGGAAAACGCTGTGTAATCCATCCCCAGCACATCCATTTCCACCCCGGCGGTCACCAGCGCCACGGTCGGACGCAGATGTTTGGGCACACCCGGAGTCGTATGCAGGGCTATGGACAGCCAGACTTGCTCGATATCGTCATCGCTCAGCCCGTAAGGCTTGAGAAAGGCTTTGGCCGCATTCGCACCATCCACTTCGAAGCGTTCGTCATCGCTGCGATGGCCTTCCACCAGGCCCAGATCATGGAACATCGCGCCAACGTACAACAGCTCCGGGTCGTAGGCCAGTTGCTGGCGCTCACCGCTCAAGGCGCCAAACAGAAACACTCGGCGCGAGTGGTGATACAGCAAATCTGATTCCAGATCTCGGATGTATTGCGTCGTCGCCTTGGCAAGGGCGCTGTCGGGGATTTTGATACCGGCGATAGTGCTGCTGAGGGGGGTGGTGCTCATGGAAGTTGCCTTGTGAGGAACGCCTGGCGGCGCTGATGAATCCAGTCTGTTCCCGCGTCCTGGGACGAACAATCGACATGAAGCTGCGATCCCGGCCAATCAGTGCGCATATCGTGCCACCTCGCTTCTTGGCCGGTGTTTCGCTAGGGTTGGTCGGCTGCCCCCACGATTCCTGAAAGCCATAGAAGGTGATTCATCCCATGAGCAGAAACGTTGCCATCGTGGTTTTTTCCGGGGTTCAGTCCCTGGATGTCACGGGGCCCATGGATGTGTTTTCCGAAGCCAACCGCTTTCTTGCGCCCGAAGACCACTACCGGTTGGAGGTGATTGGCGTGGAGCGCGGCGTGATGCCCTGTTCAAATGGTTTGGCGCTGCAGGCTCATCGACATTTCAGCGAAGCGCTGCAGGCCTATGACTTGCTGCTGGTCGCTGGCGGTCCACAGTTGCCATATCAGGATTTCGGCGCGCGGTTTCATACTTGGCTGCGCGAAGCGAGTGTTCGTGCGAATCGCTTCGGCTCGATCTGTAATGGCGCGTTCATGCTTGCCCGCGCAGGATTGCTCGACGGGAGAACCGTCACCACCCACTGGAACGATGCCGTTGCGCTAGCGACGCTGTGCCCATTGACTCAAGTCGAGGCCGATCGGCTCTACGTGCAGGACGGTCAGCTCTACACATCGGCGGGAGTGACGGCAGGGATCGATTTGTCGTTGTACCTGCTGGCCAGGGACTACGGCCCGGAACTCGCGTTGAGCGTGGCTAAGCGATTGGTGGTGTTCACTCAGCGCTCAGGCGGGCAATCGCAGTTCAGCCCGTTCCTGACGCCCCATGCCGAGGCGAGCTCGCCGGTGGCGATGGTCCAGCACTACGTGTTGGCCAATCTGACTGGGGGCTTGACCATTGCCGACCTGGCCAAAGCTGCCAACATGAGCGCGCGCAATTTCTCCCGGGTGTTTGCCAGGGACGCAAAAATCACCCCGGCAGAATTCGTCGAGCGGGCGAGGGTGGACGCGGCGCGAGTGATGCTGGAAAGCGGAAGCGCGCCGCTCAAAACCGTTGCTTACCAATGCGGGTTTCGCGATGCGCAGCACATGCGCAGTGTTTTCAACCGCAGGCTTGGAGTGACGCCGCAGCAGTTTCGAGTGAATTTTTCGGCGATGGTTTGAGATTGTCGAGCATTCTCGATTGTGGCGAGGGAACTCGCTCCTGTTCGGTTCGGTCCGCGTGGCCGGCGTATCACCGTGGGTGCTGCCGACGCAGGCACGGATGGAGCTGGCCTTTAATCTGCTGAGCCAGTCACGTTTGGGCCTGAGTGATATCGCCGCCCAGTCGGGTTACCAATCCCGGGCGGCATTCAGCAAGAAGTTCAAAGAGACCTATGGCGAAGCGCCTGGGCGGTTGCGTAAGGAGATTTAGATCTCGACCGAATACCTGGATTTCCCCAACTACTGAGCCACCCGAGCCGGCAACAGCTTCAAGGTACTGCGGGTATTGGCCGTCACCTCCTCGTCGTTGAAATACGCCTGCTGGTAAATCCCTTCGATATACGCCTCGGCCTGGTCGTCATAGTGCTTGTCGAACAGTACGCCGCTTTGCCCCACCGGGTTGATGGTCAGGCTGTGTGCCGGGTCGGCGAAGTCGATGATGCGTCGGGTCGAGGGTCCGTAGGTCACCGGCCACGGCGCAGGGCCGATCCTGGCCGAGAGGTTGTTCGGCACTTCGTGAGTGCCGGGGGCTTCGAACGGGCCGACGTTGAAGATTTGATCCAGCGGCTTTTGCATGCCTAGCGGATGTCCGTGAGTCAGGGTGTGGGCCGTGCCCCACTGCCATTGCGCCGGGTCTTCGCCGAGGGTGGCTTTGAGATGGGCAATGCTGGCCTGCCATGCAGCTTTGACGATGTCGGCGCGGGTTTCCTTGCCGATGGTGTTGCGGTTGTCCCACCACGGCGAATCGGGCGACGCCGCCAGACGCGGCAACGCGGCATCGATTACCCGGGTGGAGAGCAATGTGTCAAAGAACCCATCGCCGAGTTCATCGTGGAACACGGCGTCGGTCAGGTTGAATAGAAACTGGTTGAACAGCGTGGCGCTGGTGGAGTTCAGCGGGTAGTCGCCTTTCCATTGCGCCAGTTGCGCCACCAGTTTGAGTTCCGTGGAGTCTTTCACCACCTCACGCAGCACTGGCAACAGCGGAGCCAACAGGCGAGGGCCATAGCCGGTGGTGGTGCCCAGTTGCAGCTTCTGG
The DNA here is from genome assembly GCF_059422425.1 of Pseudomonas sp. GW821-FHT01E05. NCBI lineage: Bacteria > Pseudomonadati > Pseudomonadota > Gammaproteobacteria > Pseudomonadales > Pseudomonadaceae > Pseudomonas > Pseudomonas sp. GW821-FHT01E05. Next base: position 424,150 of record NZ_JBWKWW010000001.1, read on the forward strand.
CTGTTATCCAGGTCCCATTTGACGTTCGCATCGCTCAGCTGCTTGTTCAGCTGCTGGCCGCGATCCGCCAGGTTGTAATAGCCGGGGATTTCCATTCCGGTTGGCGAGAGTGGCTGGAAGTTGGCCGAAACGATGTAACCGCGCGCCGGGTTCTCCTCCTGAGGGTTGGCGCTGAATGGATAGAAACCATCCTTGTCTGCCTGATTGGTGCTGCCGTCGAGGATAAAAAGCGGTTTGACCCCGGCCGGGCGTTTGGGCAGTTGCGCTGCGGCCCACCAGCCGATATCGCCCTTGGCATTGGCCCACACCAGATTCAAGCCAGGAGCGTGCACCTTGGCTGCGGCGTTGCGGGCCTTGGCCAGGGTGTCCGCGCGGTTGAGCTGGTAGAAACCTTCGAGAATCGGGTTTTGGGTTTCGAGGAACCCCCACCACATGGCAATCGGCGCCTTGCCGACGCCAGCGCCGAGCACATCATTGATGATCGGCCCGTGGGGCGACTGGCGCAGAACCAGCGCGACCGGCGCCTGGCCCTTCACTGCAATCTGCTGCTGCGTGCTGACCAGCTCCACCCATTTGTCGCGGTACCAGACCTGATTAGGGTTATCCGGGTTGACCTTTTCGGCGATCAGATCGAGATCGTCGTTCTGGAACATGGTCAGGCTCCAGCCGAAGTCGAGGTTGTGGCCGAGGAAGGCGAAGGGCACCAGTGCCTGGTGATGACCGTACAGCTCAAAACCCGGCATCGACAATTGTGCTTCGTACCACACCGAAGGCACAGAGAAGCGAATGTGCGGATCGCCGGCCAGCAGCGGTTTGCCGCTCTTGGTCCGGTTACCGGAAACCACCCAGGCGTTGCTCCCTTCGAACTGCGGCAGGCCGTTGTCGGCCAGCGCCTCTTCGCTCAGTCGGGCGATCGCGTTAAGGTCTTTCCAGTCAATGGCGGCGAGGGCCGGCGAGGTACGCGCCGGGCCTTTGGCCAACACGCCTTTAGGCTGCCAGTCGAGATCGAAGATTTTCAGGTAATTGCTACCCAGTTCATCGCGTATATAGGTCAACAGGGGCTCGGTGCGAAAGGCTGCAGCAAAGCTATAGGCCATGTAACCGGCGACACTGATGGTGTCTTCAGCGGTGAACGCGCGTTTGTGGATGCCCAGTACGTCGAACTCCATCGGTTGGGCGTGGGTGTTCTGATATTGGTTGATCCCGTCCAGATAGGCTTGCAGGGCTTTCCAGGTCGGTGATTGGCGGTCAAGGCTGGCCGCGTAAGTCTCGGAGCGCTCGCGAATGCGCAGGCTGCGGAACAGTTTGTCGGTATCGATCAGCTTGGGACCGAGCACTTCGGCGAGCTCGCCTCGAGCCAGGCGGCGCATGATTTCCATCTGGAACAACCGGTCTTGAGCGTGCACATAACCGAGGGCGCGATAGAGGTCGGCTTCGTTCCCGGCGCGAATATGCGGTACACCGCGTTCGTCATAACGCACCGTGACCGAGTCTTGCAGACCCTCCAGCTCCACCATTCCCTGGCGCGATGGTTGTTTGCTGTACACGTACCAGCCCCCACCGACGGCGAGTGCGACGATCAGGATGGCAAGTAAGGACAGACTGCGTTTCATTGAAACTCCTGGTTCTTTTTCGGGTTGCCGTCACTGACGCTCGCAAACAATTAGCACAGGCCTTCGGTGCTGTGCAGCGTTGTCCTTGAAAAGTCAGGAATGCCTTAGTTAGTCAGGCTACCGGGCCACGGACAATAACAGCCCACCGCCAGGGTGTGGGTGGCGCTGACCGGGCGTCCGTTACTGAGTGCCTGTAGCATCGGCTCGATAAAGCTGTTGTTGGAATTACAGGTCAACCCTTCGCTGTAGGGCCCGAAATACGCAAGTTTGCCATTGCGATCCCAGATCGCTACGGCCGGGCTTGCCGGTATCTGCCCGGAGCCGGGCAGGACCGACAGGGTTTTCAGGTTGCTCAGGGTGCCAGGCAACTGGCCATGGCTACCGGGCTTTTGCACCGAATAGAACTCCACGCCTTGTGGCGCGTAATGCTCGAACAGTTCGGCCAGGTGCTGCTGGTTGCCGACGTTGCACGGGCAGGCCGGGTCCCAGAAGTGCACCAGACGGATCGATCCAGGGCCGGCAAGTTCCGGAGGCAGGCTCAGAGGGTCGCCGGAAAACACCGCGGCGTGTTCGTTGAATGCACGCAGGTAACGTCCCTGAAACCAGTCATAAGCGGCCCACAACACGCCGGCACACACAAGGGCGAGCAGGCTGGCAAGCAGTGTCGTGCGGTAGGGCAGACGCATACGGATCAATCCTCGAAGGTCACGTAGCTTGCCATGCTTGCCGCGACAGATGAATATCGCAGGGCCATAAAGTCTGTTTCGCGCTCCGCGCTTTACCTGGAAATTCGTCATGCCTGCCACCTTCAACCCCGATCATCTGCGTGCCAGCCTGCGGCCCTTGGCCGAGGCGCAGCCGCTGTCGGAGGAGGCGCAGGCCTATCAGCATTTTTATGGGCTGGATTTCCCGCAGCGCAGCAGGCCAGTCAAATGCGGTCTCGGCAGTTTCAACGTTGGTGGCTATCAGTTGGTCAGTCAGGTCTGGTGGCCACCACGGGCGGTGGCGACGATGTTCGTGTTCCACGGTTTCTACGATCACATGGGCCTTTATCGGCACGTGATCGACTGGGCGCTGGATCAGGGGTTCGTGGTGATTGCCTGTGATTTGCCGGGGCATGGACTGTCCAGCGGTGAGCGCGCCAACATCAAGGATTTCGCCGAGTATCAGGCGGCGCTGCAAGGGTTGTTCGATGAGGCACGCTCTCTGGACCTGCCGCAACCGTGGCACCTGTGCGGGCAGAGTACGGGCGGCGCGATTGTGATCGACCATGTGCTGAATGAAGGCGTAGACAGCCCGGCGCAAGGGCAGGTGGTGCTGCTTTCGCCGCTGGTTCGGCCGCGCTCCTGGGGCTGGTCGCACTTGAGTTATTACCTGATGAAGCCTTTCGTCAAAGGCATCGCCCGGCGTTTCAGCGAGAACACCAATGACCCGGCGTTCTTGCCCTTCCTGCAAGCCGATCCGCTACAACCGCTGCGCTTGCCGACCGCCTGGGTCGGGGCACTGGCGCGCTGGATCAAGCGTATCGAAGCGGCACCGCGCAGCAGTCGTCGGCCACTGATCATCCAGGGGCAAGCGGACATGACGGTTGATTGGGAACACAACCTTGAAGTGCTGGGGGGCAAATTCGACCGGCCACAGGTGTTGAAACTGCCCGAGGCCCGCCATCATCTGGCGAATGAAACCCAGGCGTTGCGCCAGGAGTATTTCGGGTTTTTGACCAAGCGAATGAAGGGGAGAAATCTCTAGCGACCGTTATGCTGCCATCGCGAGCAGGCTCGCTCCCACATTGGTTTGATGTCGTTCACAGATCCAGTGTGGGAGCGAGCTTGCTCCGGGCGGCGTTCCGACGATGGCGATCTTCCAGGCACCGAAGCTTACTGGCTAAGGCTCGAGGTGCTTTGCCCCACCGCCAATCCCGCCCGAATCGCCGCCAACGCCGCCTGGTAATAAGCCTTGCCTTCAGAGGACTCGGCAAACGTGGCGAATTCTTCCAGTTCCGGATCAGACAGGTCGCGGTAGACGTAGAGCAAGGTGTTGTTCAGGTCGTTACCGATTTGCTCCATCAGCCGCTGGCGCTGACCGTTCAACATCCCTTGCGCCTGACCACCACCGAGCAGGCCGGGAATCATCTGGCTCAGGCTGTCGGCGGCAACCCCGGCGATCGCCAGACTGACTTCGGCACCGGCCTCGCGGGCAGGCAGTGCTTGCGCCAAATGGCCGATGATCAATTGACGGGTGTCGCTGGCCTGGATCTTCGGCAAGCCCTGGGCATTTTTTGCCAGCTGATCGCGGCGGGTCGCCTGCAGTTCAGCGGCGACAATCTTGCGCCCCAGCGGTGACTGGAAAAATGCCAGAGCAGGTTTCGGGTCGGCGAGTTTCTGCCGCAACTGCGCCTGGGCTCGATGATCCATCGCCTGTGGCGCAAAGCGCTGATTGCTGTTGTTAACCAGCGCCTGGAACACCGCAGGCGGCAGGCTGTTTTTGTAGCGTTGCTGGGCGGCGGTGAGGGCGTCATTAAAATGCGCGCGTTGTTCTGGCCAACCGGCGACCTTGTACAACTGGTCGAGGCCGTCTGCCCAAGCGGGCAAAATGCAGAGCATTAGCAGGGGAAAAAGCAAGCGACGCATAAGGGCTCCTGTCAGCAGGCCACTATTCTCCGTGTGAGGTCTCGTCTTGTCGAGAATTCGTATCAGTGCGCTCTGCGGCTCTGTCGGATTTACAGGCGTATGGATACTATGCTCGGCATGCAAATACCCTCCGATCACCCGCTGCTGTTACGTATCGTCGACGACCTGGCTGCACGCGGCTGGTCGCAGCAAAATATTTTCCTGCCCGAGGGGCTGACCCTGGAACTGGCAGATGAGTGTCGCAAACGCGCCGCCGAGGGTGGATTGGCTCCGGCCGCAGTGGGCCGGGGCTCCTTCCAGGAAATTCGCGAGGGTATTCGAGGTGACCATATTCAGTGGCTCGAACCCGGCCAGGTTGAGTCTTGCGACAGCTACCTGGGGTTGATGGAGAGCCTTCGGGTCGCCATGAACCGTGGGTTGTTCCTGGGGCTGGAAGATTTCGAAAGCCATTTCGCGCTGTACCCGCCGGGTGCGTTTTACCTCAAGCATGTCGACCGCTTTCGCGATGATGACCGGCGCATGGTGTCCACCGTGATTTATCTCAATCAGGCGTGGTTGCCCGAGCATGGCGGACAGCTGCGGATGTATCTGGGCGAGGGGGTTGAATATGACGTGGTGCCCACGGGTGGTTGCCTGGTGGTATTCCTCTCCGGCGAAGTGCCCCATGAAGTCCTGCCCGCCACTCGAGATCGCCTGTCGCTGACGGGGTGGTTTCGTCGTCGCGGCAATGAGCCGTTTTGATCATGCAAAAAATTCTGGTGAGCCGCTGTCTGCTGGGACACCGTGTGCGTTACGACGGCGGGGCTGGCGGGCCGTTCGATCAATTGGCGAGCTGGATGGCCGAAGGTCGGGTGGTGGCGCTGTGCCCGGAAGTGGCCGGTGGTTTACCGACGCCGCGGCCTGCAGCCGAGATTCCCGGTGGGCAAGGTGTCGAAGTGCTGGATGGCAGCGCGCGGGTGCTGACCGCTGAGGGAGAGGACGTCAGTACCGAGTTTCTATCCGGTGCGCGACAGGCCCTGGCGTTGGTCGAACAATACGGCATCTGGATTGCGGTGCTCAAGGCCAACAGCCCGTCCTGCGGCAACCTGCAGACCTATGACGGCACTTTCAGTGGGGTCAAAGTCAGCGGGGAAGGTGTTACCGCGGCGTTGTTGAAACGCAATGGGGTCCAGGTTTTCAGTGAGCTGGAGTTGCCTGAGGCGTTGGCGGCGTTGGCGGCACTGGACTGAACTTGCCTGGATTTACAAAACTACGCAGATCTAGTGTGGGAAGGGCCGGGCGACGTTCGCTTGCTCGCGATAGCGGACTGGCAGTCGACATCACTTTTGAATGTGATGGCCTTATCGCGAGCAAGCGAACGTCGCCCGGCCCTTCCCACATTAGATCTTCGGTGTAACAAATTCCTCATTCCAACTATCAAGGCTTCGGTGGCTTGCTCGCATCCGTTCCAAACCATTTTTCCGAGAGTGCCATCAACCGACCATCGGCTTTGATGCGTTGCAGCGCGTTGTCGATACTGGCCTGAAACGCCGGATTGCCTTTCTGAAACGGGATCACCAGGCTCAACGTCGGGCCAGCATTGGCGCCTTCCTGAGCGGGCAAGTGGCTGTCACGAACGGCGTAAGGGACCGGCAAGCGGTCACTGATGGCCGCATCGATTTGCTTGTCCGCTACGTCTTTGAGCTGTTGCTGCGTATTGGGGGTGCTGCGCAGATCGATGCCTTCGACCGTGCGAGTCGGCTCGGCGAACTGGCTGCTTTGCGCCACCCCCAGCGCCCGACCGTTGAGTGCTTGCAGTGTGCCCAGCGGTCGGGGCTCTTCCTGACGCACGATCAACTGCGCATTGGAATAACTATAGGGTTCACTGAAGTCGAAGCGCCCCTTGAGTTCGGGGGTCACTGCTATGTGGTTGATGGCCACATCGTACTTGCCGCTCTCGACGCCTTGTAGCAAGTCAGCCGAGTCCGTGATGACGAAGTCCGTGCGCACGTCCAGCTCACTGGCGAGCATTTGGCCCAACTCGACCTCGAAGCCGGTGAGTTTGCCGTCATCCTTGAAGTTAAACGGTGGTGTGTTGGCTTGCAGGGCGATGCGCAGCTCGCCACGGTCGTTTACATCGTCGATCAATTCGGCTTGAGCGTAAGTGCTCACAAGGGGCAGTAAAAGTAACAGGCCAGGCAAAAAACGCATGGTCACTCCTTTGAATTCTAATGTGCTGTACGCGGGTTCTGGCGCGCTTTGCTATGGTGATGAGTGCCTTCGACAACGAATTACGACGAAGTTGTCTTAACCGTACAGATTTCGCAGAAAAACTGGAGAACAGAATGAAAACGTTTATGTCTCGTGCTGCTTTGGCCAGCCTGTTGCTGGGTGCTTCGATGCTGGCGAGCGCTGCGGATAGTATCGCGCGCACTCCGGCTCCCAAGGGCGCGACGGTGAGCATCGTCTCTCCGGCGGACGGCGCCACGGTGGGTGAGAGCTTCAAGGTCAGATTTGGCGTCGAGGGCGTGGCGCTGGCGCCAGCGGGTGACCCGACCAAAAACACCGGTCACCACCATCTGCTGATCGACGTCGACAAGCTGCCGGCCGAAACTGCGCCGATCCCGAAGGACGCTAACCACATGCACTTCGGCATGGCGCAAACCGAAACTGACATCAAACTGGCCCCGGGCAAGCACACCTTGCAGATGGAGCTGGGCGACAAGAATCACGTGCCGTTCGATCCGCCGATTCTCTCGAAGAAAATCACCGTCACTGTGAAATAAGCGTATCGCAGGCATAAAAAAGGAGACCCGAGGGTCTCCTTTTTTCGTTGGTGCTCCAGGCTTAGAACAACACGCGGCAACGGATGGTGCCTTTGATGTGTTGCAGCTTCTCTTGCGCCAGGTCCGAGTACTCGGCGTCGACGTCGATGACGACGTAGCCGACTTTCTCGTTGGTCTGCAGGAACTGACCGGAGATGTTGATACCGTTTTCGGCGAAGACCTTGTTGATCTCGCTCATCACACCCGGAATGTTCTCGTGGATGTGCAGCAAACGGTGTTTGCCAGGGTGAGCCGGCAGCGCCACTTCCGGGAAGTTGACCGAGGACACCGACGTACCGTTGTCGCTGTACTTGACCAGCTTCTCAGCCACTTCCAGGCCAATGTTGGCTTGCGCTTCAGCGGTGGAGCCGCCGATGTGCGGGGTCAGGATCACGTTGTCCAGGCCGCGCAGCGGGCTTTCGAACTCTTCGTCGTTGGAGCGAGGCTCCACCGGGAATACGTCGATAGCCGCGCCGATCAGGTGCTTGTCCTTGATCGCGTCCGCCAGGGCTTGCAGCTCGACCACGGTGCCGCGAGCAGCGTTGATCAGAATGCCGCCTTTTTTGATCGCGCGAATTTCTTTCTCGCCGATCATCCACTGGGTGGAAGCAGTTTCCGGAACGTGCAGGGTGACGATGTCGGACATGCCCAGCAGCTCGGTCAGGCTGGCGACCTGAGTGGCGTTGCCCAGTGGCAGCTTGGTGATGGTGTCGTAGAAATACACCTGCATGCCCAGGCCTTCAGCCAGGACCGACAGTTGAGTGCCGATCGAGCCGTAACCGACGATACCCAGCTTTTTACCGCGGATTTCGAAGGAATTGGCCGCGCTTTTGATCCAGCCGCCACGGTGGCAGGAAGCGTTTTTCTCAGGAATACCGCGCAGCAACAGGATCGCTTCAGCCAGCACCAGCTCAGCCACCGAGCGGGTGTTGGAGTACGGTGCGTTGAAGACCGCGATACCGCGTTCGCGAGCAGCGTTCAGGTCGACCTGGTTGGTGCCGATGCAGAAGCAGCCAACAGCGACCAGTTTCTTCGCGTGATCGAAAATCTCTTCGGTCAGTTGAGTACGGGAGCGAATGCCGATGAAGTGAGCATCAGCGATCTTTTCCTTGAGCTGGGCTTCCGGCAGAGAACCTGTGAGGTACTCAATGCTGGTGTACCCGGCGGCCTTGAGGACGTCGACAGCCGATTGGTGGACGCCTTCGAGAAGAAGGAACTTGATCTTGCTCTTATCGAGGGAAGTCTTGCTCATCTGCGTAAACCTGTGTCCCGGAGAAAAATGGCAGGGAAGTGGACAGCCTGAGCTGACCTGGGCGGCATTATAGCCGTCACCGCAGAACGCCTTGGGCACTATCCTGCGGGGGCGGTATGCTAGCATATGCGCCCCGCTAAACACTCATTCCTGCGACGTGAAGCGTTCTCAGGATGACCATGAATTGTTCGAGAGTTCTGCCGATGACCAATCCTGCCCTGATTGATGAGCTGAAGACCCTGGTTGAGCCTGGCAAGGTGCTGACCGATGCCGACTCCCTGAATGCTTACGGCAAGGATTGGACCAAGCATTTCGCCCCGGCACCGACGGCCATCGTGTTCCCGAAAACCACTGAGCAAGTCCAGGCCATCGTGCGCTGGGCCAATCAGCACAAAATCGCGCTGGTGCCTTCCGGCGGGCGTACCGGGCTTTCTGCTGCTGCGGTAGCGGCCAATGGCGAAGTGGTGGTGTCGTTCGACTATATGAACCAGGTGCTGGAATTCAACAGCACCGACCGCACCGTGGTCTGCCAGCCGGGCGTGGTCACCGAGCAGTTGCAGAACCTGGCCGAAGAAAAAGGCCTGTACTACCCAGTGGATTTCGCTTCGGCCGGTTCCAGTCAGATTGGCGGCAATATCGGCACCAATGCCGGTGGGATCAAGGTGATTCGCTACGGCATGACCCGTAACTGGGTCGCCGGCATGAAAGTCGTGACCGGCAAGGGCGACCTGCTGGAGCTGAACCGCGACCTGATCAAGAACGCCACCGGCTACGACATGCGTCAGCTGTTCATTGGCGCTGAAGGGACCCTCGGTTTCGTGGTTGAAGCCACCATGCGTCTGGATCGTGCGCCGAAAAACCTCACCGCAATGGTCCTCGGCACTACCGATTTCGACTCGATCATGCCGGTGCTGCACGCATTCCAGAGCAAGCTCGATCTGACTGCCTTCGAGTTCTTCTCCGACAAGGCTCTGGCCAAAGTCCTGGCGCGCGGCGACGTGCCGGCGCCGTTCGAATCCGATTGCCCGTTCTACGCGCTGCTGGAATTCGAAGCGACCACCGAAGAAGTGGCCAACCACGCCCTGGAAACCTTCGAGCATTGCGTCGAAGAGGGCTGGGTGCTCGACGGCGTGATGAGCCAGAGCGAGTCGCAGTTGCAGAACCTCTGGAAGCTGCGCGAATACATCTCCGAAACCATTTCCCACTGGACGCCGTACAAGAACGACATTTCGGTCACTGTGTCGAAAGTCCCGGCTTTCTTGAAGGAAATTGATGCAATCGTCGGCGAACACTACCCGGACTTCGAAATCGTCTGGTTCGGCCATATCGGTGATGGCAACCTGCACTTGAATATCCTGAAGCCTGAAAACCTGAGCAAGGACGAGTTTTTCACCAAGTGCGCGACCGTCAACAAGTGGGTGTTCGAAACCGTCGAGAAGTACAACGGCTCGATTTCCGCCGAACATGGCGTCGGCATGACCAAGCGCGACTACCTGACCTACAGTCGCTCGCCGGTTGAGATCGAATACATGAAAGCGGTCAAAGCGGTGTTCGACCCGAACGGCATCATGAATCCGGGCAAGATTTTCGCCCTGTGACTTTCCAGGGCCGGGACTTTCTGTCTTTGAAACAGCAGTACCAGATGAATCAATGAAGCAGGAGTCGGTAATGAGCTATCAGCACCAGTATGTCGACGGTACTCGTATTCACTTTCCGGTCGGGAAAGTGGTGTGCATTGGCCGTAACTACGCCGAACACGCCAAGGAACTGGACAACCCGGTGCCTACCGAGCCGTTGCTGTTCATCAAGCCGGGCAGTTGCGTAGTCGAGCTGGAAGGCGGCTTTGCGATTCCCACCGAACGTGGCTCGGTGCACTACGAGGCCGAAATTGCCGTGTTGATCGGCAAACCACTGTCGACCAGGCCGAGCCGCGAAGAAGTACTCGACGCGATCTCCGGTTTTGCCCCGGCGCTGGACCTGACCCTGCGCGACAAGCAGGCGGAACTGAAAGCCAAAGGTCTGCCGTGGGAAGTCGCCAAATCCTTCGACGGCGCTTGCGTGCTGGCTCCGTTCGTCGTCAGCAGCACCTTTGCTGACCTGACCGACATCGGTATTCGCCTGACCATCAATGGCGAAGTCCGTCAGGACGGCAACAGTCGCGACATGCTCAACCCGATCGTGCCGATGATCCAGTACATGGCCGGCTGCTTCACGCTGCAAGCCGGTGACGTGATCCTGACCGGCACCCCGGTTGGCGTCGGCCCGCTGAATGTCGGTGATGAACTGGTGCTGGAATTGCCAGGCGTCAGTAGCTTCAACAGTAGCGTTCGCTGAAGTCTGAGCCTGGGTGCAAAAAGATCGCAGGCAATAGCTTCTACGGCTTTGCGTACGCCTGATAACTCATGGGTGTACGCGGTAGGTGCAGGCGCCGCCTGCGGTCATTAAGTTTGAATTCATGCAGTCGTGGTATTTCATCCGCCCGTCCTGTTTTTGAGCTTGCCGAATGCGCCGACTTGCCCGTCCCCAACCGTTCTTCCTGCTTGTGAGTCTTGTCGCTCTGGTGCTGCTGGTACTGGCCGGGCAGCACTATCGACTGTTCGAGCGCGCCTGGTTCAACGTGCAGACGTGGTGGCAGCCTGCGGACGCCCGGTCCATTGGTCTGGCGGATTACCGGGTATCGCTTGAGGCCAGGGTCATCGAGGGGCTGGATGCCGACGTCTCTGGGCTGACCTATGACCCGGTGCGTAAAAGCCTGTTTACGGTCACCAACAAAAATGCTGAGTTGATTGAACTGTCCCTCGATGGTCGGATCCTTCGACGTGTGACATTGATCGGGTTTGGCGATCCGGAAGCTGTCGAGTTCATTAACGCCGACACCTATGTGGTTGCCGATGAGCACGGGCAGCGACTGATCAAAATTCATCTGGAAGACAACACGGTGTTCCTCGATGCGGCAGATGCCGAGCAGATGACCCTCGGCGTGCACACCAGCGGCAACAAAGGCTTTGAGGGGTTGGCATACGACTCGGTGGGCAAGCGGCTGTTCGTCGCAAGGGAGCGCGACCCGATGCTGATCTATGAGATTCAGGGTTTTCCTCATTACAACCCTGAAAAGTCGTACGCGGTGCATGTGGTGAACAATCCCAAGCGTGACGCCGGGTTGTTTGTCCGCGATCTGTCCAGTCTGCAATACGACAAGCTCAGCGGGCATTTGCTGGCGCTGTCAGATGAGTCGAGGCTGGTGCTGGAGCTGGATGTCGACGGACGGCCGCTCAGCAGCCTGTCATTACGCAAGGGTCATCAGGGGTTGCATGAGACCGTGCCGCAAGCTGAGGGGATCGCTATGGACGACGACGGCACCCTGTACCTCGTCAGCGAACCCAACCTGTTTTACGTCTTCAAGAAACCGCCGCAACCCTGATAAACACCGCAGAGCCATGTAGGAGCAGCCGGTCGACGCTCGATTGCTCGCGATAGCAGTCTGTCAGTCGACATCTCTGTCGCCTGTGACGGCCTCATCGCGAGCAATCGAGCGTCGACCGGCTGCTCCTACAGGGTCATGCGCGAAGGGTTTTCACGCCTTCGCTAGTGCCCAGCAGCAGCAGGTCGGCCGGACGCGCTGCGAACAGGCCATTGGTGACCACGCCGACGATAGCGTTGATCCGGGTTTCCAGCTCGACCGGATTGGTGATCTGCATGTTGAACACGTCGAGGATGATGTTGCCGTTGTCGGTCAACACGCCTTCGCGGTAAACCGGGTCGCCGCCGAGCTTCACCAGTTCGCGGGCCACATGGCTGCGGGCCATCGGGATCACTTCGACCGGCAGCGGGAAGGCGCCCAGTACTGGCACCAGTTTGCTGGCGTCGGCGATGCAGATGAAGGTCTTGGCCACCGCCGCGACGATCTTCTCGCGGGTCAGGGCTGCGCCGCCACCCTTGATCAGGTTCAGGTGTTCGTCGCTTTCATCGGCGCCATCGACGTAGAACTCCAGGTCGCTGACGGTATTGAGCTCATACACCGGAATGCCGTGGCCCTTGAGGCGTGCCGCGGTGGCTTCGGAGCTGGCGACCGCGCCGTCGAACGCGCCCTTGTGCAGGGCCAGGGCGTCGATGAAACAGTTGGCGGTGGAGCCTGTGCCGACCCCAACGATGCTCTTGTCGTCGAGTTTTGGAAGGATAAAGTCGACGGCGGCCTGAGCCACTGCCTGTTTGAGTTGATCCTGGGTCATGCGGGCTCCGAAGCGGGCAGAGGGGAACAGAAGGCCGCCATTATAGCTGTATGCCCGGTTAAAACCTCTTGATTCGTATGGTCGCACGGCCAAACGCTGAGTTAGACTCCTTGGCCCTGCCCAACCCGCTCAGTGATGCTTTCCGATGCTCGAACAGTACGTCAAGAAGATCCTCACCTCGCGCGTTTATGACGTTGCCGTAGAAACTCCATTGCAGACTGCCCGCCAGCTCTCCGAGCGGCTGTGCAATCAGATCTGGCTCAAGCGTGAAGACTTGCAGCCCGTGTTCTCGTTCAAGATTCGCGGTGCTTACAACAAGCTCACACAGCTGACTGATGAGGAGCGCGCCCGCGGCGTGGTCACCGCATCAGCCGGCAACCATGCACAGGGCCTGGCCCTGGCGGCCAAAGTGCTGGGGGTCAAGGCGATCATTGTGATGCCCAAGACCACCCCGGAGATCAAGGTCGAAGGCGTGCGCTCCCGTGGCGGCAAAGTGGTGCTGCACGGCGATACCTTCCCGGAAGCATTGGCTTACTCGCTGAAACTGGTCGACGAAAAAGGCTACGTCTACATCCATCCGTACGATGATCCGCACACCATTGCCGGGCAGGGCACCGTGGCGATGGAGATTCTGCGCCAGCACCCGGGGCGTCTGGATGCCATTTTTGTTCCGGTAGGCGGCGGCGGCCTGATCGCCGGGATCGCCGCTTATGTGAAATACCTGCGGCCGGAAATCAAAATCATCGGCGTCGAACCGGACGATTCCAATTGCTTGCAAGCGGCCATGGCGGCGGGCGAGCGCGTGGTGTTGCCGACTGTCGGCATCTTCGCCGACGGCGTAGCAGTGGCGCAGATCGGTCAGCACACCTTTGACATCTGCAAAGACTATGTTGATGAAGTGATCACTGTCAGCACCGACGAGATCTGTGCGGCGATCAAGGATATCTACGACGATACCCGCTCGATCACTGAGCCTGCCGGTGCTTTGGGCGTAGCCGGGATCAAGAAATATGTCGAGATGCGCGGCGTCACCGGCCAGACTCTGGTGGCCATCGACTCCGGCGCCAACGTCAATTTTGACCGACTGCGTCACGTCGCCGAACGCGCCGAATTGGGCGAGGGGCGCGAAGCAATCATCGCCGTGACCATTCCGGAAAAGCCCGGCAGCTTCAAGGCATTCTGCGAAGCCATCGGCAAACGTCAGATCACTGAATTCAACTATCGCTACAACACCGGCAGCGAAGCGCACATTTTCGTCGGCGTGCAGACGCACCCGGAAAACGATCCGCGCAGTGCGTTGATCAGTAGCCTTATGATCCAGGGTTTCCCGGTACTCGACTTGACCGACAACGAACTGGCCAAGTTGCACATTCGTCATATGGTGGGTGGTCATGCGGCGCGGGTCAGCGATGAGATAGTGCTGCGCTTCGAGTTCCCGGAGCGACCGGGCGCGTTGTTCAACTTCCTCAACAAACTCGGCGGTCGCTGGAATATCTCGATGTTCCACTACCGCAACCACGGTGCTGCCGATGGGCGAGTGGTCGCAGGCCTGCAAGTGCCTGCCGATGAACGCCATCTGGTGCCGGCAGCGTTGGCAGAGATCGGTTACCCGTACTGGGATGAAAGCAATAATCCGGCGTATCAACTGTTCCTCGGTTGAGCGACTACGCTGATGGTCACGGCCTAAGGAGTCGCATACATGGAAACGCTTACCGCCCTGAAAATAGCCCACGTCCTGGCGACGGTGCTGCTCTTGGGCAGCGCGTTGGGGTTGGCAATCCGGGTATGGCGTGGTGACAGCAAGGGTGATGCGACGATCTACACCCGCACCTTGCATCGGCCGTGGCTGTTCGTCTGGTTGGTGATGGGGATTGCGCTGCTGAGCTTGCCGTTCAGCGGCTGGTGGATGGCGCATCTGGTGGGCTGGCCACTGGGGCAGACCTGGGTTCTGGCCTCCAGCGTGATCTATATGTTCGGCGCGCTGAGCTGGTTATGGCTGCTGATACGGCTCAATCGCCTGCGGGTGGCGCAGGCGGCGAGCAATTTGAAATTCACCTTGGCGTTGGCGGTGTTCAGCTTTGTTTGCTTCATTGCCATTTCAGGATTGATGGGCGCCAAGCCGGTTTAAATCCAGAAATAGTGCCGGTCCTATCGCGAGCAAGCTCGCTCCTGCAGGAACCCTTGCTCGCGATGGTGTCATCAGTCGCGCAGCGAAATCACCGGCCAACCCCGTTTCTTGGCCTCAGCCCGCAAATTTGGATCAGGATCTACCGCCACCGGATTCGTCACCCGTTCCAGTAGCGAAAAATCATTCATCGAATCGCTGTAGAAGTAGCTGCCTTGCAGGCTAAATCCGGTTTCTTCCAGCCAACGATTCAAGCGCGTCACCTTGCCTTCACGAAAGCACGGTACGTCAGTGCTGCGCCCGGTGTAGCGGCCGTCGATCATTTCGCACTCGGTGGCGATCAGGGTTTCGACACCCAGGCGTGCGGCAATCGGCCCGGTAACGAAGCGGTTGGTGGCGGTGATGATCACCAGCTTGTCGCCGGCGGCCCGGTGTTTGGCCAGTAGCTCGATGCCCTTGGGCAGCATGATCGGTTCGATGCAATCGCGCATGTAGTCGCGATGCCATTCGTCCAGCTTGGCCATCTCGGTGCGGCCGAGGATTTCCAGGCAGAAGTTCAGGTACTCGGCGTTGTCCAGTTTGCCGGCCAGGTAATCCTGGTAGAACTCATCGTTACGCGCCTTGTAGGCGACAGCGTCGAGGATGCCCCGTTCGCACAGGTAATCACCCCAGGCGTGGTCACTGTCACCGCCCAAAAGCGTGTTGTCCAAGTCGAATAAAGCCAGGCGCATTGCAGTTACTCGCTGAAAAGTCTGTAAAAAGGCGTCCAGAATACGGTCTTTTCACAAGAGTGCACATAAGGTAGGCCGGCTCGTTGCTGCTTTCACAGCCTTTGTGGAACAATGCGGCGACATGCGTTTGCGAGGTTGTTGCCGTGATCGACCCAGATGGTTTCCGCCCCAATGTTGGGATCATTCTGACGAATGATGCCGGCCAGGTGCTATGGGCTCGCCGTATCAATCAAGATGCCTGGCAGTTTCCGCAGGGTGGTATCAACCCTCAGGAGACACCGGAAGACGCCTTGTACCGTGAGTTGAACGAAGAAGTGGGTCTGGAACGCGAAGATGTGCAAATTCTCGCCTGCACTCGGGGCTGGTTGCGCTATCGTTTGCCGCAACGTCTGGTGAGGACGCATAGCCAACCGCTGTGCATCGGCCAGAAACAGAAATGGTTTCTCCTGCGCCTGGTCTCTAACGAGCAGCGGGTGCGGATGGATTTGACCGGCAAACCGGAATTCGATGGCTGGCGCTGGGTCAGCTATTGGTATCCGTTGGGCCAGGTAGTGACATTCAAGCGCGAGGTGTATCGACGCGCCCTCAAAGAGCTTGCCCCGCGCCTTTTAGCGCGCGACTGACGACGGAGTTCGACCCCGAGCCATGCTCAATACGCTGCGCAAGATCGTCCAGGAAGTTAACTCCGCCAAGGATCTCAAGGCGGCGTTGGGGATTATTGTGTTGCGCGTCAAAGAAGCCATGGGCAGCCAGGTCTGCTCAGTCTATCTGCTGGACCCAGAGACCAATCGCTTCGTGCTGATGGCCACCGAGGGCTTGAACAAGCGCTCGATCGGCAGGGTCAGCATGGCGCCCAACGAAGGTCTGGTCGGCCTGGTCGGCACGCGTGAAGAACCCCTGAATCTCGAAAACGCCGCTGATCACCCGCGTTATCGCTACTTCGCCGAAACCGGCGAGGAGCGCTTCGCCTCCTTCCTTGGCGCACCGATCATTCACCACCGCCGCGTCGTCGGCGTGCTGGTCATTCAGCAAAAAGAACGTCGCCAGTTCGATGAAGGTGAAGAAGCCTTCCTGGTGACCATGAGCGCCCAGCTCGCCGGGGTTATCGCTCACGCCGAAGCCACTGGCTCGATCCGCGGTCTGGGGCGTCAGGGCAAAGGCATTCAGGAAGCCAAGTTCGTCGGCGTACCCGGTTCGCCCGGTGCCGCGGTCGGTACGGCGGTGGTCATGCTGCCACCGGCGGATCTGGACGTGGTGCCGGACAAGACCATCACCGACATCGACGCCGAGCTGGGGCTGTTCAAGACCGCCATCGAAGGTGTGCGCGCCGATATGCGCACGCTGTCGGAAAAGCTCGCGACCCAGTTGCGCCCTGAAGAACGGGCGCTGTTCGACGTCTACCTGATGATGCTCGACGATGCTTCGCTGGGTAGCGAAGTGACTACCGTGATCAAGACCGGCCAGTGGGCTCAAGGCGCCTTGCGCCAGGTGGTCACCGATCACGTCAACCGTTTCGAATTGATGGACGACGCCTACCTGCGCGAGCGGGCATCGGACGTCAAGGACCTGGGCCGCCGTCTCCTGGCCTATTTGCAAGAGGAGCGTCAGCAGACGCTGGTCTACCCTGACAACACCATTCTGATCAGCGAAGAACTGACGCCGGCGATGCTCGGCGAGGTGCCGGAAGGTAAGCTGGTGGGCCTGGTCTCGGTGTTGGGTTCGGGCAACTCCCACGTGGCGATCCTGGCCCGCGCCATGGGTATCCCGACGGTGATGGGTCTGGTTGACCTGCCGTACTCCAAGGTCGACGGCATCCAGATGATTGTCGACGGCTACCACGGCGAGGTCTACACCAACCCGAGTGACGTGTTGCGCAAGCAATTCGCCGAAGTGGTCGAAGAAGAGCGGCAACTGGCCCTGGGGCTGGATGCACTGCGCGACTTGCCGTGCGTGACCCTCGATGGTCACCGCATGCCACTGTGGGTGAACACCGGCCTGCTGGCGGACGTGGCGCGAGCGCAGAAGCGTGGCGCAGAAGGCGTGGGTCTGTACCGCACCGAAGTGCCGTTCATGATCAATCAGCGCTTCCCGAGCGAAAAGGAGCAGCTGGCGATTTATCGCGAGCAACTCGCTGCCTTCCATCCGCAACCGGTGACCATGCGCAGCCTGGACATTGGTGGCGACAAGTCGCTGTCGTATTTCCCGATCAAAGAAGACAACCCGTTCCTCGGCTGGCGCGGGATCCGCGTCACCCTCGACCACCCGGAAATCTTCCTGGTCCAGACCCGCGCCATGCTCAAGGCCAGCGAAGGCCTGAACAACCTGCGAATCCTGCTGCCGATGATCTCCGGCACCCATGAGCTGGAAGAGGCGCTGCACCTGATTCACCGCGCCTGGGGCGAAGTGCGCGACGAAGGCACCGACGTACCGATGCCGCCTATTGGCGTGATGATCGAAATCCCCGCAGCGGTGTATCAGACCAAGGAACTGGCGCGGCAGGTGGACTTCCTTTCGGTCGGCTCCAACGACCTGACCCAATATCTGTTGGCCGTGGATCGCAACAACCCCCGGGTTGCCGACCTCTACGACTACCTGCACCCAGCCGTGCTGCAAGCCTTGCAGAGTGTCGTACGCGACGCCCATGCCGAAGGCAAACCGGTGAGTATCTGCGGAGAGATGGCCGGTGATCCTGCGGCGGCGGTGTTGTTGATGGCGATGGGCTTTGACAGCCTGTCGATGAACGCCACCAACTTGCCGAAAGTGAAGTGGATGCTGCGCCAGATCAACCTGAGCAAGGCCAGGGAACTGCTGGCCGAGCTGATGACCATCGACAACCCGCAAGTTATCCACAGCTCGCTGCAACTGGCGCTGAAGAATCTCGGGCTGGCGCGGATGATCAATCCGGCGGCGATGAAGGCGCTTTAAGTCCTTACTGAGCATGCCCACGCTCTGCGTGGGCATGCAGCCTTCGACGCTCTGCGCCGGTGACGCGGAGCGTCACGGGATGCGTTACCACGCAGAGCGTGGGAACGATCCTTGGATTAAACCCTCAGCTCAACCTCCCCCAAATGCCCGCCATAGGGCCCGAAGCTGCGCTCGACGATGTGCCGCGAGCCGTCGGCCCGAACGATCAGCGCCGTGCTGGCTCGGGTGCCATAGCTGGGGCTGGCGATAAACACGCTCGACAGTAGACTCTCGGTAGCGAGGCCAACCCCGGTGTCGGGTAATTCGGCGATCGGAGCGGTTTGTGGGTCGTTCAACAAGGCGAGTAGCGCCTGTGGTTGCGGATCGTCCAGGACCTCGCTCAATGCCGCCTTGGCCTTGAGCACTTTCGGCCATGGAGTATCGAGTCCCGCATTGGACAGTCCGTAGACACCGGCCGCCAAAAGCACCGGCCCAGGCTCCAGCGCGTTGTAGTGCCATAATTGATCAGTCGTACCAACCAGCAGGTTAAACCCCGCATAATCAACCGATCTGTCGACAACGTCGGCTAAATAGTCTTCAATCGGCGTGTTCTCGTTCAGAAAACGCGCCACCAACTCACCGCGCGATCGACGGGCCGGTGGCTGATGCGGGTTGCGTATATTGGTCAGCGCAGCAAAGCGTCCAGCGGCACCGACTCCGAGCCAGGTGCCTCCTGCCTCCAGATCCCGACCGGCATAGATCTGCGGCGCCTCAGGCCATTGCGCCAACGGCAGGCTGGGGCGCGCGTAGAACTCATCGCGGTTGGCGGCTACAACCAAAGGCTGGGCATGGCCGGGTCGCCAGGCGAACACGATCAAGCACATGGGGTTATCCCTCTGTGTTTTTTGCTCACTCTACGCACAGATCGGGCGGGTATCCATCGCCATCCAGTGGAGCCCAAGGCCATGCATCCGTTACCATGCCGGTCTTATTTCGGGATGCACCCATGGAATTTCTGCTCTACCTGCTGCTGGGCGCCTGTGCAGGCGTGCTGGCGGGGCTGTTTGGCGTTGGCGGCGGAATCATTATTGTCCCGGTGCTGGTGTTCAGTTTCACTTTGCAAGGTTTCGATGCGTCGGTGCTGACTCACCTCGCGGTGGGTACATCCTTGGCGACGATTATCTTTACCTCGGTCAACGCGGTCCGCGAGCATCAGCGCAGAGGCGCAGTGCGCTGGCCGATTTTTCTCTGGATGACGGTCGGGATCCTGATCGGCTCGGGTGTTGGCGCGCTGACGGCAGAGGCTATCTCCGGACCGAACTTGCAGAAGATCATCGGTGTCTTTGCCTTGGTCATCGCCCTGCAGATGACCCTGGATCTCAAACCCAAGGCCAGCCAAACCGTTCCCGGAAAGCTCGTGTTGACCCTGGCCGGCAGCGTGATCGGCTGGGCGTCGGCGATCTTCGGGGTCGGTGGTGGCTCGTTGACCGTACCGTTCCTGACCTGGCGCAGCGTGCCGATGCAGCAGGCGGTGGCCACCTCATCGGCCTGCGGCTTGCCGATTGCCGTGGTGAGTGCGTTAAGTTTTATGATTCTGGGCTGGCATGATTCACGTTTGCCGGCTCATAGTCTGGGTTTCATTTATTTGCCAGCGCTGCTCGGGATAGCCCTGACCAGTATGGTTTTCGCACGTTTCGGCGCACGGATGGCGCACAGGCTGTCGCCGCGTTTGCTGAAACGAATGTTCGCCGCATTGCTGTTTTGTGTGGGCTTGAGTTTTCTGTTCTGACAGCGTGTCGCAATATTGGCTTAATCCTGGATTGACATGGTCCAGCCCCGAATTTTTAGGTTTCAACTCTAACGAGGAGTCGCAATGCTGCCTTACCCGCAGATTGACCCGGTGGCCCTGGCCATCGGCCCGCTGAAAATCCACTGGTACGGCCTGATGTACCTGGTCGGCATCGGCGGCGCCTGGCTGCTGGCGTCGAGCCGGATGAACCGTTTCGACCCGACCTGGACCAAGGAGAAACTCTCCGACATGGTGTTCTGGATGTCGATGGGGGTGATTGTCGGTGGCCGACTGGGCTATGTGCTGTTTTACGACCTGAGTGCTTATCTGGCCAACCCGACCCTGATCTTCGAAGTTTGGAAAGGCGGGATGTCGTTCCACGGTGGCTTCATCGGGGTCATGCTGGCGGCCTGGTGGTTCGGCAAGCGCAATGGCAAGTCGTTCTTCGAGCTTATGGATTTTGTCGCGCCGATGGTGCCGATTGGCCTGGGAGCCGGGCGTATTGGCAACTTCATCAACGCCGAGTTGTGGGGCAAGCCGACCGACGTGCCGTGGGCGATGATCTTCCCGCCTTTCAGCGATCCTGATCAGTTGGCGCGTCACCCGTCACAGCTGTACCAGTTCGCCCTGGAAGGTGTCGCACTGTTTGCCATCCTCTGGCTGTACTCACGTAAGCCTCGACCAACGATGGCCGTATCCGGGATGTTTGCCCTGTTTTACGGGATTTTCCGTTTCATCGTCGAATTCGTTCGTGTTCCAGACAAACAACTCGGTTATCTGGCATGGGACTGGCTGACCATGGGGCAGGTACTCTGCGTGCCGATGATTGTCGGCGGTCTGTTCCTGATCTGGCTGGCCTATCACCGTGCCCCGGCAGCCCCTGCTGCCAAAGACGCGGCGCTTTAAATTCGAATCCCGGGGCGCAGGCCCCGGGTTCAAGGACACAGGTAATTCATGAAGCAAT
This sequence comes from Pseudomonas sp. GW821-FHT01E05, assembly GCF_059422425.1. NCBI lineage: Bacteria > Pseudomonadati > Pseudomonadota > Gammaproteobacteria > Pseudomonadales > Pseudomonadaceae > Pseudomonas > Pseudomonas sp. GW821-FHT01E05. The sequence goes on from NZ_JBWKWW010000001.1 coordinate 445,191, forward strand.
ATCTCGATCTGGTCGCCCACGTCATCAAGCACGGCACCAAGCAGGCCAACCGCACTGGTGTGAACACCATCAGTTTTCCCGGCGCGATGCTGCGCTATGACCTGAAGGAAGGTTTCCCGGCAATCACCACCCGCAAGATGGCCTTCAAGTCGGCCATCGGCGAGATGGTCGGTTTCCTGCGCGGCGTGAACAACGCCGCTGAGTTTCGTGCTCTGGGCTGCAAGGTCTGGGACCAGAACGCCAACGAAAACGCTCAGTGGCTGGCCAACCCGTTCCGTCAGGGCGACGACGATCTGGGCGAGATCTACGGCGTGCAATGGCGCAAATGGCCGGCGTACAAACAGATCAACACCAGCAACCAGGCCGCTATCGAACTGGCGCTGAGCCAGGGCTATCGGCAGATCGCCGAAGGTGAAGAAGACGGCCAGGCCTACGTGGTGCTGTACAAGGCCATCGACCAGATTCGTCAGTGTGTCGACACCATCATCAAGGACCCGGGCAGTCGCCGGATACTGTTCCACGGCTGGAACTGCGCCCAGCTCGATGAAATGGCCTTGCCGCCGTGCCATCTGCTGTACCAATTTCACCCGAATGTCGAGACCCGGGAAATCTCCCTGACCCTCTACATCCGCTCCAACGACCTGGGGCTGGGTACGCCGTTCAACCTGACCGAAGGCGCGGCGCTGCTGAGCCTGATCGGCCGCCTGACCGGTTACACGCCACGCTGGTTCACCTATTTCATCGGTGACGCCCACGTCTACGAAAACCACCTGGACATGCTCAACGAACAACTCACCCGTGAGCCGTTCCCGATGCCGAAACTGGTGATTTCCGAGCGTGTCCCGGAGTTCGCCAAGACCGGTGTGTACCAGCCCGAGTGGCTGGAACAGATCGAGCCGAGTGACTTCTCACTCGAGGGCTACGAACACCACGCGCCAATGACTGCGCCGATGGCGGTCTGATTTAGGCACCGCTTTGCGGTGATCGCGGGCAAGCCTCGCTCCTACGGAATCACATCGAACCTTTAGGAGCGAGGCTTGCCCGCGATGGCGTCCTCAATGCCCGTGGCTTCTGCCGACATGTGAATGCTCGGCTTCACTGGCCACCACTGAGCCACTCACTTCCAGACGCTGCAAAATCCCGCACTGATCGATACCCGGCCCTTCGCTGCAGCGTTGGCGCAGGTCGAGCAGTTGCTCCTGCAAGGCCAGCAAGCCGTCGATTCGCGCCTTGACGTGGAGGATGTGCTCGTCGATCAAGGCATTCACGCTTTCGCACTGGCCTTGCGGGCTGTCGCGCAAACCCAGCAGGCTGCGGATTTCCTCGAGGGTCATGTCCAGGGTTCGGCAGTTACGAATAAAGGTCAGCCGTTCGGTGTGGGTCTGGGTGTACAACCGATAATTGCCTTCACTGCGCGCAGGTGGCGGCAGCAAGCCTTCGCGTTCGTAATAACGGATGGTTTCGACCTGACAGTCAGTCAGTTTCGCCAGCTCACCTATTTTCATTTCAGATCATCTCCATTGGCTGCTTGACCCTATAGTGGCTACAGGGTGTTCACTTGGCAACAGGCACCTTTCGGACGCGACCCAATGAGCGATTCCATCCACACCCACAAACCCGATGCTGACCATCAGCATGCTGATCACGATCACGGGCAAAAACTCCGGCCAGTCGATAAGCACAATCACGCCAGCCATCAGCATTCCTGCTGTTCGACGGCTCAAGCGCCGTCGCTGATCAAGCTCAGCGAAGCGCCCACTGCCGGGGCACGCCTGAGCAGTTTCCGCATTGAGGCGATGGACTGCCCGACGGAGCAGACACTGATCCAGAACAAACTCGGCAAGCTTTCGGGTGTGCAACAACTGGAGTTCAACCTGATCAACCGGGTGCTGGGCGTCACTCATGACCTGGCGTCCACTGCGCCTATCGTTGAGGCGATAAAGTCCCTGGGCATGCAAGCCGAGCCCATCGAGCCGGGATCCGATGCTGAGGCAGCAATCCCGATACCGGCAAAAAAGCCCTGGTGGCCGCTGGCATTGTCCGGTATCGGCGCTTTGGTAGCCGAAGTGATCCACTTCACCAGTGCAGCACCGACCTGGGTCGTGGCGTTGGTCGCACTGGTGTCGATCCTCAGTGGCGGTTTCGCTACTTATAAAAAGGGCTGGATTGCCCTGAAAAATTTCAACCTGAACATCAATGCGTTGATGAGCATCGCCGTGACCGGTGCGGTGTTGATCGGCCAATGGCCGGAAGCGGCGATGGTGATGTTCCTGTTCACCGTGGCCGAGCTGATCGAAGCCAAATCCCTCGACCGCGCGCGCAATGCCATCAGCGGCCTGATGCAGATGACCCCGGAGCAGGCTACCGTGCAGCAAGCTGACGGCAGTTGGCTTGAACGCGAGGTGAAAACCATCGAATTGGGCGCATTGGTGCGGGTTCGTCCTGGCGAACGTATCGGCCTGGACGGTGAAGTGGTGTCCGGTAGTTCGACCATTGATCAGGCACCGATCACCGGTGAAAGCCTGCCGATCGAGAAAGGTCTCGGCGATAAAGTCTTCGCCGGCACCATCAACCAGTCCGGCTCTCTGGAATACAAAGTGACGGCTGCGGCCAATCACTCGACCCTGGCGCGGATCATTCACGCCGTCGAGCAGGCTCAGGGCGCACGCGCGCCGACTCAACGTTTTGTCGACACCTTCGCCAGGGTTTACACGCCGGTGGTGTTCATCTTCGCCTTGGCTGTTGCGGTGATTGCGCCGTTGTTCATGGGCGGAGTCTGGTTCGAGTGGATCTATCGGGCACTGGTGCTGCTGGTTGTCGCTTGCCCCTGCGCCTTGGTGATTTCCACCCCGGTGACTATCGTCAGCGGCCTCGCGGCAGCAGCGCGCAAAGGTATTTTGATCAAGGGCGGTGTCTATCTGGAGGGTGGTTACAAACTCGATTACCTGGCCCTGGACAAGACCGGGACCATCACCCACGGCAAACCGGTGCAGACCGACTATCTGTCCCTTGATCCGATAGCCAATGAGATCGCGCCGGCCATTGCCTCCAGCCTGGCCAGCCGCTCGGATCACCCGGTGTCTTTGGCCATCGCCAATGCGGCTGTGGATAAACAGCCGACGCTGCACGCTGTGGATAACTTCGAAGCCCTGAGCGGTCGCGGTGTGCGCGGTGAAATCGGTGGTCAGCTCTACCACCTGGGCAACCATCGCCTGGTGGAAGAACTGGGTCTGTGCTCGCCAGCGCTGGAAGAGAAGCTTTTCGCACTGGAGGAGCAGGGCAAGTCGGTGGTGCTGCTGCTCGATGCCTCTGGCCCACTGGCGCTGTTCGCCGTGGCGGATACGGTCAAGGAATCCAGCCGCGAAGCGATCCGGCAGTTGCATGAGCTGGGCATCAAGACGCTGATGCTCACCGGCGACAACCCACACACTGCCCAGGCGATTGCGGCCCAGGTTGGTATCGATCAGGCTCAGGGTAATCTGCTGCCGAGCGACAAGCTTCAAGCCGTTCAAGCCTTGTACACTCAAGGATATCGGGTTGGCATGGTCGGCGACGGCATCAATGATGCGCCGGCGCTGGCTCGAGCCGAGATTGGTTTCGCCATGGCCGCGGCTGGCACCGACACCGCCATCGAAACTGCCGATGTCGCCCTGATGGACGACGATTTACGCAAGATTCCGGCATTTGTCCGTCTCTCTCGGCAGACCTCGAGCATCCTCAAACAAAATATCGCGTTGGCGTTGGTCATCAAGGCGATCTTTCTTGGGGTAACCTTCGCAGGCCTCGCCACGATGTGGATGGCGGTTTTTGCCGATATGGGCGTCAGCCTGTTGGTGGTGTTCAATGGTTTGCGCCTGTTGCGCAAATAGACAATGAGAGGGTGCAGTGCTGAGTGCCGAGCTGAAGGCTTTTTATATGGTCGCCCGCCTGGGCAGCATCACCCAGGCGGCGAAAAAGCTCGGTCTGAGCCAACCGACGGTGACGACGCAGATTCGTCACCTGGAAAGCCAGTATTGCGTTGAGTTGTTCTACCGCGGCGGCCGCCGCTTGAGCGTCAGCGATCAAGGCGCGCGGCTGCTGCCGATGGTCAAAGCGTTGTTGCAGCAGGAAGCCGATATCGAGTTTTTCCTGCGCAACAGTGGCCAGGTCCAAGGTACGCTGCGCATCGCCGCCACGGCGCCGTATTACATTCTCGATCTGGTGAAAACCTTCCGCGAGCGCTTGTCACAGGTTGAGGTCTCCGTCGAGATCGGCAATTCACAACAGGTGCTGGAATCCCTGGAGGAGTACCGGGTCGACATTGCCGCCTCTTCGCAGTTGCTGGAAGATGCGCGGCTGATTCGCCGGGTGTTGGGCAGCGATCCGCTGGTGTTGGCGGTGCATCGCAATCATCCGTTGGCGACCCATGGCCATGTTCCACTCAGCGCATTGGCCGGGCATACCTTGTTGATGCGCGAGCCGGGCTCGACCACTCGCCGACTGACCGAGGACCTGCTGCAAAACGCCAACGTCAGCTTCGGCCCGTTGCTGGAAATCGGCAGCCGCGAATCGATTCGTGAAGCGGTGCTGCGCAACATCGGCATCAGCATCATCGCCCGCCATGAAGTGCCTCATGATCCGCAACTGCGGGTGCTGACCTTCGAAGGCGCGCCGCAGATTTCCGAGTATCTGTACTGCCTCAAAGAGCGAAAGGGCGCGCGCCTGCCGGCAGCGTTCCTGGGGTTGGCGCAGGAAATGGCCGGTTGCTGAATCGCCGATGATCGTTCCCACGCTCCCGCGTGGGAATGCCTCACTGGACGCTCCGCGTCCGCTTCGGCTGCGACGCAGAGCGTCACGGGCTGCATTCCCACGCAGAGCGTGGGAACGATCACCCAAATCCACCAATACCACTATCGGCAACTTTTGCCTCGTTGCCACATGACCTACGCATTCAGTCCCTAGGATGGCTTTCATCTGCTTGATGAGGCCCGTCCATGAACAACCCGATCGCAACTGCTCAGACCTTTCCCGGTACGCCGATGAAGGTGCGCGGCATTCAGAAGCGCTTTGGCGCATTCACTGCGCTGGATAACGTTTCGCTGGACGTCGCCGCTGGCGAACTGGTGTGCCTGCTCGGGCCGTCCGGGTGCGGCAAGACTACGCTGCTGCGCTGCATCGCCGGCCTGGAGCGTCAGGACAGCGGTGAGTTGTACCTCGGTGCCCGCAACGTTTCCCACCTTGCACCGCAAGCCCGGGACTACGGCATTTTGTTTCAGTCCTACGCGCTGTTCCCCAATCTCACCGTCGAAGCCAATATCGCCTACGGCCTGGCAGGCAGTGGCCGCGATGAAGTGCGCAAACGCGTCGGGCAGATGCTTGAACTGGTTAGCCTGATCGGCAGCGAAAAGAAATACCCCGGCCAACTTTCGGGCGGTCAGCAGCAGCGCGTAGCCCTGGCTCGTGCCTTGGCGCCGGCGCCATCGTTGCTGCTGCTCGACGAGCCAATGTCGGCCCTCGACGCCCGGGTGCGCGAGCATCTGTGTACCGAACTGCGCCAAATGCAGCGCAACCTGGGCGTCACCACCCTGATGGTTACCCACAATCAGGACGAAGCGATGTTGATGGCCGACCGGATTGCCGTGATGAACAACGGCAAGGTCGAGCAGTACGCCACACCCCAGGAAATTTACGACAAGCCGGCGACGCCGTTTGTGGCCGAGTTCGTTGGCCAGGGTAATTGGCTACCGTTCCAGCGCAGTAGCGACAGCCACGCCCAGGTCGGCGGCATGCATGTGCGGCTGGCCGAGGGTTCCGGCCGGGCCGTCTCGGGCCGTCTGTTCTGCCGCCCGGAATCCATCAGCGTCAACCCGCCGGTGCATGAAGAGAATCTGTTCCCGGCGAAGGTCCGTGAGATCACCTTCCTCGGCAATCGCTGCCGCATGAGCTTCGAACTCAACGAACTGCCGGGTCACTCGCTGCTCGCCGAGCTGGCGCCACAAGACATGCCACGCCTCGGCGCCCAGGACATCATGGTCGCCTTGCCGCCACGCAGCCTGCAGGTGTTTGCCTGATGAGCGCGCACGTGGTCCTGCCGATACCGCACAAGCAGGTTCGGCAAACCACCCGCGCCGAACTTGGCGACCGGGTGTTCGTGGTCGGTGGCAAGGTTTTGCTGCTATGCCTGTTGGGCGTTGCGGTGCTGATGCCGTTGTTGGCGATCTTTTGGCGTGGCTTCAGTGCCGAAGCCGGGCAGGGCGGCGGTCTGGTAGCCGCTCGTGAACTGGTGACCAGCGCGAATTTTCACTGGCTGCTGGGCAATAGCCTGAAAGTTTCTCTCAGCGTGGCGGCCATTGTCGTGCCGCTGGCCTATCTGTTTGCCTACGCTCTGCAGCGCACGTTGATCCCGGCAAAAGGCATCTGGCGCGGGATGTCGTTGTTGCCGCTGATGGCGCCGTCGATGTTGCCGGGAATCGCCCTGGTTTATCTGTTCGGCAACCAGGGGATGCTTCGCGGGCTGGTGTCGGAAAACATCTACGGCTTCTGGGGCATTGTCCTTGGTGAAGCGATTTACACCTTTCCTCATGCTTTGATGATTCTGCTCTCGGCCTTGTCCTTGGCCGATGCGCGTTTGTTCGACGTCGCGTCGAGCATGGGCGCGAGCCCGGCCAAGGCGTTTCGCAGCATCACCTGGCCGGCGACCCGCCAGGCTGTTTTCGCTGCGTTCTGCCTGGTGTTTACCCTGACCATCACCGATTTCGGTGTGCCCGTGGTGGTCGGCGGCGATTATCAGGTGCTGGCGCTGGAAGCCTACAAAGCAGTGGTCGGCCAGCAGCAATTCGGTCGTGGCGCCTTGATTGGCATGGTGCTATTGCTGCCGGCGCTGTTCAGTTTCGGCGTCGATGCCTGGTTGCGTCGTCGTCATGGCGATTCCATGAGCGGTCGGGCGCAGGTCTTTCAGCCAGCGCTGTCACGGCTGCGGGACGCTTGTTTCCTGGCCATCGTATTGCTGATTTGTGCGGTGTTGTTGCTGGTGTTCGGCATGGCGGTGTACTCGTCGCTGGTGAAGTTCTGGCCGTACAACCTGTCGCTGTCGCTCAATCATTACCAGTTCAACGACACCGCGGGCGGCGGTTGGCTGGCTTATGGCAACAGCGTGAAGATGGCCTTGTGCACGGCGTTGATCGGCAGTGTGCTGATTTTCACCGGCGCCTACCTGATGGAGAAAACCAACGGCCAGCGTGGTTTGAACCTGGCGCTGCGTATGCTCAGTTTTGTGCCGATGGCGGTGCCAGGTTTGGTGCTCGGGCTGGGCTATGTGTTTTTCTTCAACCTCAATGGCAATCCGCTGCATGTGTTCTACGGGACCATGACCCTGCTGGTGGTCTGCACCATTGCTCACTATTTGACCACCGCGCAAATGACCGCCACCACCGCGCTACGCCAGCTCGACTCCGAGTTCGAAGCCGCCGCGCTGTCGCTGAAGGCGCCGCTGTACCGCCATTACCTGCGGGTCACCGTGCCGATCTGCCTGCCGGCGCTGCTGGACATCGTTCGCTACTTGTTCGTCTCGGCCATGACCACGGTCTCGGCGGCGATCTTTCTTTACAGCCCCGACACCATCCTCGCGGCGGTGGCGGTGCTAAACATGGACGACGCCGGCAATGTCGGCGGCGCGGCGGCCATGTCGACCCTGATTCTGTTCACCTCGGCAGGCGTCTCGCTGCTGCTGGCCTGGGCCTCGCGCGGTTTGCTGCGTCGCTCCCAGGCCTGGCGGCAAACCGCGCCCGGCAACTGATTCGCTCCACCACTCACCCTGATCCGCACTCACAAAGGAACCGCACCATGTTCAAGCCCCTGGCTCTTGCCGCTGCTGTCCTCACTGCTTTCAGCTTGAATGCCTTCGCGGCGAAAACCGAACTGACGGTGTACACCGCCCTCGAAGCCGAGCAACTGAAGTCCTACAAAGAGGCCTTCGAAAAGGCCAACCCGGACGTCGAAATCAAGTGGGTGCGCGATTCCACGGGGATCATCACCGCCAAACTGCTGGCCGAAAAAGCCCGTCCGCAAGCTGACGCGGTCTGGGGCCTGGCAGCATCGAGCCTGGCGATCCTTGACCAGCAAGGCATGCTGCAAAGCTACGCACCGAAGGACTTGGGCAAGATCGGCGGCAATTACCGTGATGTCACCAACCCGCCGGCCTGGGTCGGTATGGATGTTTGGGCCGCGACCATTTGCTTCAACACCGTCGAAGCCCAGAAGCAGGGTTTGACCAAGCCTGTGAGCTGGCAGGACCTGACCAAACCTGAATACAAAGGCAAGATCGTCATGCCGAACCCGGCGTCGTCCGGTACCGGTTTTCTCGACGTCAGTGCCTGGTTGCAGACCTTCGGCGAGAAGCAGGGCTGGCAGTACATGGACGACCTGCACCAGAACATCGGCCAGTACGTTCATTCGGGTTCCAAGCCATGCAAGTTGGCGGCAGCCGGTGAATTCCCGATTGGCATCTCCTTCGAATACCCGGCCGTGCAGCTGAAACGCCAAGGCGCGCCGCTGGATATCATCCTGCCAAAAGAAGGCCTGGGTTGGGAAATCGAAGCCACTGCGCTGATCAAGGGCACGCCTCATGAAGAAGCGGCGAAGAAACTTGCCGACTTCTCCGCAAGTCCCGCGGCGATGGAGCTGTACAAGGAAAACTTCGCGGTGCTCGCGCAGCCCGGTATCGCCAAGCCACAGACCGAACTGCCGGCGGACTATGAGCAGCGTCTGATCAAAAACGATTTCGCCTGGGCCTCGAAAAACCGCGACAACATCCTCACCGAATGGCGCAAGCGCTATGACGGCAAGTCGGAAAAAGTCGTCGCCAAGTAAGTCAGTTCGATCGTTCCCACGGTCCCCGTGGGAATGCAGCCCGTGACGCTCTGCGTCACAGTGGACGCGGAGCGTCCATGGAGGCATTCCCACGCAGAGCGTGGGAACGATCATGGGGAGAAAAACATGGCTAATCACAGCGACATGCTGATTGTCGGCGCGGGGATTCTTGGTTTGTCCCACGCCTATGCCGCAGCCAAACGTGGCTTGCGGGTCAAGGTCTTCGAGCGCAGCGCCACACCGCTTGGCGCCTCGGTGCGCAACTTCGGTCAGGCGCTGGTTACCGGTCAGCCGCCGGGGGTGATGTTTGATCTGGCGCGGGCCAGCCGCGATATCTGGGGCCAATGGGCGCAGTCAGCCGGTTTGCAACTCAAGCGCAACGGCTCGTACCTGTTTGCCCGCAACGAAGCCGAAGAACAGCTGCTGGAAGCCTTCTGCAGCGGCCGCGCAGTGGCGCACGGTTATCGTGTTGAACTGCTGCGCGGTACTGCATTGCGCGACCTGTACGGGGGCCAGTTCAGCCATCACCGTGCGGCGCTGCACGGACTGGATGACCAGCAACTGTATTCTCGCGAGGCGATACCGGCGCTGATCGAATACCTGCGCCGTGAGCTGGGTGTGGAGTTTCACTTTTCCACACTGGTTCGCGACATCGAACCCGGGCAGTTGCAGAGCACGGCAGGCACCTTCCGTGGCGAACAGATCATCGTCTGTTCCGGACACGATTATCAGACGCTGCTTGCTGAACAAATTGCTGAGTTAAACCCGCAAATCTGTCGCCTGCAAATGCTCCGCGCGCGGCCGCAGATCAATCTGAATCTGCAACACGCGTTGCTGACCGGCTTGAGTTGCGTGCATTACGGCGCCTTTGCCGATTTGCCGGAAGCCGCGGCGGTGCAGGCCCAGATTCTTCGCGAATCGCCGCACCTGCACGAGCAGGGGATTCACCTGCTGATCAGCCCGACGCCTTATGGTGAGCTGATCATCGGCGACTCTCACCATTACGGCAGTGATCCCTCGCCGTTCAATGCTGAGCGGGTGGACAACTGGCTGATTGACCTGGCCGAGCAAACCCTGGGCTGCAAGGTGCAGGTGCTTGAACGCTGGCAAGGCGTCTATGGTTCTCGCGGGCCTGGGCCGTTTTCGTTCCTGCGCGCGGCCCCGGGAGTGAGCGTGGCGCTGATGCACACGGGGGTGGGCATGAGTGTCGGGCCGGCGATGGCTGAACGTAATGTCGCGACCTTGTTGGGGGAGTTGTGATGAATCACAGCGAGCAAGTCATCGCCGAGGTCTTCGGTTGGTATGAGCAATTCGGTGACAACGATTACATCGGTGAGCCAGTGTCGCAGATCGAGCACATGTCCCAGGCCGCGCAGCTGGCGATGGCCGAGGGTTTCGATGATGAAGTGGTGCTGGCGGCGTTCTTTCACGACATCGGGCACATCTGCGCTCAAGACGCACAGAACATGGGCGGTTTTGGCGTGGTCAGCCACGAGCGCTTGGGCGCGTAAGCCACCGATCGTTCCCACGCTCCTGCGTGGGAATGCAGCCCGTGACGCTCCGCGTCACAGTGGACGCGGAGCGTCCATAGAGGCATTACCACGCAGAGCGTGGGAACGATCAGAGTTGCTGCGCCAACACCTCAACCTGTTCCTGGCGCTCCGTCTGGCTCAACCGCGCATGAGGATTGAGCGACGACCACTGCGGATGCGCTCGGGCCTTGTTCAGAGCCTCCGGTAATTTCCCTTCGCGCCAGGTCTTGTCCTGTGGGGTGGCGACCTGGATGCTGTCCATCGCCGCATGCCCGCGCAGATTCAGTGCCTGGAGCAATTGCCGTTGGCGCAAGGCGAGCAGGCGCAGCACGCTGTCGTCGACGGTCAATTCGTGTTGGCCTTTGATCTTGCCGAGCAAGCGACTGCCATAGCTGCGGGCAGTTTGCAGTGCGCCGCCGGCGATTGCCCCCGCTAGCGCGGCGGCGCCCAAGGTCAGGCCGCCCACCAGCAAGTCCACGCCGGCACCGGCCGCCGCACCCGCTGCGATCCCTCCACCCACCCGTACTCCAAGCTGTTTGAGGGTTTCGGGGTTGAACAAGTCATCGCCCCAACGGCCATCGAGCAAGGGTAAATCACTGGCGGCGGCGTCCTGCGGGCGGAAAGCGTAGAGCTTGAGCAGCGCGTCGACGCAACGCTGCTCGCGCTGGCGAATGGTTTTGCGCAGTTCGCTGATGGCGTGCTGTTGTGCATCGGCTTTGCTGACCACGCTGCGTCGGCAGGCGGCGCAATCGATCAATAGTTCAGCAATCAAGCGTGCTGCGCTTTGCTGGCGGGCCAGACGCTGTGCTTGTTGATCGGCAATCAGCCGTTCCAGTTGCCCGCGAGAACTCTCCAGCAGCAGGGCGAGGCTTTCGTAGAGTCGCCGCTCACCGTCTAGCGGTGGCGCGACGCTATCGAAACGCACCAATGCATGCAGCCCGAGTCGGGCCAGGGCTTCGCGCCAATCGGGTTCGCGGTGGTTGGCACTACTGACGAAATTCAGTACCGGCAACAACGGTTTGCCGCAACTGGCCAGCACTTCCAGTTCATCGCGGTACTTGGCCAGCACCGGCTCGCGGGCGTCGATCACATACAGCCCGGCATCCGAGGTCAGCAACTGGCGAATGACCTTGGCTTCCTGTTCGAAACGCTGGCGCGCCTCGCTGCCGTCGAGAAACCGTGTCAGTCGCGCCGGGCCATCAAGACGTTCGCCGGGGTGTTCCAGGCGTTCCAGGTAGTCAAGCAGGGCAATCGCGTCTTCCAGCCCCGGCGTGTCGTACAGCTCCAGCAAGGCTTCGCCGTCCACCGACAAACGTGCACCTTCGACATGCCGGGTGGTGCTCGGCCGATGGGAGACTTCGCCGAAGCCGACATCGCGAGTCAGAGTCCGTAGCAATGAGGTCTTGCCGACATTGGTGTGGCCGACTACTGCGAGCCTCAACGGCTTAGTCATGGCCACTCTCCAGCCAGTTCAACGGCGCGCAATCGGCGAACGGCAATTCCAGCTGTCGCAGGGCATCGTGCCAGTCGCCCAGGCGTTCTGCATCCAGCGCCTGGCCAGGCGGCGCTTGCAGCAGCCAGACGCGGGTCGCTGTGGCGTTGCGCGCCAGTTCGGCGATCAGCGCCAGGCTGCCGCGATCCGGTGAACGGCGCGGGTCGCAAGCAATGGTCAGGCGTGCCGGGGGAAAACGGGTCATTTGCTCCAGCAGCTTTTGCCGGGACTCACGGCTGTCGAGGATGCCGGCGTCTTTCACGGTTTTCGGCAACTGTGGCGGCCACGGACGCTGATCGTCCAGCTCGATGGCCACCAGCAAGGCGCCGTCACTTTCCAATGTGCTGAGGCCACCCTGAACCGCGTGCAATTGTTCGGGGGCGGTATCGTTGACGCCAAGGCGTTCGCTGCTGGGCATCAGGTGTTCGCGCAATTGGCTGTAGCCGGGCAGGTTCAGGTCGAGGTGCAAGGCCGAGCGGCCGGTTTTCCAGCGCGCCAAACAGAACAGCGCAAGAATCAGGCGCGGCAATACTCCGTAGACCACTAGCACACCCACCAGCCACGCGGCCCAGGCTTGCCGGGCGCTTTCGATGTTCAGCGCGGTATCGCCGCTGGCGCGAATCATTTCCACGGTCGGGACGCTGAAGCCCAATAATGCCGGAAGGGCGCCAAGGGTCTGAGTCACGACGACAAAGGTATCGCCACTGAGAATGGTGGTCTCCCAGACGAAACCATAGCGCCGGGTCGCCATCAGCATCAGCAGAATCGCCAAGGCGCTGAGTAACACCAGCAACCACAGACTGTTGACCAATACGCCGACGGCCCAACGGTTGAGCTTCTTGCGTTGCAGCAACAGCAACAAGGCCGGCGCCAGTTGCGCAGCTTTGGCGTCGCGGGCGAGCTTTTCGCTGAGCCACAACCATAGGCGCCCGAGACTGGCGCCGTGTTCGCCGGCGAACAGCAGACTCAAGGCCCAGCTCAGTAGCAGAATCAGGTTCAAGCCAAGCAGACTGCCCAAGGCCCAGAACACGTTGACCGGGGCCTGGCCGTCGCCCAGCGCCGCAAACGCCAGACCGGCGCCACTGACGATGGCCAGCACCGCCAGTACGATCAACGCCAGTCGCGCGCCTTGCAGCCAATGGCGCAGCGCGCTGGTCAGGCCATCGCGCTCGGCCAGCCACAGGGCGCGGTACTGGATTCGGCTCGGCAGGTCGCCGCCAGCGTTGCGGGCCAGGCGGTTGGCTTCAAGATCTTCCAAAGGGCCTGCGTGTTCTTCGCGCAGGCGCACGGTTTCAGTCAGCCAGAGGTTTTCCAGCGGGGTGAGTGCAGTCACGCGGCATCCCATTGCTCAAGTGAGCCCAGAGCATAACCGCTGTACGTCGATCGGGCACGTTGCGAGCATGCAAGCCTCTGGTATCCTCGCCTCCATGAAAAAAACTCTCCCTCTCAGCCTGATTGCAGCTCTCGGTGAAAACCGCGTGATCGGCGTCGACAACAGCATGCCCTGGCACTTGCCGGGGGATTTCAAATACTTCAAGGCCACGACCCTGGGCAAGCCGATCATCATGGGTCGCAAGACCTGGGATTCCCTCGGTCGTCCACTGCCGGGCCGGTTGAACATCGTGGTCAGCCGTCAGGTCGATCTGCAGCCCGAAGGCGCCGAGGTGTATCCATCGCTGGAAGCCGCTGTGGCCCGGGCTCAGGAATGGGCGCTGGAGCAGGGCGCCGATGAGGTGATGTTGATTGGCGGCGCGCAGCTGTATGCGCAAGGCCTGGATCAGGCGGATCGCCTGTACCTGACCCGCGTGGCGCTGAGCCCGGAGGGCGATGCGTGGTTTCCGGAGTTTGATCTGGCACAGTGGAAACTGGTGTCCAACACCGAGAACCCGGCGCTGGATGACAAGCCGGCGTACAACTTCGAAGTTTGGGAACGCGTCTAGGATCGTTCCCACGCTCCCGCGTGGTAACGCAGCCTGTGACGCTCTGCGTCACAGTGGACGCGGAGCGTCCATAGAGGCATTCCCACGCAGGGCGTGGGAATGATCTGTCTGATTAAGCCTGCGCCAGCTCTTCGTGCTCATCGGCATCCAACAGGCTCTTGTCGGTCTGCTGCATGATCTGGCTGGTGATCGCGCCGGCGGTCATCGAGCCGCTGACGTTCAATGCGGTACGGCCCATGTCGATCAGCGGTTCGACCGAGATCAGCAGCGCCACCAGTGACACCGGCAAGCCCATGGCCGGCAGCACGATCAGCGCGGCAAACGTCGCACCACCACCCACACCGGCAACCCCTGCCGAGCTCAACGTCACAATCGCCACCAGCGTCGCGATCCACAGTGGATCCAGAGGGTTGATGCCCACGGTCGGCGCCACCATCACCGCCAGCATTGCCGGATAAAGCCCGGCACAACCGTTCTGACCAATGGTCGCGCCGAACGAGGCGGCGAAGCTGGCGATCGATTGTGGAATGCCCAGACGACGAGTCTGCGCTTCGATGCTCAGCGGAATGCTCGCGGCGCTCGAACGGCTGGTGAAGGCAAACGTCAGCACCGGCCAGACTTTACGCAAGAAGCGCAGCGGGTTGATCCCGGCCAGTGAGACCAGCAAGCCGTGAACCACGAACATCAACCCCAGGCCGATGTACGACACCACCACGAAACTGCCGAGCTTGATGATGTCTTGCAGGTTGGAACCGGCGACCACTTTGGTCATCAACGCCAGCACCCCGTACGGGGTCAGCTTCATCACCAGACGCACCAGACGGGTCACCCAGGCTTGCAGGGTGTCGATGGCATTGATCACTTTCTGGCCTTTGTCGGCATCGTCCTTCAGCAGCTGCAGCGCGGCGACCCCGAGGAAGGCGGCGAAGATCACTACGCTGATGATCGAGGTCGGCTTGGCCCGAGCCAGGTCGGCGAACGGGTTCTGCGGGATGAATGACAGCAGGAGTTGCGGGATATTCAGGTCGGCGACCTTGCCGGCGTAGTCGCTCTGGATCACTTGCAGGCGAGCCATTTCCTGGGTGCCAGCGACCAGGCCATCGGCAGTCAGGCCGAACAGGTTGGTCAGGCCGATGCCGATCAGCGCCGCGATGGCGGTGGTGAACAGCAGCGTGCCGATGGTCAGGAAGCTGATCTTGCCCAGCGAGGACGCGTTGTGCAGACGGGCCACGGCACTGAGGATCGAGGCGAACACCAGCGGGATCACGATCATCTGCAGCAATTGCACGTAACCATTGCCCACCAGATCGAACCAGCCGATCGAGGCTTTCAGGGGCAGGCTGTCCGAACCATAAATGGCGTGCAGCGCGACGCCGAAGATCACACCCAGCACCAGGGCGAACAGGACCTTCCTGGCCAGGCTCCAGGTGGTGTGACGGGTTTGTGCCAGGCCCAGCAGTAAGGCGAGGAATACCAGCAGATTGAGGACCAGCGGCAAATTCATTGAGGCTCCGATAAGACTTGTGCCAATCGCGTTCCAGGGCGATTGCGAACCGGCAAGCCTAACAGCTTGATATCTAATGAATTAATACCTGGATGGAATGATCGCTGTCGTTTTTGGAATAAGCCGCTGACGCTCAAACGAATGTCGATGACGTGATCTGGACGCAAGCCGTCGTGCGCAGGAGAGAACTGTCATATGGATTTGTTAGCGTCGATGACTTTCATTCAGGGAGAAAATGAACATGAAGCTCGCTCCGGGGTTGTTTGCCGCCGCGCTGTGCCTTGGCCTTGCCGGCCAGGCCTTTGCCACCGAGTTGAAACACTGGCCAGAGGCTCAGGCCAGGCAACTGGACGCGATGATCGCGGCCAATGCCAACAAGGGTAACTTCGCGGTGTTCGACATGGACAACACCAGTTACCGCTACGACCTGGAAGAGTCCTTGTTGCCGTTCATGGAAAACAAGGGCCTGATCACCCGCGAGACACTCGATCCTTCCCTGAAGCTGATCCCGTTCAAAGACACCGCCGACCACAAGGAAAGCCTGTTCAGTTACTACTACCGCCTCTGCGAAGTCGACGACATGGTCTGCTATCCATGGGTCGCGCAAGTGTTCGCAGGCTTCACCCTCAAAGAACTCAAAGGCTATGTCGATGAGATGATGGCCTCCGGCAAGCCAGTGCCGAGCACCTATTACGACGGCGATGTGGTCAAGACCATCGAGGTTCAGCCGCCAAAGGTCTACACCGGCCAGGCCGAGCTGTACAACAAGCTGATGGAAAACGGTATCGAGGTCTATGTGATGACCGCCGCCTCTGAAGAGCTGGTGCGGATGGTCGCCGCCGATCCGAAGTACGGCTACAACGTCAAGCCACAGAACGTGATTGGCGTGAGCACGCTGCTCAAGGATCGCAAGACCGGCGAGCTGACCACCGCACGCAAGCAGATCACCGCCGGCAAATATGACGAGAAAGCCAACCTGGGCCTGGAGTTGACGCCTTACCTGTGGACTCCGGCCACCTGGATGGCCGGCAAACAGGCAGCGATCCTGACCTACATCGACGAGTGGAAAAAACCGGTTCTGGTGGGTGGCGATACTCCATCCAGCGATGGTTACATGCTGTTCCACAGCGTTGACGTGGCCAAGGGTGGTGTGCACCTGTGGGTCAACCGCAAGGACAAGTACATGACTCAGCTCAACGGCATGATGACCAGGCATGCTGCCGCTCAGGCCAAAGAAGGCCTGGTGGTGACGGCGGACAAGAACTGGGTGATCGTCAAGCCTGAAGATATTCAGTAGGTACTGGATGATCGTTCCCACGCTCCGCGTGGGAATGCAGCCCGTGACGCTGCGCGTCACTGGACGCAGAGCGTCCCTTGAGGCATTCCCACGCGGGAGCGTGGGAACGATCAGCCCCGCACTTGGCGGGGCATTTTTATTCAACGGCTAAGCAATCACAGACCGTCGAGCATCGCCTTGTTACGCACCGCGCCTTTGTCGGCGCTGGTGGCGAGCAGGGCATAGGCCTTCAATGCGGTGGTCACTTTACGTGGACGCACTTCGACCGGTTTCCAGCCTTTCTTGTCCTGTTCAACCCGGCGCGCCGCCAGTTCTTCATCGCTGATCAACAGGTTGATCGAGCGGTTCGGGATATCGATCAGCACTTTGTCACCGTCCTGTACCAGGCCGATTGCACCGCCGGCAGCGGCTTCTGGCGAAGCGTGGCCGATGGACAGGCCCGAGGTGCCGCCGGAGAAACGGCCGTCGGTGAGCAGGGCGCAGGCTTTGCCCAGGCCTTTGGATTTCAGGTAGGACGTCGGGTACAGCATTTCCTGCATGCCCGGGCCGCCTTTCGGGCCTTCGTAGCGAATGATTACGATGTCGCCTTCCTTCACTTCGTCGGCGAGGATGCCGCGTACGGCGCTGTCCTGGCTTTCGAAGATCTTCGCGTTGCCTTCGAAGACGTGGATCGACTCATCGACGCCGGCGGTTTTTACCACGCAACCGTCCAGGGCAATGTTGCCGTACAGAACGGCCAGGCCGCCTTCTTGCGAGTAGGCGTGTTCGACACTGCGGATGCAGCCGTTTTCACGGTCGTCGTCCAGGGTTTCCCAACGGGTCGACTGGCTGAACGCGGTCTGAGTCGGGATGCCTGCAGGACCGGCCTTGAAGAAGTGATGCACGGCTTCGTCGGTGGTCTGGGTGATGTCCCACTTGGCGATGGCTTCTTCCATGCTGCGGCTGTGTACGGTCGGCAGGTCGGTGTGCAGCAGACCGCCACGGGCCAGGGAACCGAGAATGCTGAAGATCCCGCCTGCACGGTGCACGTCTTCCATGTGGTACTTCTGGATGTTCGGCGCGACCTTGCACAATTGCGGTACATGGCGGGACAGACGGTCGATGTCGCGCAGGTCGAAATCGATCTCGGCTTCCTGGGCCGCAGCCAGCAAGTGCAGGATAGTGTTGGTGGAACCGCCCATGGCGATGTCCAGGGTCATGGCGTTTTCGAACGCCTTGAAGTTGGCGATGTTGCGCGGCAACACCGATTCATCGTTCTCGCCGTAGTAGCGTTTGCACAGTTCGACGATGGTGCGGCCGGCTTGCAGGAACAGCTCTTCGCGGTCGCTGTGGGTGGCCAGGGTCGAACCGTTGCCCGGCAAGGCGAGGCCCAGAGCTTCGGTCAGGCAGTTCATGGAGTTGGCGGTGAACATGCCGGAGCACGAACCGCAGGTCGGGCAGGCGCTACGCTCGTACTCGGCAACCTTCTCGTCAGAAGCGCTGGAGTCGGCGGCGATCACCATGGCATCGACCAGGTCGAGACCGTGGCTGGCCAGTTTGGTCTTGCCGGCTTCCATCGGGCCGCCGGAAACGAAGATCACCGGAATGTTCAGGCGCAGGGCGGCCATCAGCATACCGGGGGTGATCTTGTCGCAGTTGGAGATGCAGACGATGGCGTCGGCGCAGTGGGCGTTGACCATGTACTCGACGGAGTCGGCGATGATCTCGCGGCTCGGCAGCGAATAGAGCATGCCATCGTGGCCCATGGCGATGCCGTCATCCACGGCGATGGTGTTGAATTCCTTGGCGACGCCGCCAGCCCGTTCGATTTCCCGGGCAACCAGTTGGCCCAGATCCTTCAGGTGCACGTGGCCCGGTACGAACTGGGTGAAGGAGTTGGCAATGGCGATGATCGGCTTCTTGAAGTCGTCATCTTTCATCCCCGTGGCGCGCCACAGGGCGCGAGCACCGGCCATGTTGCGGCCGTGGGTGGATGTTTTCGAGCGGTAATCAGGCATGGAGCACTCCGGGCGGCTAATCGGGTATCAAAAGGGAAGTGAGCTTCTATTGACGTCTGGAACACACAGAAATGGCCGTGTGCCCGGAAGATGCCGATAACGCTGCGGGATCGCCGCGCGCCTCAGCCTGAGCTCATAAACCCGCCGGGGGATGACTGGCGATGAATCTTGTGATTCTACACCGCTGGCGTCAGGAAGGAATGGTGCGATGACGGGACGTACGCCGCCTTCCCTTGTAGGAGCGAGCTTGCTCGCGAAAAACGTTAACGATGACGCGGTGTACCTGATATGCCGCGGCGCCTGTTAATTTTTCGCGAGCAAGCTCGCTCCTACAGTTAGAGCCAGATGGCATCCCAAAGCGGATAGTCACCAATATGAATGACCAATCCGGCTCGTAGGGGATTGGCAACGATGCATCGGGCCATGGTTTTTAGATCTTCCTCCCGGCGCAGTGCTCGGTCGAAATAGCCTTTTTGCCATACAGGTTCATGGCTGTTTCTTGCTTTGTTGATGGCCCGGGCGCAGCGGGACTTGGTTGCTTGCATCAATTTGGGCAAGTCGCCGTTATGCAACTCAACCAGCCAGTGAATGTGATCTGGCATGACCACCCAGGCAACGGAGTCAGCGGCACCGTCTTCTTGAGCTTTTCTAAATTCGTTCACGACCAGGCGGCCAATGCTCCAATCGTGGAAGAGCGGTTGGCGCAAATGAGTGACGGCGGTGAGCAGATAAATGCGTCCGGAGTCCGAGAAACGGCCGGTGCGTAAGCGATGGGCATGAGGTGTTTTGGACATTCCGTTGTCCTCCCTGTGGCTGGAAGAGCAACGTTACGTGAGGCAAGGAGGATAGTCTTTTTGACAGTAGATCTGGATGTGTCTGCCTGAGAGCATCGCGAGCAAGCTCGCTCCTACAGGTGATCGGGTACCCCTGCAGGAGCGAGCTTGCTCGCGATCAGCCGCGAAGCGGCGCTGCCTTAGCTGTTAGGCAGCAACCGGCAGGTAATGCTCTTGATGTAGCGCGTTTCGGCAATCGCCGGGTGCACCGGATGGTCCGGCCCCTGACCACCGCGTTCGAGCATCTGGATATTGCGGTCCAGGTGACGGGCGCTGGTCAGCAGGATGTTTTGCAGATCGTCTTCCGGCAGGTGCATGGAGCACGACGCGCTGACCAGAATACCGTCCTTGCTGAGCAGGCGCATGGCTTGCTCGTTCAGGCGACGGTAGGCGCCTTCGCCGTTCTTCAGGTCTTTCTTGCGTTTGATGAAGGCCGGTGGGTCGGCGACGATCACGTCGAAGCGTTCTTCGCTGGCTTTCAGTTCTTTCAGGGCTTCGAACACGTCGCCTTCAATGCAGGTGACTTTCTCGGCGAAACCGTTCAACGCGGCGTTGCGCTCGACGCCGTCGAGGGCGAAGGACGAGGCGTCGACGCAGAACACTTCACTGGCGCCGAAGGCTGCGGCTTGCACGCCCCAGCCACCGATGTAGCTGAACAGATCGAGCACGCGCTTGCCCTTGGCGTACGGAGCGAGGCGGGCGCGGTTCATGCGGTGGTCATAGAACCAGCCGGTTTTCTGGCCTTCCATGACCGGCGCTTCGAACTTCACGCCGTTCTCTTCCAGGGCAACCCACTCTGGCACCAGACCGAAGACAGTTTCGACGTAGCGGTTGAGGCCTTCGGCATCACGGGCCGCGGAGTCATTCTTGAACAGAATGCCGCTTGGCTTGATCACTTGGGTCAGCGCCGCAATCACGTCGTCTTTATGGGCTTCCATGGTCGCCGAAGCGATCTGGACCACCAGAATGTCGCCGAAACGGTCGACCACCAGACCCGGCATCAGGTCGGAATCACCGTAGACCAGGCGATAGAACGGCTTGTCGAACAGGCGCTCGCGCAGGGACAGGGCCACGTTGAGGCGGTGTACCAGCAGCGACTTGTCCAGCGGCAACTTGATGTCACGGGACAGCAAGCGTGCGCAGATCAGGTTGTTCGGGCTCATGGCGACGATGCCCAGCGGCTTGCCGCCGGCGGCTTCCAGAACCGCTTGATCGCCTGCCTTGAAACCGTGCAGTGGGGTGGCGGCTACATCGATTTCGTTGCTGTAGACCCACAGGTGACCGTTGCGCAGGCGACGGTCGGCGTTGGCTTTGAGGCGCAGGCTTGGCAGGGACATGACGTCGCTCCGGAAAAAAGAGCGGGAGTATAGCGCGTTGTGTAAAGAATGGCCGCGCGGGCAGATGTACTGTAGGAGCCGCCGGTCGACGCTCCTATAGAAAGCGGGCGCTGCTTCGGGTTTTGGATGTGTCGGGTCGGACTTTATAAGGGTTAGAATCGCTGCTTGGCCCATATGCCAGAGCCAGCGCGCAATGCCGTGGTCGGCTATTTATTGATCTGAGAGCGCCATGCCTGAACTACCTGAAGTCGAAACCACCCGGCGCGGTATCGCACCGCATCTGGAGGGCCAGCGCGTCAGCCGCGTGATCGTCCGTGACCGCCGCTTGCGCTGGCCCATTCCGGAAGATCTTGATGTGCGTCTGTCCGGGCAGCGCATCGTGACGGTCGATAGACGTGCCAAGTATCTGCTGATCAATGCCGAGGTCGGGACGTTGATCAGCCATTTGGGGATGTCGGGGAATTTGCGGCTGGTGGAAGTCGGCATGCCGGCGGCCAGGCATGAACATGTGGATATCGAACTGGAATCGGGTCTGGCTTTGCGCTACACCGACCCTCGGCGTTTTGGGGCGATGCTCTGGAGTCTTGATCCGCTCAATCATGAACTGCTGATCCGGCTGGGGCCGGAGCCGTTGACCGACCTGTTTGATGGCGAGCGGCTGTTCCAGCTATCGCGCGGGCGCTCCATGGCGGTAAAGCCGTTCATCATGGACAACGCGGTGGTGGTGGGAGTGGGCAATATCTACGCGACCGAAGCGCTGTTTGCGGCAGGCATCGATCCGCGACGCGAAGCCAAGGGCATTTCCCGGGCGCGTTATCTGAAGCTGGCTATCGAGATCAAGCGCATTTTGGCTCATGCCATCGAGCGCGGCGGCACCACATTGCGCGACTTTATTGGTGGCGACGGCCAGCCCGGCTATTTCCAGCAGGAACTGTTCGTCTACGGTCGTGGCAATGAACACTGCAAGGTGTGTGGCACTGGCCTTCGTGAGGTTCGTCTGGGGCAGCGCGCCAGCGTCTATTGCCCGCGTTGCCAGAGCTGACGAAACCGCACGATCATCTGAAGTTTACGCCTTGCCAGTAATGATCTTGTACTTGGCCATTAGCTGTTCTTTGGTTTCCGGATGGGCTTCATCCAGCGGGATGCAGTCTACCGGGCAGACCTGCTGGCACTGCGGTTCGTCGTAATGGCCGACGCACTGGGTGCACAGGTTCGGGTCGATCACGTAGATCTCTTCGCCTTGCGAGATGGCGGCGTTCGGGCACTCGGGTTCGCAGACGTCGCAATTGATGCAGTCGTCGGTGATGATCAGGGACATGGCGCACTCCTGCCGGGGCGGCTGGCCCAGGCATCTGAAAACTAATGCTGCAATTGTGCCGCATTGGCGCCCGCAGTGCACGCGGGCGCGATGGGCTGTTCCCTGACTACTTCTTGAAGCGCAGGGTCAGGGCGTCAGCGACGGCCGGGTGGACGAACTTGGCGATATCGCCGCCCAGGGCGGCAATTTCACGAACCAGCGTCGAAGAAATGAACGAATAACGCTCTGACGGGGTGAGGAAAAGGCTTTCCACATCCGGCGCCAACTGGCGGTTCATGTTGGCCAGCTGGAATTCGTATTCGAAGTCCGACACCGCTCGCAGGCCACGCAGGAACACATTGGCGTTCTTTTCCTTGGCAAAGTGCGCAAGCAGCGTGGAGAAACCGACGACTTCAACGTTCGGTATATGTTTGGTGACCTCGCGGGCCAGCTCCACACGCTGTTCCAGGGGGAAAAGCGGGTTTTTCTTCGGGCTGGCGGCGACGGCAATGATCACATGGTCGAACAGGCGCGCGGCGCGTTCGACCAGATCGCCATGGCCCTTGGTAATCGGGTCGAAGGTACCTGGGTACAACACTCGGTTCATCGCGTCGTCCTGGCGGGAGTCCGTTGGGGAGTCGGATGGTATCGCAGCCTTCCCGGTCGGCCAAGTCGCCTTTGGGGGAAGAAAGCACTATAGACGATACGAATAATGTGCTTTTTCACGAGTTTTTTAAACGCTCGGCCAGTGAAGTCGCCAATTGCGCCGTCAGTCCGTAGACCGACAGCTGCGGGTTGGCGCCAATGCTGGTGGGGAACAACGAGCCATCGTGGATCGACAGATTGCCCAACTGATGATGCCGGCCGAGGCTGTCGCAGACGGCATTTTTCGGGTCTTCGCCCATGGCGCAGCCGCCCATCACGTGAGCGCTACCCAGGCGCGTGCGATACAACTCAAGGCTCAGACCGTCGATCAGCGTGCGGGCTTGCGCGAGGGTTTTTACATAACGGGCATCGTTATGCAGGGGCATGACTTCCTTTGCGCCGCCGGCGAACTGGATTTGCGCCATGCTGTGGAAGGCCCGGCGCAGGCCATCCCAGGCATAAGGTGATACCTGATAGTCGAGCACCGGTGTGCCATCACCGCGCAACTCGACACTGCCGCCG
Source organism: Pseudomonas sp. GW821-FHT01E05 (assembly GCF_059422425.1). Taxonomy (NCBI): domain Bacteria; kingdom Pseudomonadati; phylum Pseudomonadota; class Gammaproteobacteria; order Pseudomonadales; family Pseudomonadaceae; genus Pseudomonas; species Pseudomonas sp. GW821-FHT01E05. Next base: position 468,434 of record NZ_JBWKWW010000001.1, read on the forward strand.
GGGCTGTCGGGGTGAAAGCCATCACGCAGAAGTGCAAGCATGGCGTGGGTGTGGGGCAGTTGTTCCATGCGCAGTGCGTTGTCGGAACCGAAACCACCGAACAGGGTGCTGGCCAGCGCCGGGTGCAGCGGGGGGACTTCCAGCTTGTAGGACATTTTGCCGGTAGTGCCGTCCTGCCATTGAAAATGGTCGGAATAAATCGATTGGGGCGCGCCGTAGAACGGGTTGATTACGCCGTCGAAATGCCCGGCAGACATGTTTACCAAGTGTAAGAAGGTCCGTTTGCCGAGCCGCTCATGGGGGTCGGGCGCCTTGGAACGCAGCAGCAACGCCGGGCTGTTGATGCCGCCGCCGGCCAGAACATAGTGCCGTGCCTTGACGGTGATGCTGCGCCCGGTCGGCGCGACGCAGCGTGCGTCCATGGCCACGCATTGCAGGCCAGTGACCTTGTCATCTTTGATCAACAGATGTTCGGCGCGGGCCAGATACAGCAGTTCGCCGCCTTTTTCCAGGGTTGCCGGAATGCTGGTCACCAACATCGATTGTTTGGCGTTGGTCGGGCAGCCCATGCCGCAATAACCGAGGTTCCAGCACCCGCGAACGTTGCGCGGGATCACATGCCAGCTGTAGCCGAGCTTTTCGCAGCCATTCTTGATCACGTCGTTGTTGGCATTGGGCGGCACCATCCACGGCGCGATGCCCAGGCGCTGCTCCATTTTCTCGAACCAGGGCGCCATCTCGGCAGGGCTGTGGCCTTTGACATTGTGTTCTTTGGCCCAGTGCTCAAGAGTCGGCTGCGGGGTTCGAAAGCTCGAAGTCCAGTTGATCAACGTCGTGCCGCCGACCGCGCGGCCTTGCAGGATGGTGATCGCACCGTCCTTGCTCATGCGGCCGATGCCTTCCTGATAGAGGCTGGCGTAGGCTTGATCTTCCAGCATCTTGAAGTCGCTGCTGGTCTTGAGCGGGCCTTCTTCGATCAGCAGCACCTTGTAGCCGGCGGCGCTGAGAATCTCTGCCGTAGTGCCGCCGCCGGCACCGCTGCCGATGATCGCCACGTCCGCTTCCAGCGTCAGGTCCTGCTCCAGTTGCGAGCCGTCATGGGTTTTCCAGCCACGGGCCAGGCCCTCGCGAAACAGATCAGGTACGGGCATATCAGGTGCTCTTGTTTTTATGGATTAAACGCAGGTGGCCGCTACGCGGGCAATCGCGAGCAAACTGTTGTGGTCCAGTTTTTTTGGACCAGTCCGTAGGAGCGAGGCTTGCCCGCGAATGGGGCACCGCAAATCTCAAACCTTCGGCGGCCCCGGATAACCGCAGTGCGCCCACGATTCGGTGCGACCGTACCAGGCCATCATCACCAGTTGCACAAGCGAGCTGTGGCCCATGCGCAGCAGGCTCAACGAGCTGTTTTCCCAACGCTTGAGAAAGTGCCGGATGTCATTGACGCTGGCGTTCTCCCAACTGCCCCAGATGCCGGTCAATGGCCCACGGGTGATGGCCATGCCGAGCACATCGAACAGTTGCCGGGTCAGCTTGAGCATTTCCGGCGACAGGTGATCGAGACCGCGATCCAGGCTTTGCAGGGTGCCGTCGATGGCCACAGGCATTTTCTCGATGGCCACGGCACCCTCGAGCATCACCGGGATCAGTGCCCGTAGAAATGGCAGGTCGCTGCTGCGCAGAATCGCAAAACCGCTGGCCGGGGTGCTGGCCGAGCAGCCGCTGAGGCTGGCGCCAAGCCCGGCAGTGGCCAGGAAGGCACTGGCGCACAGGCCGAACGTCAATAGACCGCGTCGTGACAGCTCGGGTGATTCAGACAGGCTTGGGTTCATTATTGTTATTACCCGACAGCAATGTGGTTAGCGGACAAACAGCTTCTGAATCAGCTTCTGGATGGATTTTCCGTAAGGCGGGTAAATCAGTTTCGCCGCATTCAGCCGCTGCTTGGTCAGCACGCCCTTGGCCTTGCTGAACGTCAGGAAGCCTTCACGGCCGTGGTAATGGCCCATCCCCGATGCGCCGATGCCGCCGAACGGCATATCGTCTTGAGCGACGTGCAGCAGGGTGTCGTTGATGCAAACGCCCCCTGAGTGGGTTTCGTTGAGCACGCGGCTTTGTTCTGCCTTGTCGTAGCCGAAGTAGTAGAGCGCCAGCGGACGCGGTCGTTGGTTGATGTAGGTAAAGGCTTGATCCAGGCCGGTGTAGGGGACGATGGGCAGCACTGGACCGAAGATTTCGTCCTGCATTACGGTCATTTCGTCGTTGACGTTCAGCAACAGGCTGTGGCCCATGCGTCGACCCTGACCCTGTTCGAACAGCGGGATCAGCAACGCACCCTTGCTGGTGGCGTCGCTGAGGTAACCGTTGAGCCGTGCCATTTGTCGGTCATTGATGATCGCGGTGTAGTCCGGGTTGTCTGCAAGCTTGGGATAAAACCCGCGAACGGCCTTGCGATAGGCTTCGATGAAGGCGCCAACGCGGTCCTCCGGCACCAGCACGTAATCCGGAGCGACACAGGTTTGTCCCGCGTTCAGGGTTTTGCCGAAGGCGATGCGTTCAGCGGCATCCTTGAGCGGTACGTCGGCGGAGACAATGGCCGGCGATTTGCCGCCCAGTTCCAGGGTCACGGGGGTCAGGTGTTCTGCCGCGGCGCGCATGACATGCTTGCCAATGCTGGTGGCGCCGGTAAACAGCAGGTGATCGAAGCGTAGTCTGGAAAACGCCATGCCGACCTCGGCTTCTCCCAATACAACGCAGACCAGGTCTTCTGGAAAGACCCGAGCCAACAATTCCTTGAGCAATTGCCCGGTGGCCGGCGTCGACTCGCTGAGCTTGAGCATCACCCGATTACCGGCGGACAACGCGCCGACCAAGGGGCCGATGGCGAGGTAAAGCGGATAGTTCCACGGCACGATAATCCCGACCACGCCCAGTGGTTGATAGATGACTTTGGCCGAGGCGGGCTGGAAGGCTGCGCCTACTTTGCGTCGGGACGATTTCATCCAGCCTTTGAGGTGTTTGCTGGCGTAATGAATGCCGTGCAGGCTGGGCATCAGTTCGGCAAGCAAGGTTTCATCGGCGCTGCGGTGGCTGAAATCCTGGCTGATGGCGTCGATCAACGCCTGGCGTTCGTCGCTCAACACATGACGCAAGGCCTTGAGCCATTGCTGGCGTTGCGCCGCTGGTGGCATTGGGTGGGCCGCATAGGCCTGGCGCTGGGCGGCAAACAGCCTGTGGAGCTCATCCAGTTGCGGTTGAGAGTCTTGCAGATAGGCAATGTCGGCAGGCATGGATGGCTCCGATTTTTATTCGAGAGGCTTGTTTTTAGAGTCTATGCTCTAAAATGTCAAATGACATCACTCGACAGCTTTGATTTATCCGATTCGGGATAGGTCGTAAGATGCTCGTTAACGCACTCTGAATTAAAGCCCAGCCCATGGCCCCACGGATAAAAACCAGCGAGCGCATCGTCCAGAACAGCCTTGAGCTGTTCAATCAGCAGGGCGAGCGTAGCGTCAGCACCAACCACATCGCGGCCCACATGGAAATTTCCCCGGGCAACCTGTACTACCACTTCCCCAACAAGCAGGCGATCATCGCCGTGCTGTTCAGTGAGTACGAAAACCTGGTGGACAGTTTCCTGCGCCCACCCCAGGGCCGTGCGGCTACGGTCGAAGACAAACGTTATTACCTGCAGGCGCTGCTCGCCGCCATGTGGCGCTACCGATTCCTGCACCGAGACCTCGAACACCTGCTCGACAGTGACCCGGAACTGGCCGCTCGCTACCGACGGTTTTCCCAGCGCTGTCTGATCCAGGGCACGGCCATTTACGAGGGCTTTGTCGAGGCCGGAATCCTGAGCATGGGCAGGGTCCAGATTGAATCGCTGACCCTCAACGCCTGGATCATCCTCACCTCCTGGGTGCGCTTTCTCTGCACCACGAGGGAAAATTCCACGCATCTGAGTGAAGAGGCCATCAAGCGCGGGGTCTATCAGGTGTTGGTACTGGAAGCCGGATTTGTCACTGACCAGGCTCGGGAGGCAGTGACTGCGCTGTTCGATGAGTTTTATGTGCCGCTGGCGCAGGCACTGGAAGAAGTGCAGTAGGATCAACCACAGACTTAATCACAGGAGCCCGTTATGCCCATTGCGCAATTGATCAGCCCTCAAGCTCTGGACTTGAAAAAGGAGCAGGCCGGGCTGGTGATTCTGGATTGCCGTTTTGCCCTGGAAGACCCGGACTACGGCCAGCGCAGTTATGCCGAAGGGCATATCGCCGGCTCATCTTTCGCCGATCTGGAGCGTGACCTCAGCGGTCCTGTGATCAAGGGGGTGACCGGTCGCCATCCGTTGCCGGATCCTGAGCAGCTGACTGAGCGTTTGCAGGCCTGGGGTATCAATGCCGAAAGTGAAATTGTGCTGTATGACGATGGCCCCGGTGCATTTGCCGCACGCGCCTGGTGGCTGCTGGCCTGGCTGGGCAAGCGCGACGGTGTGTTCATTCTCGATGGCGGCTTGAAGGCCTGGCACGCGGCTGGTTTGCCGTTGAGTCTGGACGCGCCTGATACACGCCCCGGCAGCTTTGCAGGTACACCAGACGACTCGCTGCTATTGAGTGCCGAACAACTGCAAAAGCGCCTCGGCCAGCCAACCCTGACCTTGCTCGATGCTCGCGCCCAGCCGCGTTTCCGTGGCGAGGTGGAGCCGATCGACCCCGTGGCCGGGCACATCCCCGGCGCACAATGCGCGGCGTTCAGCGAAAACCTGGGTGGCGACGGGCGTTTTCTCCCGGCAGACCAGCTCAAGCAACGTTTCGCTGCGAAGCTGGGTGACCGCTCGCCGAGTGAACTGGTGGCCTATTGCGGTTCCGGCGTGACGGCTTGCCATAACCTTTTTGCGTTGTGCCTGGCAGGTTATCCGCTGGCCAGTCTGTATGCAGGATCGTGGAGTGAGTGGATTACCGATCCCAAGCGTGGCATCGCCAAGGGCGATTGAAGATAACGATCGTTCCCACGCTCCTGCGTGGGAATGCATCCAGTGACGCTCTGCGTCACATCAACGGCGGACGCAGAGCGTCCCGGGCGGCATTCCCACGCGGAGCGTGGGAACGATCACTAGACCGGCAATTGCCCCATCATCCAGCGCAACAAAAAGAACACCAGCAACCCGCCTCCAATGGTCGCCAGCAAATGCCGGGTCAACGCGGCAATGGCAATCGCGACCAACCCCGCCAACAGGTACGCATTACTCAGGTTCAGCGCCCAATGCTCACCATCGGGCAGCAACATGCCGGGCACTACAATAGCTGTCAGCACTGCTGTCGGCACATAGTGCAAACCCTGGCGCACCAGCGGCGGGAAGCTCAGATTTGGCCAGGCGAACAAGCTGTAGCGCAGCACAAAGGTAATCGCGGCCATGCCGAAAATCAGCCACCAGTAACTCATGAGTGCAACTCCTTGCCAGTCTGAGTCGCCAATCGTCGACGCTCCAACACTGCGCCCACCGCAATCCCGCTGAAGGCGGCTGCCATCAGTCCGAGTTTGTAGGGCCAGCCATAGGTCACCAATGCTACGGCGCCTGCCGCCAGTGCGGCAGCAACTTGTGGTTTATTGCGCAGCAACGGCACGACGATGCCGATAAAGGTCGCCAGCATGGCAAACTCCAACCCCCAGCTCGCCAAGTCCGGCACGGCCTGACCGAACAGCACACCCACCAGTGAACTCGACACCCAGCACACATACAGCGAACTGGTGACGCCCAGCCAATACCAGTGCGCAAGCGGGCGATCACCGTGCAGCAGATAGAAGCGTTGAACCACTGCGAAGGTTTCATCCGTCAGCCAAAACGCCAACAACACTCGCCAACGCTGCGGCAACTGGCTGACATGAGGCTGCAGGGTGGCGCTGTAAAGCACGTGGCGCAGATTGACGATAAAGGTCGTCAGCAGAATCACCACCGCACTGGCACCTGCGCCGAACAGGCTGATGACGATAAATTGCGCGGAACCGGCGTAGACGAATAGCGACATACCGACCGCTTGCCATAACGTCAGGCCAGCGGCGCCGGCCAATGTGCCGAAGATCAGCCCGAACGGCAGAATGCCCACGGCCATGGCAAAGCTGTCGCGGATACCTCGGGAATAAAGCTGTTTGCGGGTCATCAAGACTCTCCTTGTTGCCCGCATCTTAGGCAGCTCAGGAAAAGTCTGTCTTGAACGATCTTGCGCTTGCGGTCCGATAAGCCCCCGGCCCGACGCCATAGACTTGCTTGAACTGCCGGCTCAGATGGCTCTGGTCGGCGAAGCCCAATTGCGTCGCCACTTCCAGCGGCAGGCAACCTTTGCGCAACAATGCCCGCGCTTGAGCAATGCGCTGCTGCATCAGCCAGGTATGTGGCGGCATGCCGGTTGCCCGGCGAAACACTCGGGCGAAATGAAAGGGTGACAGGTTAACCGCAGTGGCCAGTTCTTCGAGGGAGGGCGGCGAGGCCAGTTGCGATTGCAGCAGCTCTTTGGCCTGGACGATGGCGCGATGTTCCTGCCCTGGCTTACCGGGCGTGGGCACTCCCGCGTGCCGTTGCAGCAAAGACAGCATCATTTCCCGCCAGACTGTCTGCTGTTGCAGCGCCGTGGCCGGGCTTTCCAGCAACCGGTGCAGCTGGCAGAAGCCGCTCACCAGGTCCGGATCGCGATAGAGCGTGGCACCGAATGCCGGAAGGCTGTTGGCCGGGAGTTCGAGCTCGGCCAGCAGTGAGAGAATCTGCTCGTTGTCTGGATAAAAGGCCCGATACAGCCACCCGTCATCGGTACCTTTGTGGCCGGTGTGCAATTCGTCCGGATTGATCAGCACCAATGTCCCGGTGCCCGCCAGATGTTCTGCGCCGCGATAGCGATAACGCTGGGCGCCGGCCATGATCAGGCCAATGACATAACCATCATGCACATGGGGTACAAAACGGTGCTCGATGTAGCGGGCGGCCAATAACTCGACACCGGCCAGCGGCGCGGCTTGCCAGAAGCGGATCGACTCGCCCTCAGTGTTCATCATCGCTACCTGTGACCTGCACCGGTCAGCCAATGCGGGATACGGCGTTCCAGGTAGTAGCCGGGTTTGTGCAGGGTTCCGTCGACAAAACCGACATGCCCACCCTTGGTCTGCAATTCAAACTGCGTGCTCGGTGACAGCTCTTCAGCCTGCGGCAAGCTGTGGAGGGATACGAACGGATCGTCAGCTGCCTGAATGATCAGGGTCGGTGTGCGGATGGCCCCGAGAAAATAACGACTGGAGGCGCGCCGGTAATAGTCTTCGGCATCCAGAAACCCATTCAGTGGCGCGGTGACCCGGCCGTCGAAATCCCAGAAAGTCCGCAAGTTGTCCAGCGAGCCGAGCCCGTCCAGGGTGGCCAGGCCTTCGTGGCGGCCGTCATGCAGGAATCGCCGTTGCTTGTTTTTGATGTAGGCCAGCATCTCGCGCATGAAATGCGCCTGATAAACCCTGGAAAAACCCTGGCCGATACGGTCAGCGCACTGGTCGAGACGAAAGGGTACCGAAACCGCCACGGCGCCCAGCAGCTCGCTGTCGTGGCCGGTTTCCCCGAGATGTTTGAGCAGCACATTACCGCCCAGCGAATAGCCGACTGCATACAACGGAGCCAACGGCCGCTGGGCCCGCAGATGGCTGATCGTTGCCGCGAGGTCTTCGCTGGCGCCGGAGTGATAGCTGCGTGGCAACAGATTCGGTTCGCCCGAGCAGCCGCGCCAGTTCAGCGCCACGCTGGCCCAGCCTCGAGCTGCCAGCACTTTTTGCAACCCGGCCACATAGGGCGAGTTTGAAGACCCGGTCAGTCCGTGCAACACCAGCACCAAGGGGGCATTGGAGCTATGAGGGCCATGCCAGTCGAGGTCGAGGAAGTCGCCATCTTCAAGCCAGAGTCGTTCACGTTGCCGGTCGAGATGAGTGGTTTTGCGCCACAGTGGGCCCCACAAGGTTTGCAGGTGCGGGTTGCCCAAGCCAAAGGCAGGGGTGAAACGATCTGACGGTGTAGGCACGATTTTTCTCGGTGCACAATTGCGTACCCAAGGTCTGTCAACAGACCCCGGGTATGAACCTTTTTCAGGCCGGTCGATTAACCGACGGTCTCTGCCATACGTTGCCACAGCGCGTAGTGCACCCGCCCGGATTTTTGCTCCCGGTGCAGGCGCCAGCTGGCTGGAAGGCCGAGCGTCGAGGGCGCCGTTTCGCTTTCAGTATAGATCCACGCGGCGTCGGCCAGCCATTGGCGCTCTTCCAGCAGTGTGCAGGCAGCGGGCAACAGGTTCTGGTTGAACGGTGGATCGAGAAATACCAGGTCGAACGGCGTCGCCGGCTGGGTTTCCAGGTAGCGCAAGGCGTCGGCGGTCTGCACGTGACCGGTGGTGCAGCGCAGGGTGCCCAGGTGCTCGCGCAGACTGGAAACGGCAATGTTGCTACTGTCCAGCGCCTGGCCCATGGCAGCGCCACGGGACAGGGCTTCGAGGAACAGTGCGCCGCTACCGGCAAACGGGTCGAGCACTTTGGCCCCGACGACGTACGGTGCGAGCCAGTTGAACAGGGTTTCGCGGACGCGGTCCGGGGTCGGGCGCAGGCCCGGAGCGTCCGGGAAGCTCAGGCGACGGCTACGCCATTCTCCGCCGATGATACGCAGCTGACCAACGCCGTTATGGACGTTGTGAACAGGTTTTTTGCTGGGACGCGATGGGCTGGCCATTAATGCTCCGGAACCCCGAGCGGTTGCTCGGCAGGTTTGTCAGTAGGGGCCGGTAACGGCTTTTGTGGAACGGTTGGCCCGGCGCTGACAATAACCATTTTGTCAGCGCTCAGGTGTTTGTTCAGCGCAGTCTTGACCTGGTCGACGGTCAGGCTTTGGGACTGTTGCATGAAGTCTTCAAGGTAGCTCAGTGACAGGTTGTAGAAACCCATGGCACCAAGCTGACCGACGATATCGGCGTTGCTCGCGGTGGACAGCGGGAAGCTGCCGGCCAGTTCACGCTTGGCGTCGTCCAGTTCTTTCTGGGTCGGACCGGTTTTCAGGTAATCGGCGAGAACGTCCTGGACCAGTTTCAGCGTTCCTTCGCTCATCTCGGCGCGGGTTTGCAGATTGATCATGAACGGCCCGCGGACCTGCATCGGGGAGAAACCGGAGTATACGCCATAGGTCAGGCCGCGCTTCTCGCGGACTTCGTCCATCAGCCGTGTACCGAAACCACCGCCGCCGAGGATCTGGTTGCCCAGGGACAGCGCCGCGTAGTCCGGATCATCACGGTCAATGCCCAGTTGCGCGAGCATCAGATTGGTCTGATTGGACGGGAACTCGATATGGCCAATGCTGGCCTTTGGCTCAACCGGTTGCTCGATTTTGGCCAGCGCCGGACCTTTCGGCAGCGCGGCGGAAACTTGCGCGGCAACGGCTTCGGCTTCCGTGCGTGACAGGTCGCCGACCAAGGCAATCACCACATTGCCAGCGGCATAAGCCTTGTCATGGAACGTCCGTATTTGCGCAGGGGTGATCGACGGAATACTTTTTGCCGTGCCATCGCTGGCGTGGGCATAAGGATGATTGCCGTACAAGCGATTCATCAGCTCAAGGCTCGCCAGTTTGCCGGGGCTCTGCTTCTGATATTCGAAACCGGCGAGCATCTGGTTTTTGATTCGCGCCAGCGAGTCAGCCGGGAGTGTCGGTTTGCCCACGACTTCGGCAAACAGCTTCAAGGCAGGTGCGCGTTTATCAACGGCGCTCAGGCTGCGCAGCGATGCTATCGCCATGTCTTTATAAGCCCCATTGCCAAAATCGGCACCTAAACCTTCGAAGCCTTCGGCAATCGCTCCGACGTCTTTACCAGCCACGCCTTCATTGAGCATGGCGTTTGTCAGCAGCGCCAGACCGGGTGTGCTGCCATCCTGGCTGCTACCCGCGGCGAAGGTCAGGCGCATGTCGAACATCGGCAGTTCGCGGGCTTCAACGAACAGCACCTTGGCGCCTTCGGCGGTTTTCCAGGTTTGTACGTCCAGCGCACGGTGGCTTGGCGCCTTGCCGTCCAGCTCGGTCAGCGATTGCAGCTTTTTGCTGGCCTTGGCCTGATCGAGTGCCTGGCTGGCATCGGATTGGCCTGGGCGGCTGAAGTAGAAACCCAGTGAAAGGACCAGCGCGACGAGTACCAGGCCGATCAAGGCCAGGCGTGATTTTTTGCGCTCACTCATGTGTTGTCTCCTCGGGCAGGACATGCGCAACGCTGAGACGTTCGCGGGTGAAATAGGTGCGGGCGGCGTTGCGGATGTCTTCCGGAGTCACGCTTTGCAGCTCGGCGAGTTCGGTATCCATCAGTTTCCAGGACAGACCGACGCTCTCCAGCTGGCCGATGGCAGTGGCCTGGCTGGTGATCGAGTCACGCTCGAAGACCAGGCCGGCGATCACCTGGGCGCGGACGCGCTCCAGTTCATCCGTGGTGGGGGCGGTGGTTTTCAACTGTTCGAGCAGGCGCCACAGGCCCGCTTCGGTCTGGGCCATGGTTTTCTTTTTCTGGGAGTTGGGCGTCGCAGAGAGCGTGAACAGACTGTCGCCACGGGTGTAGGCGTCGTAACTCGACGAGCCACCGGAGACCAGCTCTTCGCCGCGCTCCAGTTGGGTCGGAAGGCGTGCGCTGTAACCGCCATCGAGCAGGGCCGAGATCAGTCGCAAGGCATTCACCGAGCGCTTGTCCACCGCAGTGGCGATGCTTGGCACGTTGAAGCCCAGCATCAGGCTCGGCAGTTGGGTCTTCACGTGCAGGGTGATCTGGCGTTCGCCGGGCTCGGCCAGCTCCAGCGGGATCTTCGCTGGCGGTATGGCACGTTTGGCGATCGGACCAAAGTAGCGTTGGGCCAAGGCTTTGACTTCATCCGGGGTCACATCACCGACCACCACCAGCGTGGCGTTGTTCGGCACATACCAGGACTGGTACCAGCGGCGCAGGTCTTCGACCTTCATCCGGTCCAGGTCCGCCATCCAGCCGATGGTCGGCGTGTGGTAACCGCTCGCCGGGTAAGCCATGGCCTTGAAGCGCTCGAAGGCCTTGGACGTCGGCTTGTCGTCGGTGCGCAGGCGACGCTCTTCCTTGATCACTTCAATTTCGCGGCTGAACTCATCGGCCGGCAGGCGCAGGTTGGCCATGCGGTCGGCTTCCAGTTCGAAAGCCACGCCCAGGCGGTCGCGAGCCAGTACCTGGTAAAAGGCGGTGAAATCGTCGCTGGTGAACGCGTTCTCTTCGGCGCCCAGATCGCGCAGGATCAACGATGCTTCGCCGGGACCGACTTTCTCGCTGCCCTTGAACATCATGTGTTCCAGAGCGTGGGACAAACCGGTCTGGCCCGGGGTTTCATAACTGGAGCCGACCTTGTACCAGATCTGCGAAACCACCACGGGAGCGCGATGGTCTTCGCGCACGACCACTTTCAGGCCGTTGTCGAGGGTGAACTCGTGGGTGGGCTGTGGGTCGGCAGCCAGAGCTGAAAGAGGCAGACAAACTGTGCTGAGCAACAGGCCTGCGGCGCGGCGGGCTAGAGCATTCATTCGTTTTTAAACCTGTTGGGCTGCCCGCTTGGTCTTGGCGTCGGCGGGCGAGAGGTTGGGGCGTGTCATCAATCATTACCAGTACCGCGCACTATCAGGCCGGTTTTCAGGCGGCCACGCGGTACTGGTAATGATTGATGACACGCCCTAGGATACTGATCCGTTTTACTGGCGGCCACGCCTATCAGGCCTTTGAACGGTCAGCAGGTTGTTTGGGTTTGCGGCTGAAGCTTTGAGTTTGTCAACTAAACTCTGCGTTTTCGCCGACGATGCCGTACCAGTCCTTCGTATTAGTCGACCTTTGAGGTGCCGATGGGCACCTCGACAAAATGTTGCGCGTGAACAAGCTGGCTAAAAAGCAGTCTGTTCTGCATCGAATATTTATCTGTCGAGGCGTCACATTGGCGCGTCGCTACCTTGAGATAGCCGTCATCCATGTTTGGTTCCAACGACGACAAGAAGAGCCCAGCTGCGGCTGGCGAGAAAAAAAGCCTGTTCGGGTGGCTGCGCAAAAAGCCGCAGGAAACCGTCGTCGAACAGCCAAAGCCACTTCCTGAGGCCGTTCCTGAGCCGGTAATAGAAGCTGCGCCTGTTGCACAAGCGCCGGCGCCGCTGGTGTTGCCGATCACTGAGTCGGTGCATCAGTCTGTAGCTGAACCTGCTCTGGCGCAGGAAGCACCGCTGACGCCGGAAGTCGAGCACAAGCCCTGGCTGGTCCTGCCGGTGGCAGAAGAGCCGGTGGGGCTGGTCGAAGATGAGCTGGCGCCGCATATCACTCCGCCGATTCCTGCGCCAACGGTCACTCAGCAAGCGGTAGAGCTACTGGCTGTCGAGCCGATTTCGTTTGTTGAGCCGGTTGCTGTTGAACCCGATGTCCCAGAGTCAGTGATTGCCGCATTTGTTGCTCCAGAACCTGTCCAGGCTCCGGCGCCAGTGCCAGTCGCTGCACCGGTTGTTACTGCGCCTGTTGCGCCAGTACCCAGCGCGCCGAGTGAATTGCCTGCAGCCGCGGAGCCGGTCGGTGCCAGTCGCGAAGAAAACAAAGTCGGTTTCTTTGCCCGCCTCAAGCAAGGCCTGTCCAAGACCAGTGCCAGCATCGGCGAGGGCATGGCCAGCCTGTTCCTGGGCAAGAAGCTGATCGATGACGAATTGCTGGAAGATATCGAAACCCGTCTGCTGACCGCTGACGTCGGTGTCGAAGCGACTTCGGTGATCATCCAGAGCCTGACCCAGAAGGTCGCACGTAAACAGCTGGCCGACGCCGATGCACTCTACAAGTCCCTGCAGGCCGAGCTTGCGAGCATGCTCAAACCGGTCGAGCAGCCACTGAACATCACCTCGCAGAACAAGCCATTCGTGATTCTGGTGGTTGGTGTGAACGGTGCCGGTAAAACCACCACTATTGGCAAGCTGGCGAAGAAACTGCAACTCGAAGGCAAGAAAGTCATGCTTGCGGCCGGTGATACTTTCCGTGCGGCGGCGGTCGAGCAATTACAGGTCTGGGGCGAGCGCAACAAGATCCCGGTGATCGCCCAGCATACCGGGGCCGATTCCGCGTCTGTGATCTTCGATGCAGTCCAGGCCGCCAAAGCCCGTGGCATTGATGTATTGATCGCCGACACCGCCGGTCGCCTGCACACCAAAGACAACCTGATGGAAGAACTGAAGAAGGTTCGTCGGGTTATCGGCAAACTCGACGCCGATGCGCCGCACGAAGTACTGCTGGTGCTCGACGCCGGCACTGGCCAGAACGCTATTAACCAGGCCAAACAATTCCATCAGACGGTCGAGCTGACCGGTCTGGCGTTGACTAAGCTCGACGGCACGGCCAAGGGCGGGGTGATTTTCGCCCTGGCCAAGCAATTTGGCCTGCCCATTCGCTACATCGGTGTCGGTGAAAGCATCGATGATCTGCGTACTTTTGAAGCCGAACCCTTTGTCCAGGCACTTTTTGCCGAGCGGGAGCGTTCATGATTCGTTTCGAACAGGTCGGTAAACGCTATCCGAACGGACACGTCGGCTTGCATGAGCTGAGCTTTCGAGTCCGAAGGGGCGAATTTTTGTTTGTTACGGGCCATTCCGGCGCCGGTAAAAGCACCTTATTGCGGCTGTTGCTGGCCATGGAGCGCCCGACTACCGGCAAGTTGCTGCTGGCCGGCCAGGATCTGGGTCAGATCAGCAATGCCCAGATTCCTTTCCTGCGTCGGCAGATTGGCGTGGTGTTCCAGAACCACCAGTTGCTGTTCGATCGCACGGTGTTCAACAACATCGCCTTGCCGTTGCAGATTCTTGGCCTGTCCAAGGCTGAAATCGCCAAGCGCGTGGACTCGGCCCTTGAGCGTGTGGCGCTTTCGGACAAGACCGACCTGTACCCGGGTGACCTGTCCACCGGCCAGCAACAGCGCGTCGGTATTGCCCGTGCCATCGTTCACCGCCCGGCACTGCTGCTGGCGGACGAACCGACCGGTAACCTCGACCCGCGTCTGGCGGCGGAAATCATGGGTGTATTCGAAGACATCAACCGGCTGGGCACCAGCGTGCTGATCGCCAGCCACGACCTGGCGCTGATTGCCCGCATGCGTCATCGCATGCTGACGCTGCAACGCGGCCGCCTTATCGGCGACGGGGAGGCTGGGGCATGAGTGCGACACGCAGTCCGAAGGTTTCCGAGCGTGTGGCGCCAAAGGCCGCCGACCCGCAACCGCAGAAGAAAAAACGCGACGATGACGACGGCCCGGACTTCAGCACCTTGCTGCATGCCTGGATCGAGAGTCACCGCGCCAGCCTGCTGGACAGCCTGCGTCGCCTGGGCAAACAGCCGATCGGCAGCTTTTTCACCTGTCTGGTGATGGCCGTTGCCCTCAGCTTGCCGATGGGGCTTTCGCTGTTGCTGAGCAATGTCGAACGTCTAGGCGGGTCCTGGCAGCGCGCGGCGCAGATTTCCCTGTACCTGCAACTCGACGCCAGCGCCAACGAAGGCGAGCACCTGCGTGAGCAGATCAAGGGCCTGCCGGGCGTCGCGGATGCTGAGTACATCAGCCGTGATCAGGCGCTGGAAGAGTTTCAACAGCAGTCTGGCCTGGGCGAGGCGCTCAAAGAGCTGCCGCAGAATCCGTTGCCAGGCGTGGTCCTGGTGACCCCGAATGAAGTCGACAAGCCCACCCTTGAAGCATTAAGACAAAGACTTTCCGGGCTGCCGAAGGTGCAACAGGCACAGCTTGATCTAGTCTGGGTCGAGCGCCTGGCAGCGATTCTCAAGCTGGGGGACCGTTTTGTGTTCGGTCTGACCGTGCTTTTGGTTTCTGCATTACTTTTGGTGATAGGCAATACCATTCGTCTTCATATTGAAAACCGCCGCACAGAGATAGAAGTGATTAAACTCGTCGGCGGCACTGACAGCTATGTGCGTAGGCCCTTTCTATATATGGGTGCGCTTTATGGCTTCGGTGCAGGGATTTTTTCCTGGGGCGTATTGGCGTTCGGGCTCAACTGGCTGAACGACGCGGTGGTCGGGCTGGCCGGGTTGTACGGCAGTGATTTTGCACTGGCGGGGGTGCCACCCGCCGATGGTCTGTCGCTCTTGCTTGGCGCGGTGCTGTTAGGGTATATCGGTGCTTGGATTGCGGTAGCACGCCACCTCAGGGAGCTTGCGCCTAAGTAGTGTCTTTTTGCTTGTATTGACCTTTCAGTTTTCTAGGGAACTTGTCCTACGGTTTCCGGTCAATTTTCGCAGTGCTGAACTGCACGAGTTATGTGAGTCGGAGGTTTTTTCGTATGACCACTTCTTTGCAACCTGCATATGCTTTAGTCCCGGGTGCAAACCTGGAGGCTTATGTGCACACGGTGAACAGCATCCCATTGCTGACACCGGAGCAGGAGCGTGAACTGGCCGAGAGTCTCTATTATGAGCAGGATCTTGGGGCGGCTCGGCAGATGGTGCTCGCCCACCTGCGTTTTGTAGTACATATAGCGCGTAGCTATTCCGGCTACGGTCTGGCTCAGGCTGACCTGATCCAGGAAGGCAACGTCGGCCTGATGAAAGCGGTAAAACGCTTCAACCCGGAAATGGGTGTGCGCCTGGTGTCGTTCGCCGTGCACTGGATCAAGGCTGAAATCCACGAATTCATCCTGCGCAACTGGCGCATCGTCAAGGTCGCCACCACCAAGGCTCAGCGCAAGCTGTTCTTCAACCTGCGCAGCCAGAAAAAACGTCTGGCCTGGCTGAACAACGAAGAAGTCCATCGTGTGGCAGAAAGCCTCGGCGTAGAGCCGCGGGAAGTGCGCGAGATGGAAAGTCGCCTGACCGGCCATGACATGGCCTTCGACCCGGCTGCGGAAGCAGACGACGACAGCGCCTTCCAGTCGCCGGCCAACTATCTGGAAGACCACCGGTACGATCCGGCGCGTCAACTGGAAGACGCCGACTGGACCGACAACTCCAGCAGCAACCTGCACGAAGCGCTGGAAGTGCTCGACGATCGAAGCCGCGACATTCTCTACCAGCGCTGGCTGGCAGAAGATAAAGCCACGCTGCATGACCTGGCGCAGAAGTACAACGTGTCAGCCGAGCGTATTCGTCAGCTTGAGAAGAGCGCGATGAACAAGCTGAAACTGTCGATCGCCGCTTAGAACGCAGTATCCAGACAAAAAAACGCCCCGATCTGATCGGGGCGTTTTTGTTTGTGCTGTTGTAGGAGCGAGGCTTGCCCGCGATAGCTGCGACCGAGGTATATCTGAAACATCGCGTCATCGTTCATCGCGGGCAAGCCTCGCTCCTA
Source organism: Pseudomonas sp. GW821-FHT01E05 (assembly GCF_059422425.1). Lineage (NCBI taxonomy): Bacteria > Pseudomonadati > Pseudomonadota > Gammaproteobacteria > Pseudomonadales > Pseudomonadaceae > Pseudomonas > Pseudomonas sp. GW821-FHT01E05. The sequence goes on from NZ_JBWKWW010000001.1 coordinate 484,796, forward strand.
CAGGTTCTGCATCACTCTCCAATGATCACAGCGCCCAAGGCGCCCTGCGCGAATCGTTCAACCCCGCGAGATAGCCATCCCCACCCAACTGGCCCATCTGCTGACGAATCCAGCTCGCGCGTCCTGCAACATAGCTGCTCGGATGGCTGGCGCTCCAGGCTCGCGGGTTAGGCAGTACGGCCCCCAGCAGGCTGGCCTGCTGACGCGACAAGGACGCCGCGCTGACGCCGAAGTGATGCCGAGCCGCCGCTTCGGCGCCGAACACGCCGTCATCCCACTCGACGCTGTTGAGGTACACCTCAAGAATCCGCTGCTTGGGCCAGAAGACTTCGATGAGCCCCGTGAACCAGGCTTCCAGGCCCTTGCGCAGCCAGCTGCGACCGGACCACAGAAACAGGTTTTTCGATACTTGCTGGCTCAGGGTGCTGGCACCGCGGATCGAGCCGCCGTGCTCGTTATGGGCGAGCGCCGCCTCAATCGCGCCGAAATCAAAACCCCAGTGCTCGGAGAACTTCTGGTCCTCGCCGGCAATCACCGCGATTTTCAAGTCGTCGGATATCTCGTTCCACGGCCGCCAGCTGCGTTGCAGCTCAATAGGCTCGCCGTCGAACCAGGATTCGACCTTGCGTTCGACCATCAACGCCGTCCCTGGTGGTGGCACGACGCGAAACACCAGTACCAGCAAAACGCTGCCAACTGCGAACCAGAACAGGGCTTTGGTGAAACGACGAAAAAGTAAACGCAGCATAGAGATGGCTTGGTCGAACCCGTGGAGCGGGTCATTATACAGACCTTGTTGAATGATTCTGACTGGAGTTCCTCATGCTGCGTGGCTTTCTGATGCTGGCTGCCTTCTTCGGGTTTACCGGCGTCGCCCTTGGAGCGTTTGCTGCTCATGGCCTGAAAAGTCGCCTGAGCGCGGAGTACCTGGCGATTTTTCACACAGGGGTCACTTACCAATTGGTGCACACCCTCGCATTGCTGGCGGTAGCGTTGCTGGCGACACAGATTTCCGGGCGTTTGATGAACTGGGCGGGCGCTTCATTCGCCATCGGCATCTTGCTGTTCTCCGGCAGTCTGTACCTGTTGACCCTGACCGGTGTCAGCACGCTGGGTATCGTCACGCCATTTGGCGGGTTGGCCTTTCTGGTCGGCTGGTTCTGCCTCGGCCTTGCCGCTTGGCGGTTGAGCTGACCGAGCGGTCCATTTCATGACGAATGGCTTGGGTCGGCCTGACTGATCGGGCTAGAATGCTGGCCCCTAAAAATGATGACGGCATCCGGCATGCGCATTCAGTTGAACGGTGAATCCTTCGAACTGCCCGACGGCGAAACCGTCGCGGCCCTGCTGAACCGTCTGGATCTGACCGGACGACGGGTGGCGGTCGAACTCAATCTGGATATCGTCCCGCGCAGCCAGCACGCCGAGACGGCCCTCGCCGAGGGTGACCAGGTTGAAGTGGTGCACGCCATCGGCGGCGGTTAGATCACTCGGTTATTCAGCGTCGACACATTCTGCAGAACCTCACCCCAACAGAGGATTTCCCATGAGCAACGTTCGTAGCGATAAGCCCTTCGTCCTGGCCGGTCGTACTTACCAGTCGCGTTTGCTGGTAGGTACCGGCAAGTACCGTGACATGGAAGAAACCCGCCTGGCCATCGAGGCCTCGGGTGCCGAGATCGTCACCGTTGCCGTACGTCGGACCAATATCGGCCAGAACCCGGGTGAACCGAACCTGCTCGACATCCTGCCGCCGGATCGTTACACCATCCTGCCGAACACCGCCGGTTGCTATGACGCGATCGAAGCGGTGCGCACCTGCCGTCTGGCCCGCGAACTGCTGGATGGTCATAACCTGGTCAAGCTTGAAGTCCTGGCTGATCAGAAAACCCTGTTTCCCAACGTAATCGAAACCCTCAAGGCCGCTGAAGTACTGGTCAAAGAAGGTTTCGACGTCATGGTCTACACCAGCGATGACCCCATCATTGCCCGACAATTGGCAGAAATCGGCTGCATCGCCGTGATGCCGCTGGCCGGCCTGATCGGTACTGGCCTGGGGATCTGCAACCCGTACAACCTGCAGATCATCCTCGAAGAAGCCAGGATCCCGGTGTTGGTGGATGCGGGTGTCGGTACTGCTTCCGACGCAACCATCGCCATGGAGCTGGGTTGCGAAGCGGTGCTGATGAACTCGGCCATCGCTAACGCGCAGCAGCCGATCATGATGGCTGAAGCCATGAAACACGCCATTGTGGCAGGCCGTCTGGCATATCTCGCCGGGCGCATGCCGAAAAAACTTTATGCCAGCGCCTCCTCGCCGCTGGATGGTCTGATCAAGTAAGAGCCATTGATGACTGAATCAAACGACATGCCTATCCAGCAGGAAGAAGGCGAAGAACGCCAGCACCGCCGCATCAAGAGCTTCGTGATGCGCGCCGGGCGTATGACCGAAGGCCAGCAAAAAGGTCTGGAACAAGGTACGCCGCTGTTCGTTCTGCCGCTGGCCGATGCGCCGGTGGACTTCGACCAGGTGTTCGGTCGTTCCGCGCCGCGCACCCTGGAAATCGGTTTCGGCATGGGTCATTCGCTGCTGGAAATGGCTGCGGCTTCACCGGAACAGGATTTCATCGGCGTTGAAGTTCACCGTCCGGGTGTCGGCGCGCTGCTCAATGGCGTGCTGACTCAGGGCCTGACCAACCTGCGGGTCTACGATTGCGATGCGATCGAAGTGCTCAATCGTTGTATCGCGGATAACAGCCTCGATCGCCTGCTGCTGTTTTTTCCGGACCCGTGGCACAAGAGCCGCCACCACAAGCGTCGCATCGTTCAAGAGTCGTTCGCTGAGCTGGTGCGTAGCAAGTTGAAAGTTGGCGGCGTGCTGCATATGGCCACCGATTGGGAACCCTATGCCGAGTACATGCTGGAAGTCATGGACGTCGCGCCGGGCTACCGCAACCTCGCCGAAGACGGCAAATGCGTACCGCGTCCGGCCGAACGCCCGATCACCAAGTTCGAACGCCGTGGCGAACGTCTTGGGCATGGCGTGTGGGATTTGAAGTTCGAAAAGCTGGCCTGATCAGCCAGTGCTGAAATGATCGTTCCCACGCTCTGCGTGGGAATGCACATCCCGTGACGCTCTGCCTCACAGCCAAAATCGGACGCAGAGCGTCCATGGCGGCGTTACCACGCGGAGCGTGGGAACGATCAATGGCTCAGCGGCGGTCTGCGACGACGCCGATCAACACCAGCACCACCAACAACACCGGCGCCAGGCTGTAGTTGTTGAACTGGCTCAGGCCGCGAACAATCCACGGTGTGGCGTAGATCAGTGCGGCGCCGCTGCCGATCATGCACAGCAGGGCCATCAACGGGACGCGCAAGGCGCCGGCGATGCTGCCCAGGCGTTGCTCGATCCAGCCTTTGATGTCTGCGCCGAACAGCACCAGCAGGCAGCCGACAAGCGCCAGAGCGATTTCCGAAAGGTTGCTGCGACTCCAGCGGGACACGGTGGCGAGCAGGTCGAGTACCAGATCCATTCGATTTCCTTAGATCAGAAAATATTGCAGCAAGTCATTGAGGAATAGCTGTCCGCGGGCGGTGGCCGTCAGGCGTGTGGGTTCGACCTGCAATAAGCCACTTTGTTCGGCCTCGCGACGGCCTTCGGCAAGGCTTTCCAGCGTCAGGCCGGTGCGCTCCGGATACAGCCGCGCCTCGACACCGTCAGTCAGGCGCAGGGCGTTCATCAGGAACTCGAACGGTAGCTCTTCGTTGGTCAGGGCTTTCTCACCAGCCTTATAGCTTTTGGCCGGGTTGAGGTAGTCCTTCGGCAGGCGCGTTTTCCAGGTGCGGACAATGCGCCCGTCCGAATGGCTGAGCTTGCCGTGCGCCCCGGCACCGATGCCGATGAAGTCACCGAAACTCCAGTAATTGAGGTTATGCCGCGCCGGGCGACCGGGTTGGGCATACGCCGACACTTCGTACTGGGCGTAACCGTGCTCGGCCAGCAGCGCTTGCCCGGCCTCCTGAATATCCCACAGGGTGTCGTCTTCCGGGAGGGTCGGCGGCTGATTCCAGAACACTGTGTTCGGCTCCAGCGTCAGCTGATACCAGGACAGATGAGTCGGCTTCAATGCGATGGCTTGACGCAAGTCGTCCAGGGCATCGTCCAGGGACTGATCGGGCAAACCGTGCATCAGGTCCAGGTTGAAGTTGTCGAACCCGGCCTGTCGGGCCATGCCAGCGGCGCGAATCGCTTCATCGCCGTTGTGGATCCGCCCCAGCGCCTTGAGCTTCTCTTGCTGGAAGCTCTGAATACCAATCGATAGACGATTGATGCCCAAAGCGCGGTAAGCGACGAATTTTTCTTGCTCGAAAGTCCCGGGGTTAGCCTCCAGGGTGATTTCGATGTCGCTGGCAAACGGAATTCGCTGCTCCACACCTTTAAGCAAACGGCCCAACGCTTGCGCGCTGAACAGGCTTGGTGTGCCGCCGCCGAAGAAAATCGAACTCAGCTCACGGCCGTAAACCGCATGCAGGTCTTGATCAAGGTCAGCCAACAGGGCGTCCACATACTCCTCTTCCGGCAGCACGGGGCTGGCAGTGTGGGAGTTGAAGTCGCAATACGGGCATTTGCGCACGCACCACGGGATGTGGATGTACAGCGCCAGGGGCGGCAGCTGGAGCAGGGCCGCGCGAGGCGTCTGCGAACCGCCGAAAATCAGCGGCTGCACGGATGAATCCTGAGTCATGCCAGACCCAAACGCTGATGCAGCAGAGCCATGGCGCGGGCGCGATGGCTCAGCTGGTTTTTCTCGGTCGGGCTGAGTTGTGCACTGGAGCAAGCGCGTTCCGGCACCCAGAACAGCGGGTCGTAGCCGAAACCGTGCTCGCCGCTGGCTTGGGTCAGGATACGGCCGTGCCACAGCCCTTCGCAGAGAATCGGCAACGGATCATCGGCATGTCGCACCAGCGCCAGCACACAAACGAACTGCGCGCCGCGTTCGGCCTCAGGCACATCTTTCAAGACATTCAGCAGTTTGGCGTTGTTGGCCGCATCGCCCTGGCCGTCGGCGTAGCGTGCCGAGTAGATACCTGGCGCACCGCCGAGGAAGTCCACCGCCAGCCCTGAATCGTCGGCCAATGCCGGCAGGCCAGAAATACGTGCGGCGTTACGGGCCTTGAGAATGGCGTTTTCGACGAACGACAGGCCGGTTTCTTCTGGCTCGACGCTGCTGAACTCGCCGATCGAGCGCAAGTGCACCGACTCGCCGAGCATGGCCTGGAGTTCTTTGAGTTTGCCGGCGTTATGGCTGGCCAATACGAGTTGCGTGAAGTTCATTATTCGCCTGGGAAAAGCTCTTGGTTGAAACTGAAGCTGTTGGTGTCGCTGCCAGTTTGAACGTTGATCGTGAAGGTACGGGTTTCCTGCTGGTCCACAGGGAATTGCGCGATGTAGTAGACCGCGCCTTGTTCAGTGATCTGTTTGAAGCTCAACGGGATGCTCTTGCTGGTCAGGTCCTTTACCGAGCCACTGACCTGTGCGATCACCGGTTTGTTGGCCTTGAGCACCGCCACGTTGATCACGCCCTGGTTCTTGCTGCGGATCAGCTCTGCCGCTTTGGCAATATCCGGTTGCAAGTAGGTGGAGTTGAAGGTGTTGTAGTGCACCGTCAGATCACCGAAGGTTTCCTGGCGATCGCTCTTGATTGCTTCGGCCGCCATGGCCGTAACGCTCAGGCAGGCTGTGAGCAGAAACAGAGCTAAACGACCCATGATCGTTCTCCTCGAAATAACGTGGTTTACACCGCGACCTTGTGGTCTTGCAGTCCGGGGCTGCTGACGCGGTAGATGCCGATCTCACCTAATAGATTAGGCCATAGCTTACTGGCCCACCCATGTCGATGTTGTTGATCGACGGCAAGGCGATCGATGACCCGCGCTTCACGCTCACGGCACAGTTCTTCGAAGTCTCCGAACGTGCAGAAGTGGATGTTCGGCGTGTTGTACCAGGTGTAGGGCAGGAACTCCGAAACGGGCATCCGGCCTTTGCTGGCCAGGTACCAGCGGCAGCGCCAGTGACCGAAGTTGGGGAAGGTAATGATGCACTGACGGCCGACCCGCAGCATTTCGTCGAGGATCCGGTCCGGGTAGTGCACGGCTTGCAGGGCCTGAGTCATGACAACGATATCGAAACTGTTGCTGGCAAAGTTGCCAAGCCCTTTGTCCAGATCCTGCTCAATGACGTTGATGCCCTTGGCCACGCACTCGGCAATGTTGTCCGGGTCGTTTTCCAGACCGTAGCCAGTGACTTGCTTGTGGTCCCGCAGCCAGGTCAGCAGTTCGCCATCACCGCAACCGAGGTCGAGCACGCGGCTGCCGGCGGGGATCCATTCTTGGATGATTTCCAGGTCGGCTCTCATGGCGTCCTCAAAGCGAAATTCGGTTCATGTAGTTGCTAAACGCCTGCAGATAGCGCGGGATCGGAATCAGGAAGGCGTCGTGGCCTTGCGGAGCATCGATCTCCAGGTAGCAGACGTCTTTCTTGGCTGCCATCAGTGCGTCCACCAGCTCCCGCGAGCGGGCCGGCGAGAAGCGCCAGTCGGTGGTAAAGGACATCACGCAGAATTTCGACTTGGCACCGGCGAAGGTTTTCGCCAGGTTATCGTCGAAGTTCGCCGCCGGATCGAAGTAGTCCAGTGCTTTGGTCATCAGCAGGTAAGTGTTGGCATCAAAACGCCCGGAAAACTCTTCGCCCTGATAACGCAGGTAACTTTCAACCTGGAACTCGACGCTGTGGAAGTCGTAGTTAAGCTTTTCGCTCTTGAGGCCACGGCCGAATTTCTCGCCCATGGAGTCGTCCGACAGGTAGGTGATGTGCCCGACCATCCGCGCCAGCATCAACCCGCGCTTGGGGATCACGCCCAGTTCTTGGAACGAACCGCCATGGAACTCGGGATCGGTCAGGATTGCCTGGCGGGCCACCTCGTTGAAGGCGATGTTCTGCGCAGACAATTTGGGCGCCGAGGCAATCGCCAGGCAGTGGCGGATGCGGTCGGGGTAGCTGATGCTCCACTGCAAGGCTTGCATGCCGCCCAGACTGCCGCCGATTACTGCGGCCCACTGGCTGATGCCCAGCAGATCGGCAAGACGCGCCTGGCTGTGGACCCAGTCTTCCACGGTCAGCACCGGGAAATCGGCGCCAAACGGCTTGCCGTTTTCCGGGTTGATGCTGCTCGGGCCGGTGGAGCCGTTGCAGCCGCCGAGGTTGTTCAGGCTGACGACGAAGAATTTATTGGTATCAATCGGCTTGCCGGGGCCGATGCAGCTGTCCCACCAGCCGGGCTTGCGGTCAGCGGGGCTGTGAAAGCCTGCCGCGTGGTGGTGACCGGACAAGGCGTGACAGATCAGCACGGCGTTGCTGGCCGTGGCGTTCAGCTTGCCATAGGTTTCGTAGATCAGGTCGTAGGCAGCTAGTGAACGACCGCAGGCAAGGGCCAGGGGTTCGCTGAAGTGCGCCATCTGCGGCGTCACCAGACCAACAGAATCGTGGGGAAAGACAGTGGACATCGACCCTGCTCTCGCTTGAATGAGGCGTAAGTCTAAAGACCGCTGCCCAGACCAGCAACCAAGGAATCAATGATAGTTCCCACGCGCCACAAAGGAATGCGCTCCGCGTCACCTCCAAAGCGGACGCAGAGCGTGGAGCGTGGGAACGATCTTGACGCAGTCTGCCAGCCTTAACGCACCAGTCCCGGCAAATCCGGAAGCTTCTTCGGCGAGTTCACCCGAACCCGTTTCTGTCGATTCAACTCACCGCTGATCAGACTCACCTGGCTCTTGGAAACCCCAAAAGCCTTGGCCAGAAACGCCATTAGGTGTGCGTTGGCCTTGCCTTCGACCGGTGGCGCAGTGAGGCGGATTTTCAGCCGCTCACCATGCAGTCCCGCGAACTCGTCGCTACGGGCTGCAGGTTGCAGGTGACACTCCAGAATCAGATCGTCACCGTCCCAACGGAAATAGCTCATTCAGAAAGACCTGGGCTAGATCAGCAGGCGCAGGATTTCCGGCATCATGGTCATGGCGGCGAGGTTGTTGATCACCAGCATGTCCAGCAGCTTGAGCACCATGAACGCCAGGATCGGCGAAATATCCAGGCCGCCGAGGTTCGGCAGGATTTTGCGGAATGGCGCCAGGGCCGGTTCGCAGATCTGATTGACCAGTTCGGCGCCCGGGTTATGGCTGCCAGGAGCGACCCAGGAGAGGATCACGCTGATGATCAGGGCGTAGAAGAAAATCTTCAGGAACAGTGCCGTCGCGCCAATGATTGACCAGATCAGCAATTGCAGCGGGTTGCCGGTGGTGCCGTAGGTCAACAACAGGGTCAGGGCCATCAAGGCCAGCTGCACGATGATCGCCAACACCAGTGAGGACATGTCCAGGCCGAACATGCTTGGAATGATCCGGCGCAGGGGCTTGAGCAGTGGTTGGGTGGCGCGCACGGCGAACTGGCAGAGCGGGTTGTAGAAGTTCGCCCGCACCAGTTGCAGCACAAAGCGCAGCAGCACGATCAGCAGATACAGACTGCCGAGGGTTTGCAGCACGTAAACCGCTGCGGTATTCAATCCAATCATTCTTGGCTCCTTATTGACCCAGTTGTTCGGCCATTTCGGCCGAGCGGTGCGCAGCGGCGCCGAGTGCTTTTTCCACCAGAGCTTCGAAGCCGCCAGCCTGGAACGACTTGATTGCAGCTTCTGTGGTGCCCGCAGGTGAAGTCACGCGGCGACGCAGTTCGGCGGCGTCGACATCACTGGCAACTGCCATGTGCGCGGCGCCCAAGGCGGTTTGCAGGGTCAGTTGCGCGGCGGTTTCCCGTGGCAGGCCAAGCTTCTCGCCGGCAGCGGTCATGGCTTCGATCAGCAGGAAAAAATACGCCGGGCCACTGCCGGAGACGGCGGTGACGGCATCGAGCTGCTGTTCCTGGTCCAGCCACAGGGCGATGCCGACAGCCGAGAGCAGCTCTTGGGCTTGCTGACGTTGCTCGGCGGAAACCCGGGCAGTGGCGTACAGGCCGCTGACGCCCTGGCGCAGCAACGCCGGGGTGTTGGGCATGCAACGTACGATCGGCTGCTCACCGAGCCACTTGTTCATGCTGGCGCAGGTGATGCCGGCAGCGATGGACACCACCAGTTGATGGGGTTGCAGGCTTGGGCGCAGAGCTTCACACACAGCCTTCATCGCCTGGGGTTTGACCGCCAGGACGATCACATCGGCGCCCTGAACAGCTTCGGCGTTGTCGGCGAACAGTTCGATGCCGTGTTCGGCATGGACTTTGGCCCGGGTTTCGGCGCCCGGATCGCTGGCGCAGATCTGTGCCGCTTCCAGCCCCTTGGCGCGCAGGCCGCCGATCAGACTGGCGGCCATGTTGCCAGCACCGATAAAGGCAATACGAGTCTTGCTCATGACAGGTCCTTATAGAGAGGTGAGTCAGCCACGTTCAGGGCTGGCCGTAATCGCGGGCGCCAAACAGTGCGGTACCGATCCGTACCCAGGTGGCGCCTTGGGCGATGGCCGATTCCAGATCGTGGCTCATGCCCATGGAAAGCGTGTCGAGTGGCAAATTCAGGCTGGATTGCAAGGTTTGCACCACCGCAAAGGCGGCGTCCTGGGCGGCACGATCTTCAGTCGGCTCGGGAATGGCCATCAACCCGCGCAGTTTCAAGCGCGGCAAGGCACTGATGGCGCTGGCCAGGGCAGGCAAGTCGGCCGGGGTGCAACCGGACTTGCTGGCTTCACCGCTGACATTGACCTGAATACAGATGTTCAGCGGCGGTAGTTCGGCAGGACGTTGTTCGGACAAGCGTTGTGCGATTTTCAAACGATCCACGGAGTGCACCCAAGCGAAGTTCTCGGCGATAGCGCGAGTCTTGTTCGATTGAATGGGGCCGATGAAGTGCCAACTCAAGGGCAGATCAGCCAATTCGAGCTGTTTGCCCAAGGCTTCCTGCAGATAGTTCTCACCGAAGTCGCGGATCCCGGCGGCGTAAGCCTCGCGTAGCGCCTCGGCGGGTTTGGTCTTGCTCACAGCCAGCAGGCGGACGCTGTTTTCGTCACGTTGCGCGGCAAGTGCCGCGGCGCGGATCCGTGCATCAACCTGAGCGATGTTGTCTGCTATCGTGGACATTCAATGTGCGCCAGGGGTTTGAGGTTTGCGGCATTCTACTGGAATTGGGGAGCGCTATGGATATCACTGAGCTGCTGGCCTTCAGCGTCAGGCAGGGGGCGTCCGACTTGCACCTTTCCGCTGGCTTGCCACCGATGATCCGGCTTGATGGTGATGTGCGGCGGATTAATTTGCCAGCGTTGGACCACAAGCAGGTTCATGAGCTGATTTACGACATCATGAACGACAAGCAACGGGCGGATTTCGAGGAACTGCTGGAACTCGACTTCTCTTTCGAGGTGCCTGGTGTGGCGCGCTTTCGGGTCAACGCGTTCAACCAGAATCGGGGCATCGGCGCGGTGTTGCGGACTATTCCATCGAAAGTCCTGAGCCTGGACGATCTTGGTATGGATGAAGTGTTTCGCAAGATTACCGATGTGCCCCGCGGGCTGGTGCTGGTCACCGGGCCGACCGGCTCGGGCAAGTCGACTACCCTGGCGGCGATGATCGATTACCTGAATAACCATCGACATCACCACATCCTCACCATCGAAGACCCTATCGAGTTCGTCCACGAGTCGAAGAAGTGCCTGATCAACCAGCGTGAAGTGCACCGCGATACCCGAAGTTTTTCCACCGCGCTGCGTTCGGCCCTGCGTGAAGACCCGGACGTGATTCTGGTGGGCGAGATGCGCGACCTGGAGACTATCCGTCTGGCGCTGACGGCTGCAGAGACCGGGCACCTGGTGTTCGGAACGCTGCACACCACTTCTGCGGCGAAAACCATCGATCGGGTGGTGGACGTGTTTCCAGCACAGGAGAAATCGATGGTTCGGTCAATGCTTTCCGAGTCGTTGCAGGCGGTAATTTCTCAGAGTCTGATCAAAAAGATTGGTGGTGGCAGGGTTGCGGCCCACGAAATCATGATCGGCACCCCGGCAATTCGTAATTTGATCCGTGAAGACAAGGTTGCGCAGATGTACTCGTCAATGCAGACCGGTAGCTCGGTGGGGATGCAAACCCTGGATATGTGTCTCAAGGACCTTGTGGCCAAGGGCTTGATCAGCCGCGAGCACGCCCGTGAGAAGGCCAGGTCGCCGGATGGTTTTTGAAGTGGGAAATGAGGGCCTTGATCGTTCCCACGCTGCGCGTGGGAATGCCTCACTGGACGCTCTGCGTCCGCTTTTTGAATGTGACGCAGAGCGTCACTGGCTGCATCCCCACGCTGGAGCGTGGGAACGATCTAAACTCGAAGGCTTCAAATCAACGCTGAACAATACGCATGGCGTTCGGGTCTTTCGGCAGTACCCGCTTGGCGACGACGTAGTGGCTTTCCCAGTATGGCTTCTTCAGTGTATCGATGGTCACCGACTTGCCGCGGCGCGGCGCATGGATGAAGCGGTCATTGCCCAGGTAGATGGCCACGTGGTTGACCTTGTGGCTTTTGATGTTGAAGAAGATCAGATCGCCTGGCTTGAGGTCCTTACGGTCGACTTTCTGTCCGTGACCGCTGGCCATGGCATTCGAGGTGCGTGGCAGATCGGCCTCGTCGACATCGGTGAACGCGTATTTCACCAGGCCGCTGCAATCGAAACCTTTACTTGGGCTGCTACCGCCCCAACGATAAGGAGTACCCAACACGTTCACGGCACGGCTCAACACGTTGCTGCTTTGCTTGGTCGCCATTGGCGGGACCTGAGTGGTGTCGGCCTTGCTCAGATGAATCGGGTGTTTTACAGAATGTTTGTGTTTAGTGGTGGCTAGTGAAACGTGGGATTTCGGTGTGTGACCATTAACGTTTGGAAGACGTTGCTCACGATTGGTGGCGTGGGCGGCCAGTGGCATTAATAGGCAAATGGTTAGCCATGTCTTGAAAAATGGACGCATAAGGCAAGGCTCTATGTAGGTAAGCGCGCAACTTTATAACAGCTTTTTGGGCTTTTTTAAGGCCGCTGGTCGATTCAACCTAGGGGTCAAGTTCGGCAAATATGCGGTAAATTGGCGCAACTGTCCGACACAAGTCAGGCGCTACAAGGCTTTGCGCCGACTGCAAGGTCGATGAGCCACACGTCGGCTCGACACAAAAAAGTCACAGAGCTACTAAAAAAATTTATCTATCACATCGAAAGAGGGAACCCATGAGCACCTATCGTCAGGATGTTTCGCCGCAGGACACCCACAGTAAGGTGATCGGTTACCTGCTCTGGATTTTCGGCTTTACCGGAGCGCATCGCTTCTATTACGGCAAGCCGGTGACCGGGACTCTCTGGTTTTTCACCTTCGGTTTGCTCGGGATTGGCTGGCTGATCGATTTGTTTCTGATTCCAGGCATGGATCGCGAAGCCGACCTGCGATTTACCGCAGGCCCGATCGAGTACAACGTCGCCTGGATACTGCTGGCGTTCCTCGGTGTGTTCGGTTTACATCGCATGTATCAGGGAAAATGGATCAGCGGGATTATTTACCTGCTGACCGGAGGGTTGTTCCTGATTGGCGTGCTGTATGACTTCTGGACGCTGAATGATCAGATTTCCATCAGGAATGCACAGCGTCGTTAAATGATCGTTCCCACGCTCGCGCGATGATCGTTCCCACGCTCTGCGTGGGAATGCAGCCCGTGACGCTCCGCGTCACATTCAGGAGCGGACGCAGAGCGTCCAGTGAGGCATTCCCACGCGGGAGCGTGGGAACGATCATCACGCGGTATCAGGCCTGGTAGCTGATCCGCCCGTCCACCAGCGTGTAACGCACGGCCGCCGGCAGGCTATGGCCGAGGAACGGGCAGTTTTCGCCTTTGGACAGCCAGGCCTCACCGGCAACCGTCGACGCGGCCGGATCGAACAGCACCAGGTCGGCAGGCGCGCCTGCCGCAAGCTTGCCAGCTGGCAGGCGCAGTGCGTTGGCCGGTCCGGCACTCAGGCGCGCCAATAGCGTTGGCAGATCCAGCAAACCATCTTCAACCAGGGTCATGGCCAATGGCAGCAGCAATTCGACACTGCTGATGCCCGGTTCGGTAGCACCGAACGGCGCCAGTTTGGCGTCCAGCTCATGGGGCTGGTGATGGCTGGAAATGGCCTGAACCACGCCAGATTTCACCGCCGCGCGCAGGCCATCGCGGTCGGCGCGGGTGCGCAGCGGTGGTTGCACGTGATACAGGCTGTTGAAATCGATCAGCGCTTCGTCCGTCAGAATCAATTGATACAGTGCCACATCGGCAGTCACCGGCAACCCGCGAGCCTGGGCCTGCGCGATCAGGGCCACGCCACGTGCGCTGGTCAGCTGGCTGAAGTGCGCGCGCACGCCGCTTTGCTCGACCAACAGCAGATCCCGGGCCAGAGCCACGGTTTCGGCGGTTTCCGGAATCCCCGGCAAACCCAGGAAGCTGGCGGTCGGGCCCTCGTGGGCCAGGCCGCCCTCTGCCAAATCATGATCCTGAGAGTGGAAAATCACCGTCAAATCGAAAGTCGCTGCGTATTCCAGCGCCCGGCACAGGGTGCGGGTGTTGCGGAAACTGTCCAGGCCGTTGCCAAACGCGACGCAGCCGGCATCGCGCAGGGCGATCAGCTCTGCCAGCTGCTCGCCTTCCAGGCCTTTGCTCAATGCGCCGATCGGGAAAACCTTGCAGTTGCCGGCTTCGCGAGCACGGTCCAGGATCAGTTCGGCGACTGCCGAGGTATCGAGTACCGGTTTGGTCCGGGGCGGGCAGCACAGGCTGGTGACGCCACCGGCCGCGGCAGCGCGGGTTTCGCTGGCAATCGTGCCTTTGCGGCTGTAACCCGGCTCGCGCAGGGCGACATTCAGGTCGACGAGGCCGGGTGCGGCCACAAGGCCTTTGGCGTCGATGGTGTCGACGGCAACGAAACCGGCCGGAGCAGCGCCAAGGGCGACGATCTTGCAGGCTTCGACGTGGATATCGGTAACTTGATCCAGACCGCTGTCTGGATCGATGACGCGGGCGCCGAGGATGCTGAGCTTCACTGGGCGTTCTCCTGCTGGAATTGACGCTGGGCAGTTTGCCCGCTCATGGCCATGGACAGCACGGCCATACGTATTGCGATGCCATAGGTCACCTGGTTGAGGATCACCGAGTGCGGACCGTCGGCTACCGCCGATTCAATCTCCACCCCACGGTTGATCGGCCCCGGGTGCATGACGATGGCATCCGGTTTGGCGCCGGCCAGACGCGCGGTGGTCAGGCCGAACAAACGGTAGAACTCGCCTTCGCTCGGCAGCAAGCCGCCGGTCATGCGCTCGCGCTGCAGGCGCAGCATGATCACCACGTCGACGTCTTTCAGACCTTCGGTCATGTCGGTATAGACCTTCACGCCGTACTGCTCGATACCGATTGGCAGCAATGTTTTCGGCGCGATCACGCGGATATCCGGGCATCCGAGGGTCTTCAGCGCGAGCATGTTCGAGCGCGCGACCCGCGAGTGCAGGATGTCGCCGACGATGGCCACCGAGAGGTTTTCAAAACCACCCTTGTGCCGACGGATGGTCAGCATGTCGAGCATGCCCTGGGTCGGGTGCGCGTGACGGCCGTCGCCACCGTTGATAATCGCCACCTGCGGGCATACGTGTTCGGCGATGAAGTGTGCTGCACCGGAATCGCCGTGGCGCACCACGAACATATCGGCAGCCATGGCTTCAAGGTTGCGCAGGGTGTCGAGCAGGGTTTCGCCTTTGCTCGCGGAGGAGGTCGACACGTTCAGCGTGATGACGTCCGCCGACAGCCGCTGGGCGGCCAGTTCGAAGGTGGTACGGGTGCGGGTGGAGTTCTCGAAGAACACGTTGCACACGGTTTTGCCGCGCAGCAACGGGACTTTTTTGACCGCCCGGGCGCCGACTTCAAGGAAGGAGTCAGCGGTGTCGAGGATTTCGGTCAGCAACTCGCGGCGCAAACCGTCGAGCGAGAGGAAGTGGCGCAGCTGGCCCTGATCATTGAGCTGCAGCGGGCGCTTGGTATTGAGAGGCGTCATCGCAATGGACTCTTAAAGGGCGAGGTCTTGAAGTTCGAGTTGGAACGGCGCAGGGCCGGACAGCTTTACCCTTTCGTTTGCGGCAAGTGACAGCGTGGCGCCGACCACATTCGGTCGGATCGGCAGCTCGGCGGCGTTCAGATCCAGCAGGCAGACCAGCGTGACGCTGGCAGGGCGGCCGTAATCGAAAAGCTCGTTGAGCGCCGCGCGGATGGTCCGTCCGCTCATCAGCACATCGTCGATCAGCACCAGATGCTGGCCTTCGATCTCGAATGGCAGCTCGGATGGGCGCACTTGTGGGTGCAGGCCATTCTGGCTGAAGTCGTCGCGGTAGAAAGAGACATCCAGCGTGCCCAGTGGCGAATTGCTGCCCAGGGCTTCCAGCAAGGCCTGGGCAACCCAGACGCCGCCAGTGCGAATGCCGATGTAGCGCGGCTCGCTGATGGCGCGTTGGGCCAGGTGGACCTTGAGATCGATCGCCATCTGGCTGATCAGTTCGGTGGGGTTGGGCAGGCTCATGGTTGCTCCTTCATGGGCCCGAGCCGGGTTCTGCACAATGAGGCTCGGGTTGTAACTGCTTGGTTTGCGGCCAGGAGGCGCGTCGCTGATGACAGCCACACGTCTTCAGGATTCGACTTTTCAGGATTCGAACAGCGCTGCATTTTCGTCGAGCCAGCCTTGCAGCAGCAGGGCTGCGGCGATGGCGTCGACCGGGTTGTCGCGATAGCTGCCACGCTGGCCGCCGCGGGCCAGGCGTTCGCCCTTGGCCTCGAAGGTGGTCAGGCGTTCATCATGGGTATAGAAGGGCAGGTTGTAGCGGCCATTCAAGCGCCTGGCGAATTTCTCGGCACGCGCGCACATGTCGCTGGGCGTGCCATCCATGTTCAGCGGCAGGCCAACCACCACGGCGTCGGGTTTCCACTCTTTGATCAGTGCTTCGACCTGATTCCAGTCGGGAATGCCGTTCTGCGCCTTCAGGGTGCAGAGTTCACGGGCCTGGCCGGTAATCACCTGGCCGACGGCGACGCCGATCTGTTTGGTCCCGAAGTCGAAACCCAGCAGCAAACGCAATGCGGCCATCAGGCGTGCCCCGCCTGGCTGGTCAACAGGTTCAGGTTGATGCCCAATCGCTTGGCAGCTGCTTCCAGGCGCAGTTCGCTGCTGGTGTTGAACAGAATGTCAGCGTCGAACGGACAGGTCAGCCAGGCGTTTTCGGCCAGTTCGGCCTCCAGTTGCCCGGCGTCCCAGCCGGAGTAGCCGAGGGCGATCAGGCTTTTTGGCGGGCCAACGCCATCGGCGATGGCGAACAGCACATCCTGGGAAGTCGACAGCGCCAGGCCGTTGAGCTCCACCGTTGCCTGGTAGGTCGAACCGCTGGGGTGCAAGACAAACCCGCGGTCGGTCTGCACCGGGCCACCGGTAAAGATCGGCACGTGCTGGCAGAGCGGCGCAGGCTCGATGTCGGGGCGCAGCTGTTCGAGGATGTCCGCCAGGCTCAGGTCCTGTGGGCGATTGATCACCAACCCCATGGCACCATTGGCAGTGTGCTCGACGATGTAGATCAAGGAATGCGCAAAGTTCGGGTCGGCCATATGCGGCATGGCGATCAGGAAGTGATGCTTGAGGTAGCTGGGGCTGACGTTCTTCATGTGCGCTAGTGTGGCGTTGGCGGGGCGAGCTGACAAGCTGGTGATGCACAGGAAATGGTGAGCGGTACTCCCCCGTAGCAGCTGGCGAAGCCTGCGTTCGAGGACGCAGTCCTCGTAAAACCTGTGATCGCGATCCTTCCGGGAAAACGCGGTTTGGCCATTTACGACTGCTGCGCCCGAACGCGGACCGAGCCGAACGCAGGCTTCGCCAGCTGCTACAAAGAGCCTGCGTTTACCTAATTACTCGACAACTTGTCCCCACGGGCAAACTTCCAGGTACGGATGATTTCCAGTCGGTCGATATCCGACAGGTCGCCGCTGAACGGTGCAAAGGGCGCAGCCAGGCGGACGATTCGCTGTGCTGCCTGATCCAGCAGCGGCTGACCTGAGGACTCCAGCACCAGCACTTCATACAGCGAACCGTCGCGGTTGATCGAGACCATCAGTCGCAAATTACCGTAAATCTGCTTGCGCCGGGCCTCGTCGGGATAGTTCAGGTTGCCGATGCGTTCGACCTTCTTGCGCCATTCGTCCTTATACCAGGCACCTTTGTCGTGCATGGTCGAAGCGGCGCTCAGGCGGTGGATGCGCGGGCGCTTGGCATACAACTGCTGTTCATTGGCAAGTTCGGCTTCCAGGCTGGAGATTTCGCTGGAGAGTTGTGAGCTGTCGAAACTCGGTGTGGCGGCCTTGGGTTTGGGCTCGGTCTTGAGCTCTTCACGCGTGGTGGTGGTCTTCTTCGGTTTCGGCGTAATGGTGGCGACCGCAGCTTTCGGCGCGGCCTCCAGGACCTCGGCTTTCACTGAGGGCGGTGGCGTGACCTTTTTCACCGTGTTGTCCTGGAATGGCGCAACTTCGGTGGTTTTCGGGATCGCTTTTTTGTCCAGGGTGCCGCTGCCTTGCTGGTTGTCCTGGGCGAGGAAATCAGCCTTCTTCGGCTTGGTTTCGCTTTTGAAGGTGGCGAGAGTGATTTCCAGGGTTTTGCTGATCTGCCTGGGTTCGGCGAAGGTAAACCCCAGACCCAGGATCAGCGCCAGATGAATCAGCGCCGCGAGAAACAGGGTAAAGCCGAGGCGATCGGCCGCACGCACGCCGCTGTTGGAGAGTTCGGGGGGTAGATCGGCGGGGAGTGTCATGTCAAGAAAACCAACATCGCGCGTTTCACAGGCGGCGCATGATAACGCAATGTTGGTTTGTGCTTGTGTGTTCTATATCAACGGGCTTTAAGCTTCAGATCGATGGCATCCATCAGCATTTCGCCGATTTTCGTGCCATAGGCGTTGTCGATCTCACGGATACAGGTCGGGCTGGTGACGTTGATTTCCGTCAGGTGCTCGCCAATCACGTCGAGGCCGACGAACAGCAGGCCTTTTTCACGCAGGGTCGGACCAACCTGAGCGGCGATCCAGCGATCCTTCTCCGTCAGCGGTCGCGCTTCGCCACGACCACCGGCCGCGAGGTTGCCGCGGGTTTCGCCGGCTGCCGGGATTCGCGCCAGGCAATACGGTACCGGCTCGCCATCGATCATCAAAATGCGTTTGTCGCCGTCCTTGATCGCCGGCAAATAGCCCTGAGCCATGATTTGCTGCTTGCCGTGCAGGGTCAGGGTTTCCAGAATGACCGAGAGGTTCGGGTGGCCGGCGGTGTGACGGAAGATCGATGCGCCGCCCATGCCGTCCAGCGGTTTGAGAATCACGTCACCGTGGTGGTCGGCGAACTCGCGCAAGATATCCGGGCGACGGCTGACCACGGTCGGCGGCGTGCACTGCGGGAATAGTGTGGCGAACAGCTTTTCATTACAGTCGCGCAGGCTTTGCGGCTTGTTCACCACTAACACACCGGCGCGTTCGGCTTGTTCCAGCAGGTAGGTGGAGTAGACGAACTCCATGTCGAACGGCGGATCCTTGCGCATCAGGATCACGTCCAGATCGCTCAGGGCGTTGTCGGTTTCGGCTTCCAGTTCGAACCATTTTTCCGGGTTGGCAAAAACTTTCAGGGGACGCATCCGCGCCCGCGCCTCACCGGCATTCTGGTAGAGGTCGCGCTGCTCCATATAGAACAGCGACCAGCCGCGCTCCTGGGCGGCAAGCAGCATGGCCAGCGAGCTATCCTTTTTATAGGAGATGCTGGCAATGGGGTCCATGACAATCCCGACGCGAACGCTCATGGGCAATATCCTCGATTCGGCAAGGCCGATATGGCTTGAAAAAGTGGCGTCAGAGTGGCGCTCGGCTTGTTCCCGGTCAAGGAAAAAACACCTCGCTGGTCGGCCGATAGATTGAAGCTTGCGACTGTGCTAAAAAGGCTCCCGAGCCCTTGAACATCAAGGGTTTCAAGTGCTGGTAACCGGTACACGGACAAAATCGATTCGCTGTGGCGATGGTAGAGCAGATATGGAACAGCATTCCAGCGCCTTGAAGGTCATGGTGATCGACGATTCGAAGACGATTCGCCGTACTGCCGAAACATTATTGAAGAACGTGGGTTGCGAAGTGATCACGGCGATCGATGGTTTCGATGCGCTGGCCAAGATTGCCGATAATCATCCCGGAATCATCTTCGTCGACATCATGATGCCGCGTCTGGATGGTTATCAAACCTGCGCCCTGATCAAGAACAACAGCGCGTTCAAGTCCACGCCAGTGATTATGCTGTCCTCCAAGGACGGTCTGTTCGACAAGGCCAAGGGTCGGATCGTCGGCTCTGACCAGTTTTTGACCAAGCCCTTCAGCAAGGAAGAACTGCTGAGCGCGATCAAGGCCCATGTGCCGGGTTTCGCTGCAGTAGAGCAAGCACATTGACGTGCGGCCAGCGGGCCGCACGCCTATACCAATGGGGAAGACCATGGCACGTATTCTGATCGTCGATGACTCGCCGACCGAAATGTACAAACTGACTGGCATGCTGGAAAAGCACGGCCATGAAGTGTTAAAGGCTGAAAACGGCGCCGACGGTGTGGCCCTGGCCCGCCAGGAAAAGCCCGACGCCGTCCTGATGGACATCGTCATGCCGGGCCTCAACGGTTTTCAGGCGACCCGCCAGCTGACCAAGGACGCTGAAACCAGCCACATTCCGGTGATCATCATCACCACCAAGGATCAGGAAACCGACAAAGTCTGGGGTACCCGCCAGGGCGCCAAGGACTACCTGACCAAACCTGTGGATGAAGAAACCCTGATCAAGACCTTGAGCGCGGTTCTTGATAACAAGTCGGCCGGCTGACGGCGGTCGTATGACCGACTCGCAAACTGCTTTTGAGCTATTGCTGGAGATCGACCAGCGCTGTCGCCTGCTGGCGGCGGATTTGCCGTCCCAGGAAACCCGCCAGCAGAGCTGGAGCGGGATTGGCTTTCGTATCGGCGAATGCTGGTACGTCGCGCCCATGGGTGAAGTCAGCGAGGTCCTGCATGAGCCGCGTTATACCGTGCTACCCGGGGTAAAACCCTGGGTCAAAGGTGTCGCCAATCTGCGCGGACGGCTGTTGCCAATCATGGATTTGTGCGGTTTCTTCGGACACGAGCTGTCAGCGTTGCGTAAACAGCGGCGAGTGCTGGTGGTCGAGCACAATGATGTGTTTGCCGGCTTGATGGTGGATGAGGTGTTCGGCATGCAGCACTTTGCGCACGACAGTCTAGAGTCGGTGTCGTCGTACCCGCTGGAAGTCGCGATTGCACCGTACGTGAAGGGGCAGTTCCAGCGCGAACAACTCTGGCAGGTCTTCAGCCCGTTCGCCCTGGCACAGTCGCCGGGCTTCATGGATGTAGCGCTGTAGGAGCGAGGCTTGCCCGCGATGAACGATAACGCGGTGAACCTGTAAAACCGCGCTGCCCATTTCGCGGGCAAGTCGGATCGCCGCACCGCTCGCTCCTACAGAAGGTAGGAATTCAGGTATTTAGGCGAGGACCGATGATAAAAGCAAATACAGGCAAATCAATGGAAGGGTCACGCAGCCGTTCGCAGATCATCGTGCTGTTCATCGCCCTGATCGTGTTCATCATGCTGCTGTTCGCCAACTTCGCTTACCTCAACACTCAGTCCAACTACGACAAGCAGTACATCGGCCATGCCGGTGAACTGCGGGTGCTGTCCCAGCGTATCGCCAAGAACGCCACCGAGGCGGCGGCCGGCAAGGCGGCCGCATTCAAGCTGCTGAGCGATGCGCGCAATGATTTTGCGCAACGCTGGGGTTATCTGAAAAAAGGCGACCCGAGCACCGGTCTGCCGGGGGCGCCGCCGGACGTGCGCCCGGAAATGCGTGCGGTGCAGCTGGATTGGGAACGCTTGCTGAAGAACACCGATGCGATTCTTTCCAGCGAACAAACCGTGCTGTCCTTGCACCAGGTCGCGGCGACGCTGGCCGAGACCGTGCCGCAATTGCAGGTCGAGTACGAAAAAGTCGTGGAGATCCTGCTGCAGCGCGGGGCTCCTGCCAGTCAGGTGGCCATGGCCCAGCGTCAGTCGCTGTTGGCCGAACGCATTCTCGGTGCGGTGAACACCGTGCTTGCCGGTGACGATACCGCGGTGCAGGCCGCCGATGCCTTTGGTCGTGATGCGACGCGCTTTGGCCAGGTGCTCAACGGTATGCTCCAGGGCAATCCAGCGCTGAAAGTCAGTCAGGTCGAGGACCTCGATGCTCGCGCACGTCTGACCGAGATCGCCGAGCTGTTCCAGTTCGTCTCGGGTTCAGTGGATGAAATCCTTGAAACCTCGCCCGAGCTGTTCAAGGTTCGTGAGTCGGCCAGCAACATTTTCAGTCTGTCGCAGACCCTGCTCGATGAAGCCTCGCTGCTGGCCACCGGCTTCGAGAACCTGGCAGGTGGGCGCTCGACCCATTCTATCGGCGGTTACGTTCTGGGCTTGCTGGCGCTGACCTCGATCATCCTGATCGGTCTGGTGATGGTTCGGGAAACCAATCGCCAGTTGCGCGAGACGGCCGAGAAGAATGAACGCAATCAGAACGCGATCATGCGTCTGCTGGACGAAATCGAAGACCTGGCCGATGGCGACCTGACGGTGACCGCTTCGGTGACCGAGGACTTTACCGGCACCATCGCCGATTCGATCAACTACTCGGTCGATCAGCTGCGCGATCTGGTGGCAACCATCAACCTCACTGCCGGCCAGGTCGCCGCCGCGGTACAGGAAACCCAGGCGACGGCGATGCACCTGGCGCAAGCTTCCGAGCATCAGGCGCAGCAGATCTCCGAGGCATCGACGGCTATTAATGAAATGGCCCAGTCCATTGACCAGGTGTCGGCCAACGCGGCGGAATCCTCAGCAGTGGCCGAGCGTTCGGTGGAGATCGCCAACAAAGGCAACGAGGTGGTGCACAATACCATCCACGGCATGGACAACATTCGCGAGCAGATTCAGGACACCGCAAAACGCATCAAGCGTCTGGGCGAGTCTTCTCAGGAAATTGGCGACATTGTCAGCCTGATCGACGACATTGCCGATCAAACCAATATTCTGGCGCTCAACGCGGCTATTCAGGCCTCCATGGCCGGTGACGCCGGGCGTGGCTTTGCCGTGGTGGCCGATGAAGTGCAGCGGCTGGCCGAGCGCTCGTCGGCAGCGACCCGGCAGATCGAAAACCTGGTGCGGGCAATCCAGACTGACACCAACGAAGCGGTCATTTCCATGGAGCAGACCACCACCGAAGTGGTGCGTGGCGCCCGACTGGCTCAAGATGCAGGGGTTGCTCTGGAAGAAATCGAAGGCGTGTCGAAAACCCTCGCGGCTTTGATCCAGAGCATCTCCAATGCGGCGCAGCAGCAGACGTCCTCGGCGGGTCAGATTTCCTTGACGATGAACGTGATCCAGCAGATCACCACGCAAACGTCGTCCGGCTCGACCGCCACCGCCGAGAGCATCGGTAACCTGGCGAAAATGGCCAGCCAACTACGGCGCTCGGTGTCCGGCTTCACCTTGCCAGCCGCCATGGAGCGGGACGCGGATAACGCTTGATCAGTGCATGCCGGGTATGAAATTGACTGGAGTGGTTATGGTTGATCGGCACGACTATGTGGCCCTCGAATGGGTCAAGGGCGAGATTGCCGAAACGCTGAAGCAGGCCTTTCTTGCCCTGGACAGCATGGCCCTCGACACCCTGGTCGACGACCCGCAGGTGGCGTCCGCGTTCAACCAGTGCCTGGCGTGCATTCATCAGGTTCATGGCAGTCTGCAGTTGGTCGAGTTTTACGGCGCGGCCTTGCTTGCCGAAGAAATGGAAAAACTGGCGCTGGCTTTACAGCAGAACCGCGTCAGCCATCGCGATGAAGCCATCCGGCTGTTGCAGCAGTCGCTTGGTCAACTGCCCATCTACCTCGACCGCGTTCACAGCGTCCGCCGCGATTTGCCGCTGGTGGTGTTGCCATTGCTCAATGATCTGCGCAGCGCCCGCGGCGAAAGCCTGTTGTCGGAAACCAGTCTGTTCAGCCCGCAGTTACTGGACTTGCCAGCGCTGGACGAAGAAACCCTGGCGCTGCTCGAGCCGGCGGATCTGCCAAGTGTGCTGCGCACGTTGCGGCAAATGCTGCATGTGGCGGTTACCGGGCTGCTGCGCGAACAGGATGATCAAACCCACCTGGTTCATCTGGCCAAGGTCTTCGCCTGCCTTGAAGAGCTTTGCCGGAACGCGCCCCTGAGTCCGTTGTGGCAGGTCGCTTCGGCGCTGGTGGAGGGCATGCTCGCTGGCAGCATCGCCAACAGCCCGGCACTGCGCAGTTTGCTCAGAGACGCCGACAGGGAACTCAAGCGCTTGCTCGAACAAGGGATGGCCGGAATCAATCAGCCTGCCCCGCAAGAGCTGCTTAAAAGCCTGTTGTTCTATATTGCTAAAGCCGAACACCCCACCGGGCAGATGCAGACCATGAAAGAAAGTTACGGACTTGATGACGCGCTGCCTGACAGTGCCGTGGTCGATGCAGAGCGCGCACGTCTGGCAGGCCCGGACCGGGATGCCATGCGTTCGGTACTGGCCGCGTTGTGCGAAGAGTTGGTGCGGGTCAAGGAGCGCCTGGACCTGTTCGTGCGCAGCGATCGCCAGCATGCCTCCGACCTGGACAACCTGCTCGCGCCGTTGCGGCAAATTGCCGACACCCTGGCGGTGCTCGGTTTCGGCCAGCCGCGCAAGGTGATCATTGATCAACTGGCGGTAGTCCTGAGTCTGGCCCAAGGGCAGCGCCAACCCAATGATGCGATTCTCATGGATGTGGCCGGGGCCTTGCTGTACGTCGAGGCAACCCTGGCCGGAATGGTCGGTACGGTGGAGCCTGAGAGTCGCGAAGAAAGCCGGCTGCCGACCACCGACCTGACCCAGATTCACCAGTTGGTGATCAAGGAAGCGCGGATCTGTTTGCAGCAAGCCAAGGACATGATTGTCGACTTCATCGACGCCGGTTGGGATCGTCGGCGGCTGCAACCGTTGCCGGCGTTGGTGACCCAGGTACGCGGTGCCCTGGCGATGATTCCGCTGAGTCGCGCGGCGAGTCTGCTGGAAGCCTGTAACGGCTTCATCCGTGAGCATTTGTTGGTCGATCGGATTAAGCCCGGTTGGCAGCAACTCGACAATCTGGCCGACGTCATCACCAGCGTCGAGTATTACCTGGAACGCTTGAGTGAAGACCCTCAGGCGCCTGGCGAACAGGTGCTGGACGTCGCCGAGGAGAGCCTGGCCGCGTTGGGTTATTTCCCGGCCCAGCTGCAAGTGCCGCTGCTCAATGATGTGCTCACCGCGCCTGAAGCCTTGGTGATGAACGATCTGCAAACGCTGGACAGCCCTGAAGTCGTGCAGTCCCTGGCCGACGTACTGGCCAGCCCGGTTTCCGTCCTCAACCCGCCAGCCCTGCATACGCCGGGCAGCTTGCTGCCACCGCCCGTCGGTGAGGCGCCGGTGGACGATGAGTTGCGGGAAGTCTTTCTCGAAGAGACCGACGAAGTCCTCGAGGTATTGCACGAATATTTGCCACGATGGTCGGCTGACCCCGACAACAAAGCCGCGTTGAGCGAACTGCGCCGTGCCTTCCACACGTTGAAAGGCAGCGGGCGAATGGTCCGGGCACTGGTGTTGGGCGAGCTGGCCTGGTCGGTGGAAAACCTGCTCAACCGGGTCCTGGAACACAGCGTCGAGCCAGGGTCGCAGGTGCAGCAACTGCTGGGCGAGGTGTTGCAACTGTTGCCCGAACTGGTCGGCGAGTTTGCCGCCAATGCCCAGCGCCAGCGTGATGATGTTGACCATTTGGCCTTCCGTGCCCATGCGCTGAGCAAGGGCGATGAACAGGCCCCGGACGCCATTGCGAAAGAACTGGAAGCACTCGATCCGCAGTTGCTGGAGATTTTCCGCAACGAAGCTGAAACCCATCTCGACAGCCTCAACCGCTTTCTCGATCAAGCCGCCGAACACATGCCGTTACAGGCCAGCGATGAATTGCAACGCGCGCTGCACACCCTCAAAGGCAGCGCGTACATGGCCGGCGTGTTGCCGATTGCCGAGCTGGCGACACCGCTTGATCAACTGGCCCGTGAATACAAGGCGCACCTGGTTGCGCTGGACCTGGATGAGGTCGAACTGTTGCTCGAAGCCGAAGGGTTGTTGCGCCGGGGTTTGACGCAACTGAAAACCGACCCGCTGGCTGACATCAATGGTGCGAAATCATTGATCGAACGTACCCAGACGCTACTCGCCGAACGCCTGCAAGCGCTCCTCAACTCTCCGAACACGGGCCTTCGGATCAAGCGTGATCCGCAACTGGTCAGCAACTTTCTCGCCCAGGGCATGGACATCCTGCTGGATGCTGAAAACCTGTTGCGCCGTTGGCAGCAACATCCGGGTGAGCGTCAGGAACTCAGTGCCTTGCTGGATGAACTGACCACTTTGGGTGAAGGCGCGCATCTGGCTGACCTGCATCCGGTCGATGAGCTGTGCGAAGCCTTGCTCGACCTGTATGGCGCGGTGGAAGAGAGCAGCCTTGCAGTCAGCGAACGGTTTTTCCATGAGGCCGACAGTGCCCACGAAGCGTTGATCAGCATGCTTGATCAACTGGCTGCCGGCCAGGAAGTCAGCCCGCAGCCTGCGCGAGTGAAAGCCCTGCGCGATTTGCTCGATCAAAGCCTCGACCCGTCAGCCATGGGCCTGATCAGGAGCGATGGCAGTCGCTCGTTGAGCATTACCGAACTGAGCGCCGCCACCACTGAGCTGGAGAAGGCGCCGGTTGCCCTGGATCTGGATGACGAAATCGTCTCGATCTTTCTCGAAGAGGCGGTGGATATCCTCGACAGCGCCGGGCAAGCCTTGCAGCGTTGGCTGGATGAGCCCGATAACGCCGCGCCGCTATTGTCGTTGCAGCGCGACTTGCACACCCTCAAGGGCGGTGCGCGGATGGCCGAAGTCGGGCCGGTCGGTGACCTGGCCCATGAGCTGGAAAGTCTCTACGAAGGTTTGGTCGATCGCCGCTACAGCCACTCCAGCGAATTAGCGCAGCTGTTGCAGCAGAGCCATGACCGCTTGGCCATGTTGCTTGAGCAACTGCACCATCAACAACCGCTGAGCGATCCGAGTGCCTTGATCGAGGCAATTCGCGAGTTCCGTCTGGGCAGTGTCCCGAGCGCTGAAGTGCTCGAAGTCGCGTCCCCGCCAGACTCGACGAGCAACGATCCCGAGTTGCTGGAAATCTTCCTCGAAGAAGGTTTCGATATCATCGACAGTTCCGGTGCCGCGTTGTTGCGCTGGCAAGCCGAGCCGCAAAACCGTCTTGAAGTGGAAACCCTGCTGCGCGACCTGCATACCCTCAAGGGCGGCGCGCGGATGGTCGAAATCGCACCGATTGGCGATCTGGCCCATGAGCTGGAGTTTCTTTACGAAGGTCTGTCGGCCGGCTTGCTGCAACCGACGGCGCAATTGTTCACGCTGTTGCAAAGCAGCCATGACCAGCTTGCACAAATGCTGGATGCCGCGCGGGCGGGTCAACAGGTGCTGTCGGCCGAGACATTGATCGAGGCAATCAGAGGCTTCACTCATCCTGTAGCGGGCGATCCGCAGTTGCAGACTCTAACCGCCGAGGCCGCGCCACAAGCACAGGCTAAAGCCGAGTCGCCAGTGATTTCGCCCGAAGCCGGCGCGGCCGGCGATATGGTCAAGGTGTCAGCCGAGCTGCTGGATGATCTGGTCAATCTGGCCGGGGAAACCTCGATCTTCCGTGGCCGCATCGAGCAGCAGGTCAACGATGCCCAGGTAGCCCTGAGCGAGATGGAAACCACCATCGAGCGCATGCGCGACCAGTTGCGTCGTCTGGACACCGAAACTCAGGGGCGGATTCTCAGCCGTCAGCAAGTCGAGGCCGAACGTCTGGGCTACGAAGAATTCGACCCGCTGGAAATGGACCGTCACTCACAGTTGCAACAGCTGTCGAGGGCGCTGTTCGAGTCGGCGTCCGACCTGCTCGACCTCAAGGAAACGCTTGACCGCTGCAACCATGACGCGGAAAACCTGTTGCAACAGCAGGGGCGGATCAACACCGAATTGCAGGAAGGTTTGATGCGTACGCGCATGGTGCCGTTTGAACGCATGGTGCCGCGCCTGAAGCGAATCGTCCGGCAGGTCGCCAGTGAGTTGGGCAAAGACGTCGAATTCATTGTCGGCAACGCCCAGGGCGAGATGGACCGCAACGTGCTTGAGCGCATGGTCGCGCCGCTGGAACACATGCTGCGTAATGCCGTCGACCATGGTCTGGAATCCGCCGAGGTGCGCCGTGCTGCCGGCAAGCCGGAGCAGGGCAGGATCACTCTGGATCTGGCTCACGAAGGTGGCGACATCATTTTCGACATACGCGACGATGGCGCCGGAGTGCCCCTCGAAGCGGTGCGGCGCAAGGCGATCAAACGCGGGCTGCTCGATCCGAATCTCGACATCAGCGACCGCGAAGTGCTGCAGTTCATCATGCAACCGGGGTTTTCCACCGCCGAAAAAATCACCCAGATCTCCGGTCGTGGCGTCGGTATGGACGTGGTCCACGAAGAAGTCCGGCAACTGGGCGGCAGCATGAGCATCGACTCGATCCCGGGACAGGGTGTGCACTTTCGCATTCGTCTGCCGTTTACCGTGTCGGTCAACCGCGCGCTGATGGTGCAGTGCGCCGACGACCAATACGCGATCCCGCTGAACACCATCGAAGGCATCGTTCGTGTGCTGCCCAACGAGCTGGACAGCTATTACCAACTCGACCCGCCGCTCTATGAGTACGCCGGGCAGCGCTATGAACTCTGCTACCTCGGTGAACTGCTACAGACCACGGTCAAACCGAAGCTGCTCGGCCAGAGCCTGCCGTTGCCGGTGCTGTTGGTGCATTGCAATGAGCGACGGATTGCGGTGCAGGTCGATGCCATGGCCGGCACCCGGGAAATCGTGGTGAAAAGCCTCGGCCCGCAGTTTGCCGCGGTGCAGGGGTTGTCCGGCGCGACCATCCTCGGCGATGGCCGGGTGGTGCTGATTCTTGACCTGCTGACACACATCCGCGCCACGCAGACACGCTTGCCGCAACTGCGTACTGCCAACGGCGGCGAGTTACCTGTGGTTGAGGCCGAACAGATGCGGCCAATGCTGGTGCTGGTGGTCGATGACTCGGTCACCGTACGTAAGGTCACCAGCCGCCTGCTCGAACGTCACGGTATGAACGTGCTGACTGCCAAGGACGGTGTCGACGCCATGGCGCTGTTGGAGGAGCACACCCCTGACCTGATGTTGCTGGACATCGAAATGCCACGCATGGACGGTTTCGAAGTGGCGATGCAGGTCCGCAGCGATCCGCGCTTGCAGCACCTGCCGATCATCATGATCACCTCCCGCACCGGCCAGAAACACCGCGATCGCGCCATGGCCATCGGTGTCAACGACTACCTCGGCAAGCCGTATCAGGAATCGGTTTTGCTGGAGAGCATCGCCCACTGGAGTAAAACCCATGCTTGAGCACCGCACCAGCAACCTCACCGGGCTGCTGCTGCCCTTGGCCGACCGCAATCTGATCCTGCCCAACGTCGCCATCGCCGAACTGATCGACTACCAACCCGGCACCTTCGACCTCGACTCGCCGCCCTGGTACCTGGGCATGGTGACCTGGCGCGACCGGCAAATCCCGCTGCTCAGCTTCGAGTCAGCCTGCGGCAACAAAACCGTGATCGGCGACCGCGCACGCATCGTCGTGCTCAACGCCCTGGGCGGCCGCCCGCAACTCAAATTCATTGCCTTGCTGGTTCAGGGGATACCACGCTCCTGCAAACTCGACAGCCAATTGAGCTACGTCGATGTGCCGCTCTGCCCACTGGAAAAAGCCGCCGTACAGATCGCCGAGCAAGTGGCCAAGGTACCGGACTTGCTGGGGCTGGAAGAGTTGCTGGTGGGAGCAGGGTTGGTTTGATCATTCGATCGTGACTTGATAAGTCCTAAAAAGGGACCTATCGTTCCCTTTTTAGGACTCGTTGGTTGTGGCCGTGCAAAGTCTATCTTTAAGTGACGCATTGTTTACCTCAACACAGCAAAAAGTGTTGGGTTTGCTCTTTGGCAAACCCGACCAAAGCTTTTATGCCAATCAGATCGCTCGTTGGGCGCAGGTCGGTAAGGGTAGCCTGATGCGCGAGTTGGAGAGGTTGCGGTTGGCAGGGGTGCTGAGCATGACGCACCAGGGCAACCAGACCCACTATCAAGCCAATCCTGATTGTCCTATTTATCAGGAACTGCTTGGCATTGCCCGTAAGACTTTCGGTATTGCCGAGCCACTGCGCATGGCGTTGTCGCCGTTTGCAGCTCAACTGACATGGGCATTTGTCTACGGCTCCATCGCCAAAGATCAGGCGCACGCATCCAGTGATATAGATCTGATGTTGATCGGTGTGGGGTTGCACTACAGTGAAGTGATGGAGCGGTTGATGCCAACTGAAGAGCAATTGGGCCGCACCCTTAACCCGACGCTGTACACCCCTGAAGATTGGGCGAGCAAACTGGCGGCTGGTAACAGCTTTGTTCAGCGGGTAGCACAACAGGAAAAGATCAACCTGATGGGTGAGAACCCTTCGGAGTCCAAGGATGGGCAGGAACGAAAACCTGGAGAACCTTCTACGTAGCGGCAGTCTGAAAGCCGAGCCACCCGATCGCAAGGAATGTGCAGGGCTGATGCGTTCAGCCATAGACCGCTTGAAGGATGCACAGGCATCACAACTCTCCTTCGCCAGTCGTTTTGATCTTGCTTATAACGCCGCCCACGCCATCGCTCTGACTGCCTTGCGTTTGTGTGGCTATCGCTCCGATAAACGTTATCTGGTGTTTCAGTGTCTCCTCCATACCGCCAATGTGAATAAAATTCAGGTCCGACTTTTCGCCTTGTGCCATGAGCGGCGTAATCTTGCGGAGTACGAGGGGTATATGGATGAGGACGAGGCTTTACTCGCTCAGTTGCTGGAAAGCACTGCGCAGTTGCTGGTGCATGTGGAACAAACGATGACCATGCATCCATTACCCTGACCGTAACAATCCGTCTCTGTGCTTGATTGATGCGCCACCTCATTCGCTCCTAAGGTAGCTCCACGACAGCGAACCCGTGGAGTGAGCATGACAACAATAATATCCCCCGACTCGCGCTGGACGCGGCGACGCAGCGAGAAGCAGCGTCGCCTCGAACAGGTGCGGGGTCTCGCCGATGGAGTGGTGTTGCCGACCGACAAGATTGTCGCGGCGCTGGAGGCACTGATTCTGCCCGGTGACCGGGTGGTGCTTGAAGGCAACAACCAGAAGCAGGCGGATTTCCTTTCCCGTTCCCTGGCCAAAGCCGATCCTTTGAAGTTGCATGATCTGCACATGATCATGCCCAGCGTCGGTCGCTCCGAGCATCTGGACCTGTTCGAGCGCGGCATCGCCCGCAAGCTGGACTTCTCCTTTGCCGGCACCCAAAGCCTGCGTATCAGCCAGTTGCTGGAAGACGGGCTGCTGGAAATCGGCGCGATTCACACGTACATCGAACTTTACGCCCGACTGGTAGTGGACCTGATTCCCAACGTGGTGCTTTCGGCCGGTTTTATGGCCGACCGCGCGGGCAACATCTACACCGGGCCGAGCACCGAAGATACCCCGGCACTGATCGAACCGGCCGCTTTCAGCGACGGCATTGTGATCGTCCAGGTCAACCAGTTGGTGGATGACGTCAGCGAGTTGCCGCGAGTGGATATTCCCGCCTCGTGGGTCGATTTCGTTGTGGTCGCTGACAAGCCGTTCTACATCGAACCGCTGTTCACCCGTGACCCGCGGCACATCAAACCGGTACACGTGTTGATGGCGATGATGGCGATCCGCGGGATCTACGAGAAACATAACGTTCAGTCTCTCAACCATGGCATTGGCTTCAACACGGCGGCCATCGAGCTGATCCTGCCGACCTACGGCGAGTCCCTCGGCCTCAAAGGCAAGATCTGCCGCAACTGGACCCTCAACCCCCATCCCACATTGATTCCGGCCATTGAAAGTGGCTGGGTCGAGAGCGTGCATTGTTTCGGCACGGAGCTGGGGATGGAAAACTACATCGCCGCCCGGCCGGACGTGTTCTTCACCGGGCGCGACGGTTCATTGCGATCGAACCGGATGTTCAGCCAACTGGCCGGACAATACGCGGTGGACCTGTTTATCGGCGCGACCTTGCAGGTCGATGGTGACGGTCATTCTTCGACCGTTACCCGTGGGCGGCTGGCCGGTTTCGGCGGGGCGCCGAACATGGGCCACGACCCTCGCGGTCGCCGCCACGGCACACCGGCCTGGCTGGACATGCGTCGTGGCGATGCACCGGAAGCCTTGCTTGAACGCGGTAAAAAACTTGTGGTGCAGATGGTCGAGACCTTTCAGGAAGGCGGAAAACCGACCTTCGTCGAGACTCTGGATGCAGTCGAGGTGGCGAAGAAAAGCGGCATGCCGCTGGCGCCGATCATGATTTACGGCGACGACGTCACTCACTTGCTTACCGAGGAAGGCATCGCCTACCTGTACAAGGCCCGTACTCTGGAAGAGCGCCAGGCGATGATCGCCGCGGTAGCCGGGGTGACGGCAATCGGCCTGCGGCATAACCCGAAAGACACTGCCCGCATGCGCCGCGAAGGATTGATCGCGCTGCCGGAAGACCTCGGTATTCGCCGTGCCGACGCTACCCGTCAATTGCTCGCGGCGAAAAGCGTCGCCGATCTGGTGGAGTGGTCGGGTGGCTTGTACAACCCGCCCGCCAAGTTCAGGAGCTGGTAATGCACGCATTCAACCTGCAACCCAAAACCCTATCGCTGGCCGAACGGCTGGCGGACCTGGCGGTAGACGCTTTGATCGATGAGGCCGACCTGTCACCGAAACCGGCGCTGGTGGACTGTCGTGGCAATGGCGCCCACAACGATTTGCACTTGGGGCTGATGCACGCTTCGGCGTTGTCGTTGTGGCCGGCATTCAAGGAAATGGCCGAAGCGGCGCTTGAGTTTGGTGAAGTCGGCCTGCCGCTGCGAGAAGCGCTCGGGCGTATTGGTCGTGAAGGTGAGCAAGCGATGCTCGCCACCACCAACGGTGTGAACACTCATCGTGGGGCGATTTGGGCATTGGGTCTTTTGGTCGCGGCTGTCGCGCTGGAACCCAAATCGAGTGCCGCGAGCGCCGTGACCTTGCGTGCAGCGCGGATGGCCTTGCTCGACGACCGTTATGCCCCGCGTCCACAGAGTCACGGTGCGCAAGTCGCCCAACGCTACGGCGCTCGCGGAGCCCGTGAAGAAGCGCAACTTGGTTTCCCTGCGGTGGTGCAACGGGCTCTGCCGCAACTCAAGCGCAGCCGTGCCGATGGCCACAGTGAGCAGAACGCCCGGCTCGATGCCTTGCTGGCGATCATGACCACGCTGGCTGACACCTGTGTGCTCTATCGCGCTGGCGAAGCAGGTCTGCAAACCATGCAGAACGGCGCGCAAGCGGTGCTCGACGCGGGTGGCAGCGCAAGCCTTGCCGGACGTCGTCGCCTGCACGAGCTGGATCAACAATTATTGGCATTGAACGCCTCGCCCGGTGGGGCTGCGGATTTGCTCGCGGCTTGCCTGTTTATCGATCGTATCGAGTCCGGCGACGGCTTCATCCAGGGAGCATTTTGATGGAAACCTTATCCTTTGAATTCCCCGCCGGGCAGCCAGCCAGGGGCAGGGCGCTGGTGGGCTGTGTCGGTTCCGGTGATCTGGAAGTGCTGCTGGAACCGGGTCAGGCCGGCAAGCTGACGATCCAGGTGCAGACCTCGGTCAACGGCAGTGCGCAACGCTGGCAGCATCTGTTCGAGCGGATGTTCGACGAATCGACGCCACCGGCGCTGTTGATCGATATCCATGATTTTGGCGCCACCCCAGGTGTTGTGCGTTTGCGTCTGGAGCAAGGTTTCGAGGAGATCGGCCATGACTGACAGCGCAACGTTGTTGAACCCATACCTTGAGAGACGTAGCTTTGTCGAACTCGGTGCCCGGCAGCGGGCGAAAGCCTTGCTCGATGTCGGCAGCTTTCGTGAATTGCTCGATCCGTTTCAGCGCCTGATGTCGCCGTGGCTTGCCCGCCAGGGCGTGGTGCCGCAAGCCGATGACGGCGTGGTGATTGCCAAAGGCAGTATGGGCGGTTTGCCGGTGGTGATAGCCGCCATCGAAGGTGTTTTTCAAGGCGGCAGCCTTGGCGAAGTCGGCGGGGCGAAGATTGCCGGTGCGCTGGAACTGGCGGCTGAGGACAACCGCAAAGGCATCCCCACCCGCGCTGTGCTGTTACTGGAAACCGGCGGCGTGCGTCTGCAGGAAGCCAATCTCGGCCTGGCAGCGATTGCCGATATTCACGCGGCGATTGTCGACTTGCGTCAGTACCAGCCGGTCATCGGTGTGGTGGCCGGCAGTGTCGGCTGCTTTGGCGGCATGTCAATTGCTGCCGGGTTGTGCAGCTATTTGCTGGTGACCCAGGAAGCACGGCTTGGTCTCAATGGTCCGCAGGTGATCGAGCAGGAAGCCGGGCTCGAAGAATATGACTCCCGTGACCGGCCATTCATCTGGAGCCTGACCGGCGGCGAACAGCGGTTTGCCAGTGGTTTGGTGGACCGTTATGTGGTCGACGATGTAGTGCAGATTCAGCAGCAGATCAGTGAATTGCTGCAACAGGGTTTGCCGGCGGAACAGCGCAGCCGTCAGGCCGATCTGTTCCTGCAACGCTTGGCCCGTCTGGATGCCGAGCCGCAAATCGATCCGGCGACGGTTCGCGATCTGTATCAAGGAGAGCGCTCATGAGTATGTATTCCCAGAGAGGCTTGCAGTGGTTCCAGGCCTTGAGTGCCGACGCTGAGCCGGTAAGCGGATTACCCGCGTCATTGAAAGTCGCCGACGGTCGGCTGGGCGAGCAACCGGTGCGCTTTCTCGCCGTAGTGGCGGACCCGGATAACCGCTTCGTGCGTGCCCGCAACGGTGAGGTCGGTTTGCTGGAAGGCTGGGGGTTGGCCAAAGCGGTGGATGACATCATCGAGGCTGATCGCAACAAACCGCACAAACGTGCCTTGATCGCCATTGTCGATGTACCGAGCCAGGCGTATGGCCGGCGCGAAGAGGCGCTGGGCATTCATCAGGCATTGGCTGGCGCGGTGGACAGTTATGCCCGGGCACGACTGGCCGGGCATGCGGTGATTGGTCTGTTGGTAGGCAAGGCAATGTCCGGGGCTTTTCTGGCGCATGGTTATCAAGCCAACCGACTCATCGCCCTGCGCGATCCCGGCGTGATGGTGCATGCCATGGGCAAGGCCTCGGCAGCGCGAGTGACTTTGCGTAGCGTCGAAGAGCTCGAAGCCCTGGCCGCCAGCGTACCGCCGATGGCGTATGACATCGATAGCTTCGCCAGTCTTGGCTTGCTGTGGGAGACCCTTGAAGTCAGCCAGATCGAGCAGCCGACGGCGAGTGATCTGGTGCGGGTGAACGGTTGCCTGGTTCAGGCGATTCGCGATGTTCAAGCCTCTGGTCATGATTTGGGCAGCCGCTTGGGTGCCAGCAATCGAGCCGCGTCAAGCAAGGTTCGCCAGCTGTTGCGCGAGCAGTGGTGAGCGAAATGATCGAGATACTTGCCCATGACCTGCTCTGGGGGCTGACTCCAGACTACTTGCCCGCCGATGCTCCGGCCTGGGTGATGGATGCCATGGGTGAAGGTCAGCCAGTGGTGGTGCGGCGTGCGTTGGCCGCCGCCGGCCAGGTCGCCGTCGGTGTGCGCGGGCGTTTGCGTGAGCAGCGTTACGCCACACTGATGGCGGTCGCGGCGATTGAGCGGCGGGTGCGGCCCGAAGAGCTGTGTCATGTGGAGACGGATCGGGATTGGCCGGCGCTGCAGGCGTTGGCTCAAGTGCGTCCACTGTTGGACGCAGGGGGGGTGAGCTGGGGTGTCAGCGGCAGTGCCGGGTTTGAATTGGCCAGTGGTGTTGCAGCGTTGCATCAGCACAGCGATCTCGACCTGATTTTGCGCACCCCGCAGCCGTTGGGTCGTGCTCAGGCGCTGGAATTGTTAAAGCTGTTGGACGCCGCCGTTTGCCCGGTAGACATGCAATTGCAAACCCCCAACGGCGCCGTCGCCTTGCGTGAATGGGCTGGCTCGGCGCGGCGGGTATTGCTCAAAAGCGCCAGCGGTGCGCGGTTGGTGATGGATCCGTGGAATGCACTGGAGCAGGCAGCGTGAGCAGCCTGTTTGTGTTCCCGGGCCAGGGCGCGCAGCAGCCGGGCATGCTCCATCGCTTGCCTCAAGGTGCAGTGGTTCAAGCATGCTTGAAAGAGGCGAATGAGGTACTGGGCGAGGACGTGCTGCAGTTAGACACGGCCCAGGCGCTGACTTCAACCCGTGCGGTTCAGCTTTGCCTGCTGATTGCCGGGGTCGCGGGTTCAAATGTGCTGTTGCAGCAAGCACTGGTGCCGGACTATGTGGCTGGCTTGTCGATTGGCGCCTATCCGGCGGCAGTGGTGGCTGGTGCACTGGCCTTCAGCGATGCGCTGCGGTTGGTCAGCCTGCGCGGCGAGTTGATGCAGCAGGCTTATCCACAGGGCTATGGCATGACCGCGATTATCGGTCTGGATCTGGCGACGGTGGAAGGGTTGTTGGCGCAGGTGCACGGTGTGCAAACACCGGTCTACCTGGCCAACATCAATGCCGATAACCAGGTGGTGATTGCCGGCAGCGACGCGGCGATGAACGCAGTCGCTCAATTGGCTCGTGGTCGCGGCGCCGGATTGGCCAAGCGGCTGGCGGTCAGCGTGCCGTCCCATTGCCCGTTGCTGGAGCAACCGGCGCAGGTCCTGGCGCGAGCCTTTGCCCGGGTGCCGTTGCAGGTTCCGGCGCGGGGCTATCTGAGCGGCAGTCGCGCACGGCCGATTCGTACAGTCGAGCAGCTGCGCGATGACTTGGCCTTTAACATGTGCCGGGTTGTCGACTGGCGGGGCACGGTGCAAAGCGCTTACGAGCGCGGTGTGCGCTTGCAGATTGAACTGCCGCCGGGTGCGGTGCTCACCGGGCTGGCGCGCCGGGTGTTCGAGCAAGGCACGGCCATCGCTTTTGATGGTGCGCGTCTGGACACCTTGCAAGCACTGTTGTGTGAGGAGGGAAGCCGCCAACCATAGATACAGGTCACGCTTTCGAAGGACAAAAACAACAACTTCGACGATGCACTTTGAGGACAACAACAATGATTATTTACGGTGTGGCGCTGTTGGCGATTTGTACGCTGGCAGGGGTGATCCTGGGTGACATGCTCGGTGTGCTGCTGGGGGTGAAATCAAATGTCGGCGGTGTGGGCATCGCCATGATCCTGCTGATCTGCGCGCGCTTGTGGATGCAAAGGCACGGTGGCATGACCAAGGATTGCGAGATGGGCGTCGGCTTCTGGGGCGCCATGTACATTCCGGTGGTGGTGGCCATGGCCGCGCAACAGAACGTGGTCACCGCCCTGCACGGCGGCCCGGTGGCGGTGCTGGCGGCGATCGGTTCGGTGGTGGTTTGCGGTTGCACCATCGCCCTGATCAGCCGGACTCATAAAGGCGAGCCACTGCCGGACGAACCGGTCGATAGCGTGTCGCCTGTCGCTACCGTTGGGGGCCGCTGATATGTGGAATCTCATTGAACAAGGTCTGGAACATAACGGTCTGGTTACAGCGTTCGCTTTCGTCGGCGTGATCATGTGGATCTCCGTGGTGCTGTCCAAGCGATTGACCTTCGGTCGGATTCACGGCTCGGCGATTGCCATCGTCATCGGGCTGGTGCTGGCCTGGGTCGGCGGCACCATTACTGGTGGACAGAAAGGCCTGGCGGACATGGCCCTGTTTTCCGGTATCGGCCTGATGGGCGGTGCCATGCTGCGGGACTTTGCGATTGTCGCGACGGCTTTCGAAGTACAAGCCAGCGAAGCGCGCAAGGCCGGACTGGTCGGGGCGATCGCGCTGTTGTTGGGCACGGTGCTGCCGTTTATCGTCGGCGCGAGTATTGCCTGGGTGTTCGGCTATCGCGATGCGATCAGCATGACCACCATTGGTGCCGGCGCGGTGACATACATCGTCGGCCCGGTTACCGGTGCGGCGATTGG
The DNA here is from genome assembly GCF_059422425.1 of Pseudomonas sp. GW821-FHT01E05. Classification (NCBI taxonomy): domain Bacteria; kingdom Pseudomonadati; phylum Pseudomonadota; class Gammaproteobacteria; order Pseudomonadales; family Pseudomonadaceae; genus Pseudomonas; species Pseudomonas sp. GW821-FHT01E05. The sequence goes on from NZ_JBWKWW010000001.1 coordinate 522,195, forward strand.
TGCGAGCTCCGATGTGGTGGCGTTGTCCATTGCTACCGGGTTGATCAAGGCGATCATGGTAATGGTTGGCACGCCGTTGGCCGCACGCTGGATGGGGCTCGACAACCCGCGCTCGGCGATGGTCTTCGGTGGTTTGGCCGGAACGGTCAGCGGTGTGACGGCGGGACTGGCGGCGACAGATCGGCGGCTGGTGCCCTATGGTGCGCTGACGGCGACTTTCCACACCGGGTTGGGTTGCCTGCTTGGGCCTTCGCTGCTGTATTTCATTGTGCGGGGGATAGTGGGGTAAGCCCGAACTCTGCATCAGATCGTTTTTCAGATCGTTCCCACGCTCCGCGTGGGAATGCAGCCCGTGACGCTCTGCGTCACAAGAGCGGACGCCGAGCGTCCATTCAGGCATTCCCACGCGAAGCGTGGGAACGATCATTAGGCGGTGTATCAGGCATGTCGATTGGCATACATTCGACACTCTGCCAGCAGCGCTAACAAATTCGGATCACGCTCCTTGGCCTTGAGAAACACTACGCCGATATGCTGTTGCAGGCGATAACGTGCCTGTAACGGGATCAGCTTCACCCGATTCTCATACACCGCCGCAATCCTCCCCGGCAGCAACGCATAACCGACCCCGGAGCTGACCATGCTCAGCAGGGTGAAGATGTCGTTGACCTGCATCGCCACCTTCGGCTCGAAGCCTGCCTGTTTGAACACCCGAATGCCGTCCTGATGGGTGGCGAAGCCTTGGGTCAGGGTGATGAACGTCGCGTCGCGCACATCGTTCAGGTCGACTTCCGCTTGTTGCGCGAACGGTGAGTCGGCTGGTGTGGCGAGGAAAATATCGTCGGAGAACAATGGGATCTGTTCGCAGTCCGGGTCGTTCACACTCTCGTCGAGAGACACCAGAATCGCGTCGACTTCCATGTTTTTCAGCTTGTACAACAGGTCGATGTTCGAGCCAAGAATCAGGTCGATATTCAGTTCGCTGCGGCGGATTTTCAGGCCCATGATCAGTTGCGGCACGGTCTTTACCGTCAGCGAATACAGCGAGCCAAGCTTGAAGCGCTCAGCAGAGAACCCGGCGGCTTCGCGGGTCAGGCGCACGCATTCGACCACGTCCTGGATCAGCTTCTGCGCGCGTTCTTCCAGTACATAAGCGCTTTCCAGCGGCGTCAGGTTGCGTCCTTCATGTTTGAACAACGGGCAACGCAGGGCGCTCTCCAACGAGTGAATCGCCCGGTGCACGCTGACGTTGCTGGTCTGCAACTCAACCGCCGCCCGCGCCAGATTGCCGGTGCGCATGAAGGCCAGGAACACTTCAAGCTTTTTCAGGGTCAACTCTTCATCGATCAGCATGGCGCAGACTCTTATTCGAATGACCTGATTGTGCCCAACTGATCAGCACTTGGCTGAAGCATTTTTCAATGTGCGACGTTTAGAAACATTGCACTTTTAGTCTGCAAGACTAAGCCTTAGGTGATGTTGTGTCGGTAGACGAGGTGAGTGAGGCATGTATCACGGGGAAAAGCTCAACGCATGGACGCATCTGGTGGGGGCGGTCGCGGCGTGTATCGGGGTGGTCTGGTTACTGGTAATTGCCAGCCTGGACGGCAGTCCCTGGAAGATTGTCAGCGTGGCGATTTATGGCTTCACCTTGCTGGTGCTATACAGCGCCTCGACGGTGTATCACAGCGTGAAAGGGCGCAAGAAAGCGATCATGCAAAAGGTTGATCACTTTTCGATCTACCTGCTGATCGCCGGGAGTTATACGCCGTTCTGTCTGGTCACCTTGCGCGGCCCGTGGGGCTGGACGTTGTTCGGGATTGTCTGGGGGTTGGCGATCATCGGCATCCTGCAAGAGATCAAGCCGCGCTCCGAGGCGCGGATACTTTCGATTGTGATCTACGCCGTGATGGGCTGGATCGTGCTGGTGGCGGTCAAGCCACTGCTGGCGGCACTGGGCACTGCCGGTTTCGCCTGGCTGGCATCGGGCGGGGTGTTTTACACCGTGGGTATCATCTTCTTCGCCCTCGACAGCCGTCTGCGGCATGCCCATGGAATCTGGCACTTGTTTGTGATCGCCGGCAGTTTGCTGCACTTTGTGGCGATTCTTTTTTATGTGTTGTGAAGCAAAAGCTCAACCCCGATCCATCAACCGATCCAGCTGCTCCTGAGCGCGGCTGCTGAAAATCTCCAGCAGGTTGCTCAGGGTATGCGCAGGCGCTTCATCGGCGCGGGTCACGGCGTACAGGGTGATCGGCAGCGCCGGCGCCAGCGGGCGGATGGCGGTGGTGGCCGGCGAGGCGCCAAGGGCGGTGAACGGGTCGATCACCGCCAACCCGGCGCCTGATTCGACCATGGCCCTGGCCAATGAATAGGTCTGCACGGCAATGCTGACCCGCGGTGGCGGTTCGACGGCTTTGAGGTAACTGTCGAGTTTTGCCGATAACGGATCGGCGCTGGACAGACCAATCAATGGCGCATCGGCCAACTCCATCAGCGGTAACGGCTTGCCTTTGGCGTCGTCGGGCCAATAGTCCAGTGGCGCCAACACCACCAGCACACCGTGAGCCAGTGCCTGGGCAGTCAGCCCGGGATGGTCCGGTCGCTGGAGGGTGAGGGCGACATCAATCTCTCGCATCAACAGGTTCTGCACCAGTTCGCGGCTGTGGGCACTGGACAGCTCGCAGACGATGTCCGGGTAACGCCGGGTCCACTCGCTGATGGCCGGCGGCAAGAGTGAGAGGGCCAGCGCCGGTGTGGCGCCGATGCGCAGGCTGTGGCCCGGTTCGCGCCGCAGGCTCTGGGCCAGGCGACGCACGCCTTGCAGGCTTTCGGTAACCTTATCGACCTCGCGCTCCAGCTCTAGCGCCTCGGGCGTGGCTTGCAATTTGCCGCGTACTCGCAGGAATAACGGGAAGCCCAATTGCAGCTCGGCATGCTGCAGCACTTTGGTTACCGCAGGCTGCGAGACGTGCAGCAGTTGCGCCGCGCCGCTGACCGAACCGGTCTGGCGGATGGCCTGGAAGATCTCGATATGGCGCAATCGCATGGCAAGTCCATAACCTTTGTTTATGGTTGCCACATCTTTATTCATTGTTCCGCGCCTGTCACCTGGTCCTAACCTCAAGCATGTTTCAATAACAGGCTAAGGACTGACATGACTCAGCGGGTTTGCATCATCGGTGGTGGCGTGATCGGGTTGGCAACCGCCTACGCGCTGGTTCGCGATGGCTTTGATGTCACTGTGGTCGAGGCGCGGGACTCACTGGGCAGCGAAACCAGTTTCGCCAATGGCGGCCAGCTCTCTTATCGCTATGTCGCTCCGCTGGCGGATGCCGGTGTGCCCTTGCAGGCGATCGGCTGGATGTTGCGCGGTGATTCGCCGTTGAAGCTGCGCCCGCGTCTGGACCTGGCGCAGTGGCGCTGGATGGCAGCGTTCCTGGGGGCATGCCGTACTTCAGTGAACCGCAAGAACGCCGGTCACCTGTTGCGTCTGGCGTTGTTGAGCCAGTCGACGCTGCAAACCTGGCGTGACGAAGATCGCCTCGACGGTTTCAACTGGCGGCGCAATGGCAAGCTGGTGACTTTCCGCGAGCCGGGCAGTTTTGCCCATGCCAGGCACAAACTGACCGATACCCTTCACCAGCAAATACTGTCCCAGGCCGACTGCGCACAACTCGAGCCGGTGTTGAGCGGAGCACCCTTTGTCGGCGCGATTTACACCCCGGACGAAGAGGTCGGCGACTGTCACGCCTTCTGCCAGCAACTGGCCGCGAGATTGAAAGCTTCAGGTCGCTGCGAGTTTCTGCTGGGCCGTTCGGTGACGGGCATTCGTCATGCGCACGGCGCGGTGCAGGCCATCGAGCTAGGTCATCAAGTCCTGCCGGTCGAGCAACTGGTGATCGCTGCCGGTCATCGCAGCCCGGCCCTGGCGCTGCCCGGTATGCATGTGCCGCTTTATCCCCTCAAGGGATACAGCCTCACCGTACCGATCGGCCCGCAGCATCGGGCGCCGGACGTCAGCATCACCGATTACGACCGCAAGATTGTTTACGCGCGCATCGGTCAGCAATTGCGGGTGGCGGCGATGGTCGACATCGTCGGTTTCGATCCGGCCCTTGAGCCAAAACGTCTGGCGTTGATGAAACGCCAGGCCTGCGGGACTTTCCCGAATGCCGGGGACTATGACGCTGCCACCGAATGGGCCGGCATGCGTCCGGCCACACCCAGCGGCGTGCCGCTGATCGGCGCCAGTGCCTATCGCAATCTCTGGCTTAATCTGGGGCACGGTGCCCTGGGCTTCACCCTGGCCTGTGGCAGTGCTCGTCTGCTCAGCGAGTTGATAGGCCAGCGCAGTACCTCGATCGATATGCAGGGCCTCACGCCCCATGCCGCCTGACCCCTTATCCATTAGAAGGAAAATCGTATGACCATCAGCCGAATCAACAGCAACAGCCGACTCTGCGGTGCCGTGACCTTCGGGGAGCTGGTATTTCTTTCCGGCCAAGTGCCGGGTGCCAGTACCGAAGTGAGCGGCCAGACCCAAGAGGTGCTGGACAAGATCGACGACTTGCTGGCCGAGGCGGGCAGCGACAAGGATCATCTGCTCAGCGCGACCATTTACCTGAAGGATATTCAGAACGACTTTGCCGCCATGAATGAAATCTGGTCGGCCTGGTTATCGCCCGGTCAGGCACCAACGCGCACAACCCTGCAAGCCGAACTGGCGCGGCCGGAAATATTGGTAGAAATCACTGTCACCGCGGCTCGCCGCTAAATTCCCTTACCCACAACGGAGAATAACAATGCAAAAAATCACGTTGATCGGTTGCACCCTGAGCCTTCTGCTCAGCGCCCAGTTGCAGGCCGGCCAAGCACCGCTCGAGGGTACGCTCAGCAAGATCGCCAATGCCCAAAGCATCACCTTGGGCTATCGCGATGCGTCGGTGCCGTTTTCCTATGTGGGTGACAACACTGGCCAACCCATGGGCTACTCGGTAGACCTGGCGAACAAAATCGTCGAACGGATCCGGCACAAACTCGATCTGCCGCAGCTCAAGGTGAACTACAACCTGGTCACCTCGCAGACCCGCATCCCTCTGGTGCAGAACGGCACCGTGGACCTTGAGTGCGGCTCCACCGGCGTCACTGCCGAACGGCAGAAGCAGGTAGCCTTTTCCTACGGGTTTATCTATGTGAAGGGCCAACTGCTGACCGCCAAGGATAGCGGGATCAAGAGTTTCACCGACTTGCGCGGCAAGAACGTGGTGACCACCGCCGGCACCACCAACGAACGCTTCCTGAAAAGCTACAACGCCGAGCACAAGATCGACATGTTCGTGATCAGCGCCAAGGATCACGGCGAAGCCTTCCAGATGTTGCAAACGGGTCGGGCTGCGGCGTTTTACATGGATGACGCGCTGCTGTATGGCGAACGCGCCAAAGCCCGCGATCCGCATAAATGGGTTGTGGTGGGGGAAGAGCAGTCGCGGGAAATCTACAGCTGCATGGTGCGCAAGGATGACCCGCAGTTCCTTGAACTGGTGAACGGCACGCTGGCTGACCTGTACCGTTCGGGTGAGATCAACGGCATCTATCAGCGCTGGTTCGAACAGCCGATCCCGCCCAAGGGCCTGAACCTGGAATTCCCGATGACCAGCGAGCTGAAGGCAATCATCGCCAAACCGGTGAGTGATCCGGTGCAATAACCCCAGCGCAGATCATTCCCACGCTCAGCGTGGGAACGATCAAATAGTGCCGTTAGAAATCGCCCCACAACTGCTGTGCAACCGCCAACGCCACCACCGGCGCCGTCTCGGTCCGCAACACTCTCGGGCCAAGACGGGCGGAATGGAAACCCGCGTCTTGAGCCTGATCGACTTCAGGGTCGGACAGCCCACCCTCCGGACCGATCAGGAAGGCCAGCGTCTGCGGTTTGGCATGGCTGACCAGCGGCTCGGCCACCGGGTGCAGCACCAGCTTCAACTCGGCTTCGGTCTGTTTCAACCAATCGGCCAGCAGCAGCGGCGGATGAATCACCGGTACGCGCGAACGCCCGCATTGTTCGCAAGCGCTGATGGCGACCTGGCGCCAGTGCATCAGGCGCTTGTCGGCACGTTCGTCCTTGAGGCGAACTTCGCAGCGGTCGCTGAAGATCGGAGTGATTTCAGTGACACCCAGCTCAGTGGCTTTCTGAATGGCCCAATCCATCCGCTCACCACGGGACAGACCCTGGCCCAGATGAATCTGTAGCGGCGATTCGATCTGCCCGGCGAAATGTTCATCCAGCTGGACCAGCACGCGCTTCTTGCCGACTTCCAGCAGCTTGCCGCGAAACTCAAATCCTGAGCCGTCGAATACTTGCAGCGCATCGCCTTCGGCCATGCGCAGCACGCGGCTGATGTAGTGCGCCTGGGCCTCTGGCAGTTCGTGTTCGCCCAGGTTCAGAGGGGCGTCGATAAAGAAGCGGGACAGTCTCATCATGGATCTCTGTAATTTGATCGTTCCCACGCTCCGCGTGGGAATGCCACCATGGACGCTCCGCGTCCGCCTTGGATGTGACGCAGAGCGTCACGGGATCATTCCTTTGCTGTGCGTGGGAATGATCAGTGGGTATCAGCCCGGATCACGAAAATCCGGATGAAAATTCGCTGGCACCGCCACGCTGATATCGCTGCGAGTAGCGATATCAATCCCTTCACTGGCCACTTCGGCAAGGAAGTCGATCTGCTGCGGGGTGATCACATACGGCGGCAGGAAATACACCACGTTGCCCAGCGGCCGCAGCAACGCACCGCGCTCCAGCGCATGCTGGAACACCTTCAGCCCGCGACGTTCCTGCCATGGATAGGCTGTCTTGCCGGCCTTGTCCTGAACCATCTCGATGGCCAGCACCATGCCGGTCTGACGCACTTCCGAAACGTGCGGATGATCGACCAGATGCGCGGTCGAGCTGGCCATGCGCTGGGCGAGGGCCTTGTTGTTCTCGATCACGTTGTCTTGTTCGAAGATATCCAGGGTAGCCAGCGCCGCTGCACACGCCAGCGGATTGCCGGTGTAGCTGTGGGAGTGCAGGAAGGCGCGCAGGGTTGGATAGTCGTCGTAGAAAGCGCTATAGACCTCGTCGGTGGTCACACACGCAGCCAGTGGCAGATAGCCGCCGGTCAGCGCTTTGGACAGGCAGAGGAAGTCCGGACGGATGCCGGCCTGCTCGCAGGCGAACATCGTTCCGGTACGGCCAAAGCCGACAGCGATTTCGTCATGGATCAGGTGCACGCCGTAGCGGTCGCAGGCTTCGCGCAGCAGCTTGAGGTACACCGGGTGATACATGCGCATACCGCCAGCGCCCTGGATCAGTGGCTCGACGATCACCGCAGCGACGCTGTCATGGTTTTCGGCCAGGGTCTGTTCCATGGCGGCGAACATGTTGCGCGAGTGCTCTTCCCAGCCCATGCCCTCCGGGCGCAGGTAACAGTCCGGGCTCGGCACCTTGATCGTGTCGAGCAGCAGCGCCTTGTAGGTCTCGGTGAACAATGGCACATCACCGACCGACATCGCGGCGATGGTTTCGCCGTGGTAACTGTTGGTCAGGGTGACGAAGCGCTTCTTGTTCGGCTGGCCGCGGTTGAGCCAGTAATGAAAGCTCATTTTCAGTGCAACTTCGATACAGGATGAGCCGTTATCGGCGTAGAAGCACCGGGTCAGGCCTTCGGGCGTCATCTGTACCAGGCGTTCGGACAGCTCGATCACGGGCTGATGGCTGAAACCGGCCAGGATTACGTGCTCAAGCTGATCGACCTGATCTTTGATGCGCTGATTGATCCGCGGGTTGGCGTGGCCGAACACATTGACCCACCAGGAGCTGACCGCATCGAGGTAGCGTTTGCCTTCGAAGTCTTCCAGCCAGACACCTTCACCACGCTTGATTGGAATCAGCGGCAGTTGTTGGTGATCTTTCATCTGGGTGCAGGGATGCCACAAAACTGCGAGATCACGTTGCATCCACTGATTATTCAGGCCCATTTTCACTCTCCTCGAGGCGGCTCGCGACGTGCGCAGGCAAACAATCGCGCAAGCCTATGCAATGCAAGTCCCTTGGACAACCTATTGTGTTATTTGAGCTATCTTGAACGGGGCGATAGAGGCGATGCCTGACGTATTCTTTGCGGTTCTTTGAGTCGTTGGACTCATAAATCCGGTACCTCCCTTGGGGGCACTGAATTGCGCCCCCCTATTTGCCGTTAATCTTTCCTTAACCAACTCAACTCAGACTCTTGATCGTATTTCTCGATATTTCAAAGCAAATTTTTGCGCTTTAATTCGATAGATAAGTGGTTAGTCTTGGTCGCAGTTCTTACAGGATTCAGGTAATGCAGCTACGTAACTCTTCCACTCGCTACGGCTGGGTCAGCATTTTTCTGCACTGGGGCGTAGCGCTCGCGGTTTTCGGTCTATTTGCCTTGGGCTTGTGGATGGTTGGTCTCGACTACTACAGCACCTGGCGAAAAGAAGCACCGGACCTTCATAAAAGCATTGGCCTGACGCTGTTCGCGATCATGTTGCTGCGGGTGTTGTGGCGCTTTATCAGCCCGCCGCCACCCGTGCCGGCCAGTCACGGGCGTTTGACTCGCCTTGGCGCCAAGCTCGGTCACGCCTTTCTTTATCTGAGCCTGTTCGCGGTGATGATCGCCGGTTACCTGATTTCCACCGCCGACGGTGTCGGGATTCCGGTGTTTGATCTGTTCGATGTTCCTGCGCTGATTTCCGGTCTTCCCGACCAGGCTGATGTGGCGGGTGCTGTGCATTTGTATCTGGCCTGGATACTGGTGATCTTCTCCGGTGTGCATGCCCTGGCCGCTTTGAAACACCACTTTATAGACCGTGATGCGACCCTGACTCGAATGCTGGGGCGCAAAGCCTGACGTTCAATCTCAACTCAAAAGGAATAGAAAGCATGTTGAAAAAGACTCTCGCCGTTCTGGCAATCAGTACTGCATTGTTGTCTGCCGGTGGGGCGATGGCCGCGGACTACAAGATCGACAAGGAAGGCAATCACGCCTTCGTCAACTTCAAGATCAGCCACCTGGGCTTCAGCTACATCTACGGTAGCTTCAAGGACTGGGATGGGAGCTTCAGTTTTGATGAAAAAAATCCTGAAGCCAGCAAAATCAACGTCGTGCTGAAAACCGCCAGCGTCGATACCAACCACGCCGAACGTGACAAGCATATCCGCACACCGGATTTCCTCGATGCAGCGAAATTCCCGGAAGCGAAATTCGTCTCGACTTCGGTTAAATCGACCGGCGCTGACACTGCTGATGTGACTGGCGACCTGACCCTGCACGGCGTGACCAAACCAGTGGTTATTGCTGCTCGCTTCCTGGGTGAAGGCAAGGATCCATGGGGTGGCTACCGCGCAGGCTTTGAAGGCACTACCACCATCAAGCTGAAAGACTTCGCCATTCAGAAAGACCTGGGTCCAAAGACCCAAGAGCTGGCACTGATCATCTCGTTCGAAGGTGTTCAAGCGAAGTAATGCTGAGACCGTAGGAGCGTAGCTTGCTCGCGATAACTATATCGGGAGCAGCAGAGATACCGAGCTGCCCCCATCGCGGGCAAGCCTCGCTCCTGCAAAGACACAAACAAAAACGCCCCCGATCGTGAGATCGGGGGCGTTTTTGTTTGCGGGAGAAATCAGCGATTGCGGGTCAGCAATGCTGGTTTCTCGCCACGTGGACGGCTTGGCAGTTGATCGAGTTGCTCAGGTGTCGGGAAGCGATCGCTTTTCGACTCCTTGTGCATGATCTTCGGCTGGTTTGCGCGCGGGTTTTGAACGGCTGGTTCCTGGCGCGACTGCTGATCGTCACGTGCCGGGCGACGGTTACGCGGCTCTTCGCGACGGGCCTGACCGTCACGTGGAGCACCGCTACGCGGGCCGTTGCGCTTGGCTGGCGGGGTACCAGTGCTGGCGCCGCTGCCATTGCGCGGAGCGCTTGGGCGACCTTGGCCACCGCTGCGAGACGGTGCGCCGGCACCTGAGCCTGAGCCTGCGCCTTGCGCTGGAGCGCCTGGACGGCGGCCACGGCCCTGAGGAGCTTTCTGTTGCGGGACGTAATCGACGCGGTTACCGAAGTTATCGACATCGTCGTCCAGGAACTCGTCCGGTGCACGATCAGCGGCTGCGCGTGGAGCTGGCTGACGCTGTTCACGGGCCGGAGTGCCTTCGCGTGGCTTATGTTCGCGAGCAGGGCGTTCGGAACGGGTCTCTTTGCCACCCTTGTCCTTGCCTTTGTCTTTGCGGCCACCGCCGCCACCGCTGCCATTCGGGCCGTCACCACGTGGACCGCGCGGAGTATTGCGCGGGTTACGCACATCCGGACGTTCACGGACTTCAGGTTTCTCGGCTTCTACGGCGCTGGAGTCAAAACCCATCAGGTCGCCATCGGCGATTTTCTGCTTGGTCATGCGCTCGATGCTTTTCAGCAGTTTTTCTTCATCCGGAGCCACCAGCGAGATCGCCTCGCCCGAACGACCGGCGCGGCCAGTACGGCCAATCCGGTGTACGTAGTCTTCGTCGACGTTCGGCAGCTCGAAGTTGACCACGTGTGGCAACTGGTCGATATCCAGGCCGCGAGCGGCGATATCGGTGGCCACCAGGATGCGCACTTCGCCGGCCTTGAAATCAGCCAGGGCTTTGGTGCGGGCGTTCTGGCTCTTGTTACCGTGGATGGCGACGGCGCTCAGGCCGTGTTTGTCCAGGTACTCGGCCAGGCGGTTGGCGCCGTGCTTGGTACGGGTGAAGACCAGAACCTGTTCCCAGGCACCGGCAGTAATCAGGTGCGCCAGCAGCGAGCGCTTGTGGCTGGCGGCCAGGCGGAACACCCGTTGCTCGATGCGCTCGACCGTGGTGTTCGGTGGCGTGACTTCGATGCGCTCGGGGTTGTGCAGCAGTTTGCCAGCGAGATCGGTGATGTCTTTGGAGAAGGTCGCCGAGAACAGCAGGTTCTGGCGTTTGACCGGCAGGCGGGCAAGGACCTTTTTCACGTCATGGACGAAGCCCATGTCGAGCATCCGGTCGGCCTCGTCCAGCACGAGGATTTCCACGTGGGACAGGTCGACGCTGCCTTGGCCGGCGAGGTCGAGCAGGCGGCCCGGGCAGGCCACCAGCACGTCAACGCCACGGGACATGGCCTGGACTTGTGGGTTCATGCCGACGCCGCCGAAGATGCAGGCGCTGACGAACTTCAGGTCGCGGGCATAGACCTTGAAGCTTTCATGCACTTGAGCGGCGAGTTCGCGAGTCGGGGTCAGGACCAGTACGCGCGGTTGGCGCGGGCCGTGACGCTGGGATTTGTCCGGGTGACCGTTGGGGAACAACCGCTCCAGAATCGGAAGGGCGAAGCCGCCGGTTTTACCAGTACCTGTCTGTGCCGCGACCATCAAATCGCGACCTTGCAACACGGCGGGAATAGCCCGCTGTTGCACCGGAGTAGGCTCGGTATAGCCCGCTGCCTCGATGGCGCGGACTAAAGCCTCGGAGAGACCGAGGGAAGCAAAGGACATGAGTAATCCTGTTTTAGTTAGGGCTTGGCCCAAAGGGATAGTCTTGCCTGGCGTGAATCGCGTTTAAGAGGACGCAATCCCGTCCGGTCCTGCTTCGGTCTTGAAAGCTTGTCTGAAAGCGCTCGCGCGGGCCTGGGGCTGCGCTGTAGCGGTGTCGAGATGCCTTGTACAAGGTCGAGCGTCCGGGCGTGAGCCTGGCGGGAAGGCCGGAGTATAACAGAGCAATCAGTGTGCGCTGCTTTCCTGCTGCTCAACGGTTTTTCCTGCGCTGTCTGGAGGTGTCGCTTGCTGGGTCGTTATGGCTTTGTGACCGGCGTACCGGGCGCTAAGCGCGGCGTAGGCCGGTTCACGCTTGAAGCGCTTGAGCTCTGCACCGAAGCGCTGTACCAGCAAATCCATGCCTGCATTGCGCCGCAGCGCCAGAAACTGGCTATTACTGCTGATCATCGTGGGGTCTTCACTGATCTGGTCGCGTAAATGCAATTCATCGAGCAAGTACTGGCCAACCCGGCGATCAGTGATCAGCAAGTCGATGCGGCCGCGCACCAGTTTGCCGAAGTTGGCTTCATGGCTGGGCGCTGGTTCGCGCTTGAACAGAGTCGACTCGCTGAAATCCTGGCTGTACAAGTAGCCTGGCGACGTCCCGACAGTCAGGCCGCGCAGGTCGTCCAGGGTGCGAATGGGGTGAGGTCGGTCATTGGCGTAGAACAGTACGAACTCCACTTGCGACAGCGGCTCGCCGGGATAAAGCAGTGTGTTGTCACGTTCGTCGCTGTGAAAAATATCCAGTGCGCCGTCGGCCTGACCTTGTTCCAGCATGGCCAGGCAACGCTTCCAGGGCAGGAACTGCCACTCCACATCGATTCCCAGGCGCTGGAAGACGATGGCCGTGGTTTCGTAATCCAGGCCACGAAACTCGCCGTTTTCCTCGTACACATAGGGAGCCCAGGGCTCGGTGACAATGCGCAGCTTCTCGCCTCGAGCGGTAAAGCTCAGGCAAGTAAAAAGAAAGAGGGTCAGTAGCTGGGCAATGACGGGCATTGCTGGAGATTACGACGAGACTTCAGCAATAGCCAGAACCGGTGTTGGAAGCTCTAGCTCAAGGGTGTCGAAGGGCCTGAAAATCAAAAGACCGCTGCCAGAGGCTGCGATCTCTTGATCTTGCTTGCGGCTGTTTTAACGTGGCAGTTTCAGGTTATTCCAGACAGCCAGGCTAGGTTCGGCCTGATTCAGGGTATAGAAGTGCAACCCTGGTGCGCCGCCTTGCAGCAAGCGTTCGCACATCTGGGTGATGACCTGCTCACCGAAAGCTTGAATGCTCTGGGTGTCGTCACCGTAGGCTTCCAGCTGCTTGCGGATCCAGCGTGGGATTTCCGCACCGCAGGCGTCGGAGAACCGTGCCAGCTTGCTGTAGTTGGTGATCGGCATGATGCCCGGCACGATCGGGATGTTCACGCCCATCTGACGCACGCGCTCGACGAAGTAGAAGTAGCTGTCGGCGTTGAAGAAGTACTGGGTGATCGCACTGTTGGCGCCAGCGTTGGCTTTGCGCACGAAATTGGTTAGATCATCTTCGAAATTGCGCGCTTGCGGGTGCATTTCCGGGTAAGCGGCGACTTCGATGTGGAAGTGGTTGCCGGTTTCTTCACGAATGAAGCTCACCAGATCATTGGCGTAGCGCAGTTCGCCACTGGCCACGCCCATACCCGAGGGCAGGTCACCGCGCAGGGCGACAATGCGGGTGATGCCCGCATTCTTGTACTGGCTCAGCAGGTTGCGCAGGTCATTCTTGCTATCGCCGACGCAGGACAAGTGCGGTGCGGCAGAGACTTTGACTTCGCTTTCGAGCTGCAGCACGGTGTTGAGCGTGCGATCACGGGTGGAACCACCAGCACCATAGGTGCAGGAGAAGAAGTCGGGGTTGTAACTGGCCAGCTGACGGGCAGTGGCGAGGAGCTTTTCATGCCCAGCATCGGTCTTGGTCGGGAAGAACTCGAAGCTGTAGCGACGGTCTTGGGACATGGGAATACCCTTGGAAACTCTGTAGGAGCGGCCGGTCGACGCTCGATTGCTCGCGATAGCGCTTTAGCTGCCTCTACATGCATAAGGAGCGGCCGCTTACTGTAGGGGCCGAGCTTGCTCGCGATAGCATCACCGTGGTGTTACTGAAACACCACGGTGCCTGCACGCGAGCAAGCTCGGCTCCTACAGTAAGCGCTGCTCCTGCATAAGCCCGCTCCCACAGGGGAGCGGACAGCAGTGCCGATCAGTAGCGGTAAGCGTGCGGCTTGAACGGGCCTTCGACGGTAACGCCGATGTACTCAGCCTGTTGCTTGGTCAGTTGAGTGACCACGCCACCGAAACCGCGGACCATTTCCAGGGCCACTTCTTCGTCGAGTTTCTTCGGCAGTACTTCAACGGTCAGGCGCTCGGCTTTCTGGGCTGGCGACAGGTCGGCGTACTTCTGACCGAACAGGAAGATCTGCGCCAAAACCTGGTTGGCGAACGAACCGTCCATGATGCGGCTTGGGTGGCCAGTGGCGTTACCCAGGTTAACCAGACGGCCTTCGGCCAGCAGGATCAGGTAGTCGTCGTTCTGTGCGTCGAAATCGCCAGGGCCGGTACGGTGAACCTTGTGAACCTGTGGCTTCACTTCTTCCCATGCCCAGTTCTTGCGCATGAAAGCAGTGTCGATTTCGTTGTCGAAGTGACCGATGTTGCAGACAACGGCACGCTTCTTCAGGGCTTTGAGCATGTTCGAGTCGCAAACATTGACGTTACCGGTGGTGGTCACGATCAGGTCGATCTTGCCCAGCAGCGCTTTGTCGATGCTTGCTTCGGTACCGGTGTTGATACCGTCGATGAACGGCGAAACCAGTTCGAAACCGTCCATGCAGGCTTGCATGGCGCAGATCGGGTCGACTTCGGAAACTTTGACGATCATGCCTTCCTGACGCAGGGACTGCGCAGAGCCCTTGCCCACGTCACCGTAGCCGATGACCAGCGCTTGCTTGCCGGACAGCAGGTGGTCGGTGCCGCGCTTGATCGCGTCGTTCAGGCTGTGACGGCAGCCGTACTTGTTGTCGTTCTTGCTCTTGGTCACCGAGTCGTTGACGTTGATGGCCGGGATTTTCAGCTCGCCCTTGGCCAGCATGTCCAGCAGGCGGTGAACGCCGGTGGTGGTTTCTTCGGTGACGCCGTGAACGCGCTCCAGAACGGCAGGGTACTTCTTGTGCAGCAGCTCGGTCAGGTCGCCGCCGTCGTCGAGGATCATGTTGGCGTCCCATGGCTGGCCATCTTTCAGGATGGTCTGCTCCAGGCACCACTCGTACTCTTCTTCAGTCTCGCCTTTCCAGGCGAAAACCGGGATGCCGGCAGCAGCGATAGCGGCAGCGGCCTGGTCTTGAGTCGAGAAAATGTTGCAGGATGACCAGCGTACTTCGGCACCCAGGGCAACCAGGGTTTCGATCAGCACGGCAGTCTGAATGGTCATGTGGATGCAGCCGAGGATTTTTGCGCCTTTGAGCGGCTGCTCACCAACGTACTTGCGACGCAGACCCATCAGGGCCGGCATTTCCGATTCGGCGATGATGGTTTCGCGACGGCCCCAGGCGGCCAGGGACATGTCGGCGACTTTGTAGTCGTTAAAATCTGCAGGCGTAATTACAGCGCTCATCAAGAGCCTCCATTCGTAGTGTGCGAATGGGCGCCGTTGTGCGTTTAGTGTCTGTGCAGAAAGCCCTTGAAAGGAGAGCTCTGTACAAACAACGCCCCATCCGAGCCTGACAGGTCAATACCTGCTGCAGCGCCCCTCGGACAGGTGGCGGGAAAACGGTATCAAGTGAAGATGACCGTTTTGAAACGGAGGCGATTATAGCCGTGTCGGCGATTGATCCCAAGGCTTTCTGTCGGCCGATGTTCCAACGGTAATCGAGTCCATAGTCATTGCTTGATAGAGGTCGGTGCTGCGGTCTGCCATGATGGCCAGCATCAATCGGCAAGACGGTCAGGAGTGAGCATGAATTTCCACACCCGCAAATGGGTAAAACCCGAAGACCTCAACCCCAACGGTACGCTGTTCGGCGGCAGCCTGTTGCGCTGGATCGACGAAGAAGCGGCGATCTACGCCATCGTCCA
Organism: Pseudomonas sp. GW821-FHT01E05; assembly: GCF_059422425.1. Classification (NCBI taxonomy): domain Bacteria; kingdom Pseudomonadati; phylum Pseudomonadota; class Gammaproteobacteria; order Pseudomonadales; family Pseudomonadaceae; genus Pseudomonas; species Pseudomonas sp. GW821-FHT01E05. Next base: position 537,894 of record NZ_JBWKWW010000001.1, read on the forward strand.
GCTGGGCAACCAGCGCGTGGTCACCAAGTACATTTCGGAAATCAACTTCGTCAGCGCCTCGCGTCAGGGCGACATTATCGAGCTGGGCATCACCGCCACCGAGTTCGGTCGCACCTCGATCACCCTGACCTGCGAAGTGCGCAACAAGATCACCCGCAAAAGTATCCTCACGGTCGAGAAAATGGTTTTCGTGAATCTCGGTGAAGATGGCTTGCCGGCACCCCATGGCCAGACCGAGATCAAGTATGTGAAGGATCAGTTCAAGGAAGACGCGCCTGTCGAGTAACGTGAGGCTTCTGTAGGAGCGGCCGGTCGACGCTCGATTGCTCGCGATAGCGCGATTCGTCGCGCCAGAGATACCGTGTCGTATTCATCGCGGGCAGCCTCGCTCCTACGCGCAAACTTTCACCGCCGCTACGCCGCGACGTTGCAGGTAGATGAAGAGCAGTGCGGTGAGTACCGTCAGGCCGCCGACCAGTGCACCGGTCCAGGGCAGGTCGGCGAGGCCGGTGCCGCTGGCGACCACCAGTCCGCCGATCCAGGCGCCGGCGGCATTGCCGAGGTTGAAGGCACTTTGGTTCAGGGTCGAACCAAGATTTGGCGCTTCATGGGCCTGGTCGATGATCAGCAGTTGCAGGATCGGGCACAAGGCGAAAGCGAACACGCCCCACAGCAACAAGGTGATGGCGGCCGGGATCACCGAGTGGCTGGTCTGACTGAACGCAGCCAGGACCAACACCACGGCCAACGCCATGCCCACCAATGACGGCAGCAAGCGGCTGTCTGCCAGGCGACCACCGAGTATGCTGCCGGCGGTCAGGCCGACGCCGAACAACAGCAACATGATGGTGATGCCGTGGGGGCTTACACCGGTGATGTCCTGCAGGATCGGCGCAATGTAGGTGAAGACGCTGAACAGGCTGGTGGACGCCAGCACGCTCATGCCCAGTGCCAGCAGCACATTGGCTTTGCCCAGCACTTTGAACTCGCTGGCCAGATTGGCTTTGTCCATGGCGATTTCCTTTGGCAGCCAGACCCATTGGGCAATGGCCGCAATCACGCCGATCACCGAGACTGCCCAGAAGGTCGAGCGCCAACCGGCATATTGTCCCAGGGCCGTCCCTAATGGCACGCCGAGCACATTAGCCAGAGTCAGGCCGGTGAACATCATGGCAATCGCCTGAGCCCGTTTGTTCGGTGCCACCAATCCGGCGGCGACCACCGAGCCGATGCCGAAGAACGCGCCGTGGCAAAGGGCGGTGATCACCCGGGCAGCCATCAAGGTCGTGTAGTTCGGCGCCAGGGCGCAGAGGATGTTGCCGAGGATGAACATCAAGGTCATTCCCAGCAGCGTGGCTTTGCGCGGCATGTTGGCGGTGCCGATTGCCAGGATCGGTGCACCGAACACCACGCCCAGGGCGTAGCCGCTGATCAGCAGGCCAGCGTCGGGAATGCTGACGCCAAGGTCTCTGGCGACATCGGGCAGCAAACCCATGATGACGAATTCAGTAGTGCCGATGCCGAAAGCGGCAACAGCCAGTGCAAGCAAGGCGAGTGGCATGCGCAGGGTCTCTGTCTGTAGTCTTGACGCTCTGATCAGGCATACGCATGCAGGCTACCTTCTCCATTGGATTGGGCAGCTGCAAAAAATTATTGGAATAGGTATGTGCGCAACTGAGTGCGGCGTGGTCGGCCTCAGTATAAACAGCTGCCAACATATGGCGAATCAATTCTCTTGATCCAGACAAGGAGGGTGCCGTGCTTGCGACGGCTCTGGTGTTAGTGGCGGCACTGTTGCACGCGGCCTGGAATACCCTGATCAAGTTCAGTGGTGAGCGGTTGTTGGTGGTGGCCTGTATGGACAGCGTAGCGATGCTCTTGGTGGCGCCAATGCTACCTTTCGTGTCGCTTCCACCAGTCGAAATCTGGCCGTGGATCCTGGCTTCCGCGGCGTTCGAGTTGCTCTATCGCTACCTGCTGATTCAGGCCTACCGGGTTGGTGATCTGGGACTTGTCTACCCGTTGATGCGTGGGTTGTCGCCACTGGTGGTGTTGGCCTTGACGCTGATTTTCGCTGGCGAAGTGCTGACGACCCAGCAAACCCTCGGGATTTTACTGATCCCCTTCGGCATGCTCTGTCTGCTTTGGCAGGGCGGAGGCGGCGAACGTTTGCCGTGGTCGATGCTGCCGGTGGTCGCGTTGATCGGTCTGTGTATCGGTTGCTACACCTTCATCGACGGCCAGGCCTTGCGGCGCTGGTCCCGCCCGTTGGATTACCTGGTGTGGGTGACGTTGCTCAGTGCCTGGCCGTTTCCTTTGCTGGCGCTGGTGCGTAAGCGTGCAGCCTACATGTCGTTCTGGCGCGAGCAATGGCGATTGGGGTTGAGCGTCGGGTTCTGCGTGTTGTTCAGCTACGCTTTGGTGCTATGGGCCATGCAGTTGGGCTCGATTGCCGAAGCAGCGGCCCTGCGCGAGATCAGTGTGATTCTGGTGGTGCTGTTTGGCATGCGCTACTTGAAAGAACCTTTCGGCCGACCGCGGCTCCTGGCCTGTGGGCTGGTGCTGGTCGGCATGCTCGTGATGAAGTTTTAAACCGCACTTCAAAAGAACGCCAAGAAGGAAACTGCAATGACTGTCGCATTCTGGTGTGTGTTGATCGCTATTTTTCTCCCTTACCTGTGCACCTATATTGCCAAGTTCAGTGGCGGCAAATTTGGGCTGCGGGAGAACCATGATCCGCGGGCCTTTCTCGACAACCTGGAAGGGCTCGCCAGGCGCGCGCACTCCGCGCAATTGAACAGCTTCGAAGTGATCCCGGCGTTTGCCGCAGGGGTGATCATTGCGCATATCGCCGACAACGCTGAGCTGGTGACCATCGATGTGTTGGCGGTGTTGTTCATCACCAGCCGCTTGCTCTACATCATTTGCTATCTGGCGGATTGGGCGATATTGCGTTCGCTGGTGTGGTTTGTGGGTATGGCGCTCATTACCGGTTTCTTTATTGTTTCGGTGTAGAAGGACGACGCAGTTTCGTAGCAGCTGGCGTAGCCTGCGTCCGGCCGCTGCAATCTGCCTGATAAATTGCGGTATGGCATTCTGCGACCGCTTCGCGGCCGGACGCAGCCTTCGGCAGCTGCTACGGGGTAGTTGGCGCGTCGGGCACCTTTGGCAACACCGCGCCTTTAGGCCACAGCATCCAGATCTGTCCCTGCTGTTTCATATCCCCGGCCAATTGCCCTGCCGCATCACCTGTTCCCCAGAACAGATCTGCACGGACTTCGCCGGTAATGGCGCCACCCGTGTCCTGAGCCGCAACCGGACGAACCAGTCCGGAGCCGTCAGGTCGTGTGGTTGATAACCACAACAGGCTGCCCAGCGGAATCACCTTGCGGTCCACTGCGACGCTGTAGCCAGCGGTCAACGGTACATTGAGCGAGCCGCGCGGGCCCTCATTGCTGTCCGGGTTGCGATTGAAAAACACGTAGCTGGGGTTGCTGCCGAGCAGTTCTGGAATCCGCGTTGGATGCGTCTTGGCCCAGGCGCTGATGGCGCCCATGGTCACGTCTTCTTTTTTCAGCTCGCCCTGGTCGACCAGCCAGCGACCGATTGGCCGATACGGGTGACCATTTTGATCGGCATAACCGATGCGCAGCTGACGGCCGTCTTCCAGTTGAATGCGGCCCGAGCCCTGGATCTGCAGAAATTGTAGATTCATCGGATCGGTCAGCCAGGCAATCACCGGCGCCTTGACGCCCTTGGCATCAATGGCGGCAGCATCGTCATAGGGCTTGAGCACCCGACCTTCGAGCCGGCCACGCAGGCGCTTGCCTTTGAGTTCGGGGTAAATGCTGTCGAGCGCTACGATGATCATGTCGTCGGGCACGCCATAGACGGGTACCGTCGCTTGCGCCGTCTGGCTCAGGCTGCCTGGATACACCGGTTCGTAATAGCCGGTGATCAGGCCGTTGCCACTGCCATTGGCAGAGCGCAGGCCGTAAACGTCCAGATGTTCCTTGAGGAAACCACGAATATCGCCAGGCGTCTGCGGCACATTGGCTGCCGTCGTGCAGGTGGCGGCCCAGATCGGGTCAGCCTTGAGTCGGGTGCAGGCACTGCGCCAGGAGCCGAAGCCGGCGAGCAAATCATTATCGGAAACGGCGGGCAGTGCATCCCAGGTCGCACTGGTGTAGGTGGCGACGGCATGTGTTTTCGGCTTTGTGTTGTCGCCACCAGTGCAACCGGCAAGCAGGGCGACTATCGGTAGAGTCCAGGTCAGGCTTCGGCGCCATGCCTTGAAATTGCTATTCATTCGGTATTTCCTTTGCCGGTTGCCCAAGCGCTTGAAGCGTTCAAACAACCCGTATTGTTAATAGGGCTATTGGTCTTTGCGGATGACGCGAGGATACTGGCCGCCGTTTCCCGTGACCTGAAGCCACCATGACTCTTAAAAGACTTTCTGTTGTATTGCTGGCCTGCTTGACGCTGTCCGCCTGCGGCGGTGTCGATCCGAACTCGCCGCTGGGTCAGCGCAAGGCAATCTTCAAGCAAATGCTCAAGGCTGGTGAAGACCTGGGCGGTATGTTGCGCGGGCGCATTCCCTTCGACGGGGGGCGCTTTGCCGAGGGAGCGGTGAAACTGGACAGTTTGTCCCGCGAACCGTGGAAGCATTTTCCACAGGTCAAGGAAGAGGGTCACACCAGCGCCAAGGACAATGTCTGGCAGCAGCAGGCACGCTTTCAGGAGTTGGCCCGCACGCTGGAAGCCGCCACCGGCGAACTGGTGATCGTCAGCAAGGTTCAGCCCTACAAGGCCAGTAACCTGGGCCCGGCGGTGCAGAAAGTCGAAGATGCCTGTAGTGCGTGTCATAAGCAGTTTCGTGATCATTGATCTTTCAGCTCAATAGATAACCCTGTGGCGAGGGAACAAGCTCGCTCGCCACAAAGGCCCCTTGCCACAACTAGCACCGGCCTTGTCCAGCCTTACTTATCCAGCTCGTTCAGAGCGTCCTGCAGATCTTTGCGGGACTTGGCGAGTTTGTCTTTGAGTTTGTTGATCTTCTCGGAGTCGCCTTTTTTCATGGCTTTCTCAAGGTCGGTCTGACGGCGGCTGACTTCGTGCTTGGCATCGAGCACCTTGTTCTCCCGCTCTTTCTTTAAAGACGAGTCGGTGCAATGGGCAGTAACTTCGCTCAGGGCTTTTTCAAGACCCGCCTGCTGATCACTGTTGCCGTTGGTTTTAGCCTGGTCGATCTGGGTGCTGATGGCCTGACCTTTGGCCGCACAGCCGGTGAGCTCGAGGGTTTCTTCTGTGGCCAGCAGGGGGGTGGCCAGCAGACTGCAAACCGTGAGCAGGGCGAGCGGTGACAAAAAATTCATAAAGGCTCCGTGAAAAAAATCGCTTTCAGGTCTGCATACGGATGCGCTGTTGGAGCTCATCTACATTCATCGGGTTCAAAACTGCCGGGAGGCCACTAAAAGCCATCAATCCCGGCAGCGCGTAATTCTTCACTCAAGGCCAGTACCTGCGGGTCGCGGAAAAACGCGCTCAATTGCGCGGCCCGTCCCGGGCCGATCCCGGCTTCGGTTTGCCATTGTTCGGTGCTTCTTGCTGCCAGCGCCTGCCATGGGCCTGTGAGGCGGGCATCAGCTGTCGGCGGCAGGCCCAAGGCTTTCAGCCAGCGTGTAAAAGGGCGTTGCCTGGCGTCGCGCAAACTACTGAGCAGGCGGGCGCTGCTGCGTTCGCCGAAGCCGTCAATGTTAGCAAGCTCTAGCGTGTCGAGGGTCAACCAATCGAGCAGACTGTTGATGCGCCCGGCGCTGATCAGTTTTTCCCAGGTGCCGGGGCCAATATGTTGCAACGCCAACCCCTGCTTGCCACTGAGCCAGATCAGGCGTGCCAGGAACTGGCTCTCACATCCCGGTACAGGCTGCCAGCAACTCAGGTGATGAAAGTCCTCCGCTCGCGGTGCGACTACCGCGGGGCGCTCCGTGCTGCGCAAAACGACGCTGTCGAGGCGGGGAATGGTCAAGCCTGCCAGGCTGATCGCGACTTGATCGCCGGGACGGATGTCCAGCGCCTGCCAGCGTTGCAGTGAGCTGACACTCACGCGTTTGATCTGCCGGTCATCCAGTGTCACCGGCTTGAGTTCCAGTACCGGGGTGATTCGCCCGGTACGGCCGATCTTGAAATTGACTTTGCGCACTTCTGCCAAAGCCTGGGCAAACGGGTACTTCCAGGCGGCACTCCAATAAGGTGTTTTGGCTTGCCAGCGTTGTGCGGGTGGGCGCTGACTCTGGCGCAGCACCACGCCGTCGCTGGCAAACGGCAGGGGCGTGCGATACCAGTGTTCGCGCCATTGTTCGGCGTCAGCAAAACGTGTAACCGGATGGCTGTATTGCACGCTTTGGGTAAAGCCCAGTGCCTTCAAACCGGTCAGCCGTTCGGGCAGGGTGGCCGGGCCTTGCGGCCAATCCCAGACGAACAACCCGATACCATCAGCCTGGGCAGTACTGAGTTCTTTGCGTGCCATCAATCCGGCAACGGTGCTGCGGGCGTTGAGGCTGCCGGCCTTGGCTTGCACATGGTCGGTGAGGCGCCAATAGAGTTCGCCTTGAAGCTGCAGATCGACAGCTTGCGGCAGGTGCGCGGGGATGGCGTCGAGCTTGCGGGCCGAGGCTGTCCAGTCTTGCCCCTGGACACCGTCACCGCGACTGATCGCCTGCGTTAACCGGCCTTGGCGATACACCAGCGTTACTGCCACGCCATCGACTTTTGGTTGAATCCATACGTCGTTGCGGCTATTGAGCCAGGCTTCGACGGCGCGGCTGTCGGCGAGTTTCTCCAGGCCGGTATGGGGGATGGGATGGGCAATGGGCCCAATAGCGGTGCGCAAGGGACGATTCAATGGCTCGTTGGCCAGGGGGAAACACGCACGCCATTGTGTAAGTCGGGCGCGGGACTGGTCGTAAAGCTCGTCGGTGACCAGAGAGCGACCTTGTCGATGGTAGTTGTCGTCCCAGCGATCGATGTAGTGTTGCAATGCGCCGATCTCCTTCTCGGCTCGTGCCGGTGGCCAGTCGGGGCAAGTGTTCGCGTTGGCGTTCAGGTAACAGAGGACCAGCCATAAACCGGTGAACAGACGCATCGTGAGCATCCTTGCTCGGGTGGGATGCTTAAGGCTAGGTCAGCTGCGGTGATGGAGAGCGCTGGTGAGCGAGTCGGTGTCTTTCCGGGTGTGTCGGTCTGGGCACAAAAAAGCCCCGCAGGGCGAACCGTGCGGGGCTTTAGGTGTAGCGGAAGAACGATTACAAGCCGGCAGCAGCGCGCAGGGATTCGGCGCGGTCGGTGCGTTCCCAGGTGAACGTGGTGAAGGTGTCGTTGCCGACGGTCTTCACTTCCGGCGTACGACCGAAGTGGCCGTAGGCTGCGGTTTCCTGGTACATCGGGTGCAGCAGGTCGAGCATGGTGGTGATTGCGTATGGACGCAGATCGAAGCATTCACGGACCAGGTTGATGATTTTTTCATCGCTGATCTTGCCGGTGCCGAAGGTGTTCAACGAGATCGAAGTCGGCTGAGCAACGCCGATGGCGTAGGAAACCTGAATCTCGCAACGCTCGGCCAGGCCTGCAGCGACGATGTTCTTGGCCACGTAACGACCGGCGTAGGCCGCAGAGCGGTCAACCTTCGATGGATCTTTACCGGAGAATGCGCCACCACCGTGACGAGCCATGCCGCCGTAAGTGTCGACGATGATCTTGCGGCCGGTCAGGCCGCAGTCGCCAACCGGGCCGCCGATGATGAAGTTGCCGGTCGGGTTGATGTGGAACTGGGTGTCTTTGTGCAGCAGCTCGGCTGGCAGCACGTGCTTGACGATCAGCTCCATCACGCCTTCGCGCAGGTCTTTGTAAGATACTTCCGGGTTGTGCTGGGTCGACAGAACGACGGCGTCGATGCCCACGACCTTGCCGTTTTCATAGCGGCAGGTGACTTGGGATTTGGCGTCCGGGCGCAACCACGGCAGCAGGCCGGATTTACGGGCTTCAGCCTGGCGCTGCACCAACTGGTGAGAGAAGGTGATCGGTGCTGGCATCAGCACGTCGGTTTCGTTGCTGGCATAGCCGAACATCAGGCCCTGGTCGCCGGCGCCCTGGTCTTCCGGCTTGCTGCGGTCAACGCCCTGGGCGATGTCTACCGACTGCTTGCCGATGATGTTCATCACGGCACAGGTCGCACCGTCGAAGCCGACGTCGGAGCTGTCGTAACCGATGTCGATAATGACTTTACGGACGATGTCTTCGAGGTCAACCCAGGCCGAAGTGGTGACTTCGCCAGCGATGATTGCTACGCCGGTTTTCACCAGAGTCTCGCACGCCACACGGGCGAACTTGTCTTCAGCAATGATGGCGTCCAGCACCGCATCAGAAATCTGGTCGGCGATTTTGTCCGGATGCCCTTCAGACACGGACTCGGAGGTGAAAAGGGAATATTCGCTCATCTCGATGGTTTCCTGAATTTACCGATGGTGAGTGTCGCCAGCCGGTCGCTGAAAGTGGCGTACCTGGATCTGGAAACCATTACGTAAGCCTACATAGAGGCTTTCCCCGGGAACGAGTCCCGCAGCGGTGGCCCAACGGGCCAAATCGTCCTGTTCAAAACCCAACCAAAGATCACCGCAGGCCTCCCTGGCCCAACTTTGATTGTGGCTACACAACTCTGTCACTAACAGGCTACCGCCTGGTTGCAGCAAGTTGGCCATGTGCTTGAGTGCCTCGGCCGGTGCCGCGAAATGGTGCAGCACCATGTTCAGCACCACGCAATCGGCCTGAAGGCTTACGCCATTCAATGCATCGGCCAATTGCAGGCTGACGTTAGTCAGGGATTCACGCTCACAGACCTGACGTGCCAGTTCGAGCATCGCCGGGCTGTTGTCCAGCGCCGTGATCTGACTGAAACGTTGCGCCAGCTCTGGCAGAAAACCGCCGTCGCCGGGCCCGACTTCAATGGCCGTGGCGCCACTGTCGAAACTCAGCTTGTCGAGCAGCGCCAGTACGCTTTCGCGGTATTGCGCCAACCCGGCGATCAAGTCCTGCTGGGCACGAAATTTTTCCGCAACCCGTGAGAAGAAGTCCTGGCTGGCCGCGGCCCGCTGCCCATGGACCTGACCGATCCGCGACCGCACATCGGCAGGCAGGGTCAGGTTGTCCACTTCATCGAGCAGGGCTGCGTGCAGCTTGCCGCCCAGCAGCTCGGTGTGGGGCAGGGCACGACGGTAGAAAATCGCGTTGCCTTCGCGGCGGCTCGCCACCAGGTCAGCCTGGGCCAGCACCTTCAAATGGTGGCTCATGCCGGATTGGCCGATGGCGAAGATCTGTGCCAGCTCCAGCACGCCGAACGAATCGTTGGCCAGCGCACGCAATACATTCAGCCGTAACGGATCGCCGCCGGCTTTGCACAGGGCAGCCAGCTCATCGGATTCGTCATGGCGAATGGAAGGTACGCGCAGGTTCATAGGGCTGGCAGTCTAGTGAGGGTGCGAAATCCTCGCAAGAGCAATATCAAAAAGTTTTGATATTGCTCGATAAATGGCACTTCAAGGGCTTGGGTTCACGCTACAAATGAACAGCGGAATGGTTTCACCAAGAGATTGGGCCTTTATCCACAGGAAAAAGTCGCTTGAGTGACTATCTGTCATTGCCCCAAGGCTGTCCGCTGGGGGAAAATGCTCGCCTTTTTTCCGTTTCGTTTTATTTAGCCCCCAGGAGATCAGCGATGCCCAGCCGTCGTGAGCGTGCCAACGCCATTCGTGCCCTCAGCATGGATGCCGTGCAAAAAGCCAACAGCGGCCATCCCGGTGCCCCTATGGGTATGGCGGATATCGCCGAAGTACTTTGGCGTGACTACCTCAAGCACAACCCGAGCAATCCATCGTTCGCCGACCGTGACCGGTTCATCCTGTCCAACGGCCACGGCTCGATGTTGATCTACTCGCTGCTGCACCTGACCGGCTATGACCTGTCGATCGATGACCTGAAAAACTTCCGCCAGCTGCACAGCCGCACCCCGGGTCACCCGGAATACGGCTATACCCCGGGCGTTGAAACCACCACCGGCCCGCTGGGCCAGGGTCTGGCCAACGCTGTCGGTTTCGCCTTGGCGGAAAAAGTCCTGGCGGCGCAGTTCAACCGTCCAGGCCACAACGTTGTCGACCACCACACCTACGTGTTCCTGGGTGATGGCTGCATGATGGAAGGCATTTCCCATGAAGTCTGCTCCCTGGCCGGTACTCTGGGCCTGGGCAAACTGATCGCCTTCTACGATGACAACGGCATCTCCATCGACGGCGAAGTTGAAGGCTGGTTCACTGACGACACCCCTAAGCGTTTCGAAGCCTATAACTGGCAAGTGATCCGCAATGTCGATGGCCACGACCCGGACGAAATCAAGACTGCGATCGAAACCGCACGCAAAAGCGAGCAACCGACGCTGATCTGCTGCAAGACCACCATCGGCTTCGGCTCGCCGAACAAGCAAGGCAAGGAAGACTGCCACGGCGCACCACTGGGGGCCGATGAAATCGCTCTGACCCGCGCTGCCCTGAAGTGGAACTACGAGCCGTTCGAAATCCCGGCCGACATCTACGCCGAGTGGGACGCCAAAGAAGCCGGTCGTGCTGCCGAAGCCGAGTGGGACCAGCGTTTTGCTGCTTACTCTGCAGACTTCCCGGAGTTGGCCAACGAACTGATCCGTCGCCTGAGTGGCGAGCTGCCAGAGGACTTCTCCGAGAAAGCTGCGGCCTACATCGCTGAAGTGGCGGCCAAAGGCGAAACCATCGCCAGCCGTAAAGCCAGCCAGAATGCCTTGAATGCTTATGGTCCAATGCTGCCGGAACTGCTGGGTGGCTCCGCTGACCTGGCCGGTTCCAACCTGACCCTGTGGAAAGGCTGCAAAGGCGTCAGCGCTGAAGACGCCAGCGGCAACTACATGTATTACGGCGTTCGCGAGTTCGGCATGAGCGCGATCATGAACGGCGTGACGCTGCACGGCGGTCTGGTGCCTTACGGCGCGACCTTCCTGATGTTCATGGAATACGCCCGCAACGCAGTGCGCATGTCGGCGCTGATGAAGCAACGCGTAATCTACGTCTACACCCACGACTCCATCGGTCTGGGCGAAGACGGCCCGACTCACCAACCGATCGAGCAACTGTCCAGCCTGCGCTGCACGCCGAACCTCGACACCTGGCGTCCGGCCGATGCCGTTGAATCGGCCGTGGCCTGGAAATGTGCGCTGGAGCGCGACGACGGTCCGTCGGCATTGATCTTCTCGCGTCAGAACCTGCAGCACCAAACCCGTAATGCCGTGCAGATTGAGTACATCAACCGTGGTGGCTACGTGCTCAAGGACTGCGCAGGCGAGCCTGAGCTGATCCTGATCGCAACCGGTTCCGAAGTCGGTCTGGCGGTTCAAGCCTTCGACAAACTGACAGAACTTGGCCGTAAGGTGCGTGTGGTTTCCATGCCATGCACCAGCGTCTTCGATGCTCAGGATGCCGGCTACAAGCAAGCGGTTCTGCCGTTGCAGGTCAGCGCCCGTATCGCCATCGAAGCTGCTCACACGGATTACTGGTACAAGTACGTGGGCCTGGAAGGTCGCGTCATCGGCATGACCACCTACGGCGAGTCGGCGCCTGCGCCAGCCTTGTTCGAAGAGTTTGGCTTCACCCTGGAAAACATCCTGGGTCAGGCTGAAGAGCTGCTGGAAGACTAAAAAACGCGGACGCGGTAGCCACTGGCTGCCGCGATCCCCTGTAGCAGCTGCCGAAGGCTGCGTCCGGTCGCGAAGCGGTCGTAAACCTGACAGCGCGTATCTTCAATTGGAGCGCGGTGCCTGATTTTACGACCGCTACGCGGCCGGATGCAGGCTGCGCCAGCTGCTACAGGTCCGTGTTGTTTACAGAATTCGTCTGCTGCGCATTATCGAGAACCCCATGCCTCAACCGCGTCCCTACAAAGTTGCACTCAACGGCTACGGCCGGATCGGTCGTTGCGTCTTGCGTGCTTTGTTCGAGCGAGGGGCGAGCGCCGGGTTTGAAATTGTTGCGATCAATGATCTGGCTGATATGGCCAGCATCGAATACCTGACACGCTTCGACTCCACCCATGGGCGTTTTCCCGGAGAGGTGAGGGTCGACGGTGATTGTCTGCATATTAATGGCGACTGCGTGAAGGTCCTGCGCAGTGCCACCCCAGAAGGCATCGATTGGGTGTCGCTTGGCGTCGATCTGGTGCTGGAGTGCTCCGGCGCTTATCACACCCGCGCAGACGGCCAGCGTTTCCTCGACGCCGGCGCGCCGCGCGTGCTGTTTTCCCAGCCGATGGCCAGTGAAGCGGATGTCGACGCCACCATCGTCTACGGCGTCAATCAGGATTGCCTGACCGGCGATGAATTGCTGGTCTCCAACGCGTCCTGCACCACCAACTGCGGCGTGCCGCTGTTGCGTCTGCTGGATCAGGCCTTTGGTCTGGACTACGTGTCTATCACCACGATTCACTCGGCAATGAACGACCAGCCGGTGATCGACGCCTATCACCACGAAGACCTGCGCCGCACCCGTTCGGCGTTCCAGTCGGTGATCCCGGTGTCCACTGGTCTGGCGCGAGGTATCGAACGCCTGCTGCCGGAACTTGCCGGGCGAATTCAGGCCAAAGCCGTACGCGTGCCGACGGTCAACGTGTCTTGCCTCGACATCACGATGCAAACCGTGACTGACACTGACGCCACCGAGGTCAACCGGATCCTGCGCGAGGCGGCTACCAGCGGCCCGCTCAAAGGTCTTTTGGCTTACACCGAATTGCCTCACGCCAGTTGTGATTTCAACCATGACCCACATTCGGCGATCGTCGATGCCAGTCAGACCCGCGTTTCCGGCCCAAGGCTGGTGAACGTGCTGGCCTGGTTCGACAACGAATGGGGTTTTGCCAACCGAATGCTGGATGTTGCAGAACACTATCTGCACACCGCTACTCCAAAACCTGACTCTCCACTCTCTGCTTCTCAACAGCAGTAACCCAGGAAATGCGACCCATGACCGTGTTGAAGATGACCGACCTCGATCTGCAAGGTAAGCGCGTATTGATCCGCGAAGACCTCAACGTCCCAGTCAAGGACGGTGTTGTCACCAGCGATGCGCGAATCCTGGCTTCGCTGCCGACCATCAAGCTGGCCCTGGAAAAAGGCGCGGCCGTGATGGTCTGCTCGCACCTTGGCCGTCCGACCGAAGGTGAATTTTCGGCCGAGAACAGCCTCAAGCCGGTTGCTGATTACCTGAGCAAGGCCCTGGGCCGTGAAGTGCCGCTGGTGTCCGACTACCTGGGGGGCGTTGACGTCAAGGCCGGCGACATCGTGCTGTTCGAGAACGTGCGCTTCAACAAAGGCGAGAAAAAGAACGCTGACGAACTGGCCCGGCAATACGCCGCCCTGTGCGACGTGTTCGTGATGGACGCCTTCGGCACCGCTCACCGTGCCGAGGGTTCGACCCATGGCGTAGCCAAATTCGCCAAAGTCGCCGCCGCTGGCCCGTTGCTGGCGGCCGAACTGGACGCACTGGGCAAAGCCCTCGGCGCCCCGGCCCAGCCAATGGCGGCCATCGTTGCCGGTTCCAAGGTCTCGACCAAACTCGACGTGCTGAACAGCCTGAGCCAGATCTGCGATCAGCTGATAGTTGGTGGCGGCATCGCTAACACCTTCCTCGCTGCGGCCGGTCACCCGGTTGGCAAATCGCTGTACGAGCCGGATCTGCTGGACACCGCCCGTGCCATCGCTGCAAAAGTCAGCGTGCCATTGCCGGTCGACGTGGTGGTTGCCAAGGAATTCGCTGAAAGCGCCGCCGCGACCGTCAAGCTGATCGCTGACGTAGCTGCAGACGACATGATCCTGGACATCGGTCCACAAACCGCAGCGCATTTCGCTGAACTGCTGAAGTCGTCGAAAACCATTCTGTGGAACGGCCCGGTCGGCGTGTTCGAATTCGACCAGTTCGGTAATGGCACCAAAGTCCTGGCCCAGGCCATCGCCGACAGCTCGGCATTCTCCATCGCTGGCGGTGGCGACACCCTGGCAGCCATCGATAAATATGGCGTTGCCGAGCAAATCTCCTACATTTCTACCGGTGGTGGCGCATTCCTCGAATTCGTCGAAGGCAAAGTGCTGCCAGCCGTTGAAGTGCTGGAAAGCCGCGCGAAAGCGTAAAGGTTGATCTGGCCGGAAAAAGGAACATTCACATGGTCAAGACATTACCGCTATTGATCGTCGCGGGCTTGCTGGCCGGTTGTGCCAGTGCTCCGAACGCCGCCAGACCTGAACCTGCAGCAGGTGGGCCGGAAAAAGGTTGCTACCAAGCCGATTGGCAGGCCGAAACCGCTCCGGTGATCGACAAGCGCTCGGGACCGGATGGTCTGGATAAGTACGAGACTCCTGCCAAGGCCATGGAACATGGTTGCCCTTGACGGGTCAGATTCAATAACGCGCTGTGCTTGCGGCGGTGAGCCGCAAGTCGAGGAACACCGATGAGAGGCTTTATCGCCGTGGCGGTGCTGGCGCTGCTTGCAGGTTGCACCAACCTGCACTTGCTCGAGTCGCCGCAGCAGGATAGCTGGACAACCTGGAGCTGTGACAGCCAGGCGCAAGTGGTCTGGCGTTACACCGATAGCAGTCGTAAGGAAGTCGATCTACGCCTGAGCGGCAGCGACCAGGTGTATCGCCTGAAGCTTGAGCCAGGCGGCTCGGGCTCGCTGTACAGCAATGAAATGCTGGCGTTTCACATAAAAGGTGAGGAAGGCCTGGTTTACTGGGTCGCCACCAACGATTTGATCGGCCGTGGATGTAAAACACCGTAAGGCCGGATACCCGTAGCAGCTGCCGCTAGGCTGCGTTCGGCCGCGAAGCGGTCGTAGAACCAGACACCTCGGTTTGTCAGGATAATCCGGATAACCGATTTTACGACCGCTTCGCGGCCGAACGCAGGCTTCGCCAGCTGCTACGGACCGCGTGATGACTGAATTGATTGGCAGCCAGGGCTAACCCCCGATCTGCAATAACTTGAATAGCAGCCGCCGCTACGGCAGGCTTGCACGATTAACGACCCTCGACCGGGAGATACACACCCAATGGCACTTATCAGCATGCGCCAGATGCTGGACCACGCAGCCGAATACGGCTACGGCGTTCCAGCCTTCAACGTCAACAACCTTGAGCAGATGCGCGCCATCATGGAAGCCGCTGACAAGACTGACTCCCCGGTGATCGTCCAGGCTTCGGCCGGCGCCCGCAAATACGCTGGCGCGCCATTCCTGCGTCACCTGATCCTGGCCGCGATCGAAGAGTTTCCGCACATCCCGGTGTGCATGCACCAGGACCACGGTACCAGCCCTGACGTCTGCCAGCGTTCCATCCAGCTGGGCTTCAGCTCGGTCATGATGGACGGTTCCCTGGGCGAAGATGGCAAGACCCCGACCGACTATGACTACAACGTCCGTGTCACTCAACAGACCGTAGCCATGGCTCACGCCTGCGGCGTTTCGGTAGAAGGCGAGCTGGGCTGCCTGGGTTCGCTGGAAACCGGTATGGCCGGTGAAGAAGACGGCATCGGCGCGGAAGGCGTGCTGGATCACAGCCAGATGCTCACCGACCCGGAAGAAGCCGCTGACTTCGTCAAGCGCACTCAGGTCGACGCCCTGGCCATCGCCATCGGCACCAGCCACGGCGCCTACAAGTTCACCAAGCCACCTACCGGCGACGTGTTGGCCATCGATCGCATCAAGGAAATCCACAAACGCATCCCTAACACCCACCTGGTGATGCACGGTTCTTCTTCGGTTCCGCAAGAGTGGCTGGCGATCATCAACCAGTACGGCGGCGACATCAAAGAAACCTACGGCGTACCGGTTGAAGAAATCGTCGAAGGCATCAAGCACGGCGTACGCAAGGTCAACATCGACACCGACCTGCGCCTGGCATCGACTGGCGCCATGCGCCGCCTGATGGCCACCAATCCGAGCGAATTCGACCCACGTAAATTCTTCGGCGCCACCGTGACGGCGATGCGTGACGTATGCATCGCTCGTTACGAAGCCTTCGGTACTGCGGGCAATGCTTCGAAGATCAAGCCGGTCTCTCTGGAAGCGATGTTCCAGCGTTACCTCAAAGGTGAGTTGAACGCCAAGGTCAACTAAGCCTGAGCGTTTAATAGCGTTAGTAAAAAACCCGCTGAGATGCGGGTTTTTTGTGGGCGCCCGTTAGAGACGGAACCGTCGGATACGATCGAGAGCGTCAAAGCGAAGATCCAGGACAAAGAGGGAATCCCCCCGGACCAGCAACGTTTGAATTTTTCAGGAATAAAACTGGAAGATGGACGCACATTGTCGGATTACAGCATCCAGCGGGATTCGGCTCTGAATCTGGTACTTCGTTTGTAACGATGAATCAATGTTTCAAAAAAAAAGCAGCACTGCCGGCCGGAACACAGCTCTGGTAGGAGCGAGGCTTGCCCGCGAACGAGTCGGGCCGTGTTCGGACGAAGCGCACGCAAATCCGGCATCCGCATTCTGTCTGATGGGCCGTGATGTAAGGTTTTGCGACCGCTGCGCGGGCGATCGCGGGCAAGCCTCGCTCCTACAAGTCTTGCGGTGTCCTGCGTATGGGTTCGACATTTCATAAAATTGACGTCAGTTTAATGACTGTGTGTCATTTAACCCCGGTTTACCGGGGCAGAAGCGCTGACCGTTAGTCGGGTGCCTGAGGATTTGGTTAAATGATAGCGTGGTGACATCTACTGCTTTGTCTGATCCGGGACTAGAGTGAAGGCTCACTATTTGTCCGGTGTTCCCTCGGTTACCGGAATGACGTCCAGACAAGAGAAGCAGCATGGAATGCGCGCAGCCCAAGCCAGGTGAAGTCCGCTCAGTCCTTTTGATCGTTGATGACTATCCTGAAAACCTGATCAGCATGCGTGCGTTGTTACAGCAGCAGGACTGGTGCGTAATGACCGCCGCCTCCGGGGTCGAGGCTCTGGGCTTATTACTCGAACATGAAGTCGACCTGGTGCTGCTGGATGTGCAGATGCCCGGGATGGATGGTTTTGAAGTGGCACGCTTGATGCGCGACAGCCAGCGTACCCGCCTGACTCCAATCATTTTCCTTACCGCCAACGAGCAGTCCCGGGACGCCGTGATCAAGGGCTACGCCAACGGTGCGGTCGATTACCTGTTCAAGCCGTTCGACCCGCAGATTCTCAAACCCAAAGTCCAGGCATTGCTGGAATACCAGCGCAATCGTCTGGCCTTGCAGTGCTTGAGTCATGATCTGGAGGCGGCGAGGGCATTCAATGCCTCGGTGCTGGAAAACGCGGCTGAAGGGATTCTGGTGGTGGATGAAGGCGGAGTCATCCGCTTCGCCAACCCGGCGATCTCGCGGTTGCTCGATGCCCCGGTGACAGAGCTGCAGGGCGCGGAGTTCGTGAGTTTTCTGCAAAAACCTCATGTGCCCCGTTGGCTCGATTCGGAGCTTTATGCGGGCTACCGCCGTGGCGACACCTGGCGCTTGCACGACGCCGTGTTGCGCACGGCTCCCGGCCAGCAGGTGCCCGTGGCATTGTCGTGTGCGCCGCTGCCGTCTGAGCACAAGGCGATGGTCGTGACCGTGCTGGATATGTCGGAGGTGCGCCATCTGCATCAGCAGCTTGAATTCCAGGCGGTCACTGACCCTTTGACCGGGTTGCTCAACCGACGTGGCTTTTATCAGACCGTGGAGAACCTGCTGCTGCGCAGTGAGCGATCGGGCACCACGCCGGTGCTGCTGTATCTGGATCTTGACGGCTTCAAACGGGTCAATGATTCCCTGGGGCACGATGCCGGGGATCGGGTGCTGCGCTGGGTGTCCGAGCAATTGAAGGCGTGCTTGCGCTCCTTCGATATTCTGGCGCGCATGGGGGGCGATGAGTTCACCGCGTTTCTCGATCTGGAGTTCCCCGAACAGGCGGCGAAAATAGCGGAGAAACTCATTGAACGGGTGTCGATTTGTCAGCAAGTCGGGGGCCTGGATATGGCGCTTGGGGTAAGCATCGGAATCGCTACTTACCCGGACTGCGGCTCCAACCTCGACGGCTTGCTGCGGGCTGCGGATATCGCGATGTACGAGGCCAAGCGCGCGGGGCGCCAGCAGTATCGGTTCTACGATTACGAGATGAATGGTCGCGCGCGTTCGCGTTTGATGCTCGAAGAAAGCGTGCGCTCAGCGATTGAGAACAAGGATTTCAACCTGGTGTACCAACCTCAGGTGGCGATATCCGACGGCCGTCTGCGCGGTTTCGAAGCCATGCTGCGCTGGCAGCACCCGAGCGTCGGTGACGTGCCGCCGGGGTTGTTCCTGCCATTGCTGGAAGAGGCACGGCTGATCAGCTGTCTGGGTAGTTGGATCTACCAGCAGAGTGCGGCTCAGCGGCGTGACTGGGGAAGCGTTTTTGCTGACGACCTGGTGCTCAGCGTGAGCCTGAGCAGTACCCAGTTTGGCATGCCCAATCTGGCGGCAGAATTGCGTCAGGTGCTCGAGCGTCATGGCTTGCGGCCACAACAGCTGGAAGTCGAAGTGACCGAGGACGCCTTGATGCAAAACCTCGATGAAGCTCGCAAGCAGCTGCGGCTATTGCGCAAGCTTGGGGTGCGGGTCGCGCTCGATGACTTTGGTATGGGCAACTGCTCTTTGGCTCATCTGCGCGACCTGGAACTTGACACCCTGAAACTCGATCGGCAGCTGATTGCCCGCTTGCTCGATTCGCCGCGCGATGCAGCGATGGCCAGCAGCGTTATCGATCTGTGCAAGCGGTTCGGTTTGCTGGTGATCGCTGAAGGTGTGCAAACCCACGAGCAGTATCAGTGGTTGCAGGCCAATGGCTGTCAGTACGCGCAAGGCTCTCTGGTGGCGCATCCGCTGATGGCCCGTGACGTCAGCCGTTTTGCACTGCCGTTTGACTGGAGCGCGCTGGAGGGCTGAATTCGCTACACTGGCGATCTTTCGTGACTGTGTTGCTGCCCCATGACTGCGCTGAAATATCTCCAGGCTTATCCCGCTGCCTTGCAAGAGCAAGTGCGTCAGCTGATTGCGCAAGATCGGCTGGGCGATTATTTGAGCCAGCGTTATCCACACAAGCACGCGGTGCAGAGCGATAAGGCGCTGTACAGCTTTGCTCTGGCACTCAAGCAGGAGCATCTGCGTAATGCACCGGCCATCGACAAAGTGCTGTTCGATAATCGTCTGGATTTGACCCATCGCGCCCTTGGTTTGCACACCGCCATTTCGCGGGTGCAGGGTGGCAAACTCAAGGCCAAGAAGGAGATCCGCATCGCGTCATTGTTCAAGGACGCGGCACCGGAATTTCTGCGCATGATTGTGGTGCACGAACTGGCACACTTCAAAGAATCCGACCACAACAAGGCGTTCTATCAGCTCTGCGAGCACATGCTGCCGGGCTATCACCAATTGGAATTCGACCTGCGGATTTACCTGACGTACCGGGACATGCAGGGCAAGACCGTTGTGGCTTCGTAACGGTTACCGACAAGGAGTTTGTGGATGGACGTGAGCAAGACCAAGAGCAGCTTTTACCGCCGCTTGTACGTGGCTTACCTGATCGACAGCCAGCTGGCCAGCAGCGTCCCGGCGCTCATCGACGTCACCGGCATGCCCCGACGCACGGCGCAGGACACGATCGCGGCGCTCGCGGATCTGGATATCGTCTGTGAGTTCGAGCAGCAGGACGGTGCTCGCAACCATGCCGGGCGTTATCAGATCCACAGTTGGGGGGCGATTGATAAGGGCTGGATCACGCAGAATCTTGGGCAGATCAAAGCGGTGTTGGGGTATCCCTGAGCACTGATCGTTCCCACGCTGGAGCGTGGGAACGATCAGGTTCAGGATTTGCGCATCCCGATATGCGCAATACCATCTTCAAGATATTCCTCACCCGCCACGACAAACCCGTATCGCTCGTAATAGCCCTGCAAATGCGCTTGGGCCGACAAGTAGATCGGGACCTCAGGCCAGTACTTTTCAGCCTGCTTCAAGGCGTTGGCCATCAGTTCATGCCCCAGCCCTTTGCCTCGCGCGTGCGGTGCAATCACCACCCGGCCGATGACCACGTCCCCGCCTTGGGAGACCGGGTCGAGCAAACGCAAGTACGCCACTAACCGATCACCGTCCCACGCCATCAAATGGCAGGTGTCACCTTCCAGGTCCTGGCCATCGACTTCTTGATAGGCGCATTTCTGCTCGACAACAAAGACTTCCGTGCGCAATTGCAAAATGGCGTACAACTGCTCCTTGCCCAGATCGCTGTGGTGTTTGCAGACCCAATCGATTGTCATCTGTTCATCCTGTAAGAAACCTGGTTCGGATACTAAGCGTCCTGCGAGTGGATGTCTGCCGCCGGCAGAGGTCGTTTATGTGAGAAAAATCAAATTGCCATCATTCATTTTGCTCGCTCCTGTCTTCTTTGTGTAATCTGCTGGGTAGCTCTGTGCAGTGGCTCCCATGAGCTAGTGTTAGGACCGGAGTTGTGGCGGCGTACCGGCACACGGGCCTTCGAGTTTTGGCTAAAAACACGCTGGGCAGCCCGCCCGCTAAGGATGTTTTAGCATGCCGCGATTGCATCGAGCCTTTGCTTTGATTGGATTGCTCTTGCTGGGTCAGAGCGTTTACGCGGAAAAATTGCGTCTGGTAGCCGATGCCTGGCCGCCGTTTACCGATGCCACTCTGGTTAATGGCGGGTTAGCCACCGATATAGTCAGTACTGCCCTGGCGCGGGCCGGCTATGCCAGTGAATTCGAGCAAGTACCTTGGGCCAGAGCCTTGCAGGGCGTTGGCGAAGGGCGTTACGACGTGTTGGTGAATGCCTGGTTCAACGAGGCCAGGACCCATCTGGGGCAGTTTTCCAGCGGGTATCTAATCAATCGGGTGTGCTTTATCAAGCGCAAGGATGAGCCGATCGAATACGACAATTTGCAGCAATTGCATGAATATCCGATCGCTGTGGTGCGTGGTTATGCCTATTCCTCGGCCTTCGACGCAGACCCGGACTTACAGAAAGTGCCTGTGCACAACTTTTCGATGGCGGTGCGGATGCTGGCCGCCGGCCGCGTGAAGTTGACCCTGGAAGATGAATACGTCGCGCGCTACTACCTGGCCCGTGAGTCGCCCAGGGTGCGCAACGGGGTGGAGTTTGTGCCCAAGCCGTTGAGCGAGAACAGCCTGCATATTCTGGTCAGCCTGAAAAACCCCGAGCATCAACAAATCGTCGCCGGTTTCGATCGGGAGATCGCGGCGATGAAGGCTGACGGGAGTTATGACCGGTTGCTGAAGCAGCATGGGATGTAACCTGAAGCGAAGCTGTTTCTGATGATCGTTCCCACGCAGAGCGTGGGAACGATCTGCCCTGCTAATCCTCGCTGGTATCCTTGATCAAATGCGCCGCCAGGGTCCGCAATGGGCCGAGCTGGCGGCAAATCAGTGCCAGCTGGGTTTGCACCAGCCGCTGGCCTTCGTCGATTTCATCCGGCATCTGTTCCAGCTCATTGGCCAGTGCTTCTTCGGCATCGCTCTGAATCGCAATCGGCAGTTTGCTTGCCAACCCTTGAGCGATTTCATCGATGCTCGCCGCCAGGCTGACGCCGGCGCCGTCGATCAATTGCTCGCGCACTGGCGGCGGTAACGGGGTTTCACGGTGGGCACCGAGGCCCGACAAGTAGCTGAGCAAGGTGTGGGAGAGCACCAGAAAGCGGAAACCGACGTCGGCTTCTTTGCGAAAATGCCCCGGCTCCATCAGCATGTTGGCCAGCGTGGTCGACAGCGCCGCATCGGCGTTGTGGGCATTGCGTCGGGCCAGGCGATACGCCAGATCGTCACTTTTGCCGATGGCATATTGCTGCATGATTTGCCGCAAGTAGATGCTGTTGCAGGTCAGGGTATTGGCCAGCACTTTGTTCAAGCGTCGACCTTGCCAGTCCGGCAGGAACAGAAACACCGCAAGCCCCGCGATCAGGCTGCCGAGCAAGGTATCGAGCAGTCGTGGCAGGAATAGCCCGTAACCGTCGCCGACCTGATTGAAGCAGAACAGCACCATCAAGGTGATCGCCGCCGTGGCCAGGGTGTAACGGGTGGTGCGGTTGATAAAGAACACTATCCCGGCGGCGATGGCGAACAGCGACTGGATCAGGGGGCTGGGGAATAGATCGAACAGTGCCCAGGCCGCAGTCAAACCGATCGCCGTGCCGATGACCCGTTGACCAAGCTTGCGCCGGGTCGCGCCATAGTTCGGCTGGCAGACGAACAGTGTGGTGAGGATGATCCAATAGCCTTGGGACGGGTGAATCAAATGCACCATGCCGTAGCCAATGCTCAAGGCCAGGGGTAAACGCAGGGCATGGCGGAACAACAGCGAAGTTGGCGTCAGTTGGGTTCGCAGGCGCGTCCAGACGTCCTTGAGGTTGCGCGGCGAACGGTCCAGCAGACTGCTGTCGGTGGCGTCGGCCAGGCTGTCGGGGTTGCTCGCATCGCTGAGCAGCCGGTCGAGGGTGCTCAGGTTTGCCGCCAGCGCACGCAAAGAGCGCAGCAAGCCGCGCCAGGCCGGGTTGCTCTGGATGCGCAAGTGTTCGAGGGAGGCGTGCAGGTCGCTCAGCGCTTCGGCGAAGTTGGCGTCATACACGAACGGTTGGCGCAACTGAATCGTCTCGGCCAGTGCCCGGCAGGCTTTGCCTTGCTGGCGTAGCAGGCGCTGGCAGCGAAACAGCACGTCGCTATGGAAAAAGGCTTCGGCCAGCGCGTTGTAGGGATAGTGGGAAGAGCTGGCGCGTTCGTGGATGTCCTGGGCGAGGAAGTACAGCTTCAGGTAGCGGCTGACTTTCGAGCCCGGTCGGCCATTGCCGACCCGATGCAGAATGATTTCCTTGGCGGCGTTGAGCGCTGCGACGACCCGGCCGTTTTGCTGGGCCAGTTGCAGACGCCGCGCCTCGACATCCATCTGCCGGATCGGCTCGAACAGCAACGACTTCAGCTTCAGGTAATAACCCAGCTCACGAAACAGCCGGGCGAGACTCTGTTGCACTGGCTGGTTGGAAAACAGCGCCTGCCACACCACGGATAGCAGGCCGTACCAGGCGGCACCGGCCACCAGCAGCACCGGCTCATGCCAGAAGTCGTTGACCGCGCCGCCGCGCTGGTCCACGCCAATCATGGTGTAGACCGAGAGAATCAAGGTCGCCGAAGCAATCGCACCATAACGTTCGCCCAAGGCGCCGAGCATGGTCAGGCTGAAACTGGCCAGCGCCAGAGCGCCGACAAAAATCAGCGGGTAGGGGAATAACAGTTCGACGGAAAGCGCCGCGACGCTGAAACAGACCAGGGTCACGGCCAAGGCATTCAAGCGGCCTTGCCAGCCGTCGTCGGTCTCGGCCAGGGCGCTGGCGATAATCCCCAGGAACAACGGGATCAGCAGGCCCATTTCATCCTGATACCAACACAGCGCCATCGTACCGGTCAGGGCGACGAATACCCGCACGCTGTAGCTGAATTTATCCAGCGCCCAAAGGCGCCGCAGAGACTGACGGAACGAGGTCGATGACATGAAGTGCGAAGGCCTTCCGGGGCAATGCAGCTAAATTGAGCCAGTAATGACGTCGACGCAATGGCGTCGATCACATCTGACAGCAAAATCTGTTCCGTCCTTGGTGAACGCAATCTGCAAAACACCACCGACTCAATGTAGGAGCGAGCTTGCTCGCGATAGCGGCCTGTCAGTCAACATTGATGTTGAATGTGACGGCCTCATCGCGAGCAAGCTCGCTCCTACATTATTAGATTTGTGTATTTGCGAGGGTCAGACGTATTGCGCGGCGGCGTAGCCGGAGGCCCAGGCCCACTGGAAGTTGAAACCGCCGAGGTGCCCGGTGACGTCCAGTACTTCGCCGATGAAATACAGCCCTGGGCTTTTCAGCGATTCCATGGTTTTGGATGACACTTCGCGAGTGTCCACGCCGCCCAACGTTACTTCCGCGGTGCGATAACCTTCGGTGCCGGCCGGCACCAGCTTCCAGCACGCCAGCTTTTCGGCGATATCGGCCAACTCAGCGTGGGTGTACTGCTTCATTGGCTTGGAGGCGAACCATTGTTCGGCCAGCAGGTTGGCCATCTTCTTGGTAAAGATCTCGCCAAGCAGGGTTTTCAACTCGCTGTTGGGGCGTTCGGCTTGTTGCTGTTGCAGCCAGCCCGGCACGTCGTAATCGGGTAGCAGGTTGATCTCCACGGTGTCGCCCGATTGCCAGTACGAGGAAATCTGCAAAATTGCCGGGCCACTCAGGCCGCGGTGGGTGAACAGGATGTTCTCGCGGAAACTCTGATCGTTGCAGCTCACCAGGCAATCCACCGAGGTACCCGACAGCTCGCCGCACAACTCTTTGAGCTGATCGGTGATGGTGAACGGCACCAGCCCTGCGCGAGTCGGCAGCAGCTCATGGCCGAATTGCCTGGCCACTTGGTAGCCAAAACCGGTAGCCCCGAGGGTTGGAATCGACAGGCCGCCGGTGGCGATCACCAGGGATTCGCAGGTCAACTGCCCCAGGGTGGTTTCCAGCAGGTACCCGCTTTCGAATTTTTCGATCTGCTGGATCGAAGTGTCCAGGTGCAGGCTGACGCCGACCTGTTCGCACTCCTCGAGTAGCATGGCGAGGATGTCGCTGGATTTGTTATCGCAGAACAACTGGCCGAGCTTCTTCTCGTGGTACGGCACGCCGTGCTTGGCCACCAACCCGATGAAATCCCATTGGGTGTAGCGGGCGAGGGCGGATTTGCAAAAGTGCGCGTTCTGCGAGAGAAAATTGTTCGGTTCGGTGTACATGTTGGTGAAATTGCAGCGCCCACCACCGGACATCAGGATTTTCTTGCCGGCCTTGTTTGCATGGTCGATCAACATCACCTTGCGCCCACGCCCGGCGGCGGTCAGTGCACACATCAAACCTGCGGCGCCAGCGCCAATGATCACGACTTCGGTAGAGCGCAAAACGAAACCCTCAACATGTTCGATCGTTCCCACGCTCTGCGTGGGAACGCCGCCTTGGACGCTCCGCGTCCGCTTTTGTGACGCGAAGCGTCACGGGATGCATTCCCACGCGGGAGCGTGGGAACGATCATGTTCTTACAAAATCCGCACGCGCAGCGACCGGCCTTTGATTTTGCCTTCGCTCAAGCGCTGCACAGCCTGCTTGGCGATTGTGCGTTCCACGGCCACGTAGGCCTGGAAGTCGAAGATCGCGATTTTGCCGACCTGGGCACCCGGGATGCCGGCATCGCCGGTCAGGGCGCCGAGGATATCGCCCGGGCGAACCTTGTCTTTACGGCCGGCGCCGATGCACAGGGTGCTCATGGCCGGCAGCAGCGGGGCGCCGCCCTGGGATTTCAGGTTGTCCAGTTGATCCCAGCTCAGTGGCGATTTCTGCAGCTGCTCGATGGCCTGGGCGCGATGGGCTTCGGACGGCGCGACCAGACTGATCGCAATGCCTTTCTCACCGGCACGGCCGGTACGGCCGACGCGGTGGATGTGGATTTCCGAGTCACGGGCCAGTTCGACGTTGACCACCATGTCCAGCGCATCGATGTCCAGACCGCGAGCGGCGACGTCGGTGGCGACCAGTACCGAAGTACTGCGGTTGGCGAACATCGCCAGCACCTGGTCACGATCGCGCTGTTCCAGGTCGCCATGCAGGCCGACGGCGGAAATGCCTTTGGCGGTCAGGTGATCAACGGTTTCCTGCACCTGCTGCTTGGTGAAGCAGAACGCCACAGTGGACTGCGGACGGAAATGTGCGAGGACTTTGACCACTGCGTCCATGCGCTCTTCCGGCGAAATCTCGAAGAAACGCTGTTCGATCTGCGTGTCGTCGTGGAACGCCTCGGCCTTCACTTGCTGCGGGTTGCGCATGAACTTCGACGCCAGCTGCTTGATGCCCACCGGGTAGGTGGCGGAGAACAGCAGGGTCTGGCGACGCTCCGGGGACTGGGCGATGATTTCTTCGATGGAATCGTAGAAACCCATGTCGAGCATGCGGTCGGCTTCGTCGAGGATCAGGGTGTTCAGGCCATGGAGCACCAGCGAACCCTTGCGCAGATGCTGCTGAATCCGGCCCGGGGTGCCGACGATGATGTGCGCGCCGTGTTCCAGCGAACCGATCTGCGGGCCGAAGGACACGCCGCCGCACAGGGTCAGGACCTTGATGTTGTCTTCGGCGCGGGCCAGGCGACGGATTTCCTTGGCGACCTGGTCGGCCAGCTCACGGGTCGGGCAGATGACCAGTGCCTGGCAGCCAAAGAAGCGCGGATTGATCGGGTTCAACAGGCCGATACCGAAGGCGGCGGTTTTGCCGCTACCGGTCTTGGCCTGGGCGATCAGGTCCATCCCCTTGAGGATCACCGGCAAGCTTTGCGCCTGGATCGGCGTCATCTGGGCATAACCGAGGGAGTCGAGGTTAGCCAGCATGGCGGCGGACAGCGGCAAAGTATTAAAAGCGGTGGCGATGGTGGTCACGGGACTGGCCTGCAAAACAAAATGTCGCGCAGTGTACCAGTCCCAAGCATTTTCCCTGCAAGTTATGGACGAAAAGTAGCCAGGTGCGGGCACCTTTTGTCAGAAACTACGGCTCGATGTGCTCTTGCGGACGGCGAATACGCCGGCCGTCTTTTGGCGACAGCTGCAAAAAGATCGCCGCAGCCAGCATTGCCATGATGCCGACGGTCACGAAGGTCAACTGGAAGGCGCCCAAAACGCTGTTCACACCGTCGTTGCCCACCTCAGCGGTAAAGCCGCCGAGCAGGGCACCGGCACAGGCCACGCCCAGGCTCAGGGACAGCTGCGCGACCACCGACAGCAGGCTGTTGCCGCTGCTGGCGCTGGCGTCATCGAGGTCGATCAGGGTGACGGTGTTCATCGCGGTGAACTGCAACGAGTTGACTGCGCCGAGCAGCGCTAATTGAAACAGCAACAACCCGTAAGGCGTTTGTTCGCTGACCAGCCCCATGCTCGCCAGCAGTAAACCCAGCGCCAGGGTGTTGCCGGTGAGCACGATCCGATAACCCAGGCGTTCGATCAGCGGCCGGGCGATGGATTTGGCGATCATCGCCGCCGCGGCCAGCGGCAGCATGCTCATCCCGGCCTGGGACGGCGAATAACCGAGGGCGATTTGCAGCAGCAACGGCACCAGAAACGGCAGGGCGCCGCTGCCCAGACGAGCGAACAGGTTACCGAGGATGCCCACGGCAAAGGTCCGGGTCTTGAATAGCGACGGTGCAAACAAGGGGTTGTCGATGTGCCCGGCCCGCAGCCAATACGCCGCGAGGCAGGCCATGCCGCCGAACAGCAGCAACATCACCCGCAAGTGCGGCAGGTGCAGTTCGCCGAGACCCTCCATGGCGATGGTGATCAGTACCATCGCCGCGCCGAAGAACAGGAAACCGAGGCCGTCGAAGCGCGTGCGCTCGCTGCCGCGCAGGTCGGGAATGAAGCGCCAGACGGCGTAGCAGCCGATCAGGCCGACCGGCAGATTAATCAGGAAAATCCAGTGCCAGGTCAGGTACTGCACCATCCAGCCGCCCATGGTCGGGCCGAGCAGCGGGCCGAGCAGGCCGGGAATGGTGATGAAACCCATAATCCGCACCAGATCAGAGCGTGGGTAAGCCCGCAGCACCACCAGCCTGCCTACCGGCAACATCAGTGCGCCGCCCAGCCCCTGCACGACCCGGGCGCCGATCAGAATGTTCAGCGAGTGGGATAACGCGCAGAGCAGCGAGCCGATGCTGAACAGAAATATCGCGCCGAAGAAAATCTTTTTGGTGCCGAAGCGGTCGGCGATCCAGCCCGAGGCGGGAATCAGCAGGGCCACGGTGAGCATGTAGGCGATGACCACGCCTTGCATGCGCAGCGGGTCCTCCGCCAGATCCCGGGCCATGGCGGGCAATGCTGTGTTGAGGATTGTTCCGTCGAGGGACTGCATGAAAAACGCGATGGCCACTACCCACGGCACCCAGCGGGCGGTTGTTGCATCAAGCGTCGGGCGGTTGGGCATGGGACCTCTTGTGAGTGTGAGTCAGTGATCGTTCCCACGCTCTGCGTGGGAATGCAGCCCGTGACGCTCCGCGTCACCGTTCAAGAGCGGACGCAGAGCGTCCATGGATACATTCCCACGCAGAGCGTGGGAACGATCGTCACTACAGGGTCAACGTGAGTCGGCTGACCAGCGCTCCCGGCAGCAGCGCCGAGGCGGTTTGGCGCTGGCTGTAGGTACTGGCCGACAAAATCAGTTCCCGCTCGCGGGTCAGTGCTTCCAGTTGCGAGCCGAGCAAGCTGTAGGCACTGTCGTCGAAACGCATGGTGCTGACTGGTGCCTGTATCTCGCCGTTTTCCACCCAGAAGGTGGCGAAGCGAGTCATGCCGGTCAGGCGTGCTGCCGGCAGGTCCGAGTAGTTCAGGTACCAGAGGTTGCTGATGTACAGGCCCGTTCCCAGTTGCTTGAGAATGTCCTCCTGCGCCAGCGAACCCGCCGCCATGTTCAATGCACTCGGCGCTTCGCCGCTAGCGGCGCCGTTGGCGGTGAGGCCGTATTCGGCGGCACTGCGTGAGTTGACCAGTTGCGCATCAGCCTGGCCGGCATTGATCAGCGTCAGATCGCTACGCGGATAACCCTCGCCGGAAAACGCCGGGCTCAGCGAGCCTGTCACTTTCTCATCCAGAGACACCAGCGGGCTGAACGCGCAATCGCCGCCGTACAGTCGTTGCAGCGGACTGCTCTTGCTGGCGATCGAGCGGGCCGAAAAGCCGCCCCAGCAGAGCATGCCCAGAATTTCCTCAAGGGCAGCCGGCGCGAGGTAAGCACGGTACTGTCCCGGCGCCAACGTGCGCAGGGGGCGGCTCAGATGTTGCAACTGCTCGCGGGCCTGCTGGAAGCGTTTAGCGAAACCCTCGCTGCTCCAGTCATGCCCGGCGTAGCTGGCTTTCACCGCTTGGCCGTTGGCGTGAAACAGGCTGAAGTCGAAGTTGAAACTGTTGGCCTGATGCCAGCCGAAGGCTCCGGCCGAGCTGGCGAAGCCACGGCTGACAGGACCGGCAGCATAGAAACCGACCAGGTCGAGCCCGTCAGCGGCACGGCTGATGGCTTCAACGACCTGGGCGGTGTCCGGTAGTGGGTGGTCCTGCACATTCTGGCTCTGCCAGCCGTTGTAGTTGAGCAGCAGATACGGGTCCTGCGGCAACAGCGGCAAGGTTTCGCGCAGCTGTTGCAGGCCTTCGGCCAGGCGCTGACGGTCGACTTGCGGGTCGCCGGCGAGGGTGATGCCGAGGTTTGCATGACGACCATCGTCAATCAGCTTGAAGCTCAGGCTGGCCTGCTGCACATGCCCGGCCTGACGCACCTTGGCATGGTTGAAACGAATGAACTCCGAGGATTCGGCGTCGTAGCTCAGGGTGAATTGCTCTGGCTCGCGCAGGTTGCCCTGCAACCAACCGACCAGTGCCTGGAATTGTTGCTCCTGACTCATGGCAGTACTCATCAGGCATCCCCTCCAAACACATCAACGTTGCTGAATACGCAGGCGGGCGATGCATGGCCGACGCGGATCACCTGATTCGGCTCGCCTTTGCCGCAGTTCGGCGTGCCGAGGACCTTGAAGGTGCCGGCGTCACCGACGGCGCTGAGGTTGCGCCAGAACTGCGCGGAAATGGCACGGTAGTTGGGGTTCTTCACGACGCCCTTGAGTTCGCCGTTTTCGATCAACTGGCCCCATTCGCAGCCGAACTGGAATTTGTTGCGCGCATCGTCGATCGACCAGGAGCGGTTGGTCGACATCAGCACGCCGTGCTCGATGCCGCCGATCAGTTGCTCAAGAGGCTGATCGCCCGGCTCGATATTCAAGTTGGCCATGCGATCGATCGGCGGACGGTTCCAGCTACAGGCGCGGCTGTTGGCGACGCCGTCGAGGCCGGAGCGGTATTGCGACAGCGCGCCGCCCAGTGGACGCAGCAGCAACCCGTCACGGATCAGGAATTGTTTGCTGGCGGCCGTACCGTCGTCGTCATGGCCGTAGCTGGCGAGCTGTTCGGGAATGTCCGGGTCGAAGGTCACGTTGAGCAATTTGGAGCCGTATTGCAGGCTGCCGAAGTCGCTGGCTTTGACGAAACTGGTGCCGGCGTAATTGCGCTCGTCGCCGAGGATGCGATCCAGTTCCAGCGGGTGACCGATGGACTCGTGGATCTGCAGCATCATCTGGTCCGGCATCAACAACAGGTCGCGCGGGCCTTGCGGGGTGTTCGGCGCCAGCAGCAGTTGCAGGGCCTGGTCGGCCACTGTTGGGCCGGAGCCCACCAGCCCGCAGCGGCTGATCACGTCGGCGCCGCCCTGCTGGCCGAAGTTCTCGCGGCCCAGGCTGCGGGTCTGGCTGTCGCTGCCGTCGTAGGCGGTAACCTCCAGGCTCGGGTAGACGAAACGCTGCGCCTGGCGCAATTCGGCACCCGCACTGTTGAGGTAGATCTGCTCGACATTGGTGATGCCGATGCTCACTTCCCAGTTCACCAACCGCTCGTCTTTTGGCACGGCGGCGGATTCGTCACCGAGCAATTGGTAGCAGTCACTCAGGGATGGGAAGGGGTGTTCGAAGTTCGGTGACAAGTAATCGCCGCGCTCGCTGGAAACCGGCTGTTGGCGCAGGTCGAGCAGGGCGTGGGCGGCGATCAACCGGGCTTGCTGCTCGGCCCGTTCGAGGGCGGCTTGCAGGCCGGATTGGGAAAGATCGTTGGTCGCGGCATAGGCTTCAACGCCGTTGACCCGTGCGGTTAGCATCGCGCCTTCGTCGCGGCCAAGGTGTGGGGGCTCTGCAACGTTCTTGCGCACCGACAGGTACTGGCCCGACTCACGCACGTAGCGCAGCGAAAAGAATTCAGCGCCCGTGCGCAACGCAGCGAAGCGCTGTTTGAGCTGGGGGTGGAAATCGAACATGCGGGGAACCTCCTTGTGAGTAGCGGCGACCTTGAGGGCCTCATCGCGGGCAAGCCTCGCTCCTACAAGGCCAAGATTGAATCATGGATGTGTGATCAACCACAAAACCGTAGGAGCGAGGCTTGCCCGCGATGCTTTTAGCGTTAGACCGGGCAACCCTTGGCGCGCAGGATCGCGTCGAAGCGATCCGGGTCCAGGGTGCCGGCTTCAATTGCTGCCAGTGTCGCTTTTTCGCGGGCCAGCAGGTCGTGGCAACGCACCAACAGTTCCGGCAGTTCGCTGCGCGATGCGGCCACCACACCGTCACCGTCGCCGATCATCAGGTCGCCTGGTGCGACGAGCATCCCGGCACAGGAAATCGGCACGTTGATTTCACCGCCGCCGTCGGTGCTCGGGCCACGGTGTACGCCGCCGATGGCGTAGGCCGGCAGTTCACCGGTTTGCCATTCGTCGAGGTCGCGCAGAGCACCGTTGATCACCACGCCGACGATCCCGGCTTTCAGCGCCATGGCGCGCATGATGCCGCCGAACACTGCGCGAGTCAGGTCGGCGCTGCCGTCGATCACCAGCACGTCGCCGGGGCGGGCCATCTGCATGGCTTTGAGAATCATCAGGTTGTCGCCGGGGCGCACGCGCACGGTCAGCGCGCTGCCGAGCATCGGAGCGTTACCGTGGAAGGCTTTGAGACCCAGGCCACCGACATTGCGGCCCAGGCAATCGCTGACGGCAGCGGCGGGGATCTTGCTGAATTCCTTCAGCCATTTTGGATCGAGGGGTTCAACGTTTGGATTGATCAGGAAGCCGGTGGGCCATTTGCTCGAAGAAACGACATCAAACATGAGTATGCCTCGTGGCCAGCCAGGTGGCGGCTTTCGATGGGGGCGAGGGAGGTGAAACGTTTGCGCGATGACTAGATTAGGCCTGCGCGGGGGGTGGGATCAAGGGTGAAACGGTGTGGGCGGGTTTACGCAAACCCTGTAGCAGCTGGCGAAGCCTGCGTTCGGCTGCGCAGCAGTCGTAAAACCTGAGTCCCCGCTTCTGGATGGAACCGAGTTTACCGGGTTGCGACTGCTACGCAGCCGAACGTAGCCTTCGGCAACTGCTACGGGATTAGGCGCCAACCGTTGCGATTGGCGCCATGCCGGTTATTGCGCGGTACGGCTCACTTCACGCAGTGGCTTGCCACGTACCGGGGCGTTGCCCGCCACATAGTACTTGGCCTTGCTGCGAGGCAGAGGCTTGCGACCACGGATCTTGTCGGCGATTTTCTCGGCGATCATGATCGTTGGCGCGTTCAGGTTACCGGTGGTGATCAGCGGCATGATCGAGGCGTCGATCACGCGCAGGCCTTGCATCCCGTGGACGCGACCCTGGCCATCGACCACGGCCATCTCGTCGGTGCCCATTTTGCACGAGCAGGACGGGTGGAACGCGGTTTCGGCGTGTTCACGGATGAACTTGTCCAGTTGCTCGTCGGTTTGCACCTCGATGCCCGGGCTCAGTTCGCGACCACGGAAGGCGTCGAGTGCCGGCTGCTGCATGATTTCACGGGTCAGGCGGATGCCGTCGCGAAATTCCTGCCAGTCTTGCTCGGTGGCCATGTAGTTGAACAGGATGCTCGGGTACTGGCGCGGATCCTTGGATTTGACCTGGATGCGGCCGCGGCTTGGCGAACGCATGGAGCCCATGTGCGCCTGGAAGCCGTGCTCTTTCACACCGTTGCTGCCGTTGTAGTTAATCGCAACCGGCAGGAAGTGGTACTGAATGTTCGGCCATTCGAAGTCCGGGCGAGTACGGATAAAACCACCGGCTTCGAACTGGTTGCTGGCGCCAATACCGGTGCCGTTGAACAACCATTCGGCACCGATGGCCGGCTGGTTGTGCAGCAGCAGCGAGGGGTACAGCGAGACCGGCTGGGTGCAAGCGTACTGCAGGTAAAGCTCCAGGTGGTCTTGCAGGTTCTCGCCAACACCTGGCAGATCGTGAACGACCGGGATGTCCAGGCTTTTCAGCAATTGGGCCGGGCCGACGCCGGAGCGTTGCAGGATTTGTGGCGAAGCGATCGCGCCGCTGCACAGCAGTACTTCCTTGCGTGCACGGGCTTCAACGCGCTCTTCGGCGCTGCCCACCAGGTAACGTACGCCGACGGCACGTTTGCCCTCGAACAGAATCTTGTCGGTCAGAGCGTGGGTGACGATGTGCAGGGTCGAACGCTTTTTGGCGATGTCCAGGTAGCCGCGCGCGGTGCTGGAACGACGACCTTTAGGCGTCACGGTACGGTCCATCGGGCCGAAACCTTCCTGCTGGTAGCCATTCAGATCTTCGGTACGCGGGTAACCGGCCTGCACGCCTGCTTCAACCATCGCGTGGAACAGCGGGTTGTTGCCGGCTTTGGGCGTGGTCACGCTGACCGGGCCTTCGCCACCGTGGTAGTCGTTCGGGCCGATGTCGCGGGTTTCCGCTTTGCGGAAGTACGGCAGGCAGTCCAGGTAGGTCCAGTCTTCCAGGCCAGGGTTTTTCGCCCAGCCGTCGTAGTCCATGGCGTTACCGCGGATGTAGCACATGCCGTTGATCAGCGAAGACCCACCCAGGCCCTTGCCGCGACCGCACTCCATCCGACGGCCATCCATGTGTGGCTCTGGGTCGGTTTCGTAGGCCCAGTTGTAGCGACGGCCTTGCAGCGGAAACGCCAGGGCCGCAGGCATTTGCGTGCGGAAGTCGTAACGGTAGTCCGGGCCGCCTGCTTCGAGCAGCAGCACGGTGACGCCTTCGTCTTCAGTCAGACGGGTCGCCAGGGTGTTACCGGCAGAGCCGGCACCAATGATGATGTAGTCGAATTCTTGGGACATTGAATGCACCCTCTTTGATGTTGGGTCAGGTGGGGCCGTTGCGAGTGCTGCGCACTCGATCGCGAGCAAGCTCGCTCCTACAGGGCCCGCGCAAAACCTGTAGGAGCGAGCTTGCTCGCGAGGCGGCCTCGCGAGCGGTGAAAGACTCGAGTCTTAGAACACCGAGTTGTATTCGCCCAGCTCGACCTGTACCGATTTGATGCGTGTGAAGTTGTTCAGCGAGCTGATGCCGTTTTCGCGGCCCACGCCCGATTGCTTGAAGCCGCCAACCGGCATTTCCGCTGCCGATTCGCCCCAGGCGTTGATCCAGCAGATACCGGCTTCCAGTTGATGAATCACGCGGTGAGCGCGGTTCAGATCTTTGGTGACCACACCGGCAGCCAGGCCGAACTCGGTGTCGTTGGCGCGGCGGATCACTTCTTCTTCGGTTTCGTAGGTGAGGATGCTCATCACCGGGCCGAAGATTTCTTCGCGGACGATGGTCATCTCGTCGGTGCAGTCGGTGAACACGGTCGGTGCCACGAACGCGCCTTTGGCGAATTCGCCGTCGGTCAGACGTTCGCCGCCGCACAGAACGCGGGCGCCTTCTTCTTTACCTTTGGCGATGTAGCCGAGCACGCTTTCCATGTGGGCGAAGCTGACCAGTGGGCCGAAGTTGGTGTTTTCGTCTTGCGGGTTGCCAACGCGAATGCGCGCAACGCGCTCAACGATTTTGGCTTCGAAAGCGGCTTTCAGGTGGCTCGGAACGAACACGCGAGTGCCGTTGGTGCAGACCTGACCGGAGCTGTAGAAGTTGGCCATCATCGCGGTGTCGGCAGCGCGATCAAGATCGGCGTCGTCGAAAATGATCAGCGGGGATTTGCCGCCCAGCTCCATGGTCACGTCTTTGAGCGAGGAGCTGGAAGCGCTGGCCATGACCTTCTTGCCGGTGTCGGTGCCGCCGGTGAAAGAGATTTTTTCGATGCGTGGGTGCTCGGTCAGCCAGGTGCCGACTTCACGGCCGCTGCCGGTCAGAACGTTGAACACGCCATCCGGCAGGCCGGCTTCGGTGTAGATCTCAGCCAGCTTCAGGGTAGTCAGGGAGGTGACTTCGCTTGGCTTGAAGATCATCGCGTTACCGGCCGCCAGGGCCGGAGCGGATTTCCACAGAGCGATCTGGATCGGATAGTTCCACGCGCCGATACCCGCGACGACGCCCAGCGGCTCGCGACGGGTGTAGACGAAAGAGGTGGTGCGCAGCGGAATCTGCTCGCCTTCGATGGCCGGGACCAGACCGGCGTAGTACTCGAGCACGTCAGCGCCGGTAACGATGTCGACGTAACGGGTTTCCGAGTACGACTTGCCGGTGTCCAGGGTTTCCAGAACGGCCAGTTCGTCGTTGCGCTCGCGGAGGATTTCAACGGCACGACGCAGGATGCGCGAACGCTGCATGGCGGTCATCGCGGCCCAGACTTTCTGGCCCTTTTCGGCGGCGACAACGGCGCGCTCGACGTCAGCGAAGGTCGCACGTTGCACTTGTGCGAGAACTTCACCGGTAGCCGGGTTGATGGCTTCGAAGGTGGCGTCGCCGCTGGCGTCGGAGTAACCGCCGTCGATGTAAAGTTTTTGCAGTTCGAAACGGGCCATAGTGTCCTCTCAAGTGCATAAGTGGTTGGCGTTAACCACTGGGCGTGCCGTAAAGCCTGGGCATCGCTGGTCAGTGGCCGTTCAGGGGCCGAGCGGTTATGTGTGCTCTAGCGCTCCTGCTTAGCCAGTTGGAAATCCATGTATTCGTAAGCAATCCGTTGCGCCTGCACGGTGTCGAAAGCATCTCCCGACAGCGCGCCGCGCAACCACAAACCGTCAATCAGGGCTGCCAGGCCGCGTGCTGCGCTGCGTGCAGCGTCAATCGGCAGCACTCGGCGGAACTGGCAACACAGGTTGGAATACAGTCGGTGATCGTTGATCCGCTGCAACCTGTGCAATGACGGGTGGTGCATGCTGGTGGCCCAGAAGGCCAGCCAGGTTTTCATTGCCGGGCCATTGACCTGGCTGGCGTCGAAGTTGCCTTCGATAATCACCTGGAGATGAGCCCGTGGGCAGCTATCTTCCAGCGCCTGGCGGCGCGCGGTGACGTTCTCGCTCAGGACGCTCATCAGATACCGCATCGTGGCGGCGATCAGGCCATTCTTGTCCTGAAAATAGTGACTGATGATGCCATTCGAGACACCGGCCAAACGGGCGATCAGCGCAATGCTGGCGTCCCCCATTCCGACCTGATCGACTGCCAGCAAGGTGGCTTCGATCAACTGCTGGCGGCGTATGGGTTGCATACCGACCTTGGGCATCTTGCACATCTCCTTAGGCCTGCCAGCAGTCGACTAGTGACTACTGGCGTGGAGGCCAGTCTATTTTGTTTTGATTGAACGTTCAATCAACAAAGAATAAGATCTGCGACAAATCGTCGCTGTCTGCAGGTTTTTCCTACGTGTAGATGGCGGAAAAACGGCATCCAAAAAAGCTCGAAACCCACTCAAGACATGGCGTTAACCGCCGAGGAAGGACGTGTCGAGTGCTTGAGGTCATATGGCCAAGCATTCTTTCGCGCAAACCCCTCGCCGGTTTTCCGCGCCGTTCCTGTGGGTTCGGGCTTTTTTCGGGGTGTCTTTATATCACCCGCTGATCGGCTGCCAACTAACCGATTGGTCGGGTAACGCTTTGCCTTGTGTCCTTCTCTCGCACTGCCTGGAGCATCTGTGCAATGAGTTCTGCCTCTCTTATAAAGACCTCGCCCGAAAAGGTGACGGTCAACGGTTGGGTGTTCTACACCTCGACCGCATTGATCCTGCTGCTGACCGCCATCCTCATCGCCGCGCCGCAAGAAGCCGGGAGAGTGCTGGGGATAGCCCAGGCCTGGTTGTCGCGCAGCTTCGGCTGGTACTACATGGTGGTGATCGCCGCCTACCTGGTATTCGTCGTCGGTCTGGCGTTTTCGTCCTATGGCAAGCTCAAACTGGGCAGCAAGGACGACACCCCGGACTTCAGCTATGGCGCCTGGGCCGGGATGCTGTTCTCGTCCGGCATCGGCATCTCGCTACTCTACTTTGGTGCTTCCGAGCCTCTGGATCACTACTTCAACCCGCCGGAAGGCGTGGCCGGCAGCAACCTGGCGGCGCGTCAGGCAGTGCAGCTGACGTTCCTGCATTGGGGCCTGCATGGCTGGGCGATCTACGCGCTGGTCGGCCTGGCCGTGGCGTACTTTGCTTACCGTCATAACCAGCCACTGGCGCTGCGTTCGGCGCTGTATCCGCTGGTGGGCGAGCGTTGGGTCAAAGGCGCGGCCGGTCATGCGGTCGACGGCTTTGGCATGTTCGTGACCCTGCTGGGTCTGGTGACCAACCTGGGGATTGGCTCGCTGCAAGTGTCGTCGGGGCTTGAGAACCTGTTCGGCATGGAGCACAACAACACCAACCTGTTGATCGTAATCATCGTGATGAGCACTGTGGCGACCATCGCTGCCGTGTCTGGCGTGGAAAATGGCATCCGTCGTCTGTCCAACCTGAACATCGTGCTGTTCAGCGGTCTGCTGATTTTCGTGCTGCTGTTCGGCCCGACCCTGCACCTGCTTAACGGTTTTGTGCAGAACATCGGCGACTACCTGAACGGCGTGGTGCTGAAAACCTTCGACCTTTATGTGTACGAAGCCGACAACGCCAAATCCGAGCGCTGGTTGGGCCTGTGGACTCTGTTCTACTGGGCCTGGTGGATTTCCTGGGCCCCATTCGTAGGCATGTTCATCGCGCGTATTTCCCGCGGTCGTACCGTGCGTGAACTGGTGGCTGGCGTGCTGCTGATTCCGCTGGGTTTCACCCTGGCCTGGCTGTCGATCTTCGGTAACTCGGCTTTGGATCTGGTGATGAACCAGGGAGCGGTGGAGCTTGGGAAGACGGCGCTCGAGCAGCCGTCCATGGCGATCTACCAGCTGCTTGAGCACTACCCAGCGTCGAAAATCGTGATCGGCGTGTCGATCTTTGTCGGTTTCGTGTTGTTCCTGACCCCGGCCGACTCTGGCGCGGTGATGATGGCCAACCTGTCCTGCAAGGGCGGCAATGTCGATGAAGACGCGCCGCACTGGTTGCGGATCTTCTGGTCGGTGGTGATCACGCTGGTGACCATCGGTCTGTTGTTCGCCGGTAACTTCGAAGCCATGCAAACCATGGTGGTGCTGGCCGGTCTGCCGTTCTCGGTGGTGTTGGTGTTCTTCATGTTCGGTTTGCACAAGGCCATGCGCCAGGACGTGCAGATCGAGCAGGAGCAAGCCGAATTGGCCGCTCGCGGTCGTCGTGGTTTCAGCGAACGTTTGAGTGCGCTGGATCTGCAACCGACTCAGGCCATCGTGCAACGCTACATGGACAAGCACGTCAGTGCGGCGCTGCAAGATGCCGCCGCGCAACTGCGTAATCTGGGCCTGACGGTGCAGAGCAACCTGGGTAAATCCCGCAGCAATATTGGCCTGCGGGTGGAAATGAATGAGGGTAATCCGTTCCTTTACGAGGTCAGCCTGGAGGGTTACCTGGCGGCGCCGAGCGATTCGGTTCAGCCTGAAGGAGCAGGTGTGGAGCCTGAAGTGCGCAGTCGTTACTACCGTGCCGAGGTTTACCTGCACAGCGGCAGTCAGGAATATGACTTGATGGGGTTCACTCCAGAGCAGATTACCCGTGACGTGCTCGATCAGTTTGAAAGCCATCGGCAGCTCCTGGGCCGGGTGTATAGCTAAAGCATAAGGGGCTCGGATAGAGCTCCTTTTTTGTGCTTGGTGATCGTTCCCACGCTCTGCGTGGGAATGCCGCCCTGGACGCTCTGCGTCCGTTGTTGAGTCTGACGCGGAGCGTCACCGGATGCATTCCCACGCAGAGCGTGGGAACGATCGCACAGATCGCACACACAAAAACGCCGCGAGGATCGCGGCGTTTTTATGTGTGCTGTCTTACCCCAGATTCTTCCCTAGCAACGCATGGTAGAGCTCGCTGTCGCCGAGTATTCCGACCACCTTGTGGTTGTCATGCAGAACAAGCTTGTTGCCGGTCTGGTAGCGGATCTGCAACGCTTCGCGCATACCGATGTTGAAGTCCACCAGGGTTGGTCGACGCCCCAGTCCTTCCACCGCCTGGCCAGGTATCCAGTTCTGCAGATCAAGGCTGGCGCCGTTCTGGCGTGCGCCCTTGATGGTGTTGCCTTCGGCCAGATCGAGCCAGGAGTCACCGCCTGGGTCCAGGCATACGGAACCGTTGATGCGTTTGCAGTTGTCCAGCGTGCGCATCAGGCTGCGACCGCACAGGACATTCAGCGGGTTGGTATGGGCAACGAACGTGCGAACATAGTCATCGGCCGGGTTCAGCACGATTTCTTCCGGTTTGCTGTACTGGACGATCCGACCGTCTTTCATGATCGCGATACGGCTGCCCAGCTTCAGGGCTTCATCAAGGTCGTGGCTCACGAACACGATGGTCTTGTGCAGCTTGCGTTGCAGCTCCAGCAGTTCGTCTTGCAGGCCTTGGCGGATCAGTGGATCGAGGGCCGAGAAGGGTTCGTCCATCAGGAGAATGTCGGCGTCCATCGCCAGGGCGCGGGCCAGGCCCACACGTTGTTGCATGCCGCCGGAGAGTTCATCGGGCTTCTTGTTGCGCCATTGGGTCAGGCCCACCAGCTCGATTTTTTCGTCGACCAGTTTGTTCCGTTCCTTTTCCGGACGACCCTGCATCTCGAGGCCGAAGCTGATGTTCTCGCGTACGGTCAGCCAAGGCATCAGGGCGAACTTCTGGAACACCATGGCAATGCGCTTGGTGCGCATCATCTTCAGTTCGGCCGGGGTGCAGGAGGCGATGTCGATTTGCCTGCCTTCGTGCTCGACGAACAACTGCCCGCGGCTGACGGTGTTCAAGCCGTTGATACACCGCAACAGACTCGACTTGCCAGAGCCGGAGAGGCCCATCAGCACGCAGATTTCGCCTTTTTCGATGTCCAGACTGGCTTTTTCGACACCGACGATCTGACCGGTCTGTTTCAGGATCTGATCACGCGTCAGGCCCTTGTCCAGCAATTTCAGGGCCTCACGCGGGTCTTTGGAGAAGACAACATCTACCTTGTCGAAGCGGATTATGCTCATGCGTCACCCCCTACTTTAGCGTCGGGTTGTTTGCAGATACGGTCGAGCATGATCGCCAGCAATACGATCGCCAGGCCTGCTTCAAAGCCCAGTGCGATATCAGCAGTGTTCAGTGCGTTGACCACGGGTTTACCCAAGCCATCAGCACCCACCAGCGCCGCGATCACCACCATCGACAGTGAGAGCATGATGCACTGGGTGATGCCGGCAGCGATGCTCGGCATGGCGTGGGGCAGTTCGATGCGCGAGAGCAACTGACGGCGCGAGCAGCCAAAGGCTTTGCCGGCGTCCATCAACTCTTGCGGTACATCACGGATACCCAGGTAGGTCAGACGGATGGGCGCGGCAATCGCGAACACCACCGTGGAAATCAGACCGGGCACCACACCCAGACCGAACAGGGTCAGGGTAGGAATGAGGTAAACGAACGTCGGTACGGTCTGCATCAGATCGAGTACCGGACGCATTAAAGTATAGAACATCGGCTTGTGCGCCGCGACGATGCCCAGCGGCACGCCAATGACCACGCAGACCAGTGTAGCGAACAGCACCTGGGCGAGGGTTTCCATGGTTTCCTGCCAGTAACCCAGGTTCAGGATCAGCAGGAAAGACAGTACGACAAAGGCCGTCAGGCCCCATTTGCGTTGAATGAAATGAGCCAGTAGCGCGATCAGGCCGATCAATGCCAGCGGATTGAACCAGGTCAGCGCAAATGTCACGCCATGGATCATCGTTTCCAGTGTCGTGGCGATCGCATCGAAAGTGCTGGCGCCGTGTTGCGTCAACCATTCAACGAAGGCAGCGATGTACTGGCCTAGGGGGATTTTGTGATCAGTCAGCATGGTAGTGAACGTCCGCATGCAAGGAAAAAAACAGCCCGGGCGGGCTAGCCCGCCCGGCGTCAACGATTACTTCGCGAGTTTGGCTTTAACGGCCTCCAGGCCTGGTTTACCGTCAATGGTGGTCACGCCAGCGAGCCAGGTATCGAGCACCTGTGGATTCTTTTTCAGCCAGGCCTTGGCGGCCGCGTCAGGCTTCATCTTGTCGTCCAGGATGTTGCCCATCAGAGAGCTTTCCATGTCGACGGTGAACTCCAGATTCTTCAGCAACTGACCAACGTTGCTGCATTCCTGGGTGTAGCCCTTGCGGGTGTTGGTCAGGACAGTGGCTGCGCCAAAATCCGGACCGAAGTAATCATCGCCACCGGTGAGGTACTCAATCTTGAAGCGCTTGTTCATCGGGTGCGGTGCCCAGCCCAGGAACACCACGGCGGTATCGCGCTTCTGGGCGCGCTCGACTTGCGAGAGCATGCCGGCTTCGCTGGACTCGACCACTTTGAAGCCAGCGTCTTTCAGGCCGAAGGCGTTCTTGTCGATCATACTCTGGATCAGGCGGTTGCCGTCATTACCCGGTTCGATGCCGTAGATCTTGCCGTCCAGTTCTTTTTTGAACTTGGCAATGTCTTTGAAATCTTTCAGACCCTTGTCATACAAAGCCTGTGGAACCGCCAGGGTGTACTTGGCACCTTTGAGGTTCGTACGCACGGTTTCCACGGTACCGGCATCGCGGTAGGCCTTGATGTCGTTTTCCATGGTCGGCATCCAGTTGCCGAGGAATACGTCCATGTTCTTGCCGTCGGCCAGGGACTTGTAGGTCACCGGCACGGAAATCATGGTGGTCTTGGTCTTGTAACCCAAGGCATCGAGGACGACGCTGGTGGTCGCGGTAGTGGCGGTGATGTCGGTCCAGCCGACATCGGAGAAGTTTACGGTGCTGCACTGTGCCGGTTCTGCGGCTTGAGCCAGAACAGGCAGACTCAGCATGGCGGCCAACAACAACGACGGGGAACCTTTCATGGGTGGACTCCTGGATGTTTTTTTTTGGCGGTTTACCGACTGGATGACCGCGCTTATGTGTTGCGGTTGGAGACGTGTGGGGAGCAGCTCTACCACAGCATCTTGCAATCGAGTCGAGACTGATCATGTACCAGTGAAAATCTGACGCCTACAGGGTGCGTCGTATCCAGTACAGGGAGGGTCGCATCCAGTGTCGGTAACGTCGTTTACAGATTTTTTCAGCCCTGCAACCGCACTTTTTGTCCATCTGCACCGCGAAAAACGGCCAGAACTTGCTGTTGGCCGATTGCGACGTTGATGGACATGAGCGAGTCGGTGTGAGACGTCGTGCCTGACTGCAAAAGCCGGATGATGCGGCGATCCAGGCGGATTGCGATTTGAGCGTAGCAGCTCCGTCACCGGGTGCTTTGGCGCCTGGAGTATGCTCATCAGGAGGTTCGCGGTAATGGCTATCAGTGTGTTTGACCTGTTCAAGATTGGTATCGGGCCCTCGAGTTCTCATACCGTCGGACCGATGCGCGCAGCGGCGCTATTCGTCCAGACGCTTCGCGAGCAAGGTCTGCTTGATCAGGTGCGGCGGGTCGAAGTGCAGTTGTACGGCTCGCTGTCCGCCACCGGTATCGGTCACGGCAGCGACAACGCGGTGATCATGGGGCTGATGAGTGAGTGGCCGGACGCCATTGATCCATCGCAGATCGGCGTGCGTATTAACACCCTGCGCGAAACCGGCACGCTGCTGCTCGACGGTCGCTTGCCGATCCCCTTTATATGGGCGCGGGACATGCGCTTGATCGATGAGAACCTGCCGTTCCACCCCAACGCCATGACCCTGGTCGTCGAAGGCGAGGCAGGCGAGCTGCATCGCGACACCTATTACTCCATTGGTGGCGGTTTTGTCGTCGACGAGGCGCAAGCCAGCAGCGGTGTGGTAGACCTTGATCGGACTGTGCTGCCTTACGATTTCTCCAGCGCGGTCGAACTGCTCAGCCTCTGCAAGAAACACAACCTGCGTGTCGCCGAACTGATGATGGCTAACGAGAAGGTCTGGCGCCCGGAAGAAGAAATTCGCAGTGGTTTGATGAAGCTCTGGCGCGCGATGCAGGACTGTGTCGAGCAAGGGCTCAAGCACGAAGGCGTCCTGCCCGGTGGTCTTAATGTGCGACGCCGCGCCGCCAAGCTGCACCGCAGCCTGCAAGAGCTGAACAAACCCAACGTGATCGGCTCGACGTTGAGCGCCATGGAGTGGGTCAACCTGTTCGCCCTGGCGGTCAACGAAGAGAACGCTGCCGGCGGGCGCATGGTCACGGCACCGACCAACGGTGCGGCAGGGATCATCCCGGCGGTGCTGCACTACTTCATGAAATTCAGCGAAGCGGTGACCGATGCCAACGTCGTCGACTATTTCCTGAGTGCGGCGGCGATCGGGATTCTGTGTAAAAAGAACGCGTCGATTTCCGGTGCCGAAGTCGGCTGTCAGGGTGAGGTCGGTTCGGCATGCGCCATGGCCGCGGCCGGGTTGGCGGAAATTCTCGGCGCGACACCGGAGCAACTGTGCAACGCGGCGGAAATCGGCCTGGAACATAACCTGGGTCTGACCTGCGATCCGGTGGGCGGCCTGGTGCAAGTGCCGTGTATCGAGCGCAATGCGATTGCCGCAGTAAAGGCCATCAACGCCGCACAGATGGCCCTGCGTGGGGATGGCCAGCACTTTATCTCCCTGGACCGGGTCATCCGCACCATGCGCGACACCGGTGCCGACATGCACGACAAATACAAAGAGACCTCGCGCGGTGGGCTGGCGGTGAGTGCGGTGGAATGTTGAGCGCAGTACACCAGTAAAACCGAGTGGCCTTCATCGCGATGGCGTCAGACCAGTCAAAACTGCGCGGTAAGTGAACACTGATTCGAATAAGCGCTGCTTTTTGGCGCGTCGCTTACAGTTAAGAGAAACACCCTCAGGTCAGGGCTCGATTTCGACCCTGACCGTTGGTCACCCGTGCTTGAGGTGACACTCTTTCCCAAGGGTTCTCAGTGCTTTTCCCACAAGTGCTACCGATTTGCTCACAGCCCCCGGGGCAAAGCGCCTACACACCTCTTCCTCGCTTATAACCCTCACTCCGCGCGGGGGCTATATAGACGCATCGCGACGTCGTTTTCAGGAGTTATTGAATGCGCATTCAACTTTAGGCATGGCAATTGCTCTGTCATAACAAAGCCCGTCTCCGCGAGAGAACGATGGCCATAACAAGAGCCTCCGCCTGAGGCCATCACCCGCTTTGTGTGAGGAGATACCGCGATGACGTCGTTCAACTCTGGAGCTCAACCCCAGAACCGTGCGCCTCAATCCATCGGCTTTTTGCTGCTGGACAATTTCACGCTTATTTCTTTGGCCTCCGCAGTAGAACCCCTGCGCATGGCCAACCAATTGTCCGGTCGCGAGCTGTATCGCTGGACGACCCTCACCGTCGACGGCGGCCAGGTCTGGGCCAGCGATGGTCTGCAAATCACCCCCGACGCCTCCATGCACAAAGCGCCCGCCCTGGACACTGTCATCGTCTGCGGCGGTGTCGGCATTCAACGCACCGTGACCCGTGAGCACGTGTCGTGGCTGCAAAGCCAGGCACGTCAGTCCCGTCGCCTCGGAGCGGTCTGCACTGGCAGCTGGGCCCTGGCCTGCGCCGGTCTGCTGGACGGCTTTGATTGCAGCGTGCACTGGGAATGCCTGGCGTCGATGCAGGAAGCTTTCCCGCGTGTCGCCATGAGCACTCGTTTGTTCACCCTCGACCGCAACCGTTTCA
The DNA here is from genome assembly GCF_059422425.1 of Pseudomonas sp. GW821-FHT01E05. Classification (NCBI taxonomy): domain Bacteria; kingdom Pseudomonadati; phylum Pseudomonadota; class Gammaproteobacteria; order Pseudomonadales; family Pseudomonadaceae; genus Pseudomonas; species Pseudomonas sp. GW821-FHT01E05. The sequence continues at coordinate 582,619 of NZ_JBWKWW010000001.1, forward strand.
CCAGCTCCGGCGGCACCGCGCCGCTGGACATGATGTTGCACCTGATCAGCCGTGATCACGGCCGTGAACTGTCGGCAGCGATCTCCGAGATGTTTGTCTACGAGCGCATTCGTAACGAACAGGATCACCAGCGCGTGCCGCTCAAGCACATGCTCGGCACCAACCAGCCGAAGTTGCAGGAAATCGTCGCGCTGATGGAAGCCAACCTGGAAGAGCCGATCGACCTCGACGAGCTGGCGGTGTATGTCACCGTCTCGCGGCGTCAGCTGGAGCGTCTGTTCCAGAAATACCTGCACTGTTCGCCATCGCGCTACTACCTGAAATTGCGCCTGATCCGTGCCCGGCAGTTGCTCAAGCAAACGCCGATGTCGATCATCGAAGTGGCGTCGGTCTGTGGTTTCGTCTCCACACCACACTTCTCCAAGTGCTACCGCGAATACTTCGGCATTCCGCCACGCGATGAACGCGTCGGTTCCAACACTGCACAACAAGTGGCGATGATGCCGATTCCGCAGGCACTGGTATTGGCCCCGTTGTCCGGACCGTTGTCGGCGTTGAGCCAGGCGCGTAACGAGTCGACGTTTGCTAGCGTAAGGCTCTAACAGCTGATCGTTCCCACGCTCTGCGTGGGAATGCCTCAATGGACGCTCTGCGTCCGCTTCGGCAGGGACGCGGAGCGTCCTGGGCTGCGTTCCCACGCAGAGCGTGGGAACGATCAAAGGCTTCCTGTCAGGCGCTACGGCTTTGCTGATATTGCGCCAATGCCGGCAGCAGTTGCTTGTCTATCGCCTGGCGCACAGCGGGCAGAATCGTCGCGCTGCTGGTGTACATCTGCTTGACCATGGTTCTCAGGGTCATGGCTCGTACATCGTTCAAGCCGCGTACCGCGCATTCACAGGCTTGCTCTGCAGTGGCGCCACTCGGGACTTCAAACCCAAGAGCCTTGAGCTGGCCCAACAGGTCTTCCTGGTCTATCAAATCGGCGTGCATCATGACGCTATCCTTCTTCAGGGAACATTGTCGTGGCTCGATTCTGGTAGGGGCGATGGGTGGGGGCAAGGAGGAATTGTCGCAATGGCCGCGATACCTATGAACAGGTCGTTTTCGGCTAACTTGCAGGGACGATGACTGGGCACACTGAGCCTCAGCTGACGTGTCGACGGTTTGGTCACCCTCTGCGCAAAGCTCCTCAGAAACAACCTCTGCCTCGATCTTGTCACGGCTTGATCGGGGCTTTTTTTGTCTGGGGATTGGAGAGAGGAGATCGTTCCCACGCTCTGCGTGGGAACGCCGCCATGGACGCTCTGCGTCCGCTCCGGCTGTGACGCAGAGCGTCACGGGATGCATCCCCACGCGGGAGCGTGGGAACGATCTCCTCTAGCGCTGCAACACCAATATCCGCGACAGCAATTCATCACGGTCGATGTAGCAACCCTGGAAATGCCGGGCGCCGCTGGTGGGGTCGAAGGCGTTGCGGGCGTGGAGCGTGCGGCGGTTGTCGAAGCACCACATCTCACCGGGATTGAGCCGGGTGATAAGCCTGAAACGGGCTTCGCGGGTCATGGCGATAAAGCGTCGATAGGCCTGATACAGCTTGGGCATCTGCTCGACTGATGCATCGAACGGCCCCCGCAGGAAGTTCGCCATGCGGATTTCCGACACTTGCCCCAGTGCGTCAAGGGCGATGATCGGCGCCAGGCAGCGGTAGTCGCTGTGGCGGTCCTTGTTGCGAAACTCCACAGGGATGTCGCACAGGCTGCGAAAGGCTTCCGGATCTTCCTGGCGCAAGGCTTCGGCAATGGCAAAACCGTCGACAAAAATACTCTCGCCGCCGTCCGCTTCATTGACCAGGCAATGCAGGAATTGCAGCCCCGGTTGCAGCTCGCGGGTCGGCAGGTCGCTGTGCAGCGGCAGGTTGAACGCTGTGTAAGCGTTGCTGTCGGCGTCAGCCTTGGATTGCACGTTGAACAGCACGCCGAAGTTGCTCTCGCGGATAAAGGAAATCCGCTTGGCGATCTGCGTCAGCGAGCCCGGTTCGGTGGGTAGGCCACGGATTTGAGTGAGGCCGATATCGCGCAGCGCCAAGAGCCATTGCAGCAGCGCCTTGGGATCGTCCATCACTGCTTGATACTCGAACACCGGCAGTTTCAGGTCGCTGTGCCACAGCTGGCTTTTCGGTTTGCTGGCACGACGTTCTGCCCGGGATTCGTCGTCATAAGCATGAGCCCGCAACCAGCCGGGATCGAAGCGGCTGCTGTGACCGTCCTGCCAATCGATGCACAGGCATCCGTCGGCATCGATATGGGTCAAGGAAGGTGCCAGGTCTTCGGCGACGTCGACGATTTCCAGTACCTGTTCGCGAGTCACGGTGTAGACGCAGGCCGGGCAGGGGCAGTTGTCCCGCAACCACTGATGGTGAAACGGGCTCAATCGGCCATCGGCCCATTGCACTTGAACACCGTCCGTCCGGGCTTGTACGGCGGTCAAAGCGCTGATCAACGGATAGCTGCGGAAGTCGGCAAAAGCGGCGGCGGTGTTCATGGCGCTCTCCTTGTTTTTGGTTTGTTATTTTTCCGGAGGCAGGCCGATCACCCGGCCAATGTAGGCCGGTGCTGGCAGGTCGGACTGCAGGGTGGTGATGGCCAGCAGTTTGTTCAGAACCGGTTCGCTGAAGGGGGCGGAACGTGGGCCGGCAAGGTCGACATGAAGCAACATTTGCTCATTGCCCGCCAGTTCTTGCTCTTCGCCGACCAGGTGCAGGCTGTGATAGAGATGCAGGCGTTTGCGGTCGTGGCCGATGATCTGGGTGTGTACCTCAACCTCGGCACCGAGTTTCACCTCGTGCAGGTAGTTGAGGTGCAGTTCGAGGGTGAATAGCGAGTTGCCGCTGGCTTCGCGGTTGTTGCTGTCCATGCCCAGTTGATCCATCAGCGCGTCGGTGGCGTAGCTGAAGATCAATAGATAAAACGCATCGCGTAGATGGCCGTTGTAGTCGACCCAGTCGGGGATGATTTTGGTGTTGTAGGTGGTGAGGGCAGGCATGTTTATCTCCAGACATGATCGTTCCCACGCTCTGCGTGGGAACGCCTCCTGTGACGCTCTGCGTCACGTCTTTGGGACGCGGAGCGTCCCGGGCTGCATTCCCACGCAGAGCGTGGGAACGATCGACATCACTCGCTGAAGGTCATGCCATGTTTGGCCTTGGTGGTCTTTACCGCTTCCAACACCGCCAGCAGGCAGTCATCACGATAGCGTTCCAGGGCCGAAATGCTGTGTTTGCCGAGCTGATCGCTGGTACCGTCGACCACGTCGTCGATCAGCTTGTCGGTCAGTTCCGGCGCTGGCAGATAGGTCCACGGCAGCTGCAGTGCAGGGCCGAACTGGGCCATGAAGTGCCGCATACCGGCGTCGCCACCGGCCAGGGTGTAAGTCAGGAAGGTCCCCATGAACGACCAGCGCAAACCGGCACCGAAGCGGATAGCGTCGTCGATTTCGCCGGTGGTCGCTACGCCATCGTTAACCAAATGCAGCGCTTCACGCCACAGCGCTTCGAGCAGACGGTCGGCAATGAAGCCAGGGACTTCCTTGCGCACATGCAGCGGGCGCATGCCAAGGGATTCGTAGACTTTCATCGCCGCTTGCACGGCTTCGGGTGCGGTGTTTTTGCCGCCGACCACTTCCACCAATGGCAGCAGGTACACCGGGTTGAACGGGTGACCGACCACGCAGCGTTCCGGGTGGGTCGAGCCCTCGTAGAACTCGCTCGGCAACAGACCTGAAGTGCTGGAACCGATCAGCGCATTTGGTTTGGCCGCAGCGCTGATTTTGCTGTGCAGCTCAAGTTTCAGTTCCAGGCGTTCCGGGGCACTTTCCTGGATGAAGTCGGCGTCTTTCACGCACTCTTCGATGGTCGCGACAAAGCGCAGACGATCCTGTGACGCGCCGGGTGCCAGGCCCTGTTTTTCCAGAGCGCCCCAGGCATTGGCGACGCGTTTGCGCAGAGCGGCTTCGGCACCGGGCGCCGGGTCCCAGGCCACCACATCAAGGCCATGGGCGAGGGCGCGGGAAACCCAGCCGCTGCCAATGACACCACTGCCCAGCGCGGCGAAGGTTTTGATTTCGGTGATAAAACTCATGGTGACTTCCTAAAGAGTTTGGTGATCCCCGTAGGAGCCGAGCTTGCTCGCGATAGCGGTTTTTCAGCCGCAGAAGATGTTCCGGATGTTCCGACGTCATCGCGAGCAAGCTCGGCTCCTACAAGGGAGCCGTGGGTTGGGGTTAACCGCGCTTGGTCAGGCCCATCTTCGCCCGGCCTTCGGCTGGGGTCAGAACGCGGGCACCGAGGCGGCTGAGAATTTCCGAAACGCGCTCAACCAATTGACCGTTGGTGGCCAGCACGCCGCGATCCAGCCAGAGGTTGTCTTCCAGACCGACCCGCACGTTGCCGCCGAGCAATACCGCCTGGGCGGCCATCGGCATTTGCATGCGGCCGATGCCGAACCCGGCCCAGACCGCATTGGCCGGCAGGTTGTCGACCATGGCTTTCATGGTGGTGGTGTCTGCCGGCGCGCCCCACGGGATGCCCAGGCACAGCTGGAACAGCGGGTCGTCCAGCAAACCTTCCTTGATCATCTGCTTGGCGAACCACAGGTGACCGGTGTCGAAAATTTCCAGCTCGGCCTTCACGCCCAGCTCTTGAATGCGTTTGGCGCCAGCGCGCAGCTGCGCCGGGGTGGAGACGTAAATAGTGTCGCCGTCGCCGAAGTTCAGGGTGCCGCAGTCCAGGGTGCAGATTTCCGGCAGCAACTCTTCAACGTGGGCCAGACGAGTCAGCGGGCCGACCAGATCGGTGTTCGGGCCGAATTCCATCGGATTTTCACCGGCGCCGATTTCCAGGTCGCCGCCCATGCCGGCAGTGAGGTTGACGATGATGTCGACGTCCGCTTCGCGAATGCGCTCCATCACTTCGCGGTACAGCGCCACGTCGCGACTGAACTTGCCGGTTTCAGGATCGCGCACATGGCAATGGACCACGGTGGCCCCGGCTTTGGCGGCTTCCACCGCAGCGGCGGCGATCTGTTTCGGGGTGACCGGCACGTGCGGGCTCTTGGCGGTCGTGTCGCCAGCACCGGTGAGTGCGCAGGTGATGATGACGTCGTGGTTCATGGTGCGATTTCCTTCAGGCCGTTTTTTTGGGGCGTGGTTTTTGGGCGTAGCGGGCCCGTTCGCAGCCGTCATCGGCTGCGAATCGGTGGTTCATATCGGTATTACTTGTTGGTCAGTTGCAGATTCTCGGCAGCCGGTTTGCCGTCGAAGGTGGTCACGCCTTCAAGCCAGCGTTGCTTGTCTTGCGGGTGATCCTTGATCCATTGCTTGGCCGACTCGAAAGCGTCCTTGTGGTCGAGCAGCGGCTGCATCATCCGGCTCTCGTCTTCGGCAGTGAAGGTCAGGTTGCTGAGCAAGCGGCTGACGTTCGGGCACTGGCTGGCGTAGTTCGGTGCGGTGACGGTCCAGACGGTGGCCGAGCCTTCGTTCGGGCCGAGAGCGTTTTCGCTGCCGGTGAGGTAGGTCATTTTCACGTTGACGTTCATCGGGTGCGGCGCCCAGCCGAAGAACACCACGGCTTCGTCGCGCCGCACGGCGCGATCCACCGCGGCGAGCATGCCGGCCTCGCTGGATTCGACCAGCTGGAATTTGCCCAGGCCGAACTGGTTCTTGGCGATCATTTCCTTGATCTGGGTGTTGGCGCCCGAGCCCGGTTCGATACCGTAGATCTTGCCACCCAGCTCTTTTTCGAACCTGGCGATGTCGGCAAAGGTTTTCAGGCCTTTGTCGGCGAGGTAAGTCGGTACAGCCAGGGTCGCCCGTGCATCCTTCAGGCTTGGTTCGGCCAGGACTTTGACTTGCTTGCCATCGACGAACGGCGTGATGGTCTGGGTCATCAGTGGGTTCCAGTAGCCCAGGAACATGTCCAGGCGCTGGTCGCGGATGCCGGCGAAGACAATTTGCTGGGAGGCGCTGGTTTGTTTGGTCTTGTAGCCGAGGCCGTCGAGCAGGACCTGAGTCATGGCACTGGTGGCGATCACGTCGGTCCAGTTCACTACGCCCATGCGCACGTTCTGGCACGCGGCGGGTTCGGCCGCCATGACGCCGGAGCTCAAGAAAGCGGTACCGCTGAGTGCAAGAACACAGCTGCTGATCAGTCGTTTCATGGTGGGTTCCTCGGCAGGTCGTTATTGTGGGTTCCGGTGTCTTTGTGCGCCGGTGATGCCAAGTTACGCAGCTCAAGGCGTGTGAAAACGCACAGCGGCGACCAGCTCTTGCACAGCAGCGACCTGTGGTCTTGAATGGTGCCTTGAATCGGCGTATCACGGTTCCCACGCTACCCGTCATCCGAGTGCGTTCCATGTCTCAGGATTTCTACTTCTTATTGATGCCGGGTTTTTCGGCGATCGGCTTTATCTCGGCCATCGAACCGTTGCGCGTGGCCAACAGGTTTCGTGGCGAGCTGTACCGCTGGCATGTGCTGAGCGCTGACGGCGGCGCGGTGTTGGCAAGCAATGGCATGTCGGTCAACGCCGATGCGGCGCTGGAGCCATTGAAGAAGGGCGCGACCTTATTGGTGGTGGCCGGTTTCGAACCGCTGAAGTTTGCTACCCCCGTGCTGGAGCATTGGCTGCGCCGACTCGACCACGATGGCGTGACCCTCGGTGCCATCGACACCGGCAGCTTCATACTGGCCGAAGCCGGTTTGCTCGACGGCCACCGTCTGACCCTGCACTGGGAAGCCATCGACGCCTTCAAGGAGTCTTATCCACAGCTGAGCGTGACCCAGGAACTCTTCGAAATAGACCGTCGACGTATCACCTCGGCCGGCGGCACGGCGTCCATCGACCTGATGCTCGACCTGATCGGCCAGGCCCACGGCCCGGAACTGGCGATCCAGGTGTCCGAACAATTCGTACTCGGCCGCATCCGCCCGCGCAAAGACCACCAGCGTATGCAAATCGCCACCCGCTACGGCATCAGCAACAAGAAACTGGTGCATGTGATCGGCGAAATGGAGCAGCACAGCGAGCCGCCATTGAGCACTCTGGATCTGGCCGAATCGATCAAAGTGACGCGCCGTCAGCTGGAGCGACTATTTCGCCTGCACCTCAACGACACACCGAGCAATTTCTATCTGGGTTTGCGGCTGGAGAAGGCCCGACAACTGCTGCGTCAGACCGACATGAGCGTGCTGGAGGTGAGCATTGCCTGTGGGTTTGAGTCGCCGTCGTACTTCACCCGCAGTTATCGCGCGAGGTTTGCGCAGTGTCCGCGCGAAGACCGGCGGCAGAGTGTGAAGGCGTAACAGCGGTATCAGGACGCCCCTTTCGTCAACGCCGAACACGCCGCCTTGAACGCTTCATGCTGATACTTGTTCAGCGTTGCCGGCAGGGCGAAGTCGAACTTCTTGTTCTGCGCATTGATGGTCTGCGGCGAGAGCAGGGTGACTTCGCAGTTTTCCAGTAGCTGGAATACGCCTTCGATCTTGAACGTCGTCGGGCCGCCGGCGAACTCGCCTTTTTTACTGCGCTTTTTGATAGCGACGCGTTCGATGCCGTTGTTGTGGATAAACGCGGCGACCTGTGTGGCGAAGGCTTTGACGTTGACGGCGTCATCGTCGTCTTCGAGGGCGATTTTTTTGGTGGCGATGGCGAGGTGACTCAGCACCTGATTGTCGAGGGAGGCAACCGCGATGATCGCTTCGCTGCCTTTGATTTCGATGCCGCAGATTTTCATGGGGAGACCTGGAGTGCGTTATTTGCGGTGATGGTCGCATACCTTCGAGCATCGAGCGTCGCAAAGGGTCTCACTCGCGACAAGATCGCAAGCCCAAATGAATAACAGACAAGCGGTTGTCTCTTAACCCCAGTCCAACGTCATAACGGACGCCCAGCGGTCTCTTACTCCTGCCCAACCGACTCCAGAAACTCCGACCGCTCGTCGCTCATCCGCGCCACGCAGTCGTTGTGGGCAATGGTGTAAGCCTTGCTGCCCAGCGCAGCAGGGAAGGCCTCGACCGCGCAATCGGCGTCGCGCAGCTTCAGCCACTGCTGCTGAGCGGTTTTAAGTTTGTTGGTGATGTCGTTGAGCTGGGTTTTGTTGTTGGCATAGAGCGCCTGCATGCGCTCGACCAGGTTTTTGTAGTTGTCGTTGAGCAACTGTTCGGCGGTGGTTTTGCTATAGGCCGAGCATTCCACGGTCTGTTGGTCGTTTTCCACTGCGTCGCACGGCGAGGTGTCGGCCTCTTCAGCCGCCTGTACGCCGGTCGCTATCAGTGCCAAAGCCAGGAAGATCGATTTCATTGCGTTGCCCTAAATCCAGTAATGCGACGAATTCTGGCTCAAGCGCAAGGCAAAGAACAGATCGGCTTTGGCCCTGTGTTGAGACCCTTTGTCGCGTATTGACGCTTTCGGCAATTCCCCTGTCGTTTTTGCACCCGGCTGCCACTGCCCTCAGGCATATGCTGACCCCAAAGCGCCGGCAGACGATTCGGCGCATGAATCGCTAACAAGGGGACAGCCTGATGAGCCCAGCCGAATTGCACGCCGACAGCATCGTTATCGACGGGCTGATCATTGCCAAGTGGAACCGCGAGCTGTTTGAAGACATGCGCAAGGGCGGTTTGACCGCGGCCAACTGCACCGTTTCGGTGTGGGAGGGGTTCCAGGCGACCATCAACAACATTGCCGCCAGCCAGAAGCTGATTCGCGAGAACAGCGATCTGGTGATTCCGGTCAAGACCACTGCCGACATCCGTCTCGCCAAAGAACAGGGCAAGACCGGGATCATCTTCGGCTTCCAGAACGCCCATGCGTTTGAAGACCAGATCGGCTACGTCGAGATCTTCAAGCAGCTCGGGGTTGGCGTGGTACAGATGTGCTACAACACCCAGAACCTCGTGGGCACCGGTTGCTACGAGCGTGATGGCGGGTTGTCTGGCTTTGGTCGTGAAATCGTCGCGGAAATGAACCGCGCCGGCATCATGTGCGACCTTTCCCACGTCGGCTCCAAGACGTCCGAAGAAGTCATCCTCGAATCGAAAAAACCGGTGTGCTATTCCCACTGCCTGCCGTCGGGCCTCAAAGAGCACCCGCGCAACAAATCTGATGAAGAACTGAAGTTTATTGCCGACCACGGCGGTTTTGTCGGCGTGACCATGTTCGCGCCGTTCCTCGCCAAAGGCATCGATTCGACCATCGACGACTACGCCGAAGCGATCGAATACACCATGAATATCGTTGGTGAAGACGCGATCGGTATCGGCACCGACTTCACCCAGGGCCATGGCCAGGATTTCTTCGAAATGCTGACCCACGACAAGGGCTACGCCCGTCGTCTGACCAGCTTCGGCAAGATCATCAACCCGCTGGGCATCCGCACCGTGGGCGAGTTCCCGAACCTGACCGAGACACTGCTCAAGCGCGGTCATTCCGAGCGCGTAGTGCGCAAGATCATGGGCGAAAACTGGGTCAATGTCCTCAAGGACGTTTGGGGCGAATAAGCCGTCGCACCTCTGAATCCTTTCCCGCTGCCGTCTGTGCAGCGGGCAACACAACAAATTTTCCGGAGTTAAGTTTCCATGGCCAAAATCGCCCCGCAATTGCCAATCGAAGTCGACAGCGAAACCGGTGTCTGGACCTCTGACGCCCTGCCGATGCTGTATGTGCCGCGTCACTTCTTCGTCAACAACCACATGGGCATCGAGGAAGTGCTGGGCGCTGACGCCTATGCCGAGATCCTCTACAAGGCCGGCTACAAATCCGCCTGGCACTGGTGTGAAAAAGAAGCTGAATGCCACGGCCTGGAAGGCGTTGCGGTGTTCGAGCACTACATGAAGCGCCTGTCGCAACGTGGCTGGGGCCTGTTCAAGATCCAGGACATCGACCTGGACAAAGGCACCGCCAGCGTCAAGCTCGAACACTCGGCGTTCGTCTATGTGTACGGCAAGGTCGGACGCAAGGTCGATTACATGTTCACTGGCTGGTTCGCCGGCGCCATGGACCAGATTCTTCAGGCCCGTGGCAGCTCGATCCGCACTGTGGCCGAACAGGTTTACGGTGGCTCCGAAGAAGGCCACGACGACGGCTTGTTCACCGTCAAGCCGTTGTAAGTCGAGGAACCCGCCATGGCTTTCGAAGCAATGTTTCAACCGATTCAAATCGGCAAACTGACCATCCGCAACCGCGTGCTCAGCACCGCGCATGCTGAGGTCTACGCCACCGACGGCGGCATGACCACCGATCGGTACGTCAAATATTACGAAGAGAAAGCCAAGGGCGGGATCGGCCTGGCGATTTGCGGCGGTTCTTCCAGCGTGGCCATCGACAGCCCGCAAGGCTGGTGGAAATCGGTCAACCTGGCCGACGACCGGATCATTCCGCACTTCCAGAATCTGGCCGACGCCATGCACAAGCATGGCGCCAAGATCATGATCCAGATTACCCACATGGGTCGTCGCTCGCGCTGGGATGGCGAGCATTGGCCGACCCTGCTGTCGCCGTCGGGCATCCGTGAGCCGGTGCACCGTGCGACTTGCAAAACCATCGAGCCGGAAGAAATCTGGCGGGTAATCGGCAACTACGCCAGCGCAGCGGCGCGGGCCAAGGCCGGTGGCCTGGACGGTGTTGAACTGTCGGCTGTGCACCAGCACATGATCGACCAGTTCTGGAGCCCACGGGTCAACAAACGTACCGATGAATGGGGCGGCAGCTTCGAGAACCGCATGCGTTTCGGCCTGGAAGTGATCAAGGCAGTGCGCAAGGAAGTCGGTCCGGACTTCTGTGTCGGCATTCGTATCTGCGGTGACGAATTCCACCCGGATGGTTTGTCCCATGAGGACATGAAGCAGATCGCCAAGTACTACGACGACACCGGCATGATCGACTTCATCGGCGTCGTGGGTTCGGGTTGCGACACCCACAACACCCTGGCCAACGTTATCCCCAACATGAGTTATCCACCGGAGCCGTTCCTGCACCTGGCGGCCGGTATCAAGGAAGTGGTCAAGGCTCCGGTACTGCACGCGCAGAACATCAAGGACCCGAACCAGGCGACGCGTATTCTGGAAGGCGGTTACGTCGACATGGTCGGCATGACCCGCGCTCATATCGCGGACCCGCACCTGATCGCCAAGATCAAGATGGGCCAGGTCGACCAGATCAAACAGTGTGTTGGTGCCAACTACTGCATCGACCGTCAGTACCAGGGCCTGGACGTTTTGTGCATCCAGAACGCCGCGACCTCCCGTGAATACATGGGCGTGCCGCACATCATCGAGAAGTCGACGGGTGTGAAGCGCAAGGTTGTCGTCGTCGGTGCCGGTCCTGCCGGGATGGAAGCTGCACGAGTGTCGGCCGAACGTGGCCACGACGTGACTCTGTTCGAGAAGAAAGAATTCATCGGTGGGCAGATCACTACCGCCTCGAAGGCTCCGCAACGAGACCAGATCGCCGGTATTACCCGTTGGTTCCAGCTGGAACTGGCGCGCTTGAAAGTCGACCTGCGCCTGGGCGTGGCGGCCGATGCAGCGACTATTCTCGATTTGCGTCCGGACGTGGTGGTACTCGCCGTCGGCGGTCATCCATTCCTGGAACAGAACGAACACTGGGGCGCGGCTGAAGGTTTGGTGGTCAGCAGCTGGGACATCCTCGACGGCAAGGTGGCGCCTGGCAAGAACGTGCTGGTCTACGACACCATTTGCGAGTTCACCGGGATGTCGACGGCGGACTTCCTCGCCGACAAGGGCAGCCAGGTCGAAATCGTCACTGACGACATCAAGCCGGGTGTGGCCATCGGCGGTACGTCGTTCCCGACTTACTACCGCAGCATGTACCCGAAAGAAGTGATCATGACCGGGGACATGATGCTGGAGAAGGTCTACCGCGAAGGCGACAAGCTGGTGGCGGTGCTGGAGAACGAATACACCGGCGCCAAAGAGGAGCGGGTGGTCGACCAGGTCGTGGTCGAGAACGGCGTGCGGCCGGACGAAGAAATCTACTACGCGCTGAAGGAAGGCTCGCGCAACAAAGGCCAGATGGACATCGAAGCCCTGTTCGCGATCAAGCCTCAGCCTTCGCTGAGCCAGGCGGGTGACGGCTACTTGCTGTTCCGTATCGGCGACTGCGTGGCCCAGCGCAACACCCACGCGGCGATCTACGACGCGCTGCGGTTGTGCAAGGATTTCTAAGAGCTTGTGGATAACCCTGTAGGAGCGAGCTTGCTCGCGAAGGCGGACTGACATTCAACATTGATGTCGACTGACCCACCGCTTTCGCGAGCAAGCTCGCTCCTACAAGGAGTCGAGCAAGGCATCCAGGTAGTTAGGCCTGCAAGACCTCGAGGTCTTTGGGAGCTCCACCATGTTGAACACCCTTCTTCCTATCCTGTTGTTCGCTGCCCTGGGCCTGGCTGTCCTGGGCGCGCTGCGGCGGGTGGCTATGTGGCGCCAGGGCCGAGCTTCCAGGGTCGACCTGATCGGCGGTCTGTTTGCCATACCCAAGCGCTACATGGTCGATCTGCACCATGTGGTGGCGCGGGACAAATACATCGCCAACACCCACGTCGCCACGGCCGGCGGCTTTGTGCTGGCTGCCGTACTGGCGATTTTGGTTCATGGTTTTGGCCTGCATAACCGCATCCTCGGCTACGCCTTGCTGTTCGCCTCCTTGCTGATGTTCGGCGGGGCGATCTTCGTCTACCTGCGTCGGCGCAACCCGCCGGCGCGGCTGTCGAAAGGCCCGTGGATGCGCCTGCCGAAAAGCCTGATGGCGTTTTCCATCAGCTTCTTCCTTGCGACCTTGCCGGTAGCCGGGATTCTGCCTGCGGACTTCGGCGGCTGGCTGTTGGCCGCCGTGCTCGGTCTGGGCGTGTTGTGGGGCGTGTCGGAAATGTTCCTGGGCATGACCTGGGGCGGGCCGATGAAACACGCCTTCGCCGGCGCCTTGCACCTGGCCTGGCACCGCCGCGCCGAACGCTTTGGGGGTGGTCGTTCCACCGGTTTGAAGCCGTTGGACCTCAACGATCCGAACGCACCGCTAGGCGTGGAAAAACCCAAGGATTTCACCTGGAACCAATTGCTTGGCTTTGACGCCTGCGTGCAGTGCGGTAAATGCGAAGCCGCGTGCCCGGCCTTTGCCGCTGGGCAACCGCTGAACCCGAAAAAACTGATTCAAGACATGGTGGTCGGCCTCGCTGGCGGCACCGACGCCAAATTCGCCGGTAGCCCCTATCCATCCCTTGACGGCAAGGGTAAAGCGATTGGCGAACACGGCGGCAATCCCCATCAACCGATCGTCAACGGTCTGGTGGACGCTGAAACCCTCTGGTCCTGCACCACCTGCCGCGCCTGTGTCGAGGAGTGCCCGATGATGATCGAGCATGTCGACGCCATCGTCGACATGCGTCGTCACCTGACCCTGGAAAAAGGCGCCACGCCGAACAAGGGCGCTGAAGTCCTGGAAAACCTGATCGCCACCGACAACCCTGGCGGTTTCGCCCCGGGCGGACGGATGAACTGGGCGGCGGACTTGAACCTCAGCCTGCTCAGCGAGAAGAAAACCACTGACGTGCTGTTCTGGGTAGGCGACGGTGCTTTCGACATGCGTAACCAGCGCACCTTGCGCGCCTTCGTCAAAGTGCTGAAAGCGGCCAAAGTCGACTTCGCGGTACTCGGCCTGGAAGAACGCGACAGCGGTGACGTGGCCCGGCGTCTTGGTGATGAAGCGACGTTCCAGATGCTGGCCAAACGCAACATTCAGACCTTGGCCAAGTACAGCTTCAAGCGCATCGTCACCTGTGATCCGCACAGTTTTCACGTGCTGAAAAACGAATACGGTGCCTTTGACGGCAACTATGTGGTGCAGCACCACAGCACCTACATGGCAGAAATTATCGATGCCGGCGCGCTCAACCTCGGCCAGCATAAAGGCAGCAGCGTGACCTATCACGATCCTTGCTACCTCGGCCGTTACAACGGCGAATACGAGGCCCCGCGCGAAGTGCTGCGGGCGCTGGGGATCGAGATCAAGGAAATGCAACGCTCCGGTTTCCGCTCGCGCTGCTGCGGCGGCGGTGGCGGTGCGCCGATCACTGACATTCCCGGCAAGCAACGGATCCCCGACATGCGCATGGAAGACATCCGCGAAACCGGCGCCGAGCTGGTGGCCGTGGGTTGTCCACAGTGCACCGCGATGCTTGAAGGCGTGGTCGAACCGCGACCGATGATCAAGGACATCGCCGAGCTGGTGGCTGATGCGTTGCTCGAAGACGCGGCGCCAGGCAAGCCGTCGAAGCCGGCCAAACGTGAACCTGCGGAGGTGCACTGATGAGCGACATTATCCGCCGCGACCCTCGCGCTGAATGGATCGCCCGCAACCGTCTGCACCCGCTGCACGCGGCCATGCAGCCGGTGCAACACAGCTGGATGGGGCCTAACGGCATCATTCGCAAGAATCCCCACGGCATCGGATTCATCGGTCCCAACGGTATCAAACGCATCGATCGCAGCGGCGCCCAACAGGGCGGCGCGGCCAAGCGTACGGCCACGGTTGAAGTGCAATTGCCGCTGCATCAAGTGGCACAACCGGCGTTCTACATCAGCGTCGTGCCGGATATGGTCGGCGGCCGCCTGAGCAGCCACGACCGCGACCTGCTGGGCCTGGCCCATCAGCTGGCGGGCAACGACGGCGCGGTGCTGGTCGTGGTTTTCGGCGAACACAAAGAGAACGCTTTCGCCACGGCTGGCGTCGACCGCTTGCTGGTGCTCGATGGCAGTGAGTTCAGCGGTTATGCACCGGAACAACGAGTCCAGGGCCTGCGGGCTGTGGATAACCAGTTCAACCCGCGACACTGGCTGCTGCCGGACAGCCGCAGCGGTGGAGGCGAACTGGGCCGGCGCTTTGCTGCCGCCTTGGGCGAACGCCCGGCTACGCGGGTCTGGCAGGTCAAGGGCGAGGAGTGCATCGGCCGCGCCGGTGCTGGCCTGCAGGATCTTGCACGACCAGTGGCGCGCCTGATTCTGGCGGCTGCCGAGTGCGCCGAACCTGTCAGCGAAACCCGTCACGAAGCGTTGCCGGTGGAGTTATCCACAGCGGTCGCTCGCAGCCTGTCGCGTATCGAAGACCTCGGTGCGGTGGCGGTCGATCCGGCGGCGATTCCCATGGCCGAAGCTGAGTTCATTTTCTCGGGCGGCAACGGGGTCAAGGACTGGAATCTTTTCCACAGGGCCGCTGCGGCCCTCGGTGCTACCGAAGGCGCCTCGCGAGTGGCGGTGGACGATGGCTTCATGGCCCGCGATCGTCAGGTCGGCGCCAGCGGCACCTGGGTCACGGCGCGGGTCTATGTCGCGGTGGGAATTTCCGGGGCGATCCAGCACCTGCAAGGCATCGGTGCCTGCGACAAGGTGGTGGCGATCAACCTCGATCCGGGTTGCGACATGATCAAGCGCGCTGACCTGTCGGTGATTGGCGAGAGTGCGGCGATTCTTCAAGCCTTGATCGCGGCGGTAGAGGCTTACCGCAACGAAGCCAAGCGCGATGCGGCTTAAGGGAAGGATTTAGGTTATGAGTACGAATGTGATCAGCCTGGTGTCCATCGGCGCCCACCCGACTTCCGGGCGACCTCGGCGTGCCGAACAGGACGCGCGGGCGGTCGAACTGGGTTTGCAACTGGCTGGGGATAACCTGCAAGTGCTGCATGCCGGCGATATCGCGGAACCGGCACTGCGGGCCTACCTGGGGATGGGGCTGGAGCAGCTGCATGTGCTGGAGCAGCCGCCCGGCGCGGATGCGCTTCCAGCATTGACCGACTATCTGCGCGATGCCGGGGCGCAGGTCGTGCTGACCGGCAGCCAGGCGGAAACCGGGGAAGGCTCGGGCATGTTGCCGTTCCTTCTGGCCGAAAGCCTTGGTTGGCCGCTGGTCGTGGGTCTGGCGCAGGTCGAATCCATCGATGGTAATTCGGCCCTGGTGCTGCAAGCCTTGCCCCGTGGTCAACGTCGGCGGCTGAAAGTCCGCCTGCCGTTTCTCGCGACTGTGGATAACGCCGCGCCGAAACCTCGGCAAAGTGCTTATGGCCCGGCCCGGCGCGGGGTGTTGCAGGCCGATCAGGTGGAGGTGGTCGACGATGAGTTACTCACAATCGCCACGCTGCAACCGGCGAAACCCCGGCCAAAGCGTCTGAAAGTGATCAAGGCCAAAAGCGGCGCTGATCGCATGAAGGCCGCAACGGCCAAGGCCAGCGGCGGCGGTGGGCAGGTGCTCAAGGGCGTCAGCGTCCAAGAGGGCGCCGAAGCGATCCTCAAACTGCTGATTGAAGAAGGCGTGGTTCGCTAGTTCCGACTGTGACGCGATGATCGTTTGATCGTTCCCACGCTCCCGCGTGGGAATGCCTCTATGGATGCTCTGCGTCCGCTTCGGCTGTGACGCGGAGCGTCAAGGGCTGCATTTGCTGCGCGTGGGAACGATCTTGTTAATGTCCTGTGGGGTTGGGTAATGGCAGTTAAATTTCGTTCGGCTCTGCGCTCCGATGCGCGCGAGATTGCTCGCTTGTTTCAGATTTCCTCTGAGGGTTGCTCCGACTATATCTGGAGCAAACTGGCAGCGTCGGGGCAGGATTTACTCGATGTAGGCGCCGCCCGGTACGCCCGTGACGACGTGGATTTCTCTTACCAGAACTGCCTGATTGCGGAGTCCGAGGGCGAAGTCGTCGGCATGATGCACAGCTACACAATGCGCCAAGATCCCGAGGCAGAGCCTGTGACCGATCCGGTCCTGGCGCCCTACGCCGATATGGAAATCCCTGACACGCTCTACATTTCCAGCCTGGCGCTGCACGAGGGCTGGCGTAACCAGGGCCTGGGCAAGCAGTTCCTTGAGCATGCCCATGCGCGAGCCAGCCAGTTGGGTCTCAATGGCCTGAGTCTGATCGACTACGCCGCGAACACCGGCGCCCTGCGTTTCTATGAGCGACACGGCTTTGGCATCGTCAAAACCTGCCAGGTCACTCCTCATCCGATGATTCGGGTCACGGGTGAAGCCTATCTGATGTATCGGCCGTGAGCCGAACGCAAATCCCTGTAGGAGCAGAGCTTGCTCGCGAAGGCGTACTGACATTCACCATCGCTGTCGCCTGATAAACCGCTATCGCGAGCAAGCTCGGCTCCTACAGGGACTTTTGGATTTACCCACAATCCCTGTTAGCGCTTCTGTGGATAACATGTTCACCCCTCGCTACACCCTACGCCAATCAAGCCCTGCAACCCTTCGTGCAAAAAACAATCAGCCTAACCTGCGGTTTTTTCGAGCTTTTTCCCTGGGATAACTTTGCTTGCATACCAATACTTGCCCCCAATCTCTGTTGGCCTTTCTGTGGATAAGATGTTCGCTGTCCGCTAAAGACCATACAAACCGGGCTTATCAGGGCGCTGGTTAAAAAACAACCAAATCACCGATTCAAGCCGATAAACCGCCTGAAAACCCCGATTTATCGCGGTCTCCGGTGGTTTTCCACAGATCCACCCAAGTTGCCCCCAAAGTCTGTTGGCGCTTCTGTGGATAAGGTGTTCGCCATCCTCTACAGGCTATGTAAACCGTGGCTTGCAGGCTTTAGGTTAAAAAATAACCAATCGACGCCAAGAACCCTGCTTCTGGATAAGTCACGGTTTTTCTTGGTTATTTATCAAGAGAATTCCCGGCAAACTCACACTTGTCCTCATTTACTGTGGGTGGAGGTGTGGATAACTTGTTTGCTAAACCCTGCAAGCCCCGCCGCTTATAGGCCCGAGCACAATAGATCAGATTTCGTACAGGTCTAATGTACTTCCTTGACTTCAATCTGCGGGCTGTCTTCACTCACCAGTTACCAAGGACAACCGTCACTTATCCACATTTGGTTCAGGGAGAACGTGTGAAGGATAGCCAGCCACACCGCTCGCCCCCCATTCCCTGCACGACCCGCGTCCCGGCCCACAGACTTCGCTGCGTAAGCGAGCCCATCGTCGAGCCGCCAATCAGCGCGCGCGTCTATAGCGCCTGACCCTTTCCAACGACACAGATTGCTGTCGCCGGGTTCACTCGGTGGCCAGGTACTCGTTCGTCGCTTTATCGTCACGACACCCTCAACGAAACCCTGCACGACAACCTTCACGAGCAGTTCGGCGAGTCGAACATGCAGACCTTCGAGCACCTGGCGCTGACTGCGCGTAAAGGTTACTTGGTCAACTTCAAGGGTGAGGATGTTTACATGTCGCACTTCGATCGGCCGGGCATGCCGATCTGCTTTATCAGCGGTCACCCTCAATTCCAATCACGAGATGTAAAGCGGCGCCTATGGTTACTACAAGGACAGGTGTTGTGGTCGGAAACCCAAAACGCGCGGGATGAGGCCTACCTTTTGCGGGTGCTGAACGGTTACGTGAAGGTGCGACTGGTGGGGGAGAGCATCGAAGAGACGTTTATTGGCGAGGATGGCAGTGTGCGATGGTCATCTCGTTGATAGTGGGCGTGTGAGAGTGCTTTGGCGGTGCTGTGGGTAAGTGCTTCTGACATAGGCGCACAGCAACCGCTGAAGTTATCGCCAATATCCCTGATAATAAAAAACTTAACTCCTTATGAGTCTATAACAGCGCATTGACAGCGCATGGCTTCGGGCCTTTACTGGTACTTGCAAAAAAGTACTGGAAGAATGACCGCTGAGTATTCGCAATTCTCAAGGAGACAGAGAATGGATATTTACCGCATGAGCATCGTTTACATACCCCGCTTTAACCGATATCCCTTGCCGCTGGCTTGAAACAATAATTACCGTCAAACAGGCGGTAAGTTTAAATTATGTTATCGAAAATATAATGGCCACTTTTTGAACTGCGCGCTGGAGGTGTGTGGTTTTTGAGTGAGGTCTGCTTGCTTGGTTACGGTATAAACTTGTGTCACTAACTTATTAACAATATGGAGCATTGTCATGAGTGTTATTGAAACCCATGTAGAGCGTCTGGCCTGGATTTCGAACCTTGAAATTCCAGCGGCGACTGGAGTAAGTGCCCGCGAGAAGTCGGCTGTCGTTCGTACAAATGCCGACGAACAAGGCGCAGCCGTGGTGAAAGGAAGTGTCGTTTCTTTCGTCTCCGGGCTCACCATTCAAGCCAGGGACGACGTGCAAAACAGCACCTTGTTGATGCAACTGGCGGCCGACAAAAAATTTGATCCGGATAAACAGAAAGAAGACTGGTTCAAGTATTATACCGACGGTCTGGCGAATCTTGGCTGGGGCCGTGTGGCGACCGCCTACTCTGATTATCAACCAAAAAACACCGATGTAACGATGGACCAGGTTGTTCTGGAAATCCTTGCCCAAGTCGTTGCACCCGAGTCGTCGCTTTATCTGGTGGTGTCGCAAACCTTCAATGCGTTGAAGACTAACCCTAATAATCAGGGGGCCCTCAAGCTCTTCGATAACAGCAGCACCAAAAGCGGCACGGGTACCTTCCAGATCTTGCCGGTTGCGCAAGATTCCGGCGGCAACGTGATCATGGTGCTGACCTGCGTCAACGCCACCACTACCGTGCAAAGCGGGAGCTTCCTGTTCTGGCACTGGAGTTCGTCGAGTTCAAGGATGTATCGGGCTGCACAACAGATCGTTCTGAACGAATCAGTGTACAAGCAGGTTCGCCAAGCCGTCATCGATAAGCTCGGCGATAACGCCAAGAACTTTGTCAAAGACCTGGACATTTAACTGGCCGGATAGCAGCCCGGCACAGCGTGTCGGGCTTGCTTTCGTTACTGTCGTCATTATTCAAGGATGATTTGCCATGAGTTTACCTGCCGCCGAAACTTATGTCGTTTCAGGTAATTTAATATCAGCCACACCGTCGGTCGCGGACCACACGGTCGTCGAAGATGTTCTTCATTCCAATCTATTGTGCCAAATGGCCGCTGACAAGAAGCTGACTTCGCGTTTTATTGATCCGGCTGCGTGGTTGGATTTTTATCGAGCTGCGCTGGGGAATATGTTTTGGCAGATTATCAATTACAGTACCGTCAGCTATCCTGTTCCCGCACTTGTTCGCTCAGTGACAGTGAAGAAGGTTTTGGAAGCGACATTTTTCAAAACGCTGGATCGGGAATTGGTTAATAGTATTGACGAGAGTATCGGTCTCTGGCTCGATTTGCCTGAGTCCAGTGCACCGTCGCTTTTGTTTAATGCCAAGACTCATGCCGAACTAATTCCTGAAAAAAAATCCCCTGTTCCGCAAGCCGTGTCCGTGGTCAATTTGCAAATCAGCGTTATCCATGGTGGTAGTCGATTGTCTGTCTGCAGTGTTTATTTCAAGACGTCGGAGTTAGTGATGCTGGATGTCTTTAATCAGAAGTTTGCGGTCAAGGACTTGCTGGGGAATATCAGTGTCAGTTCGTTCAGGGCCGAATTAATAGAATCAAGCTATGCGGGCATTCGGCAGCAAATCATTGATAAGTTGGGCGAAACAAATATCCGGAAAAATATTATGCTGATTCCGGCTAATCTGATTCCTCCTGAAGTTCAGGCGAACACAGGTACCCGGCAATATCTCGACCGTCTGGATATCTGATTCGGCAGAAACGAAAAAAGGGCGCATGCGCCCTTTTTCGTTTACTGCTGAAGAGAGAGTCGAGGTGCTCAGCCGTGAACCGGTACGCCTTTGAGGTACGGCGCCGGTTCTGCGCCGAGGTTGTTCAGCAGACGCTCGCTGTACCAATCCACAAAGTTCACCACACCGAACTCGTAGGTCTTGGAGTACGGGCCTGGCTGGTACGCGGTGGAGTTGATCCCGCGCTGGTTCTCTTCGGCCAGACGACGGTCCTCATTGTTGGTGGCATCCCAGACTTCACGCATGCGGTCGACGTCGTAATCCACGCCTTCGACAGCGTCCTTGTGCACCAGCCATTTGGTGGTGACCATGGTTTCCTGCGCGCTGATCGGCCACACGGTGAACACAATGATGTGATCGCCCATGCAGTGGTTCCACGAGTGCGGCAGGTGCAGGATGCGCATCGAGCCCAGATCCGGGTTCTGGATTCGGCCCATGAGTTTCTTGCAGGCTTGCTTGCCGTCCAGGGTCATCGACACGGTGCCCTTGAGCAGTGGCATGCGCACGATGCGGTTACGCAGGCCGAAGCTGGCGTGAGCGTAAGGAATCTTCTCGGCTTCCCAGGCAGCGGCGGAAGCGGCTACGTGGTCCTTGAACGCCTGGTCGGCGCGTGGGTCGGTAACGTCGTCCCATTCCAGCAGGGTTTTCAGCAGTGCCGGGTGCGACGCGTTGCAGTGGTAGCACTCGCGGTTGTTTTCCAGCACCAGTTTCCAGTTGGCCTGTTCCACCAGGGTGGTTTGCACCGCCACCTTGGTGTTTTCCATGTCGTACGGTTCCATGTAATGGTTCAGTGTCGACAGGAAGTCATCAATGGCCGGCGGGTTTTCCGCGAGGCTGATGAAGATGTAGCCACCGGCGGTCTTCACGTTCACCGGCTTCAGGCCGTACTGCTTCATGTCGAAGTCGTCGCCCATCTCGCTGCCGGCGAACAACAGACGACCGTCAAGCTCGTAGGTCCACTGGTGGTAGTGGCAGACCAGTTTGGCAACTTTGCCTTTTTCGCTGGTGCACAGACGCGAACCACGGTGGCGGCAGACGTTATGGAAGGCATGAACCACGCCTTCTGCGCCGCGAATCACGATGATCGGGTTCTTGCCGATTTGCAGGGTCAGGTAGTTGCCCTTGGTCGGGATTTCGCAGGTCATGCCGGCGATCAGCCACTCTTTCTGGAAGATCTCCTGCATGTCGATATCAAACAGCCGCTCATCAGAGTAAAACGGCTGCGGCAGCGAGAACGTACGCTCGCGCTCTTGCAGCATCTGCGCGGTGGCCTTGCGTGCGGGTTCCAGTGGATCGCCCAAGCTCAGGGTAGTGGTGACGTCCATCGTTTAAGTCCTCATGGCCATCTGTGTGGCCGGCGAATAGTGGCTGTATGGCCAGTGTAACGGGGTTGTACGGTCAAGTCCGGCGCCTGAAGTCCTGATCCTGCGTTGCCGCTCCTCGCCATAGCGGGCTATGACTCGTCGCGGCGCCTTGGCTCAGAACTTCATGCATCCGGGCTTGCTCCGTACAACCCCGTGACACTGGCCACGGTTGCTACGCAAGGCAGAAAACAGCGTTTATCTGTTGAAGCGAGTGTGGGGCCGGCGCAGGCCAGAACCTTATCCATGGGCGACATGGCCAAATCTGTTCCCGACGCGCAACCCCCGGCGGTTGGGGGCTGGTCGCGATAAGTACGTGAATGTCGTAGATAGGTAAGTGGCCACTGCACGCCTTGAGCAGAATCGGCAACATGAGGCCGACAGTCGGCCGTGGAGATCAGCATGTCCAATAGTTTCCTGAATCCGGTAACAACCCAGACCTGGGCCAATGGTCGGCACATCGTCCGTTGTGTCAAAGTCATCCAGGAAACCTGGGATGTGCGCACCTTCTGCTTTATGGCCGATCAGCCGATTCTGTTCTTCTTCAAGCCCGGGCAGTTCGTCACCCTGGAGCTGGAAATCGACGGTGTGCCGATCATGCGCTCCTACACCATTTCCAGCTCGCCTTCGGTGCCGTACAGCTTTTCGGTGACCATCAAGCGCGTTCCGGGCGGCAAGGTGTCCAACTGGCTTCACGACACCCTGCATGAAGGCCAGGAGCTGGCGGTGCACGGCCCGGTCGGGCTGTTCAACGCCATGGATTTCACCGCGCCGAAAGTGCTCTACCTCAGCGGTGGCGTCGGGATCACCCCGGTGATGTCCATGGCCCGTTGGTTCTACGACACCAACGGCAATGTCGACATGGTGTTTATCCACAGCGCCCGCTCGCCCAAAGACATCATCTATCACCGCGAGCTGGAACATATGGCATCGCGGATCGACAACTTCAGCTTGCACCTGATCTGCGAGAAGCATGGCATGGGTGAGCCGTGGGCCGGTTATCGCGGTTACCTGAACCACAAAATGCTCGAGTTGATGGCGCCGGACTTCCTGGAGCGCGAAGTGTTCTGCTGCGGCCCGACGCCGTATATGAACGCGGTCAAGCGCTTGCTGGAAGGCGCTGGCTTCGACATGTCGCGATATCACGAAGAGTCCTTCGGCGCGACCCCGCCGGAAGCGCGCGCTGACGCCGTCGAACACGCCGAACAAGCGGCCGACGCGCCGCCAATCGATGCCGCCGACCTGCACCAGGTGGAATTCACCGCCTCCGGCAAAAGCATTCGCGTCGCACCGGGCGAAACCGTCCACGCAGCCGCCGCCAAACTCGGCCTGCTGATCCCCAAAGCCTGCGGCATGGGCATCTGCGGCACCTGCAAAGTGATGAAACTGGGCGGGGAGGTCGAGATGGAGCACAACGGCGGCATCACCGAAGAAGACGAAGCCGAGGGCTACATTCTGTCGTGCTGCAGCGTGCCGAAAGGGGATGTGCGGATCGAGTTTTAACCCGTTACTCCGGGGGGAAGGGACGCAGAGCGTCCCGGGCTGCATTCCCACGCAGAGCGTGGGAATGAGCTCAACGAGCTCACGTGGAGCCCCCCAACCATGATCGTTCCCACGCTCTGCGTGGGAATGCCTCTCGGGACGCTCTGCGTTCCTGTCTCGCCGCCGTCGTCCGGGGAGTACGTTTCAATAACCAGCGCTGAATCTCGATAAGCCCTTCCATCCCTGCATAGTTCCGAGCGCTTGAGTACCGCCAGTGCTCTGCCAGATCCACATACCCGCGTTTCACCGGGTTGTGATGGATGTAGTCCAGTTTCTGGCGCATTACTGTTTCGCTGTAAACCAACTCCGCGTGTGAACCTTCCTGCCACAGCTGATACACCCGATCGAGCTTATGGGCGCGCTTGCTGAAACGCAGGCGTTGCAGGGCTCGTTCTGCGCCTTTGCTTTGCAGATCGTCGATGATTTTCCGTGCGGTGAAAGATTTGAACTGACTGAGGCATTTGCTCAGGTCCGGAGCTTCGGCAACAAAGTGCAGGTGGTTTTCCA
Organism: Pseudomonas sp. GW821-FHT01E05; assembly: GCF_059422425.1. NCBI lineage: Bacteria > Pseudomonadati > Pseudomonadota > Gammaproteobacteria > Pseudomonadales > Pseudomonadaceae > Pseudomonas > Pseudomonas sp. GW821-FHT01E05. The sequence continues at coordinate 606,697 of NZ_JBWKWW010000001.1, forward strand.
GGATGACGTAGCCATACAGCTGTAAGTTCTGATGGGATTGTTGATAGCGCCAGCAATTGAGCAGGTGATCGACAATGTAGGGGCGGATGAACAACGGGAGCCACTCCATGATGGTGCAGGTCAGGAAGTGGGGCTTGTCGGGCTCGGTGATGGTGTAGCGGCTGCGGCCCATGGGTGCATTCCTTTGCTGCGTGGAAATGATCAGGGTGAGCGGGGTTGTGGGGTGGTGCTAGAGGACAGCGCCGCGGAGTTAGTGGGAAATTGCGACGCGCCTCTAATAATCGTTCCCACGCTCTGCGTGGGAACGCAGCCCGTGACGCTCTGCGTCACAACGGTGTCCGGCTCTACGTAGGCGGTGAGGCAGGAACGCGGAGCGTCCCTAGAGGCATTCCCACGCGGAGCGTGGGAATGATCAGGGTGACGGGGGTTAGCGGGACATCACTTCTCGAATATCCGCCGCCAGTTCTCGTACCCGCTCTTCCTCGGTATCCCACGAGCACATGAAGCGGGCGCCGCCTTTGCCTATGAAGGTGTAAAAACGCCAGCTCTTGGCGGTCAGCGCCGCGACGGCCGATTCCGACAGTTGCAGGAACACGCCGTTGGCTTGCACCGGGAACATCAGTTCAACCCCTGGAATGTCGCTCACCAGCTCGCTCAGCAACTGCGCGCAGTAGTTGGCGTGGCGGGCGTGTTTGAGCCAGGCGTCGTTTTCCAGCAGACCGACCCACGGCGCCGAGAGAAAACGCATTTTCGAAGCCAGTTGCCCGGCCTGTTTGCAGCGGTAGTCGAAGTCTTCAGCGAGTTTCTGGTTGAAGAACAGAATCGCTTCACCCACTGCCATGCCGTTTTTCGTCCCGCCGAAGCACAGCACGTCAACGCCGGCTTTCCAGGTCAGGTCGGCGGGCGAGCAATTGAGGAACGCGCAAGCGTTGGAGAAGCGCGCACCGTCCATGTGCAGGTTCAGGCCCAGCTCTTTGCAGGTGGCGCTGATGGCGCGGATTTCTTCCGGGGTGTAGACGCTACCGACTTCGGTCGCCTGGGTCAGGGTCACGACGCGTGGTTTCGGGTAGTGGATGTCCTGGCGCTTGAGGGCGATTTCGCGGATCGATTCCGGGGTCAGTTTGCCGTTTTCGGTGCCTGCGATGAGCAGCTTGGAGCCGTTGGAAAAGAATTCTGGTGCGCCGCATTCGTCGGTTTCGACGTGGGCGGTTTCCGAGCAGATTACGCTGTGGTAACTCTGGCACAACGACGACAGTGCCAGCGAGTTGGCTGCGGTGCCGTTGAAGGCGAAGAACACTTCGCAGTCGGTTTCGAACAGTTTGCGGAAGTCGTCCGAAGCGCGTGCGGTCCACTCATCGTCGCCGTAGGCGCGTTGGTGGCCTTGATTGGCCTGTTCCATGGCCGCCCAGGCTTCAGGGCAGATGCCGGAATAGTTGTCGCTGGCGAATTGTTGGCTCTTATCGGTCATGGCCGGATCCTGTGGTCGATGATGGTGCGCACTTTAACCAGAATCGCAGGAAGCGCACATCTGCTGATTCTGTAGGAATAATTCCCGATGCGCGAGCGGTCCCCTGTAGCAGCTGGCGAAGCCTGCGTCCGGCCGCGAAGCGGTCGTAAAACGCTCAAAACGCGGTCTTGCAGGTAAATCGTGGATACCGGATTTGCGACCGATTCTCGGTCGAACGCAGCCTTCGGCAGCTGCTACGCAAGGCTTGCGTGCATAAACGATCAGCTACCAATGATCCCTGCGCGCCAGCCTATGTCGTAAACGCACCTTTACGTGGCGTCCATAGGCATTTGGCCTGTCTGCGCCGGTCATACCATCGCATCCAAAGGGCACTGTCCAAGGACAGAGGCCTCACCGAGACGAATGGCGCACCGCCGCCGCTGGGAGAGACGCGATGTTCAGCAAGCAAGACCAAATCCAGGGTTATGACGATGCACTGCTGGCGGCCATGAATGCCGAGGAGCTACGTCAGGAAGATCACATCGAGCTGATCGCGTCGGAGAACTACACCAGCAAACGCGTCATGGAAGCGCAAGGCAGCGGCCTGACCAACAAATACGCTGAAGGCTATCCGGGCAAGCGCTACTACGGCGGTTGCGAGCACGTGGACAAGGTTGAAGCCCTGGCCATCGAACGCGCCAAGCAGCTGTTCGGTGCCGACTACGCCAACGTCCAGCCGCACTCTGGCAGCCAGGCCAACGCAGCGGTGTTCCTTGCCCTGTTGCAGGCCGGCGACACCGTACTGGGGATGAGCCTGGCTCACGGCGGTCACCTGACCCACGGCGCCAAGGTCAGCTTCTCCGGCAAGCTCTATAACGCTGTGCAGTACGGCATCGACACCAACACTGGCTTGATCGACTACGACGAAGTCGAGCGCATGGCGGTCGAGCACAAGCCAAAAATGATCATCGCCGGTTTCTCGGCCTACTCGAAAACCCTGGATTTCCCACGCTTCCGTCAGATCGCGGACAAAGTCGGCGCTTATCTGTTCGTCGACATGGCTCACGTCGCCGGTCTGGTCGCTGCCGGTCTGTACCCGAACCCGCTGCCGTACGCTGACGTGGTCACCACCACCACTCACAAAACCCTGCGCGGTCCACGTGGCGGTCTGATCCTGGCCCGTGCCAACGAAGAGCTGGAAAAGAAACTCAACGCTGCCGTATTCCCTGGTGGTCAGGGCGGCCCGCTGATGCACGTGATCGCCGCTAAAGCGGTGTGCTTCAAGGAAGCGCTGGAGCCTGGCTTCAAGGTTTATCAGCAACAAGTGATCGACAACGCCCAGGCCATGGCCAGCATCTTTATCAAACGCGGCTACGATGTAGTGTCCGGCGGCACCGACAATCACCTGTTCCTGGTCAGCCTGATCCGTCAGGGCCTCACCGGTAAGGAAGCTGACGCCGCTTTGGGTCGCGCTCACATCACCGTGAACAAGAACGCCGTACCGAACGACCCACAGTCGCCGTTCGTCACCTCGGGCCTGCGAATCGGCACCCCGGCGGTCACCACTCGCGGCTTCAAGGTCACTCAGTGCGTCGAGCTGGCCGGCTGGATCTGCGACATTCTCGACAACCTCGGCGATGCCGATGTCGAGGCCGATGTGGCGAAGAATGTGGCAGCCCTGTGCGCGGACTTCCCGGTTTACCGCTGAGAGCAGTTTTGGAGTAAATGACTATGCAACGCTACTCGGGCTTCGGCCTCTTCAAGCACTCCCTCAGCCACCATGAAAACTGGCAGAAGATGTGGCGCACGCCGACCCCGAAAAAGGTCTATGACGTGGTCATCGTCGGCGGTGGCGGGCATGGTCTGGCGACCGCCTACTACCTGGCCAAGGAGCACGGCATCACCAACGTGGCCGTGGTCGAGAAAGGCTGGCTGGGCGGCGGTAACACCGCGCGCAACACCACCATCGTTCGCTCCAACTACCTGTGGGACGAATCGGCGCACCTGTACGAACACGCGATGAAACTCTGGGAAGGCCTGTCCCAGGACCTGAACTACAACGTGATGTTCTCCCAGCGTGGCGTTTACAACCTGTGCCACACCCTGCAGGACATCCGTGATTCCGAGCGTCGGGTCAGCGCCAACCGCCTCAACGGCGTGGACGGCGAACTGCTCGATGCCAAGCAAGTGGCGGACGAGATCCCATACCTCGACTGCTCGAAAAACACTCGCTACCCGGTGATGGGCGCTACCGTCCAGCGTCGCGGCGGCGTGGCGCGTCACGATGCCGTGGCCTGGGGCTTTGCCCGTGCCGCCGACGCCTTGGGCGTGGACCTGATTCAACAGACCGAAGTGATCGGTTTCCGTAAGGAAAACGGTGTGTGCATCGGTGTGGAAACCAACAAGGGCTTTATCGGCGCCAAGCGCGTCGGTGTGGTCACCGCAGGTAACTCCGGGCACATGGCCAAACTCGCCGGTTTCCGTCTGCCGATCGAATCCCACCCGCTGCAAGCGCTGGTGTCCGAGCCGATCAAGCCGATTATCGACAGCGTGATCATGTCCAACGCCGTACACGGTTACATCAGCCAGTCCGACAAGGGCGACCTGGTGATCGGCGCCGGTATCGACGGCTACAACGGCTACGGCCAGCGTGGTTCGTACCCGGTGATCGAACACACTGTTCAGGCCATCGTCGAGATGTTCCCGGTGTTGTCCCGCGTACGTATGAACCGTCAGTGGGGCGGCATCGTCGACACCACTCCGGACGCTTGCCCGATCATCTCGAAAACCCCGGTTCCGAACATGTTCTTCAACTGCGGTTGGGGTACCGGTGGCTTCAAAGCGACACCTGGCTCGGGCAACGTGTTTGCCGCAAGCCTGGCCAAGGGTGAAATGCACCCGTTGGCCGCTCCATTCTCCATCGACCGTTTCCACAGCGGTGCGTTGATCGATGAACACGGCGCTGCAGCTGTCGCCCACTAACAGGAGAAATCCCTATGTTGCACATCTTCTGTCCTCACTGCGGCGAACTGCGCTCCGAAGAGGAATTCCATGCATCCGGCCAGGCGCACATCCCGCGCCCACTGGACCCGAACGCTTGCACTGACGAGCAGTGGGGCGATTACATGTTCTTCCGTGACAACCCACGCGGGTTGCACCACGAACTGTGGGATCACGTCGCCGGCTGCCGTCAGTACTTCAACGCCACCCGTGACACCGTGACCTACGAGATTCTCGAAACCTACAAGATCGGCGCCAAGCCGCAATTCACCGGTAAAGCAGACAGTCCGAAAGCGGCCGCGACGGCTCTGGGAGAGAAGGTATGAGCCAGATCAATCGTCTGTCCAACGGCGGCCGGATCGACCGCAATAAAGTCTTGAGCTTCACCTTCAACGGCCAGAGCTACAAAGGCTTCGAAGGCGACACCCTGGCCGCAGCCTTGCTGGCCAACGGTGTGGATATCATCGGTCGCAGCTTCAAATACTCTCGCCCGCGGGGCATCTTCGCCGCCGGTGCCGAAGAGCCGAACGCAGTGCTGCAGATCGGCGCCACTGAAGCCACGCAGATCCCTAACGTGCGCGCCACTCAACAGGCGCTGTACCAGGGCCTGGTCGCCAGCAGCACCAACGGCTGGCCGAGCGTCAACAACGACATGATGGGGATTCTCGGCAAGGTCGGCGGCAAGCTGATGCCGCCGGGCTTCTACTACAAAACCTTCATGTACCCGCAATCGTTCTGGATGACCTACGAAAAATACATTCGTAAGGCCGCAGGTTTAGGCCGTTCGCCGACCGAGAACGATCCGGATACCTACGACTACATGAACCAGCACTGCGACGTGCTGATCGTCGGCGCTGGCCCTGCTGGTCTGGCAGCCGCTCTGGCAGCCGCGCGCAGCGGTGCCCGGGTGATTCTGGCGGACGAACAGGAAGAGTTCGGCGGCAGCCTGCTCGACACCCGCGAAAGCCTCGACGGCAAACCAGCCGCCGAATGGATCGCCAGCGTCATTGCTGAACTGAAATCCCTGCCGGACGTGCTGCTGTTGCCGCGCGCCACGGTCAACGGCTACCACGACCATAACTTCCTGACCATTCACGAGCGCCTCACCGATCACCTCGGCGACCGCGCACCGATCGGTCAAGTGCGTCAGCGTATCCACCGGGTCCGCGCCAAGCGTGTGGTGCTGGCGACCGGCGCTCACGAGCGTCCATTGGTCTACGGCAACAATGACGTGCCGGGCAACATGCTGGCCGGCGCAGTCTCGACTTACGTCCGTCGTTATGGCGTAGCGCCGGGCAAGAAACTGGTGCTTTCCACCAACAACGATCACGCCTATCGCGTGGCGCTGGACTGGCTCGATGCCAGCCTGCAAGTGGTGGCCATCGCTGACGCACGGAGCAATCCACGCGGTGCGCTGGTAGAAGAAGCACGGGCCAAAGGCATCCGTATTCTGACCGGCAGCGCAGTGGTCGAAGCTCGTGGCAGCAAACATGTGACCGCGGCTCGCGTTGCGGCCATCGACGTCAAGGCCCACACCGTGACCAGCCCTGGCGAATGGCTGGAGTGCGATCTGGTGGCCAGCTCCGGCGGCTACAGCCCAGTCGTTCACCTCGCTTCGCACCTGGGCGGCAAGCCGATCTGGCGTGAAGACATCCTCGGTTTCGTACCGGGCGAAGCACCGCAAAAACGCGTGTGCGTCGGTGGTGTGAATGGCGTGTACAGCCTTGGCGACACGCTGGCCGATGGTTTTGAAGGTGGCGTGCGTGCTGCCAGCGAAGCCGGGTTCAAATCGGTCCAGGGCGTGTTGCCAAAAGCCCTGACCCGTCTGGAAGAGCCAACCCTGGCGCTGTACCAGGTGCCTCATGAAAAAGCCACTGCACGGGCGCCGAAGCAATTCGTCGACCTGCAGAACGACGTCACCGCCGCCGCCATCGAACTGGCGACCCGCGAAGGTTTCGAATCGGTCGAGCACGTCAAACGCTACACCGCACTGGGTTTCGGTACCGACCAGGGCAAACTCGGCAACGTCAACGGTCTGGCCATTGCGGCGCGTTCCCTGAACGTGACCATCCCGCAAATGGGCACCACCATGTTCCGCCCGAACTACACGCCGGTGACCTTCGGTGCGGTAGCCGGTCGTCACTGTGGCCATATCTTCGAGCCGGTGCGTTACACCGCCCTGCAAGCCTGGCACGTGAAGAACGGCGCCGAATTCGAAGACGTCGGTCAATGGAAGCGTCCTTGGTACTTCCCGAAAAACGGCGAAGACCTGCACGCCGCCGTCAAACGCGAATGTAAAGCCGTGCGCGACAGCGTCGGCCTGCTCGATGCGTCGACACTGGGCAAAATCGATATCCAGGGCCCGGATGCGCGGGAGTTCCTCAACCGCGTTTACACCAACGCCTGGACCAAGCTCGATGTGGGCAAGGCCCGTTACGGCCTGATGTGCAAAGAAGACGGCATGGTGTTCGACGACGGCGTTACGGCCTGTCTGGCGGACAACCACTTCCTGATGACCACCACCACCGGCGGCGCTGCACGCGTGCTGCAATGGCTGGAAATCTACCAACAGACCGAATGGCCAGAGCTCAAGGTGTACTTCACCTCGGTCACCGACCACTGGGCGACGATGACCCTGTCCGGGCCGAACAGCCGCAAGCTGCTCAGCGAAGTCACCGACATCGATCTGGACCGGGACGGCTTCCCGTTCATGACCTGGAAAGAAGGCCTGGTAGGCGGTGTACCGGCGCGGGTGTTCCGTATTTCGTTCACCGGTGAGCTGTCCTACGAGGTTAACGTGCAGGCCGACTACGCCATGGGCGTACTGGAAAAAATCGTCGAGGCCGGCAAAAAGTACAACCTGACCCCGTACGGCACCGAAACCATGCACGTACTGCGGGCCGAGAAGGGCTTCATCATCGTCGGTCAGGATACCGACAGCTCGATGACCCCGGACGACCTGAACATGGGCTGGTGTGTTGGCCGCACCAAACCGTTCTCCTGGATCGGCTGGCGCGGCATGAACCGGGAAGACTGCGTGCGTGATCAACGCAAACAGTTGGTTGGTCTGAAGCCGATCGACCCGACCAAATGGCTGCCGGAAGGTGCGCAACTGGTGTTCAACACCAAGCAAGCGATTCCGATGAGCATGGTCGGTCACGTGACCTCCAGCTATGCCCACAACTCCCTGGGCTACTCGTTTGCCCTGGCTGTGGTCAAAGGCGGCCTCAAGCGTCTGGGCGAGCGAGTCTTCGCACCTCTGGCCGACGGCAGCGTGATCGAAGCGGAAATCGTTTCTTCGGTGTTCTTCGATCCGAAAGGCGATCGCCAGAACGTGTAAGTCGATCGTTCCCACGCTCCGCGTGGGAATGCATCCCGTGACGCTCCGCGTCACAAGAGCGGACGCAGAGCGTCCATGGCGGCATTCCCACGCAGAGCGTGGGAACGATCAACATACAGAATTCAGACAGGTGTCCCACATGACCACAGCCAACGTTTACCAACAGCGCCCAACCACCGGGGCAAAGGCCGAGTCGTCGCTGCATCACGCAGCCCTGCAAAGCCTGGTGGGCAAGGGCCGTAAAAACGCCGGTGTCACCGTGCGTGAAAAGAAACTCCTCGGCCATCTGACCATTCGTGGCGACGGCCATGACCCAGCGTTCGCCGCTGGCGTGCACAAGGCCCTGGGCCTGGAATTGCCAGTGGCTCTGACCGTCATCGCCAAAGGCGAAACCAGTCTGCAATGGATGGGGCCGGACGAATGGCTGCTGATCGTGCCGGGTGGTGAAGAATTTGCTGCCGAGAAAAAACTGCGTGAAGCGCTGGGTGCTCTGCACATCTCCATCGTCAACGTCAGCGGCGGCCAACAGATTCTCGAACTCAGTGGCCCGAAAGTCCGCGAAGTGCTGATGAAGTCCACCAGCTACGACGTGCACCCCAACAACTTCCCGGTGGGCAAAGCCGTCGGCACCGTGTTCGCCAAGTCGCAACTGGTGATCCGCCACACCGCCGAAGACACCTGGGAACTGCTGATCCGCCGCAGCTTCTCCGATTACTGGTGGCTGTGGTTGCAGGATGCAGCTGCGGAATACGGCCTTAGCGTTCAGGCCTGATACGGATGATCGTTCCCACGCTCCACGTGGGAATGCATCCCGTGACGCTCTGCGTCACAAAAACGGACGCAGAGCGTCCATGGCGGCGTTCCCACGCGGAGCGTGGGAACGATCAGTTCGCTACAGGAGTCACCGCACTATGAGCCGCGCCCCAGACACATGGATTTTGACCGCCGATTGCCCCAGCGTCCTGGGCACGGTGGATGCGGTGACCCGTTTTCTGTTCGAACAGGGTTGCTACGTCACCGAGCACCACTCCTTCGATGATCGGCTTTCCGGCCGCTTCTTCATTCGTGTGGAATTCCGTCAGCCCGACGACTTCGACGAACAGGCGTTCCGCGCAGGTCTGGCCGAGCGGACCGACGCTTTCGGGATGATTTTCGAACTGACACCGCCGCACCACCGGCCAAAAGTAGTGATCATGGTTTCCAAGGCCGATCACTGCCTCAACGACTTGCTCTACCGCCAACGCATCGGCCAGTTGTCCATGGACGTGGCTGCGGTGGTTTCCAATCACCCGGACCTCAAGCCCCTGGCCGACTGGCATGGAATTCCCTACTACCACTTCCCGCTGGACCCGAACGACAAGCCGGCGCAAGAGCGTCAGGTGTGGCAAGTCATTGAAGAGTCTGGTGCCGAACTGGTGATCCTTGCCCGCTACATGCAAGTGCTGTCGCCGGAGCTGTGCCGCAAACTCGATGGCAAGGCGATCAATATTCATCACTCCTTGCTGCCGGGTTTCAAAGGCGCCAAGCCGTATCACCAGGCGTACAACAAAGGCGTGAAACTGGTCGGCGCGACTGCGCACTACATCAACAACGACCTGGACGAAGGCCCGATCATCGCCCAGGGTGTGGAAGCGGTGGACCACAGCCACTATCCCGAAGACCTGATCGCCAAGGGGCGTGATATCGAAGGGCTGACGTTGGCGCGGGCGGTTGGGTATCACATAGAAAGACGCGTATTTCTAAACGCCAATAGAACCGTCGTTCTCTAGATTTTGGGGGCTGCTTCGCGACCCATCGCGGGCAAGCCTCGCTCCTACGACGAGCGCGTACCCCTGTAGGAGCGAGGCTTGCCCGCGAGGCGTCCTCTCAAACAATACAGAAACACACAGGCAATAAACCCGAGCAATCAACGCGCTGCCTCCCATTGGCGACGCGAGCGCTACATAAAAACAACAGCGAGGTGAAAGCATGTCTGGTAATCGTGGTGTGGTGTATCTGGGCAATGGCAAGGTCGAAGTACAAAAAATCGACTATCCCAAAATGCAGGACCCGCGCGGCAGGAAGATCGAACACGGTGTCATCCTGCGTGTGGTGTCTACCAATATCTGTGGTTCGGACCAGCACATGGTGCGTGGCCGTACCACGGCCCAGACCGGTCTGGTTCTGGGCCACGAGATCACTGGTGAAGTGATCGAGAAAGGCAGTGATGTCGAGAACCTGAAGATCGGCGACCTGGTGTCGGTGCCGTTCAACGTCGCCTGTGGCCGTTGCCGTTCCTGCAAAGAGATGCACACTGGTGTTTGCCTGAGCGTTAACCCTGCGCGTCCCGGCGGTGCCTATGGCTATGTCGACATGGGTGACTGGACCGGCGGCCAGGCCGAATACGCGATGGTGCCGTATGCCGACTTCAACCTGCTGAAACTGCCGGATCGCGACCGGGCCATGGAAAAAATCCGTGACCTGACCTGCCTCTCCGACATTCTGCCCACCGGTTACCACGGTGCAGTGACCGCTGGTGTTGGCCCGGGTAGCACGGTGTACATCGCCGGTGCCGGTCCGGTCGGTCTGGCCGCTGCCGCTTCCGCTCGCCTGTTAGGCGCGGCAGTGGTGATCATCGGTGACGTCAATCCGATCCGCCTGGCTCACGCCAAGGCCCAGGGTTTTGAAATCGCCGACCTGTCCCAGGACACCCCGCTGCACGAGCAGATCGCTGCACTGTTGGGCGAACCGGAAGTGGACTGCGCCGTCGATGCGGTCGGTTTCGAAGCCCGTGGTCACGGCCATGCCGGCGTGAAACACGAAGCACCGGCCACCGTGCTCAACTCGTTGATGGGCGTGGTTCGTGTTGCTGGCAAAATCGGCATCCCTGGCCTCTACGTCACCGAAGATCCGGGTGCAGTCGACGCCGCCGCGAAAATGGGCAGCCTGAGCATTCGCTTCGGTCTGGGCTGGGCCAAATCCCACAGCTTCCACACCGGCCAGACCCCGGTCATGAAGTACAACCGCCAACTGATGCAAGCCATCATGTGGGACCGCATCAAAATCGCCGACATCGTGGGTGTTGAAGTTATCAGCCTTGATGACGCGCCACGCGGTTACGGCGAGTTCGATGCCGGCGTGCCGAAGAAGTTTGTGATCGATCCGCATAAGTTGTTTAGTGCGGCGTAAGAAGTTTTGACGTGAGAAAAGGGCGACGTGATGTCGCCCTTTTTTCTTATAGCATCTGGCGGGTAATGATGAGAACGCTCAATTTGACCCCTTGAAAAGTTAATTCCTCCAGAATCAGCTTTAAGGCGATGCTCGGCGTAACGCCGCCCCGGACTTTTGGAGGGCATGGTCTTGCGCACCACTCAAAAGAGTACCCCCAACTCCATTGAAGGCGATGCCGACCAAGTCGCCAGGTCTTCGGTCTTGAGCATATTTCGCTGCCCACATAGCCGCTGCTTCAACATGGGCACCGGTATTACTAAGGTTTCCGGAGCTTACTTCCTGAACGAGCTGTTCATACTTCATGGCATGCTCCATGGGAAGGGTGTTATCCCCGTGGCTGGCTAAATTCGTGTTGACTGCCCCAAGCCTTTTAACGAAAGGTTGAGGGTCAGTTACTTTACTAACCACGTCGTGTATATGTTGCCTTGGTGGTGACATTGATTCGTGTGTCGTTGTCGAGTTTCTTCGAAGTGATTGCTTGATAGTCGTCCAAATGCCATTGATAAAACTCGACTCGCTTCCCTCTACAGCGCTGTAGGTCGAATTATTAGTAGTGACTTCAGTTGTAATTATTTTCTTGTTTGCCGGGAGCTTAAAGTCATCCAGGAGGCCAAAAAGTTTCGAAAATAGTGATGGGACGTGCCCCGTTGGATCGTTCCGATTAATCGGATCCCCCACGCAATACGCATACGCATTCAACCCACCCTTCCCAAACGGACTCCAACTGTCCGGGCTGTTGAACCGCATCAACACCGGGTTAAACGTCCGGTAGCCATTGCCCAACACATAATGCCCGGTCACCGGGTCCGGTCGTTCGCCGTTGAAGCCGAGCAGGCTGAGCAAACCGCCTTCCGGCGGACGATGGCCGTAGGGTGTGTAGGCGATGGGGTGCGGCTGCGTTGCGTCGAGTGCGTTCAATACCGAGCGCTGTTGATCGGTGGCGAGCAGGGTGGTTTGAACGGTGCCGCCCTGGCGCTGTTGTTGCGCCAGCAGCTGATCTCCCTGCTGAAAAATCGAGCGCTGCATCGAGCCCTGAATCTCGGTGGCCAGGCGGGCTTTCAGATAGAAGCGTTGGGTGCTGGCCTGCGCCGATGGCGTGCAAGCGGCGAGGCGATCCAGTGGGTCGTAGTGGTAGCGGCAGAGCAGGGTTTCGCGGTTCATCGGCATGGGATGAGTTCCCTGAGAGGTGCGTCGATTCAGGTTATTACTCTCCCTGAATTGGCCAAGGCTGCCTACTAGCAGAACTGCTAGGGTTGGGGGACGCAAGAGGCCGAAATCATCAACCATCGACGATGGGCCGCGAGGTTAAATCGAGGTTTGAGGTGAGTGCTTTAAATAAGTCTGTTTTTTGTCGCCGCTTCTGGGAACACTATAACTTCGACCTTCACTGGATAAGTGAATTTGCCTTTGACTTTCTTTTTTGCTTCTTTGGCGGTGTCTGCGTCCACTGATCCATATTGGTTACTGTGAGTGCCATTAACCGCGCGGGCGGTGTAGATGTAAGTAATCATTTAAGTTCCTTTTATTAGTTAGACAGTGATGTGCAAGGTGTCCGTCTGTAGGGGTGAAACCCTGTTGATAAATTTGTAAGTCCTGGATGATGTTTCGTCTACTGTCAGAAATTACAGGTTGCATCGACGAGTCTGGTGTTTCGGACGGGCGGTTGACTGTCTCAAAAGCGGGTTGATCGTTCCCACGCACCGCAAAGGAATGCCTCACTGGACGCTCTGCGTCCGCTCTTGGATGTGACGCAGAGCGTCACGGGCTGCATTCCCACGCGGGAGCGTGGGAACGATCGGCGTGAGTTTTTTATGCCGAAGCTTGCGCCTGCAATCGCCGTCCGATCACGTCCATCAAGTCGCAGCCGTCGCGCAGGGGGATGGCGAGGACTCGGGCGAAGTCGTGGAGGACCAGCGCGTCGCTGCTGATTTCTTCGCGCAGGGCAAGGTTTTCCAGCAGCTGGGTCACGGCGCGGATGCGGTAGGCGGCCGTGTCGTGGAGCACGTCGAGGGGGGCCTGGGTGTCGATGAGCAGGGAGTGGAAGTCGTTGTCGATGCCGGTGATGGGCATGTATCGGTTCATGATTTGCTCTCTATTTTGTTCGCTGAATGCCGTCACTATTCGTCGCCAAACGAAGGGTGGCGGCTGTACGCGGGTTGGCGAACCGGCAACAGAGAAAACCGGCAGACTCGAAAGTCTCCCGCGCACAGCCGCCATAAAACAAGCGGCTTTGCGGGTGCAAAAGTACCTGCAAGCAGACAACTTTTTGCATTCTCTCTGATGTCAGGTCGCCAAACCTGAATCGCCATGTGGGCGACGGGCGGACTATAAGCTTCATGCTTCGGGCGGTGCAAGGCGCGCGCGTGAGGGGATTTCCGAGAAAGGTGTAAGACCTGAGCTGCCTGATCGTTCCCACGCGGAGCGGCCTGATCGTTCCCACGCTCCGCGTGGGAATGCCTCACTGGACGCTCTGCGTCTGCTCTTGGATGTGACGCAGAGCGTCACGGGCTGCATTCCCACGCGGAGCGTGGGAACGATCAAGCGCGATCAACACGGAGTGAACGATCAATCTTACAATGCCGCCAACGGCCCCTGATACAACACTGGCCCGGTCGGTTGTCCGGTCGGCGAGCCGCCTTGGGGTTCAAGGCTGACGGCCAACGCAATCGGTGTGCCGAGCAGGATTTGCTGCTCTTCGCTCAGGTTGATCCGGCCTTTGCCGTCAGCCGGCAGCAGGCCAAGGGAGATGGGTTTGCCATCAGCCGGAATGGCCCACAATTCCAGGCTGCGCCCAGGCGTAACGGCGGCGAGGGTCAGCGGCTCGACTTGCAGGTAGTCGTCATGGGCCTTGATCCGCAGCGCAGGTTGTTCGGTAGCACTGAGCAGTGTCGCGCTGTAACGGGCGTCGTCGCGGGTGTAGAGAATGCCCAGGGTCACGGCCACCAGCAGCGAGCACACCGCAGCCGTGACGCGTAGCCAATTCCAGAACGGGCGTTTCTCGGGCACATGTAATCGCTGCGGTTCGATGCGCGCGGTGATGGCCCGCCACACGCGATCCGGCACCGGCTCTTCGACCAGCGGCTCGTTCAGGCTGACGAGGGTTTCCTGCCACCGGGCCAGTTCAGCGCGCAGCGCGGCATCCTCGCGCAGCAGTTGTTCGAAACGCCGGCGGGCCGCAGCGGGCATCAGGCCAATGGCGTAATCGGCGGCCAGCGCGCGGCGCAGGCGGGGGGTCAGGTCGTTCATGCTTCAAGGCACCTGCGCAGGCGCTCCATACCGCGGCGAATCCAGGATTTGACCGAGCCCAATGGCGCGGCCAACTGTTCGGCCAGCTCAGAGCACGACAAGCCCTGAAAGTAGGCGACAGTGATCGATTGACGCTGCATGCCTTCGAGGTTTTCCAGGCAGCGGTTCAAGGCTCTGACGTCGCGCGCATTGCTCAGCAGTTCCTGGGCAGAAGGGGCGTCGTCGACCAGCGATTGCTCCGCGAATTTGCTCAGAGCCCGGTCACGATGCCTGCGCAACTGGTCGATGGCCTGATTGCGGGTGATGTTGATCATCCAGGTCAGTGGCGCCGACAGGTGCGCCTGGTAGCGTGACGCGTTGTTCCAGATCCGCACGAAGCTCTCTTGCAGCACATCTTCAGCCAGATCGCGATGTCCCATGAAGCGCAACGCCACGCCGTGCAAACGCGGGGCAACGCGGCGGTAGAGGGTTTCAAACGCGCCTCGATCGCCCAGTGAACACTGAGCCAGAAGCTGTTTGAGCTGATCGGCGTCGTCGGTGGAAATGACGGTTCTCCAGGTGGACGATATAGGGACGGTTGGCTGCGCACTGTGCCGGTTGCAGGCAGAGGTTAGTTCACGGTGCGCCGTTGTTCCATTCACGGGCAGGTCCCTCAAAGCAAACGCCGGCCCTGATGCGCAGGGCCGGCATCAATGCTCAGCTTTTAGGCAGCAGCACTTTGTCGATGACCTGGATCACGCCGTTGGACTGGTTAACGTCGTAGGTGGTGATGTCGGCAGTGACGCCTTTCTCATCCTTGAGCACGATGTTGTGCGGGCCGTTCATCATGATCCACAGCTTGCCGCCGCTGACAGTGGTCAGTTCGGCCTTGCCGCCACCGGCCTTGATGCGTTTGGTCAGCTCCGTCATGTCGAGCTTACCGGCGACCACGTGGTAGGTAAGGATATGGGTGAGGGTGGCTTTGTTTTCCGGTTTGAGCAGGGTGTCGACGGTGCCGGCGGGCAGGGCGGCGAACGCCGAGTTGACCGGCGCGAACACGGTAAACGGACCTTTGCCTTTGAGCGTGTCGACCAGCCCGGCGGCTTTCACGGCGGTGACCAGGGTGGTGTGGTCGGCTGAGTTGACGGCGTTATCGATGATGTCTTTGCTCGGCATCATGCTTTGGCCACCGACCATCACGCTGTCGTGGCTCATGTCGGCTGCTTGTGCGATGGTCATCGTCAGGCCGCTGGAAAGGGCCAGGGTCAGCAGGCTGGCGATCAACGGGGTTTTAATCGAAGTGCGTTTCATGGTGATGATCCTTATTAGGAGAATCGGCCAGGAATGTCTGTCCGTGCTTGATATACGCAGGCGGGCGAACACTGGATGCGGTGCGCGGAAAATTTATTTCGGCTGGATTCCACAAGGCTTGCCGAACGGCTGGCGCAACGCAGCGGACGCGGGGAACAATCCTGGTCCTTGCCAGTCCAACGGACTGTTTTGCGCCACCCGTTGGGTGGCATTCATGGCCCAAGAGGTTGTCTCGATGAAGATTTCACGCGGTATTGCACTGGCTTCGCTCATGACCCTGGCGGCAAGCCCGGTTTTTGCCGCTTTCAACCTGAGCGATGTGGCCAACGCAGTCTCCGGTGCGCAAGGCAATCAGAGCGGCGACGCAGCGGTCGCGGCAATACCGCAAGCGGCCGGTTTGCTCGACACGCTCGGTTCGCAGCTCAACATCACTCCGGAACAGGCGATCGGCGGTACCGGCGCAATGCTCGGGCTGGCGAGAAATCAGCTGAGCAGCGGTGATTATTCGCTGCTGGGCAAAAGCGTGCCGGGCCTGGATCAGCTCACGGGTAACGGTGCATTGGGCGGCTTGGGTGGTTTGAGCACAATGCTCGGCGGCCAGTCTGGCCAATCTCCATTGCTGGACGGCCTGCTGGGCAATGTCAAAGACACCAACGACCTGAACAACGCCTTCGGCGCCTTGGGCATGGACAGCGGAATGGTCGGCCTGTTTGCCCCGGTGATTTTGCAATTCCTCGGTCAGCAGGGCGTTGGTGGTTCGCTGCTGCAAAGCCTGGGCGGGATCTGGGGCGCCGGTAGCTGATTCAACGACGCTCGGCGCGCAAGGCGTCGATGCGCTGGTCCTTCTCGGTCCAGAGCTGGTTGACCCAGTTCTGGACGGTCTGGCGAAACACCGGATCGTTTTCGTAATCACCCTGCCATAACGCAGGAGTCAGCTCTCGGGTCTGGATGTCGATGATCACCTTGGGCACATCACCGCTGATCAAACTCCAAAACCCCGGGATCTTTTCCTGCGGGTAAACCACAGTAACATCCAAAACCGCATCCAGTTGTTCGCCCATGGCCGCCAGCACGAAGGCCACGCCGCCAGCCTTGGGGTTGAGCAAATGGGTGAACGGTGAATGTTGCTGCGCCCGTTTGGTCGGGGTGAAACGGGTCCCTTCCAGGTAGTTGACCACGGTCACCGGCTGACGCTTGAACAGCTCGCAGGCGACTTTGGTGATCTCCAGATCCTTGCCGTGCAGCTCCGGGTGTCTGGCCAGAAACGCCTTGGAGTAGCGCTTCATGAACGGGTAGTCGAGCGCCCACCAGGCGAGTCCGAGAAACGGCACCCAGATCAATTCTTTCTTGAGGAAGAATTTGAAGAACGGCGTGCGTCGGTTGAGGGTCTGGATCAGCGCCGGGATGTCGACCCAGGACTGGTGGTTGCTGATCACCAGGTAGGAGGTGTCCTGCCGCAGACCTTCACCGCCGCGAATGTCCCATTGGGTGGGGATGCACCGGGCGAAGATCAGCTTGTCGATTTCGGCCCAGGTTTCGGCGATCCACATCACCGCCCAGGAAGCGTAATCGCGCAAGCGGCCGGGCAGGATCAGTTTGAACAGGGCAAACACCATCAGCGGTCCGAACAGGGCCAGGGTGTTGAGCAACAGCAGCAGGGTAACGAAACTGCCGGTGAGCAGGCGGCGCATAAATAACTCTTGAGATCATCAGGGCGCGCCATGATAAGCAGCTTGGGGTCAGAGGCCAAATGCTGACGCACTGACGAATGTTTCACCTTTGGTTGGGTAGGGTGGTTTTCGAATCGCAACGCAGATCCCTTAGATGATCGTTCCCGCGCTCTGGGTGGGAATGCCTCGCTGGACGCTCTGCGTCCGCTCTTGTGACGCAGAGCGTCACGGGCTGCGTTACCACGCAGAGCGTGGGAACGATCTAACTTACTGTGCTTTTTGCGGTCTAGAATTCGACGTCATCGCCCCATTCCCCCAAGGAACCCTCCCACCGTGAAATCCGTTCTTGTTCTGTTGTCCCTCCTGGCCCTGCCGGTCATGGCCTCCGAGCCGACCCTTTACGGGCGCTACGAATACATCAAGCTGCCGGAGCTCGGTGAGACCCTTCAAGCCAAAATGGACACCGGGGCCCTGACCGCATCGCTGTCGGCCAAGGACATCGAGACCTTTACCCGTGATGGCGAAAACTGGGTGCGTTTCCGCCTGGCGACCAAGGGCGCAAGCAGCAAGGTCTATGAGCACAAGATCGCGCGGATCAGCAAAATCAAAAACCGCGCTGATGAAGAAGACGACGGCGTGAGCGAAGTCAGCAAGCGCCCGGTCGTCGATCTGGAACTGTGCCTGGGCAACGTCAAACGCACCGTCGAGGTCAACCTGACCGACCGCAGCAGCTTCAACTACCCGCTACTGATCGGCGCCAAGGCGTTGCGTGAGTTCGGCGCGGCGGTGAACCCGGCTCGACGGTTTACGGCGGATAAGCCGGATTGCTGATTGACGAGAGCTAAGGCGTCCAGCGCTGTTGTGCTTGGACGCAATGCCCCAGGTTAAAATGGAGCCTCATATGAGTTAATCCGAATGACTTTCTGTCTATTTTGGATGGTTTTTATTGAAACTGAACGATAGGCGGATTCTTTGATAATAATTTGGATATGATCCTTTAGTGCGGAATTAAGTTCGGTGTTGGCGCTGTAATCACGGCCCAGCTTAAGGACACTAAAATTCTTGGCGTAAACGCCAAATACTTGTGGAGTGCTGGTTTCTGCTCGTTTTGAGACATTGGCCCACCCTACCGCCGATTTGTAGTCTGGAGTTATGTAGAATCCCCGCCCACTATCGATGCCATTCCTTGATCCCATATGTTGCGCGCTTAATCCTGTCATCAAGCTCTTTGTGTGTTCTTTTGTTGATCCGTGATATCCAATTAGGTCATGTTTTTGAGTGTCATTGATAATGGGGTCGTTAACTTTTCGCTCAGTGGCAAATAACGAGTCGAATGAATCAGATTGTCTTCTTTCCGTCAAAGTGCGGCTCGTTTTCGCCGGAGGTATAGGAGCCTGTATAGGCGCTACAGGCACTGCGACCCTTCTTACTCCTTCAAATCCTCGGCTCACGGGCCTGGGTGGGGGAGGCGGAGCAAGTTTTAGGAGCCCCGAAATTATATGTCCCGTGGGATCACTCCGATTAACCGGATCCCCCGCGCAATACGTATACGCATTAATCCCCCCCTCACCAAATGGACTCCAACTGTCCGGACTGTTAAATCGCATCAACACCGGGTTAAACGCCCGATACCCATTGCCCAATAAATAATGCCCGGTCACCGGATCCGGCCGTTCGCCATTAAACCCGAGCAGGCTGAGCAAGCCGTTTTCCGGTGGGCGATGGCCGTAGGGTGAATAGACGATGGGTTTGAGTTGAGTGGGGCTGAGGATGTGCAGCACCGAACGCTGTTGATCGGTCGCCAGCAGGGTGGTGTCGACCTTTGCACTTTGGCGCTGTAGTTGCGCCAACAACTGGTCGTCATGCTGGAAGACGCTAGTTTGCACCGCCCCCTGTATCTCGGTGGCCAATCGACTTTTGCAGTAAAAGCGCTGGATGTCGGCCTGAGCGGATAGCGTGCAGTCGGCCAAGCGGTCCAGCGGGTCGTAGTGGTAGCGACACAATACGGTTTCGCGAGAGGAAGCAGACATCGATTGAGCTCCGTGCAGGGTCCAAAAATCCGGACCCTCAGCATCGGAGCTTTTTCAGGCGTTGCCTACTAGCAGAACTGCTAGGGTTTTGGCCTTGCTCGTTTCAAACCGGCGGCTGAGTTTCGATCATCGACGGTCGCTGGCTGACTTCGGCATACCAGGCATCGAGTTTTGGATTGGCTTCACGCCAGTTCAGGTCCGGGTGGCGGAAGTCCAGGTAGCCGAGGGCGCAGGCGACGCTGATGGCGGCGACGTCGAAATGGCAGGTGAGTTCGGCGATGGCGTCTTGCTCAAGAACGGCCAGGGCGCGGCGGATTTTGTCGCGTTGGGCTTCGAGCCACTCGTCCCAGTGTTTTTCCGGGGCGCGCAGGGCGACTTCATAGCGCACCAGCACCGAGGCATCCATGATTCCATCGGCCATCGAGGCCAGGGTCAGGCGCCGCCAACGGGCCGAGCCATCACGGGGGATCAGTGGATTGCCGACGTGTTGATGGTCGAGGTAATCGAGAATCACCCGGCTGTCGTGCAGCACGTTGCCGTCGGCCAGGCGCAGGGCCGGGATTTTGCCCAGCGGGTTGTCCTGATTGAGGGCGGCGTCCGGGCTGACCGGGCTGAGTTGGCTGTTTTGCAGAGCCACACGGTTCAGTTGACCGGTTTCGTGGAGCAGCACCATGACTTTGCGAACGTAGGGCGAGGCAGGGTTGTGGAACAAGGTCATGCTGGGGGTGAACATGGCTTTCCTCGGCGGTGATCAGGGAACAGGGGCTTAGCCTAGTAAGTTCCGGGGCTGCTGGCGAGGGTTCTGTGTCGCTGGTGGAATCGCTTCGCGGGCAAGCTTCGCTCCTGCACCTTCATCCTGGGGTGACCACCTCCCCATAGGGGCCGGCGATTATTTGTTAAAACGAATGCGCTTGTTGCCGGCGTTTCCACTGGCTCAGGCGCTGTTGCAGATTCAGCGGGCTATGAATCTGCTGCTGCCGGGCACGGCTGAACAGGATCAGCGCCAGTTCGGCGGTGGCCAGGGCGTCGGCGCTGGCGTGGTGGCGTTCGCCGACCTGCAATTTGAAATGCTTGAGCCAGTCATCCAGTCCGGCTTCGCGGATGTGCACCTGGGGACAGAGCAGCGGCGCCATGTCCGCGATGTCCAGAAATGGATGCTGCAAGCGATAACCCAGGCTGTCCTTCAAGGCTCGCCCGAGCATGTGCTGATCGAACGGCGCATGGAAGGCCAGCAACGGGCTGTCGCCGACGAACTCCATGAAGTCCAGCAAGGCTTCGACCGGATCGCTCCCGGCGGCGATGGCGCTGGGACCCAGACCGTGGATCAGCACACTGGGGCTGAGTTTGTGCTCAGGGCGCTGCAGGGTTCGCTCGAATTGCTGGCTGAAATCGATAGCGCCGTCCTCAATCACCACCGCGCCGATGGACAGCACCAGATCCTTGTTCAGGTTCAGCCCGGTGGTTTCCAGATCGAGCACCACCCAACGCTGCTCGCGCAGGCTGCATTCGCCCGGCTCCGGGGGGACCGCCAAGCGTTCCAGTCGCAGTTTCTGTTCGGCGGTCAGTGTCGGGCTGTTGAGACGTAGCCAGGAGAACAGGTTCATAGCTGATACCTATGCATCAGACTGCTTTGCAGGCGTTGGGCCTGGCGCAATGACTCACGCAGGATTCGCCGATCCAGGTGATTGAGGCTGTCGGGATCGACCCGGTTGGAGTAGGGCAGGTTTTCGCGCGATTGCAGCTGATGTTGCTGCATGCGGGTTTGCTGGATGAAGTGGTAGGCCTCCTCATAGGCAGCACCGTCCAGCCGTTCGATAACCTCCTTGGCCACCAGTTGGCGCAAGCGTTCCAGGGTGTTGTTGGCTTCAATGCCGTTGGCCAGAGCCAACAGTCGTGCGCCGTCGACGAAGGGGGTCAGCCCTTGAACTTTCAGATCCAGTGTGGCTTTTTCGTTGCCTTTGCGGGCCAGGACGAACTCGCGCAAACGCCCCACGGGCGGGCGATGGCGCAAGGCGTTTTGCGCCATCATGCGCTGGAACAGAGGGTTGTCGGCAACCTGCAGGAGAATGTTACGGCGCAATTGCTCACAGCCCTGCTCATCACCCCAGACCACCCGCAAGTCGAAATAGATGCTCGAACCCAGCAGGTTCTCCGGTGTCGCTTCACGGATGAACGCTGCAAAACGCCGGGCCCACTCGGCACGGGACAAACACAGCTCGGGGTTGCCGGCCATGATGTTGCCCTTGCACCGCGTGAAACCGCACAGCGCCAGGCTCTGATTGATCTGCTGTGCCAGTGGCAGCAACTTGCTACGGATCTCGGCGGCGTGTGCGGCGTCTTTCGCTTCGAAGAGAATGCCGTTGTCCTGATCGGTATGCAGCGTCTGCTCGCGACGACCTTCGCTACCGAAACACAGCCAACTGAACGGCACACCGGGGTCGCCCTTGTCCGCAAGCGTCAACTCGATAACGCGGCACACCGTATGGTCGTTGAGCAAGGTGATGATGTGGGTGATCTGGGTCGAGGATGCGCCGTGGGCGAGCATGCGCTCCACCAGTTGGCCGATTTCGCCGCGAATCGCCACCAGGTTTTCCACCCGAGGCGCGTTGCGGATGGTCCGCGCCAGGTGCACCAGATCGACCCGTTGCAGGGAAAACAGATCACGCTCCGAGACCACGCCGCACAGGCGTTGATCCTTGACCAGGCAGACATGCGCGATATGCCGTTCGGTCATGGCAATTGCAGCATCGAAGGCACTGTGATCCGGCGTCAGGAAAAACGGCGCCTGAGTCATGTGCTGTTCGATGGCCTGGTTGAAATCGCTGGTGCCATCGGCGACCACCTGGCGCAGGTCGCGCAGGGTGAAAATGCCGATTGGGGCTTTTTGTTCATCGACCACGACGATGCTGCCGACCTGCTGCTCGTGCATCAGCGTCACCGCTTCGCGCAATGGCGTCATCGGACTGCAGGACACCGGGTGGCGCATGGCCAACTCGCCCAGGCGGGTGTTGAGCGAATACTGGGTGCCGAGGGTTTCCACGGCTTTTTGCTGAACTTGCTGGTTGACCTGATCAAGCAGGCTGCTGACCCCGCGCAGAGCGAAGTCGCGGAACGGGCTCGATAGTGCGAACAACTTGATAAAGGCTAACTTGTTCAGTTGCAGGCAAAAGGTGTCTTCCCCCGCCAGGTGTTCGGTGCGGGTCGCACGTTCGCCGAGCAGTGCGGCAAGCGGGAAACACTCGCCAGTGGTGATTTCGAAGGTGGTTTCGGTACCGCCCTTGGCGGTGTGCGGGCGTTCACCGACCACTCGCCCTTGCTTGACGATATAAAAGTGCTCAACCGGCCCGTCGGCGGGTTTGATGATGCTGTCGCCCGGCGCATAGAAGCGCAGCCGGCATTGCTCGACCAGGTAAGCCAGGTGAGCGTTTTCCATTTGATTGAACGGCGGGAACCGCTGAAGGAATTGCATGGTGCCGTGGATGTTCTGCAACACGGCGGTTTTCCCTGCCTGGGTGAAGGCATCCGCTTTACTCATAACCATTACCGCAGTCTTTTTTGAATTGTCGTTGTCAGATCATTAGCCATGGTCGGCCCCTCTGCGCAGGGTGCCCATTGGACGTAAGTCTATGTAGCCGCTGTACTAGTGGGAGTTGTCTTACGCAATAAGTGCGAAAAACCTTTCATAAGCCCTCTTGGAAAATTATCCGACGAAGTGCACATTGGAGGCTGGCTTAGCGATGTCAGACCACTGTGCTAGGGGATTGATTAGAAAACGTAGAGAAACGTATGTCTGACCACGATATTTTGAGTGATGCCGAGCGCGAGGCGCTGAGCGCCGTCATGCTGGAACCGGATCTGCCGCCGCAGCGCGTGTTGATCGCCGATGACGATAAGGACGCGCGCGAGCTGTTGGCGGAAATTCTTGGTCTGGATGGCATTCGCTGCATGACCGCAGCCAGCGGCAAAGCGGCGCTGGAACTATTGGACTCGAATAAATCGATTGGTCTGCTCATCACCGATCTGCGGATGGCACCGTGCAATGGTCTGGATTTGATACGCAAGGTGCGCGAGTCGGAGCGGGCGGAGCTGCCAATAATCATCATTTCCGGGGACGCCGATGTCCGCGATGCCATTGATGCGATGCACTTGAGTGTGGTGGATTTCCTGCTCAAGCCGATCGATGCTGGCCAGTTATTGGCGCTGGTGAAGCATGAGTTGGGAGTGGTGCCGTAGGGGGCGAAATTTAGGTTGCCTGTCATATCGCCATCGCGGACAAGCCTCGCTCCTACAGGTACATGCAATCCGTAGGAGCAGGGGGGACGCCTAGTTCTTGCCCGCGATGGACTCACTGCACAATCCAAGCGAACACAAAAAAGCCCTGATCTTGCGATCAGGGCTTTTTGTTATCTACCGCTAACGCTTATTCACAGACCATTCCTGGCCTTGAACTCGCGGCGACGACGGTGCAGGACCGGCTCGGTGTAACCGTTCGGCTGTTGGGTGCCTTCGATTACCAGTTCGACGGCCGCCTGGAAGGCGATGTTGCTGTCGAAGTCCGGTGCCAGCGGACGGTACAGCGCGTCGTTGGCGTTCTGGCGATCAACCACCGGCGCCATGCGCTTGAGGCTTTCCAGTACCTGGGCCTCATTGACGATGCCGTGACGTAACCAGTTGGCGATGTGCTGGCTGGAAATACGCAGCGTGGCACGGTCTTCCATCAGGCCGACGTCGTTGATGTCCGGTACTTTCGAGCAACCCACGCCTTGGTCGATCCAGCGCACCACATAACCGAGGATGCCCTGGGCATTGTTATCCAGTTCGTTCTGGACTTCTTCGGCCGACCAGTGGGTGTTGCTCGCCAACGGGATGGTCAGGATATCGTCGATCGACGCGCGACCACGCTTGGCCAGCTCGGCCTGACGGGCGAACACGTCGACCTTGTGGTAGTGCAGCGCGTGCAGTGCAGCGGCGGTCGGCGATGGCACCCAGGCAGTGTTGGCGCCGGCCAGCGGATGAGCGATTTTCTGCTCGAGCATCGCGGCCATCAGGTCGGGCATGGCCCACATGCCTTTACCGATCTGGGCGCGACCTTGCAGGCCGGTGCTCAAACCGATATCGACGTTCCAGTCCTCGTAGGCGCCGATCCACTTCTCTGACTTCATGGCCGCTTTGCGCACCATCGCGCCCGCTTCCATGGAGGTGTGGATTTCATCGCCGGTGCGGTCGAGGAAACCGGTGTTGATGAACACCACACGCTCGCTGGCCGCTTTGATGCAGGCCTTGAGGTTGACCGTGGTACGCCGCTCTTCGTCCATGATGCCGACTTTGAGGGTGTTGCGTGGCAGGTCGAGAACCTCTTCGATGCGACCGAACAGCTCGTTGGTGAACGCCGCTTCTTCCGGGCCGTGCATTTTCGGTTTAACGATGTAGACCGAGCCGGTGCGGCTGTTTTTGCGCGAGCTATTGCCGTTGAGGCTGTGAATCGCTGCGAGACTGGTGACCAGACCGTCGAGAATCCCTTCCGGCACTTCGTTGCCGTCTTTGTCGAGAATCGCGTCGATGGTCATCAAATGGCCAACGTTACGCACGAACAGCAGGGAACGGCCGTGCAGGCTCAGTTCGCTACCGTCGAGCGCGGTGTAGCGGCGGTCGGCATTCATGGTGCGAGTAAAAGTCTTGCCGCCCTTGGACACTTCTTCACACAGGTCGCCCTTCATCAGGCCGAGCCAGTTGCGGTAGATCACCACTTTGTCATCGGCATCGACAGCGGCGACCGAGTCTTCGCAGTCCATGATGGTGGTCAACGCAGCTTCCATCAGCAGGTCTTTGACGCCGGCAGGGTCGGTCTGGCCGACGGGGGAGCTGGCGTCGATCTGGATTTCGAAGTGCAGACCATTGTTTTTCAGCAGGATCGCGGACGGCGCCGCGGCGTCGCCCTGGAAGGCGATCAGCTGTGCGTCGTTGCGCAGGCCGCTGTTACTGCCACCTTTAAGGCTGACCACCAGTTTGCCGTCGACGATCTTGTAGCCGGTGGAGTCGACGTGGGAGCCGGCCGCCAATGGCACGGCTTCGTCGAGGAAGGCGCGGGCGAAGGCAATGACCTTGTCGCCACGGACCTTGTTGTAGCCTTTGCCTTTCTCTGCGCCGTCGGCCTCGCTGATGGCGTCAGTGCCATACAACGCGTCGTACAGCGAGCCCCAGCGAGCGTTCGAGGCGTTGAGGGCGAAGCGGGCGTTCATCACCGGTACGACCAGTTGTGGACCGGCCATGCGAGCGATTTCGTCGTCGACGTTTTGCGTCGTTGCCTGGAAATCGGCCGCTTCTGGCAGCAGATAACCGATGTCTTGCAGAAAGGCTTTGTAGGCCACGGCGTCATGGGCCTGGCCTGCTCGGGACTGGTGCCAGGCATCGATTCGCGCCTGGAGGTCGTCGCGTTTGGCGAGTAGGGCTTTGTTCTTCGGTGCCAGGTCATGAATGACCTTGTCAGCACCGGCCCAGAACTTATCGGCGGTGAGGCCGGTACCGGGAATGGCTTCGTTGTTCACGAAGTCGAACAGGACTTTGGCGACCTGCAGGCCACCGACTTGAA
This sequence comes from Pseudomonas sp. GW821-FHT01E05, assembly GCF_059422425.1. NCBI lineage: Bacteria > Pseudomonadati > Pseudomonadota > Gammaproteobacteria > Pseudomonadales > Pseudomonadaceae > Pseudomonas > Pseudomonas sp. GW821-FHT01E05. Next base: position 632,519 of record NZ_JBWKWW010000001.1, read on the forward strand.
CGTGTTCAGTCATTGCTTGCCTCACTCTGCTCAGCTATTTCGCTTTTCAGCTCTTCAATTTAACAATGAAGCCTCTGGCCATTTAAACCACAAACCCCCGCACCAGTACATGCCATTGCTGGCGGCTGGGTGGGTCCAATCAACGGCTCCAAGCCTTGCTGATAGGGCTTTTCGGGGTTGCGATGGCGCCTTGGCAGACATCGATCCAACGTTATGTAGTGCGCGCTACGGCATACTACATGATGAATTGCGGTTGTGAAAATTAGACTAAATACGTCGTTTAGCGACTTAAGCCAGCTATCCGGTCACGCTGGGGGACAGGATGTTCTCAAAAAACTATTGGATTGTTCCAGATAAATATAAAAACAGTACACGATTAGTTTTCTGCAGGAGCGAGCTTGCTCGCGATGAGGCCCGGACAGACACAAGCAGAGTTCAATGTGGCGGCGCCTCTGACAGCATCGCGAGCAAGCTCGCTCCTACAGGGTAAGGAGCAAGGCAGTTTGACCGCATGGATGCAAGGCTTGCCTATACTTGCCCTTCTATAATAAAAGTCATGACAAGAGGGCTGCGCCATGGACCACCTCGTACTTACCGTATTCGCCCCGGATAAAGCCGGTCAGGTCGAGCGCATCGCCCAGTGTATTGCCGAGCACGGCGGCAACTGGCTGGAAAGTCGTATGTCGCGCATGGCTGGGCAATTCGCCGGGATCCTGCGGGTCGGCGTGCCGGCCGAAGCCTATGATGAATTGGTGGATGCGCTGCAAGGGCTGTCAGAGCAAGGTATCCGCGTGATGATTGCCGAAAGCAGTATCGAGCAATCCTGCACCTGGAAGCCGATCGCTATGGAGCTGGTGGGCAATGACCGGCCGGGGATTGTGCGCGATATCACGCGGCTGTTGACCGAGCAGGGTGTGAACCTGGAGCGGCTGGTCACTGATGTGCGGCCGGCACCCATGAGTAGCGAACCGCTGTTCCATGCCGAAGCCATTCTGGCGGTGCCGTTGACCTTGTCCCTGGATGTATTGCAGGCGCGCCTGGAAACTCTGGCGGATGACTTGATGGTCGAATTGGTGCTGCGTAGCGAGGTGTAAGCCAGAGGCAAAGGTTATCCAAGTAAAACGTGCACCTGCCTGTGGATAACCTGTAGAGATGCACCGCAAGCCCGGGCCGGCCGGGGTTCTTCAGGAACTGAGCAAAAAACGAACAGTTTCAAGGGCTTGTGCACAAACGGCGGGGATCACGCTGTGGATAACCTTGGGAAGGATGCTTGCAGGCCACGTCAATCGTGGCCTGCAGAGCTTTGTGTGTTTTTTGATCAGGCGCGCCGGCGCAGGCTGATCCAGGCATCCACGCTGTAAATTGCCAGACCTGCCCAAATAAACACGAATGCGATCAAGGTGCTTGAAGACAAATGCTCGCCAAACAACAGCACTGCCTGCGATAGCACCAGGGTCGGCGCTATGTATTGCAGGAAGCCCAGGGTGGTGTAGGGCAAGTGTCGTGCCGCCGCGTTGAAACACACCAGCGGCACCAGGGTGATTGGCCCTGCGGCCACCAGCCACCACGCTTGGGAAGTCCCCCAGAACTCAACCTGAGCGCTGGTCGCTACCGGGTTGAGCAGCAACCACGCAAGGGCAATCGGTACCAGCATCCAGGTTTCCACCACCAGCCCGGGCAACGCCTTGACCGGTGCCTGCTTGCGGATCAGTCCATAGAAACCAAAGGTCAGCGCCAGTATCAGCGATACCCACGGCAGGCTGCCGACTTGCCAGACTTGCTGCGCCACACCAATGGTCGCCAGGCTCACTGCCAACCACTGCATGCGCCGCAGACGCTCGCCCAGCAACAGCATGCCCAGCAGCACGTTCACCAGCGGATTGATGTAATAGCCGAGACTGGCTTCGAGCATGCGGCCGTTATTCACCGACCACACATAGGTCAGCCAGTTGGCCGCGATCAGCATGCCGCTCAAGGCCAGAATCGCCAGTCGCCGCGGGTTTTCGCGCAGTTCGCGCCACCAGCCAGGGTGCTTCCAGACCAATAGCAGCAGTGAGCCAAACAGCGCAGACCAGAGCACCCGGTGGACGATGATTTCCACAGCGGGCACGCTGGCGATGGCTTTGAAGTAGAGCGGGAACAGTCCCCAAATGATGTAGGCGGTCAGACCCAGAGTGTACCCGCGACGCGGGTTGGCGGCTTGCATGCAGAATCCTTGCTTAGGCAGCTAACAAAGCAGTGATTGTAGGGTGGTTGTATAGATGTGTCGTGTTCGCTTTTTTTGTAGGAGCGAGCTCGCTCGCGATGGACTCAAGGGCGACGCGTTTATTCAGAAAACACGCGTTATCGTTAACGTCCATATCGCGAGCAAGCTCGCTCCTACAAGGGATCAGAACAACTTCAAAGGTTCTTCATTGAGTGCGGCAAGCTGCTCGCGCAATGCCAATACCTGATCGCCCCAATAACGCTCTGTACCGAACCACGGGAAGCTGCGGGGGAATGCCGGATCATCCCAACGTCGGGCCAGCCAGGCGCTGTAGTGCATCAGACGCAGCGCGCGCAACGGTTCGATAAGCGCCAGCTCACGCGAGTCGAAGTCATGGAACTCGCTGTAGCCGTCCATCAATTCGGACAGCTGACCGAGACATTCCTGACGGTTGCCGGCGAGCATCATCCACACATCCTGCACCGCCGGGCCCATGCGGCAGTCGTCAAGGTCGACGATGTGGAACATTTCATCGCGGCACATCATGTTGCCGGGGTGGCAGTCACCGTGCATGCGGATGTTCTGATGGGGCGTGGCCTGGTAGACCTCTTGCACCCGCTTGAGCAGATCGCGGGCGACCGACTCGTAGGCAGGAAGCAAGCTGCGAGGAATGAAATTGCCTTCGAGCAAGGTCGTCAGTGAATCTTGGCCAAAGTTTTTCACCCCGAGGGCTTCGCGGTGTTCGAATGGACGGGTGGCACCGACCGCATGCAAACGGCCAAGCAATTGCCCGAGGCGATACAGCTGATCCAGGTTGCCCGGCTCTGGCGCACGGCCGCCACGGCGTGGGAACAGGGTGAAACGAAAACCCGCGTGTTCGAACAGGCTTTCGCCGTTGTGCACAATGGGGGCTACCACTGGAACATCGCATTCGGCGAGTTCGTAGGTAAAGCGGTGTTCTTCGAGGATCGCCTCGTTGGTCCAGCGCTGTGGGCGGTAGAACTTGGCGATCAGCGGCTCCGAGTCTTCGATGCCGACCTGGTAAACGCGGTTTTCGTAGCTGTTGAGCGCCAGAATACGGGCGTCACTGTGAAAGCCGATGCTTTCAACAGCATCGAGCACCAGGTCGGGTGTAAGGGTTTCAAACGGATGGGCCATGCTGACTCCTGCGCGCAGCAGGCTGCCGCGTCCGGCCAGACATGGTAGCGCAGACGGAGCGTCTTTAGTGGTTGATCGTTCCCACGCTCTGCGTGGGTATGTCCCACTGGACGCGCAGCAATCGCTTCGGCAGTGACGCAGAGCTCACTGGCTGCATTCCCACGCAGAGCGTAGGGAACGATCGTTACGCGCCAATGATTCCGCCATCTTCACGGGTGATCGCCATTACCGACGACCTCGGCTTGCCGTTGGGCAAGTGCTCCGGGAAGGTCGAACCGCCGTTCTCGCCCGGGTGCTGAATACCGACGAACAGGGTTTTGTGATCCGGCGAGAAGCTGATACCGGTTACTTCACAACCCACCGGGCCGACCATGAACCGACGGATCTCACCGCTGGCCGGATCGGCGCAGAGCATCTGATTGTTGCCCATGCCAGCGAAGTCTCCACTGTTGCTGGCGTCGCCGTCGGTGAGAATCCACAGTCGGCCAGCATTGTCGAAACCCAGGCCGTCCGGGCTGTTGAACATATTCTGCGGGGTGATGTTCGACGAGCCGCCTTTGGGTTTACCGGCATGTACGGCAGGATTTCCCGCCACTACAAACAGATCCCAGGAAAAGCTCATGGCCGCGTGGTCGTCACGGTTTTCCTGCCAGCGCAGAATCTGCCCATAGACGTTCTTCTCCCGCGGGTTCGGGCCGCCGACCGGTTGGCCGTCTTCGCCGCGCTTGGCGTTGTTGGTCAAGGTGCAATAGACCTGGCCGTCTTTGGGGCTGACGACGATCCATTCCGGACGGTCCATGCGCGTGGCGTTGACCACGCTGGCGGCAAGGCGCGCGTGGATCAACACTTGCGCCTGGTCGGCAAAGCCGCTGCCGGCATCGATACCGTTTTTACCGTGGGTCAACTCAAGCCACTGGCCCTGGCCTTTTGGATGATCCGGGTTGCCGTCGCCGGCATCGAAACGCGCAACATACAGCGTGCCGTGATCCAGCAGGTCGCGGTTGGCTTTCGGGTCGCGGTGATTGATTTTGTCGCGGCTGATGAACTTGTAAATGAACTCGCCGCGCTCATCGTCGCCCATGTACACCACGGCGCGACCGTCGCTGGTTTCGGCCAGTGCAGCGTTTTCATGTTTGAAGCGGCCAAGGGCGGTGCGTTTGACCGGGGTTGACTGTGGGTCGAACGGGTCAATCTCCACGACCCAGCCGTGACGGTTGAGTTCGTTGGGGTTTTTCGCCAGGTCGAAACGCGGGTCGTGTTGATGCCAGTTGATTTCTTTGCTGGTCGCTACCGCGCCATAGCGTTTCTGCGCGGTGTCGAATTTCTGCTCGGGATTGCTGCTGCCGAAGCAGTCGGTGAAGTTCTCTTCACAGGTCAGATAGGTCCCCCACGGCGTTTTGCCGTTGGCGCAGTTCTGGAATGTGCCGAGGACTTTTTTGCCGTGCTTGTCATTGCTGGTTTTCAACAGGTCATGCCCGGCGGCCGGGCCGCTCAGGCGCAGCGGCGAGTTGCCGTGGATGCGGCGGTTGTAGCGCGAGCCCTGGACGAATTGCCACTGGCCGTTTTTGCGTTGCACTTCGATCACCGAGACGCCTTCGCTGGCCAGAGCCTTGCGCACATCTTCCGCCGACTGCGGCATGCCGCCATGGGGGTAGAGGTAGCGGTAGTTGGTGTATTCGTTGTTAATCGCCATCAGCGCGCGGTCGTGGTCGCCGGGGAAGGCAAACAGGCTCATGCCGTCATTGTTGTCGCCAAACTGGACTTCCTGGGCCTGGGCTGTGCCATTGCCGCTCGGGTCGAAGGCCGGGCCGTTCTTTTGCAGCGCCTGGCCCCAACTGATCAGTACCGACGATGTGTAGCCCGGCGGCAGGGTGATGGTGTCGCTGGTGGCGGTGGCAATGCTGTTGAAACCCAGCAGTTCGCTTGAGCCGGTGCTGACGCTGGCTGCCAGAACGCTGCGGCTCAGCAGGTTGCCGCCCAGAAACATTGCCGCGCCACACAAGGCGCCGGCACTGATAAAGCCGCGGCGGCTGAGGCCGACAATTTTTTCGAGGTCGGTGGGCTGGTTTTCTTCCAATAGATTCACATCAAGCTCCCTGCAGGTTTTTGCAGGCACCTTAACGAGCGCCGATGAAGGAAATGTTTCAATAATTTTTCAAGCTGCGCCGAGCCCCCGTAGCAGCTGCCGAAGGCTGCGTCCGAGGGCGAAGCACTCGCAATCCGGTTAACTCAATAAAAGGTCAGAATTGCAGTGCCTGAATTTACGACTGCTGCGCAGCCGAACGCAGCCTCGCAGGCTCGACAGCTGCTACACGCAGCCGGACGCAGCCTTCGGCAGCTGCTACGGGATATGCGTCCGCCCTTGGTTATAGCGGTGTGCCGAGCAATACGTTGGACGGTGCGAACTGCACCAGGACGGGTTTTCCAGCCGTCAGCACCAAGGTTCTAAGGTGTAACGGCTCGGCCAACGCACATAAGGTTTGCCCGTTAGGCAGGGCGATCCGTACCTCGCTGGGGCCGTCTTCGGCGTCGAGAATTTCTTCGATAATCCCGCTCAGGCAATTGTGTCCAGGTGTTGCAGCTTGATCGATGGCCAGCAAATCGAGCCAGCCAGCCTTGATCAATGCGACCACTTCAGTGCTCATTTCCAGCTCTAATCGCAGGGTGCTGTCGTGGGTGATCTGCGCCTGGATCGTCAGTCCTTCGGCCAGCTCCAGGCGGACCAGATCATTGCGCCCCTGACTGTCGATGGCCACGACCTTGCCGTGCAGTTGATTACGCGCGCTGGTCCTGAGCATCAAACGGCCGAGCAGGTCCAGGTCGCTGGCATCCTCCGCGGCCTCCAGCACCTGAGCTTGCAAGGCTTGCAGACGTTGATAGAGCCGCAATACCCGCTCACCCTCTGTGGATAACTTCGCGCCACCGCCGCCCTTGCCACCGACGCTGCGTTCGACCAAAGGCTTCTGTGCGAGGTTGTTCAACTCATCGATGGCATCCCAGGCCGCCTTGTAACTCAATCCCGCGCTTTTTGCGGCGCGTGTGATCGAGCCTTGCTCGGCAATGTGTTGCAGCAAGGCGATGCGCTGTGGACGACGGACGATGTGTTGAGTCAAAAGCGTGGGCAAGGACATGGCGGCGCGCTACGGGCTGTATTGATGGGGTTGGACGTTGGCGCCTTGGCGCGTGAGAGTCAAGTCAGGTCAACTCGCCGGGTTTGGGGGTTCTGGCCAGGCAGTAGACGTCGACCCGTCGGGCTCCCGCGTTCATTAACAAGCGGGCGAGGCTTTCGGCGGTGGCGCCGGTGGTCAGTACATCGTCGATCAAAGCCAGGTGCCGGCCTTTGATCTGCGCATCGGGCAGCAGGGTGAATGCCCTTCGCAGGTTGAGTTTGCGCGCCTTGGCATCCAGGTCCTGTTGCGCGGCAGTGTCCTGAGTCCGCAGCAGCAGGCGTTCATCGCAGGGGAGGTTCAGGCTGTCGCCGAGCCAGTGAGCGAGCATCGCCGCCTGGTTGTAGCCGCGCTCGCGCAGGCGCTTGTTGGCCAAGGGCACAGGGACCAGGGCGTCGGGCCGTGCGAGGTCCTCATCAAAGCGATGTTGCAGCGATTGGCTGAGTAGTTCGGCCAGCAAGCGCCCAAACGGCCACTTTGCGTTGTGCTTGAAACGGGTAATCAAGCTGTCGATCGGAAAGCCGTAAGTAAAGGGTGTCACGACTTGTTGAAAGGCCGGGGGCTTTTTCAGACATTGGCCGCAAGTCAAACCGGCCATGGGCAAGGGCAGGGCGCAAACCTGGCAGTGATCACCGAGCCAGGGCAGCTCACTTTCACAAGGTGTGCAGATGGGGTGAGGGGTGTCGGTGAGTTCGTCACAGAGCAAACAGGTCTGTTTGTTTTTTAACCAGATGTAAACCGGTCCTTTGTATTGTGGTTGACAGTGCATGTCTCTTCCTTAAATATGCCGAACATCCGTGTCGCGTCTGTGGGTATTACATGCCGCAGCCGCTTGCCAAGCATAAACAAGGAATTGCCAATGAGCGCCAGCACCACTGCCAACCTGCGTCATGACTGGTCTTTAGCCGAAGTCAAAGCGCTGTTCGTTCAGCCCTTCAATGACCTGCTGTTCCAGGCGCAGACGGTGCACCGCGCGCATTTCGACGCCAATCGCGTGCAAGTCTCGACGCTGCTGTCGATCAAAACCGGTGCTTGCCCGGAAGATTGCAAATATTGTCCGCAGTCCGGTCACTACAACACCGGTCTGGAAAAAGAAAAACTGCTGGAAGTGCAGAAGGTCCTCGAAGAGGCCGCTCGCGCCAAGGCCATTGGTTCGACCCGTTTCTGCATGGGTGCAGCCTGGAAACATCCGTCGGCCAAAGACATGCCCTACGTGCTGGAAATGGTCAAAGGCGTGAAGGCCATGGGCCTGGAAACCTGCATGACTCTTGGCCGTCTCGATCAGGACCAGACCGCAGCCCTGGCCCAGGCCGGTCTGGACTACTACAACCACAACCTGGATACCTCGCCCGAGTTCTACGGCAGCATCATCACGACTCGTACTTACGGCGAGCGCCTGCAAACGCTGGCGTACGTGCGTGATTCCGGAATGAAAATCTGCTCCGGCGGCATCCTCGGCATGGGTGAGTCCCTCGATGACCGCGCCAATCTGCTGATCCAGCTGGCCAACTTGCCAGAGCATCCGGAGTCGGTGCCGATCAACATGCTGGTAAAAGTCGCCGGTACGCCGCTGGAAAACGCCGATGACGTCGACCCGTTCGACTTCATCCGCATGCTGGCGGTTGCGCGAATCCTGATGCCGCAGTCCCACGTGCGTCTGTCCGCTGGCCGTGAGGCGATGAACGAGCAGATGCAGGCTTTGGCCTTCTTTGCCGGTGCCAACTCGATTTTCTACGGCGATAAATTGCTGACCACCGCCAACCCGCAGGCTGACAAGGACATGCAACTGTTCTCGCGCCTGGGCATCCTGCCGGAAGCTCGCGAAGAGCATGCTGACGAAGTGCATCAGGCGGCCATCGAGCAGGCGCTGGTGGAACAGAAGAGCAGCGAGCAGTTTTATAACGCCGCTGTTTGAACCTCGCCCCCCTGTAGGAGCGAGCTTGCTCGCGATAGCGGTGGCACAGTCAACATCAATGTTGAATGTCAGACCGTCATCGCGAGCAAGCTCGCTCCTACATTGGGATTGGGCAATTACCCACATCCTGTGATCTGCCCCCGAGGCCTGCATGTCTTTCGATCTCGCCGCACGCCTTGCTGCTCGTCGTGCCGAAAACCTTTATCGCCATCGTCCTCTGCTTGAAAGCCCCCAAGGTCCGGAAGTGGTGGTCGACGGTCAGCCGTTGCTGGCGTTCTGCAACAACGATTACCTGGGCCTGGCCAATCACCCGCAAGTGATTGAAGCGTGGCGCGCCGGGGCGGCTCGTTGGGGCGTGGGCGGTGGCGCTTCACATCTGGTGATCGGCCACAGCGCCCCGCACCATGCGCTGGAAGAAGCCTTGGCCGATTTGACCGGCCGCCCGCGGGCGCTGCTGTTCACCACCGGTTACATGGCCAACCTCGGCGCGGTCACGGCGCTGGTCGGGCAGGGCGATACGGTGCTGGAAGACCGGCTCAATCATGCATCGTTGCTGGATGCCGGGCTGTTGTCCGGCGCTCGCTTCAACCGCTATCTGCATAACGATGCGATCAGCCTGGCCAAGCGTCTGGAAAAAGCCACCGGCAACACGCTGGTGGTGACCGATGGCGTGTTCAGCATGGACGGCGACCTCGCCGATTTGCCCGCGCTGGCCCGGGTGGCCAAAGCCAAAGGCGCCTGGTTGATGGTCGATGACGCCCACGGCTTTGGTCCGTTGGGTGCCAACGGCGGCGGGATCGTCGAGCACTTTGGTTTGAGTCAGGAGGATGTGCCGGTATTAGTCGGCACGCTGGGTAAGGCCTTCGGCACGGCGGGGGCGTTCGTCGCCGGTAGCGAAGAGCTGATCGAAAGCCTGATCCAGTTCGCCCGGCCGTACATCTACACCACCAGCCAACCGCCGGCACTGGCTTGTGCCACGCTCAAAAGCCTCGAACTGCTGCGCAGCGAGCATTGGCGACGTGAGCACCTGAATGCGCTGATCCGCCAGTTCCGCCAAGGCGCCGAGCAGATTGGTCTGGAACTGATGGACAGTTTTACGCCGATCCAGCCGATCATGATCGGCGATAGCGGGCGCGCCGTTCGCTTTTCGCAGATGTTGCGCGAGCGCGGCTTGATGGTCACTGCGATTCGTCCGCCGACCGTGCCGGCCGGCAGCGCACGTTTGCGCGTGACTTTGTCCGCGGCCCACAGCGAGGCTCAGGTCCAGCTATTGTTAAATGGACTGGCAGACTGCTTTAGCGAATTGGGACCGGAGCCAAGCCATGCGTGATCGACTGATTCTGCTGCCCGGTTGGGGCCTCGGCATTTCGCCGCTGGAACCGCTGGCGGCTGCTTTGCAGGGGCTGGACGAACACCTGCGGGTCGATATCGAACCGTTGCCGGAGCTTGAATCGGGTGACCTGGATGAGTGGCTCGACGAACTCGACGCAATCCTGCCGGATAATGCCTGGCTGGGTGGTTGGTCACTGGGTGGCATGCTCGCCTCGGAACTGGCCGCCCGACGTGGCGATCGTTGCTGCGGTTTGCTGACGATGGCCAGTAATCCTTGTTTTGTTGCCCATGACGAATGGCCGAGCGCGATGCAGGGGGAAACCTTTGATGCGTTTCTTGCCGGGTGCGGTGCCGACCCGCGGGGGACGCTTAAGCGCTTCGGCCTGCTCTGCGCCCAAGGCGCCAATGACCCGCGCGGCATAGCGCGTCTGTTGCTCGGTGGTGCGCCGAATACACCGCCTTCAGCCCTGTTGAGCGGGTTGGAGTTGCTCGCGCAACTGGATACCCGCCAGGCCTTGCAATCCTTCCGTGGCCCGCAGTTGCATCTGTTTGCCGGGCTCGACGGCCTGGTCCCGGCCGAAGCGGCGGGGGCGTTGCTGGCGTTGTTGCCGGATGTCGAAATCGGTCTGATTGAACAGGCCAGCCACGCGTTTCTTCTGGAAGATCCCCACGGTGTGGCGGGGGCGATCCAGGCCTTTTTGCATGAGTCCGGTGATGACTGATTTGTCCTTTCCCAATCTTCCCGGCGGCCTGCCCGACAAGCGTCAGGTAGCGGCGTCCTTTTCCCGCGCGGCGGCCAGTTATGACAGCGTGGCCGAGTTGCAGCGGGCGGTTGGCGGTGAATTGCTGAGCCGCTTGCCGGGTGACTTCTCCCCCGATCGCTGGCTGGATATGGGCTGCGGCACGGGTTATTTCAGTCGCGTTCTGGGTCAGACATTCCCCGAGAGCGAAGGGCTGGCGCTGGACATTGCCGAAGGCATGCTCAACCACGCTCGGCCGTTGGGTGGTGCAGTACATTTCATCGCCGGCGATGCCGAGCGTTTACCGTTGCAGGCGCAGAGTTGCGAGCTTGTTTTTTCCAGCCTGGCGGTGCAGTGGTGTGCGGACTTCACCTCGGTGCTGAGTGAGGCGCATCGCGTACTGAAGCCTGGCGGCGTGTTGGCGTTTGCCAGTCTGTGCGTCGGTACGTTGTATGAATTGCGCGATAGCTGGAGCCAGGTGGATGGCATGGTTCACGTCAATCGCTTCCGCCAGTTCAGCACTTATCAGCAGCTGTGTGCTGCCAGCGGTTTGCGTGTAGTCAGCCTGGAAACTCGCCCGCATGTGTTGCATTACCCGGACGTGCGCAGCCTGACTCACGAGCTCAAAGCCTTGGGTGCGCACAATCTGAACCCCGGTCGGCCGGGTGGTTTGACGGGCCGGGCGCGGATACTCGGTTTGATCCAGGCCTATGAACAGTTTCGTCAGGCACAAGGGCTGCCTGCGACTTACCAGGTGGTCTATGCCATATTGGAGAAACCTTTATGAGTGCAGCCTATTTCATCACCGGCACTGATACCGATGTCGGCAAGACCACCATCGCCGCAGGTCTGTTGCATGCTGCACGCTCGGCGGGATTGAGCACGGCGGCGGGTAAACCGGTGGCCTCCGGCTGTGAGCTGACGCCCAAGGGGCTGCGCAACGCCGATGCACTGGCGTTGCTGGCTGAATGCTCATTGCCGCTGAGTTACGCCGAGGTCAACCCGGTGGCGTTCGAGCCGGCGATCGCACCCCATCTGGCGGCCCGCGAGGCGGGTGTGGCGCTCACTGTTCAGTCGTTGTTGGCGCCGATGCGGCATATTCTGGGCAAGCAGGCCGACTTCACGTTGATCGAAGGCGCTGGCGGTTGGCGAGTGCCGTTGGCCGATCAGGACAACCTGTCGGACCTGGCGATGGCCCTGGCTTTGCCGGTGATTCTGGTAGTGGGTGTGCGCCTGGGTTGCATCAGTCATGCGTTGCTGACGGCCGAGGCGATTGCCCGGGACGGTCTGCAGTTGGTGGGTTGGGTGGCCAACATCATCGACCCCAAGACTTCGCGTCTGGAGGAGAATCTCGCGACTCTGGCCGAACGGTTGCCGGCGCCGTGTCTCGGTCGAGTGCCCAAGCTCAAGGTTGTCACAGCAGAAGCGGTGGCCGAGTATTTGCAGCTGGACCTTCTAGACTAGATTTTGCCTATGATAAGGCACTATGCCATTAGTGTTTTTGTCGGGCCTTTTCCGGGTGGGTCTGCTTCAATGGACGCTGTTTATCCTCTGCAGGATCGAGTTCTTCCATGGAAATCTCAGGGAATACCGCTTTCTACGCTGGTCTGAGCACTCTCCAGACAGGGCAGAATCGTGTCGATCAGGCCGCCGGCCAGATCGCCAACACAACTGTCGAACGCGCGCTCACCAGCCAGTCTTCCGAAGCCCAGGTCGATCGCCTGCGCTCGTTAGATCGCAGCCAGCAATCGGATCTGGCGAGCAGCATGGTCGATATGTCCATGGGCAAGATTCAGGCGGAACTGGGCGTCAAAGTCGCCAAGGCGTCCGATGAAATGCTCGGTACGCTGATCAATACCTACGCGTGATCGCTCGCTGATTTTTCTGCTCCTGCGCCGTGCGTTGCATGGCGTTCTGTCGGGCATGTCCTTCTCTTTCAACTAATATTTTCTACACCGTCTTTGCGCAGGTAATGGCTGTGGGCCTTTGCGTGCGTGGCGTTGCGGCAGGCGATGACGAACGGCAAATGATCGACGCTTGACAAGGTTTGGTCGTAAACGTATGTTTCAAACAACTGTTTGACCGCCACGACAAACCAACGCGGTCGTTCATTCCCGGTTTCATCAGCAGAGGTTTATCGCTATGCCTGACTACAAGGCCCCCTTGCGTGATATTCGCTTCGTTCGTGACGAACTGCTCGGTTACGAAGCGCACTATCAGAGCCTGCCGGCTTGCCAGGACGCAACGAAGGATATGGTTGACGCCATTCTCGAGGAAGGCGCCAAGTTTTGTGAGCAGGTGTTGGCTCCGCTGAACCGTGTGGGTGACACCGAAGGCTGCACCTGGAGCGAAACCGGCGTTAAGACCCCGACGGGCTTCAAAGAAGCCTACAAGCAATTCGTCGAAGGTGGCTGGCCGAGTCTGGCCCATGACCTAGAGCATGGCGGCCAAGGCTTGCCGGAGTCGCTGGGGCTGGCAGTCAGCGAAATGGTTGGCGAAGCCAACTGGTCGTGGGGCATGTACCCAGGCCTGTCCCATGGCGCGATGAACACCATTTCCGAACACGGTACACCTGAGCAACAAGAGGCTTACCTGACCAAGCTGGTCTCCGGCGAATGGACCGGCACCATGTGCCTGACCGAACCGCACTGCGGCACCGACCTGGGCATGTTGCGCACCAAGGCCGAACCTCAGGCTGACGGTTCCTACAAAGTCACCGGCACCAAGATCTTCATCTCGGCCGGTGAGCACGATATGGCCGACAATATCGTCCACATCGTTCTGGCACGTCTGCCGGATGCACCGGCCGGCACCAAAGGCATTTCCCTGTTCATCGTTCCCAAGTTCCTGCCAAACGCTGACGGTTCGGTCGGTTCGCGCAACGCTGTGACCTGCGGTTCCCTGGAACACAAGATGGGTATCCACGGTAACGCGACGTGCGTGATGAACTTCGACGCGGCCACCGGTTTCCTGATCGGCCCGGCGAACAAAGGCCTGAACTGCATGTTCACCTTTATGAACACCGCGCGTCTGGGCACTGCTCTGCAAGGTCTGGCTCACGCCGAGATCGGTTTCCAGGGCGGCCTGAAATACGCTCGCGATCGCCTGCAAATGCGCTCCCTGACTGGCCCGAAAGCGCCGGACAAAGCCGCTGACCCGATCATCGTGCACCCTGACGTACGCCGCATGCTGTTGACCATGAAGGCCTTCGCCGAAGGCAACCGTGCAATGGTGTACTTCACTGCCAAACAGGTCGACATCGTCAAGTACGGTGTGGACGAGGAAGAGAAGAAGAAAGCCGACGCACTGCTGGCCTTCATGACGCCGATCGCCAAAGCCTTCATGACTGAAGTGGGCTTCGAATCTGCCAACCACGGCGTGCAAATCTACGGCGGCCACGGCTTCATCGCCGAGTGGGGCATGGAGCAGAACGTTCGCGACAGCCGTATTTCCATGCTGTACGAAGGCACCACCGGTATTCAGGCGCTGGACCTGCTGGGCCGTAAAGTGTTGATGACTCAAGGCGAGGCGCTGAAGGGCTTCACCAGGATCGTCCACAAGTTCTGCCAGACCAACGAAGGCAACGAAGCGCTCAAAGAGTTCGTCGAACCTCTGGCTGCGCTGAACAAAGAGTGGGGCGAGCTGACCATGAAGGTCGGTATGGCTGCCATGAAAGATCGCGAAGAAGTCGGTGCCGCTTCGGTGGATTACCTGATGTACTCCGGTTATGCCTGCCTGGCTTACTTCTGGGCTGACATGGCGCGTCTGGCGGCGGAAAAACTGGCTGCCGGCACCACCGAAGAGGCGTTCTACACCGCCAAGCTGCAGACTGCGCGCTTCTACTTCCAGCGCATCCTGCCGCGTACCCGCACTCACGTAGCAACCATGCTGTCGGGTGCCAACAACCTGATGGGCATGAAAGAGGAAGACTTCGGTCTGGGTTACTAAGCCCTGACGCAGTCCTTCAAAAGCCGCTGCTCCTCCGGGAGCCGCGGTTTTTTTTTGAATGAAAAAAGCCCGGACCTTGCATCCGGGCTTGTAAGGCTTTGCTCCTGAGTAGTCAGACCATGCTCACCACGGGGTAGGCTCCAGCGGGCCGACGCCAGTCGGGGTGCTTGCACCTTCCCCATTGCGCAGGAACGGCAGGTGCCAGAAGTCGTTCGGGACGATGGGGTCGCCCGGTCTGATGTTTTCCGGAAAGATGAACTCAAACACCGGCGCCACATACTGTCCCGCAATCAGACCGTTGGCCACTGTTACCTTACTGGCATTTTGCAAGCAACTGTCCACTACAGTCTGGCTGGCGGTCGCCGTCGGAACGCAGAGTGAGCGCACCATGACGCGCAGGGTACGAGTTGGCTGGCTGAGGAGCCCAAGCGGCGCCTTGGTCGCCCGAATCCTGGCACGTTGCGGCTGAGGGCCAACGTTCTGGGTCGTGATGCCACCCGAGGCACCGAAACAGCTCGTTGGAAGGGTCAGTGCAGGGTTGCACTCACCCGTCATCTCATAAGGTGTCACCCAGCGGTTGGTTTGCGCGCCGGTCGAGGGATCGACGTCCATCAGGTAAATGTCGACCGGAGTCTTGACGTCGGTAGTCAATGCTTCGAGGAAAATCCGATTCGCCGTCTCCTGCGCCGCACCGTTGATAGCCGTCGCCGCGGGGTCGGCGCTGCCGATGCCAAACCCTCCGATAGCCAGGTAGCTGGGCTGCGTACCAGGCTGAGTGTAGATCCCGATGCTGGCCTCTATCGTGTGCGCCGAGATGAAGTCCGGGGCACCCACTGTAGTCGACTTGAACAGCGTGCCAGCGTATTTGATAAAGTCGCCGACTTCGAACGGCGCTTGCTGGGTCGGGTCGGGGTCCGTCGCCGTGCGTGTAGGATCGCTGAAGCTCTTCATGACGTACTGGCTGCAATAGAGCTGGCCCAAAATCGGCGGGGGAAGCTCTCCGCTTGCAGGGGGAACTACGCCGGCCTGGCTGAAGTTTCGGCAGTTGTTAGAGCTGGTCGCGGAAACGACCTTTGGCCGGTTTTTCTCTGGGCAGAGTGCGTCGCTCCCACCTGCCGTGCGTGGCACGCACATCGGGTAGCCGGTGCCGGCGTAGATAGTCGGGTTGGCGTCATCGACGGAGAAGCGAGGGTCAGGGCTCTGGGGACGGCCAAAGCGTCCATTCGGATCGTTGATCTGGATGATCGTCGGCTGCAGCGGGTTGCCGCTGTCAACCTGGATGTTGCCAGTGGCGTAGTCGATGTTGGTGATGACGCCGCTGCCGGCGTTGACTGATTGCTGGGAGACAGTGATCAGCCCGGCGATTTGCTTGGTGCCGACGGTATTGCCAACCACATGGATCTCGAACGATGGGTAAGCAGGCGGGACTTTATTGAGCGCCAGCGATCCGCCGTTGACGAATTGGGCCCACGTCAGGGTATTGGCCGGCATCTGGATAACAGTGTTGCAAGGGACTGTATACGTGACGCCATTCAGTTGGACCGTACCACCAAAGCGGCCAGGGGCGCTGGTGTTAGGGCAGCCCGCATTGCTGGTGTCCAGGGTCATGTTCTGGATAAAGCCAACGACGTCGAATTGGTGAACCGCATTCGGGTTCGCGAATAGCGGGTCAGGGAGCGTGGGCGTTGGGAACTGCGTTGTTGCGCCCGGGGCGGGGGGCCTGGCGGTCCCACCCTTGGCAAGTGCATAACCTCCCCCCCCAAGGACCAGTGCGAAGGCGACCGCACCGGCGATCAGTGTGGGACGAGCGATGATGCCGTTGAATCGTTTGTGAAACGGTGGTGTGGCTAGCGTTTTTGCTTTTTCACGTATGCTCATGGTCCTCTCCAATATCTTGCTGGGCCAGTTGCCGGTCAATCGACTCGCCTACCCGGTGATGCACTAAGGCTTGCGCAAAAAATACGGAGCAGAGCAGCGTCGAATTGGGGCTCGCGAGAGATATTTCCCTGAGCCTGGAGCGTGTAAAGCAGTTGTCGTGCCTAATTGCACAATCAGTCGCTAACGCGCGGAAATGCTGGCTGTGGCGTTTTTTTTTGCACTCCGCACAGGCCTGTTCGAAGCGCAGAAGTGGGGGGAGATGTCCCCAGACACGGGGAGTGTGGCGCGAAGTTGAGGATGGGGGCAGGCCTGCTGTGCCAGGCCACAACCCAGGCGAACGGCCTCAACCGTCATCCGCAGATCGCTCGTACCGGTACCGAGCAAGCAGTGATTTTTTCTCGCAGTGTTTTTTGTGATTTTGTGTGGGGGAGGGGAGTACAGGGATTGGCTTGGATAGCCCGTCTGATGTCGCTGGCCGTCGTGAGTTGTCGATTAAGCCTTTCTCGCGGGCTCGAGAGCAGGACAAAGGCGACCGGTAATTCACCCGGCCTGGACGAGTGTTTGCGTAAATGGTTAAAGCGCAAACATACACGCGCCATAAAAAACAGTATGAGCAATGTCGTTATCGAAATATTCAATGTGGTAATGGTTAGTTTGACGTCTGCCGATACATTGAATAAGGCAGCGTAAGAATCGGCACTCAATGATCATAGAATAATCAATGCCGATAACCAATGTAGTGCGACCTGGGCGCTCGTATGTTCAGGGTATTCATGGCGCAAACCAACGGTCCATATCATCACGCATATTGGGCACTTGCTATTTCCCGACTCTCCAACTTTTATGGATGGGTGAACCCACTTTGCATTTACTCTGCCAGCCGTATGAAAAATATTTAATTTGCCATGAAGGCTCCGTAAACATTGGCTGTTGGCTGAGATCCTGGGTGAATCAAGACGCGGATGCTACTGGGGGATTGCACCCAATAGTGGGGAATTTCACACCGAAGTTGAGGGGGGGTAACCGCTCTTTCTGCTTGTTGCTGTTCATCTGCGCTCGGTTGTTGTTTAAACTAACGAATTGCTCGCTCGACAAAAAAAATATTTGAAATTCGACTACTAAAATTTTCCATTACAGCTACAGTCCACCTAGACGCCCGCCACGGGGCGACAAAGAGCGTTTTAATTTAGCCTAGGGAAAGAGAGCACTTTGCCAGTTCGACTACGCCTCACGCCAGCCAACTTAGGGTCGGTGTTATAACTCGCGCGAGCAGCAAGATTTCTGGCCAGGAGTTCATCTCGCAACGGGACAACCCCCGAACCCGGAGTGTGATCATGATGAAGCACATGAACATCTTTCGAACTGTCCGTTTGACCTGCGCGATCGCAGGCGGCCTGGTTGCAGTCAGTCTGCCCTTCAAGAGTACCCTCGCCGCTACAGCAGTGCCACAGATCGTCCCTGCAGTGCCACCGGCGCTGGATGTACTACCCACCCTGCAGTCGTTGCGCGGTATCACACCGCCCGACCCCTCGGGAACCGAAGGCGGACGTGAAGTCACTCTGATGGGCGACTACGTGCAAAATCGCACAGCGGTGATCCAATTGGGCAAGGCCCTTTTCTGGGACATGGAGGTCGGCAGCGATGGCTCCACCGCTTGCGCGACTTGCCACTTTCACGCCGGGGCCGATCACCGGATCACCAACCAGATCAACCCCGGCCAGAGAAACACCAATGCGAACGTCGCGTCGCTCTTCAACAAGCCGTTCGCAGCGGCCGACATTCCTGGCGACGTGGCCTCATACACGACCAGATCCGGTGGCAAGGGCGGCCCGAACTACACGCTCAAGAAAACCGACTTTCCGACCCATGTGCTGGCCGATCCGCTCGATCGCAATTCACCGATCCTCTATTCGACCGACGATGTGACCGGCTCACAAGGCGTGTTCGACGCCAACTTCGTCAGGCCGCGTCAATCGCGTTTCGACGATTGCACGCGGCAGCCGGACGGTATCTTCCAGGTCAATGGCATCAATGTCCGTCGTAGTACCGGGCGCAACGCACCTACGGTGATCAACGCCGCCTTCAACGTGCGCAATTTCTGGGATGGTCGGGCCAACAACGTCTTCAATGGCTTCTCGCCGTTCGGCAATCGCGATCCTGATGCTGGCATCTTCGTCACCAACGATGCCAGCGGGGTTGCGACCAAGGTGCGACTAGCACTCAACGATGCCTCTGCCGCCTCGCAGGCCGTGGGACCTCCCGGCAGCCCAGTCGAAATGTCCTGCGGCGGGCGCACCTTCGCGGACATCGGTCGACGCATGCTCGACAATCTGATACTCAAGCAGCAGCAGATCTCATTAACCGATTCGGTATTGGCCCCCACTGTCGGCCACCGACCTTCCTATCGTGCACTGGTCCAGAAGGCCTTCCAGCCACGGCTGTGGAACGCGACGCAGCAGGTTTCGCTGGGTGGCGCGCCGTATAGCCAGATGGAGGCCAATTTCCCGCTCTTCTTCGGGCTCGCGATCCAGATGTACGAATCCACCCTGGTCTCGGATCAGACGCCGCTGGATACCTACTTGCAAGGTAATAGTCAGGCATTGAATGCCCAGCAAGTCGAGGGTATGAATCTTTTCACCGGCAAGGGCAGGTGCATCAATTGCCACGGCGGGCCGGAATTGACCGGCGCAGCCACCCGTTTGCGCCTCTCGCCCCATGAGCGCGTCGAACGTATGGTGATGGCTGACGGCCTGACCACACTCTATGACAACTCCTTCTACAACATAGGTGTGCGCCCGACCTCTGAGGACGTGGGGGTCGGCGATAAGGATCCATGGGGTAACCCGCTGTCATTCACTCGCCAATACAACACCCAGCTGCAAGGCGGCCAGGTGCCTGACCCTTTTACTGTCGACGTGTGCTTGTTCGCAGTGCCATTGAGTTCGGCGATACCCTGTGACCCGACGCTCACGCCCAAAATCGGCTTCCGTGATGCCGTCGATGGCGCCTTCAAGGTGCCGACGCTGCGCAACATCGCTTTGACCGGGCCGTATTTCCACAATGGCAGCCGGGCGACGCTCCAACAGGTCGTAGAGTTCTACAACCGCGGCGGTGATCGGCGTGGCCAGGATGCGAACAACACCAGTGGATTCGATAATCCCGGCGCGAATCAGCACAACACCTCGAACCTCGATCCGGATATTGCCCCTATAAACTTTACCCCCACGGAAATGGACGCACTGGTCAAGTTCCTGGAGGTCGGGTTGACCGATCCGCGGGTCGCCTGGGAGCGAGCGCCATTCGATCATCCGTCGCTTGTGATTCCACAAGGCGAGTTGGGTGACGAAAACTCCGTGGTGGCACGGCCGCTTAATCCCAAGATTACGAGCTCGCAGGCGGTAGATGCGCGGTTGTCGCTCAAAGCCGTCGGTGCAAAAGGTCGCACCATCAAAGAGGGGCCTTTGCAGCCGTTCAACAACGACCTTTGATCTGGATGACCTCCGTGCTGCTGGATCTCACGTCGTGCAGGTCTGCGGGCAGAGCCAGCGGCCCAGGGACAAGCTGAAACCGGGTCAGGAGGTACCTCGGGAAACCGGCGTTCCAAGGCGGCTTGCCCCGCGATGAAAGACCATGCGGTCCATCTGCAGGACCGCAGCGTCTGTTTCGCGGGCAAGTCGGATCGCCGCACCGCTCGCTCCTGCAGGACCCAGCAGCACCGACTTAATCGCAAAAAATTCCCGACTAAAACGCTAAGTAGAACGCTTTTGCTGCCGTTAAAGGGTGTGCAGTGTGATGCGCGTCACTCTGTGTGTGCTTAATTGCGAGAAATGCAGGCACAATGCCATCTATTGATTTGCCGGGTCGGAGTTTTACCCTTGCCGCGTTCCAGCGCTGTACGTTTCAGTCATTTTTTGCCCTCATTACTGTTGTTGCTCGCGGGGCTTGCGGCTGCCTACGTCAAGGATCTCAACGTCTTCTTCACCTCGTTGTTCAACGTGCTGCCGACCTTGGTACTGTTGCTTGGCGGTTCTTACTGCGCGGTTTATCGACGTCAGCGTGAACTGTTTCTGATGGTCACGGTGTACACCGCCTATTTTCTGCTCGACACCCAGACCGACTATTACCGCGACAACGGAAAAGTCCGTGAAGACGCTGCGGTAGTGTTCCATCTGTGTTGCCTGCTGCTGCCTTTGCTGTATGGATTGTTCGCCGCCTGGCAGGAGCGCACTCATTTGTTTCAGGACATGGTGGCGCGCTTCGCCGTGTTGCTGGTGTTTGGCAGTGTCGCGCTGAGCCTGGAGCAAAGTTTTCCGCAAGCGCTGCTGGCCTGGTTGGCGGAGATCCGCTGGCCAGCGTTGTATGGCAGCTGGATAAGTCTGATCCAGTTGTCTTACCCGGTGTTCTTCGCCGCGTTCCTGCTGCTGGCCGTGCAGTACTGGAGCAACCCAAGGCCGCTGCATGCGGCGCAATTGGTGGGTTTGCTCGGGCTGTTCTGGATGTTGCCAAAGACCTTCATTTTGCCGTTCACCCTGAACATCATGTGCAGCCAGGTGATGTTGATGATCGCTGCGGCGGTCGCTCACGAAGCCTATCAAATGGCCTTCCGCGACGAGCTGACCGGCCTGCCCGGACGCCGCGCCCTGAACGAACGCTTGCAGCGCCTGGGCCGCAACTATGTGTTGGCGATGGGTGACGTCGATCATTTCAAGAAATTCAATGACACCCACGGCCACGACGTCGGCGACCAGGTGCTGCGTCTGGTGGCCAGCAAACTGTCGAAAATCAGCGGCGGTGGACGCGCCTATCGCTACGGTGGTGAAGAGTTCGCTCTGGTATTCGCCGGCAAGACCCTGGAAGAGTGCATGCCGCACCTTGAGGTCATCCGCGAATCGATTGCTACCTACGACATCCATTTGCGCAACCAGGACAGCCGCCCTCAGGACGATCAGCAGGGGCGACAGCGCCGGGCCGGCGCCTCGGCCTCCAGCGTTTCGGTAACGGTCAGCATCGGGGTGGCCGAGCGGATCGAGCAACGAACCCCGGAAGAAGTGCTCAAATCGGCGGATCAGGCGCTGTACAGTGCCAAGGGTGCGGGGCGTAACTGCGTCATGGCATTCGGTCAAAACCGCCGTGGCGCAGTGCGTATGGACGCCGCAGCGGGTTGAGTGTCGGCGCCGCAAGGCTTGCCCGCGAAACATACGCACCTACACTGAAAATCTATAGCCTGGTCTTGATGACTAAACTTTACAAAATAGTCACTAGCTGACCCTATGTGTCTTAAAAGTTGTTCGGTTACACTCGGGATCTAGCGTAAAACCGATCCTACGAATCACTTGTCAAGTTCTCACGAGGTTTGCCATGGCTGACTACAAAGCGCCCCTGCGCGATATGCGCTTCGTCCTCAATGAAGTTTTCGAGGTCGCCAAACTCTGGGCCGAACTGCCTGCTCTGGCTGACACAGTTGATGCTGAAACCGTCGAGGCGATTCTCGAAGAAGCCGGCAAAGTCACCAGCAAAAGCATCGCGCCGCTGAGCCGTAATGCTGACGAAGAAGGCTGCCGTTGGAGCGACGGTGTGGTCACCACGCCGCAAGGTTTCCCACAGGCATATCAGACCTACGCTGAAGGTGGCTGGGTGGGTGTCGGTGGCGATCCTGCTTTCGGCGGCATGGGCATGCCTAAGGCGGTCTCGGCCCAGGTCGAAGAGATGATCAACTCGTCCAGCCTGGCCTTCGGTTTGTATCCGATGCTGACCTCTGGCGCCTGTGTGTCGATCAACACCCATGCCAGCGAAGAGCTCAAAGCTACGTACCTGCCAAACATGTACGCCGGCGTCTGGGCGGGCTCCATGTGCCTGACCGAACCTCATGCCGGGACCGATCTGGGGATCATCCGCACCAAGGCTGAGCCGCAGACCGACGGTTCCTACAAGGTCAGCGGAACCAAGATCTTCATTACCGGCGGTGAGCACGACCTGACCGAAAACATCATTCATCTGGTGCTGGCCAAGCTGCCGGACGCACCGGCCGGGCCTAAAGGTATCTCGCTGTTCCTGGTGCCGAAATTCATGGTCAATGCCGATGGCAGCCTGGGTGAGCGTAACCCGGTGACCTGCGGTTCGATCGAACACAAGATGGGCATCCAGGCTTCCGCCACCTGCGTGATGAACTTCGATGAGGCGGTGGGTTACATCGTCGGCGAGCCGAACAAAGGCCTCGCGGCGATGTTCACCATGATGAACTACGAACGTCTGGGCGTCGGCATTCAAGGCCTGGCGTCTGGCGAGCGCTCTTACCAGAACGCGGTCGAGTACGCCCGTGATCGGCTGCAAAGCCGTTCGCCAACCGGTCCACAAGCCAAGGACAAAGTTGCTGATCCGATCATCGTCCACCCTGACGTGCGTCGCATGTTGCTGACCATGAAAGCCTCGAATGAAGGCGGCCGTGCGTTCTCCACTTACGTGGCGATGCAACTGGACACCGCCAAGTTCAGCGAAGACGCCGCTACCCGTAAGCGCGCTGATGATCTGGTGGCCTTGCTGACGCCGGTCGCCAAGGCATTCCTCACCGACCTGGGGCTGGAAACCACCGTTCATGGCCAGCAGATCTTCGGCGGCCATGGCTATATCCGCGAGTGGGGCCAGGAGCAATTGGTTCGTGACGTGCGCATTACCCAGATTTACGAAGGTACCAACGGTATTCAGGCGCTGGACCTGGTGGGTCGCAAGATCGTCGGTAGTGGCGGGGCGTTCTATAAACTGTTCGCCGACGAGATTCGTCATTTCACTGCGACCGCCAGTGCCGACCTGGCCGAGTTCAGCAAACCGTTGAATGATGCCGTCGATACCCTCGACGAGCTGACGGCCTGGCTGCTGGACCGCGCGAAGAACAATCCAAACGAGATTGGTGCCGCGTCGGTCGAGTATCTGCAGGCATTCGGCTATATGGCCTACGCCTACATGTGGGCATTGATGGCCAAGGCGGCATTCGGAAAGGAAGCGCAGGATGACTTCTACGCCAGCAAACTGGGCACGGCACGTTTCTACTTCGCCCGCCTGTTGCCGCGGATTCACTCGCTGAGCGCTTCGGTCAAGGCGGGCAGTGAATCGCTGTTTCTGCTGGATGCGGCGCAGTTCTGAAGAATGTTACTTAATGTAAGCATTCTCTTACATTACGTACTGTCGTTCTCCCATAGCCTAGGATTGGATCCACAGCTAATCTACTTCACATGGACGTCGCGCAGGAAGCGCAAAGCAACAACACGGACACGTAGGATTCTGCCAGGATGGCGGAGTGAAATGGATGTCAGGGAAACAGTCTGCAAAGCCCCGCTTCGGCGGGGTTTTCTTTTTGTGGCGAGAAAAGTTGTTGTGGCAAGGAACCTGCTCTCAGCCCAGCACATCCAGTGTTGCCGGGCTCGCCATCCGTCCGTCCGGGCCATTCATCACCTCTTCCAGCAAAGTGCGCAGTAGTTCGAGCGTGGCTTGCTGACGTTGTACATCGCGACACACCAGACCGACTTTCAGCGGTACCCGCGGCTCACTCAACGGTTTCCATAGCAACGCCTTGTTGCTGTGTTCCTGCCGGGAGCGGCCGGGCAATACGGTGGCCAGTTTTGTGTGGGGCAGGCTGTCGAGAATCCCGGCCATGTTGTTCAGTTCTGCCTGCACCTGCGGGCGTCGTCCGAGATTGGCCAATTGCGCCTGCCAGATCTGCCGCACCTGGAACTCCTCTCCCAGCAATAACATTGGTAATTCTGCAGCCTGGCTCATTGAGACTTTCTTGAATTCGCGCAGCGGATGCTCGGCCGGGATGACAAGGGTCAACTCATCCTCATACAACAGCACACCCTGCAGCCCCGGTTGGCGCGGCGGTAGATAGCTGATGCCAATGTCCAGTGAACCGTTAAGCAGCCGTTTTTCGATTTCAAGTCCCGTCAGCTCATAGATCTGCACCACCAGGTGCGGTTGCGCTTTGCGCACCCGCTCCAGCATTTGTGGCACCAGGCTGGTGTGTACGGTCTGCAGTACGCCGATGGCCAGCGTTCGCAGCGCCTGCCCCTTGAAGTTGCGCAGCGCCTCACGGGCCCGCTGCATGCCATCGAGTAAGGGCAGGGCGTGGTTATACAAGGTGTGGGCGGCCAGGGTCGGCAATAGGCGTTTGCTGCTGCGCTCGAACAGGCTGACGTCGAGGTTCTGTTCCAGTTGGCGAATCTGTTGCGAGAGCGCCGGCTGGGAGATTGACAAGCGCTCTGCGGCCCGTCCCACATGGCCTTCTTCATACACCGCGACGAAATAACGCAGTTGTTTGAAATCCATAAGTAATTCTTATCGAAGAAGCTGGAAAATCGAAATGGCCCATGGCCGTTCAGAAGCCTAGTCTAACCGCCTTCACAAGGCTTACAGGGCCATAGAGCGCGATGAATACCGTTTACGTTGATGGTGTTTACATAGGCAAGGCAAAAAACCTCGGGCAAGGTTTAATCAGCGATACGGATAAGCACCGGGTTGAAAATCGACTCTGGCTGTGGCCGCAAGGCCTGGGCAGCGATGAGCATGGCGATCCGCGTTTTCACACCGGCCCGGAACGCGCTCTGCATCATTACCCGGCCGAGCACTATGTCTATTGGCGCAAACGTTATCCACAGATCGGTTGGTGTGCACCGGCGTTCGGCGAAAACCTCTCGACCCATGGTTTGACGGAGGAGCAGGTGTGTCTGGGCGACATGTTCCGCTGGGGCGGCTCTTTGCTGCAGATCAGCCAGCCGCGTTCGCCGTGTTATCGCCTGAGCCATCGCTGGGGGTTGCAGTCTCTGCCGCAACAGGCGCAGGACACAGGTCGTTGCGGCTGGTTCTATCGAGTGCTCAAGCCTGGTTTCGTCAGTGCCGATCAGCCATTCGAGCTGATCCAGCGCAGCTACCCCGGGCTGACCGTGGCCTGGGCCTTACGCTGTTTTTATCAGGAGCCTCTGGAGCATGCAGGTTTGAAGAAACTGGTGGATTGCCCGACGCTGTCCTCACGCTGGCGCGATATTGCGATCAAGCGCATGCGCACTGGCCGGGTCGAAGACTGGTCTTCACGTTTGCTCGGCCTACCGCTTGAGGGGCTGCGTGCATGAGTCTGTTCAACCTGCGTCGCAATTCCCCAAGCCTTGATGATTTAACGGCGGATCAGTGTTGGTCATCCCGGTGCGATAACCTTTCCAGCGAGTGCCTGATGCCCAGTGTCGAACGACCCCGGCAGATTTTTGTTCGTGGCCAGGGTTCCTGGCTGTGGGACAGCGCAGACCGCGCGTATCTGGATTTCACTCAAGCTGGTGCGGCCAACAGTCTTGGTCACAGCCCTTCGGTGTTAGTGAATGCCATTGCCTCTCAGGCCCAGGCGCTGATCAATCCGGGTGCCGGTCTGCACCATCGCGCTCAGCTCAATTTGGCCCCTCTCTGACTCCCGAACCGTCTCGCGGTATAACGCGTCGCCTCATGCCTGATTCTTTTGGCATGGGGCGTTTTTTTGTCTCCGCGTTTTGCGAAACACCACCTCGTGCTTGAGCGATTGTTAGAACAATGGCTTTTTAACGGGATCGGCATGGACGGCTGCTGCCACTGCGAAAGTTTCCACAGTGGCTGACATTGGAGATATATACCACTGAGTGGTATGTTTTTGAAATGGATGTCTATGATGTTCAGGTTATTCAAGACCAAACGCTTTGCGACTAAAGCCAGCAAAGCGTTGATTTGCGACGCAGCCCCGATTGCTGCATTCAGCGAAATGCTCAGCGGACAGGCTGACAATCTCGGCGGCGGAGTGTGGAAGAAACGCTTGGACGCATATCGCCAACGCTCGATTGTCTTGGCTAAGGGTAGTTGTTACTGGATTTTCAGTTTTTGTTTGCCAAGCAGAACCAAAGCAACATCAGCAGGTCGGAGCTGGTTGCTTTCCGGGAGTTGGCCAAGGCCTATGAGGGCCTGAGTGACAGGCAAGTCCAGCAGTTGTTGGACATGAAAGAGTTTGTGGAGATAAACCATGAGTAGGAAATTCAAGAGTGAAGCACTTGAGTCGATCCATGATTCGGCCAGTGCTCTGCTTTCGGTCGGGGCTATCAGCAAGACCACCATGCGCCAATTCGATGAATCATGCCTGGCGACGGTGCCTGCTGAAATTCCAGCGGAGCAAATCAAACAATTGCGCGAGCGCAGCAATGTCAGCCAGCCAGTGTTCGCGCGCTATCTGAATACCAGCGCCTCCACCGTCAAACAGTGGGAGTCGGGTGACAAGCACCCCAGTGGCATGGCGCTCAAGCTACTGAGTATCGTGCAGAAGTACGGTATCGAAATACTCGCTTGAAGCGGCGCGTTCGAACGATTTTTTCGGGACGCCTGGGTGGCATCGACTGATTACAAATCCATCAGCTCCATCACCCGCTGATAAAACAACCACTCCTGCTCTAGCGCATGGGCCAGATTGCTGGCCTTGCGAAAGCCATGACGTTCATCGGGGTAGTAATGCGCTTCGGCCGGGAGGCCGTTGTCCTGCAAGGCCTTGATCATGTCGCGGGTCTGTTGCGGCACGACCACTGCGTCGAGCTCACCCTGGAAGAAAATCACCGGCACGCGGATATTGCCTGCGTGCAGGAGTGGACTCCGGGCGTTGTAACGTTCGGCGTCCTGTTCGGGGTCGCCGATCAGCCAGTCGAGGTAATCACCCTCGAATTTGTGGGTGGTGCGGACCAGGGCGGTCGGATCGCTGACGCCGTACAGACTGGCGCCGGCACGAAATACATTCTGAAATGCCAGTGCACACAGGGTGGTGTAACCGCCAGCACTGCCACCGCGAATGAAGGCTTTTTCGCCGTCGATCAACCCTTGTCCAGCGAGGTAGGCGACGACCGAACAAGCGTCCTCGACATCCACTGCGCCCCAACTCAAATGCAACGCCTGTCGATAGGCACGACCGTAGCCGGTGCTGCCGCGATAGTTGAGGTCGGCGATGGCAAAGCCCCGTTGCACCCAATACTGGATGCGTGGATCGAGCATCGGATAGCAGGCGGAGGTTGGGCCCCCATGGATAAACACCACCAGAGGCGGTTTAGTGGCGCCGTTCATGGCGGGGTAGAAAAAACCATGAGCTTCACCCTTGCCACTTGGGTAGCGCAAGGTTCGCGGACAGCTGATCTGGTCGGCGGGCAACGGCGCAACGCCGCCAGCCAACACCTCGACTCGATGAGTGTCGCGGTTGATGGCGACCACCGCTGATGGGCTGACTGGTGACGCAGCGATGCAGTAAATAAACTGTTCATCCAGCGCCAGATTGCGAAAGCGGCTGTAGTCGCCGGTGAAATCCTGTAGCGAACCATCGCCTTGGCACAGTCCGAGTCGGCCAAAACCATTCTCGGTCCAGCTCGCCAGATAGGCACCTTCACCCAGCGGCAGCCATGTGCTGCTACCCAGTTGCCAAGGCGCGGGTGCGTGATCCGCTTCAGCGCTGGAGAGCGGGTTCAAGCCTGATTCGGATTCGATCCATGGCTGCCAGAAACCGCCGCGATCGGTCAGGCAATACAGGCGATTGGCCTCATCAAAGCGAGGTTGTTGCAGGGATTCTTCAGTGCCATCACCGGCTACACAGCGCGGCGCGCTCCAACTGCTGTCGGCCTGACGCTCGGCGACCATCAATCGCGTAGAGGTCCACGGCTGGTGCGGGCGACTCCATTCGATCCACGCCAGTCGCTGACCGTTTGGGCTCAGGGTCGGCGCGGCATAGAAGTCGGCGCCTTCAACCAGTAACCGGCGTTGTCCACTGGCGACATCGATAGCGATCAGTCGGTGTTGATTGTGGTTTTCCTCGACGGCCAGAACCTGGCCGTCAGCGAACTGCAAATCGCCATAGCGGCACTCGCCCTGGGTCAACGCCTGGGGCGTCTCACCTTGCAGCGATTGCCGATAAAGCTGTTGATCCGCTTCGTTGACGAACACCAGCCCGTCAACGCTCAGGCAGAACGAACTGCCGCCATATTCATAGACTCGACTGCGTACGCTGAACCCCGACGGCGTCAGGCAGTTGGCCTGGCCGTCGTGCCGGTACCAGATTCGGCAGGTAGCGTCTTCGGGACGGTATTCATTCCAGAACAGGCCGTGCGGGCCGACGCGCAATTCAGCGAAGTCGATACCGGCAGCAACGGCTTCGGCGGCGCTGATGGGTTCAACCTTTAATGATGAGGTGTGAGTTTCGTTCATTGCGAAAGGCCAGTTGTTCGATGGTCTGGGTAGCGTGTTCGGCTTCTTCGCGGGCCTGAAGGATCACGCCGTGATGTTCTGACTTGCTGCACACCGGGTCAGCGTTGCTGGCGTCACCCGTGAGCATGAATGCCTGGCAGCGGCAGCCGCCGAAGTCCTTTTCCTTTTCATCGCAGGAGCGGCACGGCTCGGGCATCCAGTCGTAGCCGCGAAAGCGGTTGAAGCCGAACGAGTCGTACCAGATGTGCTGCATGCTGTGGTCGCGAACATTCGGGAACTGCACCGGCATCTGCCGCGCGCCGTGGCACGGCAGGGCGGTGCCGTCCGGGGTCACGGTGAGAAAGAGGCTGCCCCAGCCGTTCATGCAGGCTTTGGGGCGTTCTTCGTAGTAGTCCGGGGTGACGAAAATCAGCTTGCAGGGATGCCCTTCGGCTTCCAGTCTGGCGCGGTACTCATTGGTGATGCGCTCGGCACGAACCAGTTGCTCTTTGGTCGGTAACAGTCCGACGCGGTTGAGCTGCGCCCAGCCGTAGAACTGGCAGGTGGCAAGCTCGACAAAGTCCGCTTCCAGCGCGATGCACAGTTCAATGATGCGGTCGATTTTGTCGATGTTGTGCCGATGGGTGACGAAGTTCAGCACCATCGGATAGCCGTGGGCTTTCACCGCACGGGCCATTTCGAGTTTTTGCGCGAAGGCTTTTTTCGAGCCGGCCAGCAGGTTGTTCACCTGCTCGTCGCTGGCCTGGAAACTGATCTGGATATGGTCCAGCCCGGCTTTCTTGAAGTCGCTGATTTTCTGCTCGGTGAGGCCGATGCCCGAGGTGATCAGGTTGGTGTAGAAACCGAGTTTACGGGCTTCACCGATCAGCTCGGCCAGGTCCTGACGCACCAGCGGTTCGCCACCGGAAAAGCCCAACTGCGCGGCGCCCATATCCCGTGCTTCGCGGAACACCTTGATCCACTGTTCGGTACTCAGCTCCTTGCCTTGCTCAGCGAAATCCAGCGGGTTTGAGCAGTAGGGGCATTGCAGCGGGCAGCGGTACGTCAGCTCGGCCAGCAGCCACAATGGCAGGCCGATCTCAGGCCTGGGCGGTAGCGGCTGAGCCTGCTCAGGCGAGTTCGATCCAGTGCTTGGCACGGGCGACCTCCATGAATTGTTCGATGTCGTCACCGAGCTCGGGTACTCCGGGGAACCGGGCGTCCAGTTCGGCAATAATTGCCGCGACATCGCGCCCACCGTCGATCAGGCCGCCTATCAGCGCGGCACTCTCGTTGAGTTTGATCATGCCTTCGGGGTACAGCAGCACGTGGCCCTTTTGCGCTGGTTCGTACTGGTAACGGTAGCCGGCCCGCCAGCTCGGGATCTTGCCGCGATCGAAGCTCATAGGGTGATTCCCTTATGCCAGACCCGTTGCCCGGTCACGCTGTGATAAGGCGGGCGGTTCAGTTCGTAGGCCATGCTCATGGCATCGAGCATGCTCCAAAGGATGTCCAGTTTGAACTGGAGAATTTCCAGCATGCGCTCCTGGCCTTCCCGAGTAGTGTAGTGCTGCAGAGTGATCGCCATACCATGTTCTACATCACGTCGAGCCTGGCCCAGGCGAGTGCGGAAATACTCATAACCGGCCGGGTCGATCCACGGGTAATGCTGCGGCCAACTGTCGAGTCGCGACTGGTGGATTTGCGGGGCGAACAGTTCAGTCAGCGAGCTGCTGGCAGCTTCCTGCCAACGGGCCCGGCGGGCGAAGTTGACGTAGGCGTCCACGGCAAAGCGCACGCCGGGCAAGACCAGTTCCTGGGAGCGCAGCTGATCCGGGTCCAGACCGACGGCTTGGCCGAGACGTAGCCAGGCTTCGATGCCGCCCTCTTCACCGGGCGCGCCGTCGTGGTCGAGCAGACGCTGAATCCATTCGCGGCGCACTTCCCGATCCGGGCAGTTGGCCAGGATCGCGGCGTCCTTGAGCGGGATGTTCACCTGATAGTAAAAGCGATTGGCGACCCAACCCTGGATCTGCTCGCGGGTCGCCCGACCTTCATACATCGCCACATGGTAGGGGTGATAAATGTGGTAGTAGGCGCCCTTGGCGCGTAGCGCCTGTTCGAATTCGGCGGGGGACAGCGGTGTGTCAGGCATTTCGGTTCTCCAGCGGAACAACCGTGAATTTTTATGTCGTCTGGTCGGGCGCCATCGCGAGCAAGCTCGCTCCCACAGGGAATTGCGGTCTCAGGAGGTGCGAGGCTTGCCCGCGATTGATCGTGAGACGATCCCTGTTACAGCTCAATACTCATTCCGTCGTAAGCCACCTCGACATTTCGTCGTACAAGTTCGGCACGTTCGGCCGAGTCTTCATCGAGTATCGGGTTGGTGTTGTTGATGTGGATAAGCACTTTGCGCTGCTTGGGCAACCGCTCCAGCACGTCCAGCATGCCGCCGGGGCCGTTCTGTGCCAGATGTCCCATTTCCCGACCGGTTCGGGTGCCGACGCCACGACGCTGCATTTCGTCGTCATCCCACATCGTGCCGTCCACCAGCAGGCAGTCGCTGCCAGCCATGATTTCCAGCAGCGGTGCGTCGACCTTGCCCAGGCCAGGGGCGTAGAACAGCTTGCCGCCGGTGCGCAGGTCTTCGATGATCAGTCCGATGTTGTCGCCGGGGTGCGGGTCGAAGCGATGCGGCGAATAGGGCGGCGCGGCGCTGCGTAGTGGCAGGGGGGTGAAGCGCAGGTTCGGGCAGGCCGGGATGGTGAGTGTGCCGTCGAGCTCGATACGATTCCAGCTCAGCCCGCCGTTCCAGTGAGTGAGCATGGTGAACAGCGGGAAGCCGGTGCTCAGGTCTTCATGGACCATGTCGGTGCACCAGACCTGATGCGGGCAACCTTCGCGCAGGCTGAGCAGGCCGGTGGTGTGATCGATCTGGCTGTCCATCAGGATGATCGCGCTGATCCCGGTATCGCGCAGGGCGCGGCCCGGTTGCATCGGATCGAAACTCTGCAACTGTGCGCGGATGTCCGGCGAGGCGTTGCACAGCACCCAGTTCACGCCATCATCGGAGATCGCGATGGATGATTGAGTACGCGCCTCGGCCCTCAGGCTGCCGTCGCGAAAGCCTGCACAGTTCACGCAGTTGCAGTTCCACTGCGGGAAACCACCGCCGGCAGCGGAACCCAGAATCCGGACAAACATGACCGCTCCTTCACACAGAAGCTGAACATAAAAACGCCCCGGCTGGCCGAGGCGTTGCACTGCGCTACAAATTAACGGTTTGCGAAGTACATGGTGACTTCAAAGCCGATACGCAGGTCGGTGTAAGCGGGTTTGGACCAGGACATGGTGTTGCTCCTTCAGGTGGGTGGGACGGTTGACACCTACACATAGAGTCCACCTCCAGTGGGAGATTTCAGATGCTCAGGTGGCTATCTTGGCAAGTTCCAGCTGGTGATTAGCCTCTGCTCTTGAAGCAAGCTTATTGCAGCCCGGTAATGATCATTTTGCCACTTGCCAGGAGTCATCCGGGGACGGCCCGTTGGCTAGACACCTCCAGCCGCCTTCGGCCTGATTCAGTCGGTGAGCGGCGTCCAGCACTGTGCGTCGGTCCAGCGTCAAAACAGCCTTTTGCAATGGCTCCAGGTAATCCAGCGGATGGCCGGCCAATCTGCCTTGCCACAGCAGTTCAGCGGCTTGGGCGACGGGCAGGGCGCTGCTGTCCAATTGTGCCGCGAGTGTCTGACGCTGGTGAATGAAAGACGAATCATCAATAGCCAAGATTAGTTCAGGAATCCGCTGAAGGAAGATTTCGATGTGTTCGAGGATGTCGCGCAATGAAGTGCCTGGTGACTGCACGCCGAACACTAGCCCGGTTTGCCCATTGATCTGCCGCACCGCGTTGAAGACCGCATAACCCAGTTGCAACTCCACCCGCAGGCGCTGGTAGAAAGGTGACTGGCAAACCTGCGCGAGTAAACGCCAGGCGGCTTCGTCGGCAATGTCCTGGGTGGGTGTCGGGCAGAACAGCAACAGCGCGTGTTCGCTGGACTCGGTTGGCACCTCACTCCATAGACGCTGTGAGCGAATCGATCGCGCAGGTGATACCTGGTTGTCGGGGATGCCCGGCATTCGGTTCAGTGCGCCACTGATCGCGGTCTGTGTGTGGGCAGGCAAACCTAGTGCCAACCCATCCCAGCGAGCGCTCGACCAGAGTTGTTGCAGTTCGGTCACAGTGACTGCCTGCTGCGCTGGCTGCTGGGAATATCCCAGGCAATGCTCGGGCAGCGCTTTTAGCAACTGCCGAATGGGGATCAGCGGGGGAGTCCTGGTTGGCTCGCCATGTTCTTGCCAGAAGTCGGCGTCGGGTTTTGTCAGACGCTGCAACGCCTGTTCGAGAATCGCCGGCATCGGCCCATGAACGCCGGACAGTTTCAGCAGCCATTCATTGCCCTGCGCGCTGAAGGAAAAATCGACACCGGCCTGACGGGCGTCTTCTCGCAAGTCCGACAGGCTGCTTTCGAGCTTCGGCTGAAGGCTGGCCTGCATCGCAGAGTCCAGGCGCCAGCGCAGGTAAACAGCGGCTTCGCCGGTATTGTCTGGCAGTTGCTGGCTGAAAAGCATGCTCGAATTATCACGCCGCCCGCGCGAGCGATCCTGGGCAAAGGTCCGCAGGCCGCGGTGAGCGCTGGTTTGCCCGCGAATCAGCCCGGCCCGGGCGGGTGCAGTGACTTGGCGTAGAAAGGGGTTGGGCGGTGGCAGCTGCCAGGCGCCTGCTGGTTTATCTACAGAGGTTGGCTGCATCTGCTTCAAGAGTGCTTTGAGTGCGGCGACACCTTGTTCGCTCAAGCCCGGCTCCCATTGCTCTTTGTCCAGACGGGCCAGCTCCAGTGCGCCGCTGACCTGCTGTTTGCGCTGTTGCAGCAAGGCATATTCCTCGCGCAATTGAGGCCAGTCAGCGTTCTCGTTGAAGAAGCTGAGCCAGTCGAAAAACAGCTCATGAATCAACGGATGTTGTTTCGATCCGCTGGCGGTGAGTGTGAATTCAATGTTCAACAACGCTTGCCCGGCGAACTGGTACAGCGGCGCGGTTTTCAGGGTATCGATCAGTTGGCGACCTTGTAACCCGGCGAGCAACCCGCCGGGTTTTGAGGCGTTTAGCCACGTACACAGAAAGTCCAGCGCCTCTGGTGATGAGTCGGGTAGCTGCTCGAAGGCAAACAGCAGGTTCAGACAGTGCTCGCCAGCTTGTTGATAACGGGTGTCGGCGGTCGCCATCAATGCAGGGGGCGCACTCTGCATCACCTTCTGGCCGGTGGCGAGGGTAGCGCTGAACGCCTCCGCCAGGGCCTTCAACTCGCTAACAGGCTGTGGCCCAGCCAGGCTCAGGGTCATTTGACCGGTCTGATAGAAGCGTTGATAGAACGCGCTCAATGCCTGCTGGAAAGCCGGGTGCGGTACCGGCAGGCTATAGCGATTCCCGGCATGAAAGGCCCGCAGCGGATGGGCCGCAGAGAGGCCATTGAACAGGCTGAACTGTTGTTGCGCCGATGCATTCCGAGACCAGGCGATAAACTCGGCGTGCAGCACTTCCCGTTCGCGCAGTTGATCGGCCTGGTGCAGGCGTGGGTGGGCAAGCATGTCGCTCAAACGCTCGACTCCACCTTCAAACACCTGTGCAGGCAATTCGAAGAAAAAATCCGTGGTGCGCTCGCTGGTGCGCGCATTCACTTGTCCGCCGTGACCTTGCACGTAGGCCATCAATCCTTGGTCTGCGGGAAAACGCGCGGTACCAAGAAATAACAGATGTTCGAGGAAGTGCGCGAGCCCGGGCCAGGCGAGCGGCACGTCGTGGCTGCCAGCGGCAACTCGCAACGCGGCTGCGCAGCGCTTCAAATGTGGTGCGTGACGCAGTGAAACCTGCAGCCCGTTGGCCAGGGTTTCAGTGTGATGGTGGGGGTGGTTCAGCGCGGGCATGAGCACTTCCAGGACAGAGAAGCACTCATGCTAGCGGATAACGTCCGATCAGCGCTTGTTCAGGTCGCCATAAAGCTCGGGGCGGCGGTCAAGGAAATAGCGATTGGCAGCGCGGGAGTCGAGCATCAACTGACGATCCAGCGTTCCGGCGATCAGCATTTCATCGAGACCGGCCTGGGCGATGCGAGTGCCATCTGGCGCGGCAATGCTGCTTTGGCCGCAGTAGTGGATGTCACCTTCATCGCCGCAGTAATTGGCGTAGGCCACATAACACTGGTTTTCGAAGGCGCGAGCGCGGACGGTGACGTCGGCAATAAAGTCATATGGCACCATATTCGCCGTTGGCACCAGAATCAGCTCGGCACCGGCCAAGGCCAGGCGGCGGGCGTTTTCCGGGAACTCCAGGTCATAGCAGATCAAAAAGCCGAGTTTCCAGCCGTTCAATTCCACCAATGGAAATTCATCCGGGCCGGCGCTGAACATCGAGTGATCGAGTTCGCCGAACAAGTGCGTCTTTCGGTAGTTGCACAGGCTTTGGCCCTTGGCATCGATCACTTGCACGGCGTTGTAGATCTGACCGTCGTCGGCCCGCTCCGGGTAGCCATAGAGAATGGCGATACCCGAAGCCTTGGCGATGCCCGCAATGTGTTGCGCCGAGGCCCCGTCTCGCGCCTCGGCCAGAGCGCCGACCGCCTCGACACCGATGTTGTAGCCGGTCAGGAACATCTCCGGCAGCACCAGCAAATCAGCGTCCTTGGCTTTCATCGCCAGTTTTTGCAGACGTTGCAGATTACCCGCGACATCCAGCGGTAGCGGCGGGCATTGGTAGAGAGCTACGCGCATATCGGACTCCCGTTACTCGGCCAGTGCGATCGGGCCGATTTCATGGAACACGTCGCCCGGGCCCGGGTTTTGCGCATGAGTTTCGCCACCGAAGTGTTTCATGATGCCCCACACCGCATTCAACGACGTCTGTACCGCGCCTTCAACCCACGCCGGCGTCCATGAAACATCGTCGCCCGCGATAAAGATCCCGCGCTGCTCAACGGGCATGTCTTGCTGCATGAAGTGCGCGTACATACGCTGGTTGTAGCGATAGTGACCCGGCAGTGCACCCTTGAAGGCGCCGAGGAAATGCGGATCGGCTTCCCAGGACACAGTGATCGGATCGCCGATGATGCGCGCCGCGATGTCGACTTTGGGGTAGATCTTCTTCAACGCGTCAAGCGCCAGCTTCACGCGTTTTTCGATCGGTTGCGGAAGCATTTTCAGTGCGTCGCTCATCCACGAGTACGACAGGCAAATAACCCCCGGCTTATCGTCGCCGTTGTCGAACAGGTAGGTGCCACGGGTCAGGCGATCGGTGAGGGTCATGCTCATCAGGTCGCGACCGGTTTGCGGGTCCTTGTCCTTCCAGAATGGCCGGTCGACCATCACGAAGGTTTTCGACGACTGCATGTAGCGCGTGCGGTCCAGTGCCATCCACATTTTCTGTGAGAACAGCGACTCTTCGCACTCGATCTGGGTGGTCAGCAACCAGCTCTGGCAGGTGGTCAGCACCGCAGCGTATTCGCGGGTGTCGCCCCAGTTATCGGTGACGCTGAAGCGGCCATCGGCGGCGCGGGCAATGCGTTTCACCCCGGTACGCGGTGCGCCGCTGTGCAGCGAGCTCAGGCTGGTGCCTTCCGGCCAATGAGCACAACGCTCGGGTGCATGGCGCCAGATGCCCAGCGGCACTTGCTCGACACCACCGACCACCAGGTGCTGGTGGTCATCGCAGTTGGTCATGACCACGCGGAAGATTTCCAGCATCGAGTTGGGGAAGTCCGAATCCCAGCCACCGGTGCCGAAGCCCACCTGGCCGAACACTTCGCGGTGATGGAACGACAACCTGGCGAAGGCTTTGGAGGTGGCGACGAAATCGTAGAACGTGCGGTCATCCCACAGTGGGACCAACGTGTTCCACAACTCTTTGAGACGTGGCACATCGCGGTCGCGGATCGCTTGCTGGATCTCGCCGAAGCGCGAACCTTCCTCCAGTGCATCAGCCCAGGCGTCGGCGACTTCCTGGAACAGCGTCGGCAGGTCGGCGAGTTTTTGTGCGTAGTGGGTCTGGCCTTCGAGGTCGATCACTGTGCTGCCCGAGGCGGGCGTCAGTGGGTTGGGGAAGGGTTTGGTTTCCAGGCCGAGTTTGTCGACATAGTGGTAAAACGCGGTGGACGACACCGGGAAGCGCATGCCGCCCAGTTCGGCGATGACTCCTTCAGCTCCTTCAAAGGCCTGAGAGCGCAAACGGCCACCCATTTTCGAGGCTTCATACACCACGGGTTTCAGGCCCAGCTTCATCAGCTCGTAAGCCGCCACCAGCCCGGCGATCCCGGCACCGACGATCGCCACTTCGGCGCCGTGGTTTTGCACCGGAATGCTACCCAGGCCTGCCGGATGCTCGATCCAGTCATCGAAAGCGAAGGGGAAGTCCGGGCCGAAAATAGTGACTGGTTTTTTACCGTCTGCAGGATGGCGATTTTTCTTGTTCATGGCTGACCTTGCTGTCGACTCGGCGTTGAGCGCTGAGTATAGGAAAAGATGACAGCCATTCTAGGGAGCCTGGAGCACGTTAATAAGACGCAATGTGTCGTCAATCTGGATGCTAATTTAGCAATATGACGAGAATGTTGAGCTAAATGAATGTTTGGCTCAATGTGCGCAGGGGATAATCGCCGTCCCCAAAGGCTCGGTTAAACCCTTAAACTGGCTGCCCACGATCAATCTTGCTGCTGAGGATGATCGAGGTCGTGGTTTTCTCTACGCCATCGACGCTGCCGATCTGGTCGAGCAACTGGTCGAGCTGTTCCGGCGAATCGGTGCGCAGCCACGCCACGTAATCGAACTCACCGCTGACCGCACACAGTTGCTGGACCTGAGCCATGGCGCTGAGCCGTCGCAGCACTTCCTTGCCGGAGCGCGGTTGCACGGTGATCCCGACGTACGCCTGCAACCCGCCATCGACCACCCGCTGACCGAGACGTACGCCGTAGCCGGTAATCACCCGAGCCTTTTCCAACCGCGCCAGCCGTGAGGTTACGGTGGTGCGGGCAATGCCCAGCTGCCGGGCGAGCATGGCGACGCTTTCACGGGCGTTGATCTGCAGCGCAGCGATCAATTGGCGGTCGATCTCGTCGAGAACGGGAGGGCGGGTGTCAGGCAAGGTCTTCTCCGGCAGCATGCATCAGTGGACGAGCATGTTACAGACTCGCACGCACCGATGCTCACAGGAGCGAATCGCTTACTTGCGCTGCAATTGTGCGTAGTTTTGTGGTGTGACCAGTTGCGTAGCGATCCACACATCACCTTGCAGGGCTTCGTGGTTGATCAGCTTCACGGCCGCGTCGAGGGAGCCTGCGCCAATCGCCACCGGGTCGCGGAACACACTGACAGCGAGTTGGCCTTTTTTCAGCGCCTGCAAACCATCAGGCGTACCGTCGATGCCACCCACCAGAATGTCATCGCGCCCGGCCTGACGCAGGGCCATGGCCGCGCCGATGCCCATCTCGTCATTGTTGGCGGCCACGGCATTGATGGTCTGGCCTTTGGTCAGCCATTCGTTCATCAGGTCCATGCCTTTCTCGCGCTGCCAATCGCCGGATTGTTCTTCGACGATGTTGATCTGCGGGTACTTGGCCAGTACCTCCTTGACCCCGCTGGTGCGCTTGCCGGTATCGCTGTGGGCGAGGCGCCCGAGTATCACCGCGAGGTTGCCTTTGCCGCCCATCTTCTCGGCGAGGTATTGCATTTGCATGCGACCGATGGCGTGCTCGTCGGTGCCGACGAAAACTACGCCGGCCGGCAAGGTTTCCACTTCAGGACGGCTATTCATGTATACCAGCGGGATGCCGGCAGCGATGACTTTCTCGCTGATCTTCCTGGTGGCCGAGGTATCGGCGGGGTTGACGATGATCGCGTCGACCTTCTGGCTGATAAAGCTCTCGACCTGACTCAGTTGGCGCACCACATCACTGCCGGAATCTTCAATTTGCAACCTGGCACCGCCCGGCACCTGTTTGGCGCGGTCCTGCATGGCCTGCACCAGATAGGAAATGTAATTGTCGTACTGACCCACGGTGACTCCGATGCGTAACTCGGCCTGGGCAGAAACGGACAGCAGCAGTGCGCATACACAGCCGAGAAAACGCATCATGTCGTTTGATCCTTTTTATTGTCGGGTGGTGCAGAAAAGCTGCGCTCAGGAGTTATGGGTCTCACACTATTTAAATAAATATTCCAGATCAATACGGGCTGGAATTTTATGTTTTTAGTGAGGAGCGTGCCTGCGGCTGATCTCGGAACCGTCCATGAGATTTCTTGCAGCAATTGGACTGCGGCAAGTCCCGGTCGGCATGATGTGATTGCTTATGCGTTGCCTGAGTAAACGCTGAATCGCAGAAACGCAAAAGCCGCGCAGTGCGCGGCTTTTTTGTTTGGTGGGCCCAGCAGGACTCGAACCTGCGACCAAGGGATTATGAGTCCCCTGCTCTAACCAACTGAGCTATAGGCCCTTGGTAGGCCGCGGATTATAGCGATGGTTTCTCGGCTGTGCTATCCGAAAAATCCGAAACGTTTATATGAAGAAAGCTTGTGGCGAATTCGTCGGCAGGGAGGGGAACGCTGACGATGTAGCCCTGGATCTGTTCGCAGCCCTCGGCGGCGAGGAATTCCTGCTGCGCCAGAGACTCGACACCCTCGGCGATGATGGTGAATTGCATGCTGCGACCCAACGCGATGATGGCGCGGACGATGGCCGCATCATGGGGGTCGTCAGGCAGGCCGCGGACGAAGGATTGGTCAATTTTCAGGAAGTCCAGCGGCAGGCGCTTGAGGTAGCTCAGGGAGGAGTAGCCAGTTCCAAAGTCGTCGATAGCCAGTTGCACGCCCAGTCGTTTGAGTTGATGCAGGACTTCAAGCGCTTCTTCGGCCTGGCTCATGATGAAGCTTTCGGTGATTTCCAGTTGCAGGAAACCGGGTTTAAGGCGGTTATCTTTAAGCAGCTGTTCGATCCGGCTGAGCAGGTTCGGTTGACGCAGTTGAGCGCCGGCCAGGTTGACCGATAGCGGGCCGAAGCCGTCGTAGTCCCTATTCCACGCGAACATCTGCTGACAGGCCTGCTCCAGTACCCAATCGCCAATTTGCAGGATCATGCCGTTTTCTTCGGCCAAAGGGATGAAGTGCTCGGGCGGTACGTCGCCGAAGTTTGGGTGACGCCAGCGAATCAAGGCTTCGGCACCCACTACACACCGGTCCTTCAGGCTGATTTTTGGCTGGTAATAGAGACATAGCTCATTGCGCTCGATGGCGCGGCGCAGTTCATGTTCCAGCGCTATGCGTTCACTGGCCTGGGCGGTGAGGTCACGAGTGTAGCTTTCAACCCGGTTGCGGCCCTTGGCTTTGGATCGGTACATGGCTGCGTCGGCATTCTTGACCAGTGTGGCGACGTCACAGCCGTCCTTGGGGTAGAGGCTGGTACCAATGCTGGCACTGATGAAAAACTCGTGCTCGCCGGCCTGGAAGGGCGCAGCAAAGCAATTGAGCAGCTTGGTGGCGATGTGTTCAGCGTCACTGGCTTGCTGCAGGCCGGGAAGCAGGATGATGAACTCATCGCCCCCTAGTCGGGCCACGGTGTCGATGTCGCGCAATTGCTCTTTCAAGCGCACGGCAATGCCTTTGAGCAGCAGGTCGCCGACCGGGTGACCAAGGCTGTCATTGATATGCTTGAAACGGTCCAGGTCGAGGAACAGCACGGCGCCCTGGCCGCCGTGCTCTTGCTGGCCGTTCAGCGCCGTCAGC
The DNA here is from genome assembly GCF_059422425.1 of Pseudomonas sp. GW821-FHT01E05. Classification (NCBI taxonomy): domain Bacteria; kingdom Pseudomonadati; phylum Pseudomonadota; class Gammaproteobacteria; order Pseudomonadales; family Pseudomonadaceae; genus Pseudomonas; species Pseudomonas sp. GW821-FHT01E05. The sequence continues at coordinate 672,890 of NZ_JBWKWW010000001.1, forward strand.
AAGCGACTTTCGAACAAGGTGCGGTTGGGTAGACCGGTCAGCGGGTCATGGTGGGCCTGGTAGTCGAGACGCGCCTGGGCGTGCTTCAAACTGGATATGTCCGCGAACACCGCAACGAAATGGGTGATGAGTCTGTCCCGGTTGCGCACGGCGCTGATGGTCAGCCAGCTTGGATACAGCTCACCATTTTTGCGTCGGTTGGAAATCTCCCCCTGCCAATGACCTTCGGCGGTCAGTTGATGCCACATGGCCGCATAGAAGGCGCTGTCGTGCAAGCCTGAGGCAAGTAGCCTGGGGGTATGGCCCAGGGCTTCGGTTTCGCTGTAGCCGGTGATTTGCGTGAAGGCCCGGTTGACCGCGCTGATGTGTTGTTGCGTATCGGTGATCAAAACCCCTTCGGCGGTGCTCTCGAACACCGTGGCGGCTTGTTGCAGTTTTTCCTGCATCAGGTGGCGATCGGTGATGTCTCGGGCAATCGTCAGCATGCAGTCCTCGCCGGCAATAGGCAGTGGGCGACTGGAAAGCTCGCATAAACGGATCTGCCCGTCGTTTCGGCGGATGTGGCAGCTGAAGTCGCGTACAAAGCCGTCTCGTTGCAGCATCTCCAGCAACTGTTTGCGTTCGTTCAGGTTCACCCAGATACCCAGTTCCAGTGTGGAACGGTCCAGGGACGTCGCACTATTGAAGCCGGTAATGCGACTGAAACCCTCATTGACTTCAATCAACCGGCCATCGCGCTGGCGGCTCAGCAGCAGGCCGTCGGGCGATGCATGGAAGGCTTTGGCGAATTTCTCTTCGGAGGTTTGCAGTTGTTGCTGGGTTTCTTTGAGTTGACTGATGTCGCGCACCACCACCACCAGTGCGGGGGTAGTGTCGAGTTCGAACGGTTCGGCGGAGATCAAACCGGTGAACACCTGCCCATTGTTACGTCTGAATGGCATCTCCAGATTGCGAAGACTACCGCCCTGCAAACGCTGCAAGAGAACGGGGCCGACGCCCTCTATCCCCCAGATATTCAGGTCGGTGGCGGATTGGCCGATGACTTCCTCGGCACTCAGGCCTATCTGCTCCTCAAAGGCTTCATTGACCTCCAGCAAACAGCCGTCGGACAGCCGTGCGATCACCAGAATGTCCGGACATTGCTGAAATACCGACGCGAACTTCTGCTCGGACAGACGCAAGGCCTCTTCGGTTCTCTTGGTTTCACTGATATCGATCATCAAGCCGCGCAGAACCGGTTCATGGCCATGTTCAATCAGGCTGACGATATCGCGAACCCACAGGCAGCGGCCGTCGGCGGTGATGACGCGGTAGTCGAGGCTGTGATCACGGCCAAGCAATACCTCATGGTCGCAAAAGGCCTGGGCTCGAGTCAGGTCGGCGGGATGAATGATGTTGCGCCAAAAGCCTGGAATCAGCCATTGATACAGGGGATAGCCGAGCAAGTCTTCGGCATGGGGTGATACATAGCTATAAGTGAAGTCGCTGATACGGGCTTCCCAGGCAATCGCTGAAAGGCTCTCTACCAGCCCGCGGTAATGGTATTCGCTGCTGCGCAGCTCTTGTTCCAGCGCAACCCGGCGGGAGATCTCCGAGCTGAGTCGGTGATTGATGCGGATCACTACCGCCAACACGGTGAACAGCAGAAGGACGCCGGGCAGGCCGTAGAGCAAAAGGTCGGACCAGAAAGTGCGGTGGTCGAGGACGTTCCCCACCCAATGTTCCTGAATGGCGTTGATTTCTGCAGGGCTCATATCCGCCATTACTTTATCGAGGATGCCGATCAGAATCTTATTGCCTTGTGGTACGGCCATCGCCAATTGATAGCGATAAGGCGTTTCGCCGCTGACGTAGAGCCCATCGAGTTTGAGCTGCCGCAGACTCCAGATACTGGAGGCGAGATCGCCCACGACCGCATCCACCTGATCGGTAGCGAGCGCCTCCAACGCTGAACTGACATTTGGCAAAGCGACCAGATTCAGGTCTGGATGGTGTGCGCGCAATAGTTCATGAGGGGCGTAGTTCTCCACCACGGCAATTTTCAGGCCGTACAGATCTTCGATTTTTTGTGGTTGTGCCCCACGTTCGTGAGCAAGAATCACGATCGGAAAGTCCAGATAGGGGCGGGTGAAGGACAGGTAGCGCTGGCGCTCAGGCGTCGACATGATCCCTGGCAAGAGGTCCAGCTTGCCTTGTTTGGCCTGTTCCAGCACCTCGGTCCAGCTGACTGGCTCAATGGGGATGACTTTGATGCCCAAGCGTTCCTTGATCAGCTTGATGTAGTCCGCCGCCAGCCCCTGGTAGCGGCCCTCTTCATCGCGATACTCGAAAGGTGGCCAGGACGCATCGACACCCAGACGCAGTTCCGGGTGGGTCGTAAGCCAGCTACGTTCTTCGTCGGTGAGCGTCAACGCGCCGGCCGTTGAGGTCCAGGCAAGCAGTGACAGCAAAAGCACGGCCAGCATTCTGGGCATAACGGTCTCGTTATGGCTCGGGGGGATTGTTTCGAGTGTAGACGGGCATTTTGGCGGGAGTGAAGTGCGGGGGATTTAATCTGTTGAAAGCAAAACCCCCAGCAGGGCTGGGGGTTTTTTGATCACTCGTCGAGGAAGGAGCGCAAATGCTCGCTTCTCGTCGGGTGGCGCAGCTTGCGCAACGCCTTGGCTTCAATCTGACGAATCCGCTCGCGGGTAACGTCGAACTGTTTACCGACTTCCTCAAGGGTGTGGTCGGTATTCATGTCGATGCCGAAGCGCATGCGCAGAACCTTGGCTTCACGGGCAGTGAGGCCGGACAGTACTTCGCGAGTCGCTTCTTTAAGGCTCTCAACAGTGGCGACATCGATTGGCGACTGCATGGTCGAGTCTTCGATAAAGTCACCCAGGTGGGAGTCTTCGTCATCACCGATCGGGGTTTCCATGGAGATCGGCTCTTTAGCGATCTTCAATACCTTGCGGATTTTGTCCTCAGGCATTTCCATGCGTTCGCCCAGCTCTTCCGGAGTCGGCTCGCGACCCATTTCCTGCAGCATCTGCCGGGAAATACGGTTGAGTTTGTTGATCGTCTCGATCATGTGCACCGGAATACGGATGGTGCGGGCCTGGTCGGCGATCGAGCGAGTGATCGCCTGACGGATCCACCAGGTGGCATAAGTCGAGAACTTGTAGCCGCGACGGTATTCGAACTTGTCCACCGCTTTCATCAAGCCGATGTTGCCTTCCTGGATCAGATCGAGGAATTGCAGGCCACGGTTGGTGTACTTCTTGGCGATGGAGATCACCAGACGCAAGTTCGCTTCAACCATCTCTTTCTTCGCGCGGCGGGCCTTGGCCTCACCGATCGACATGCGACGGTTGATGTCCTTGATCTCGGCAATCTTCAAACCGGTTTCTACCTCGAGCGCAGTCAGCTTCTGCTGGCAACGAACGATATCGGCTTGAAAGCGACCAATGGCTTCAGCGTATTTGCTTTTGCCTTTGGCCAGTGCGTCGGTCCAGCTTTCGTCAACTTCGTTGCCCGGGAACTGGCGCAGGAAGTCGGCACGCGGCATGCGTGCATCACGAACGCAGAGCTGCATGATCGCGCGCTCTTGCTGACGCAGACGATCGAGAGCACTACGCACACGCTCAACCAGGCCTTCGAATTGCTTCGGAACCAGTTTGATCGGCATGAACAGCTCAGCCAGGAGCAACATTTCGGCGATTGCCAGCTTGTTGTCGCGACCGTGCTTCTTCAGCGCCTTGCGAGTGACTTCCATCTGATCGGACACTGCGCCGAAACGCTGTGCAGCGATGATCGGATCCGGACCGCTTTCGGCTTCTTCTTCGTCATCAGCGCTGGCTTCGGCGTCGTCGTCGTCGGAATCGTCATCCGCTTTCACGGTTTTCGAATCGACAGGCGGCGGAACTTCGGCGGCAGGCGGCGCAATGCCGTCGTCCGGGTCGATATAACCGCTCAGAACGTCGGACAGGCGGCCACCTTCGGTGGTGACGCGAGTGTACTCGGAGAGTATGTGGTCAACCGTGCCAGGGAAGTGCGCGATTGCGCCCATCACTTCACGGATGCCCTCTTCGATACGTTTGGCGATTTCGATTTCGCCTTCCCGTGTGAGGAGCTCAACTGTACCCATTTCACGCATATACATGCGCACGGGGTCAGTGGTGCGGCCAATGTCGGTCTCAACCGCTGCCAACGCTGCGGCCGCTTCTTCAGCGGCTGCCTCGTCGGTATCGGCGTCGGCCAGCATAAGGGCGTCCGCATCCGGAGCACTCTCGTGTACGGGAATCCCCATGTCATTAATCATGCGGATGATGTCTTCCACCTGTTCCGGATCTGAAATATCCTCCGGCAGGTGGTCGTTGACCTCTGCGTAAGTCAGATACTTCTGCTCACGACCCAGGGTGATCAACTCTTTGATACGAGACTGCTGTTGCGCTTTTCCGGACATAACACCCTATCCACTGAAGGTCTTGGCGGGCAAAAAACAAGCCGAGGATTATACCTGAGCTATGACCTCACGCGCCAGTTGAGGTCGGGTTTGATGCGGAAACCTTTTGACGGAGCAGGTCGCGCATCTGGTTTGCTTCTTCTGGACTTAGCCCAGATTGGTTCGCTTTTTTGATAAGTTGTTCCAGGTTTCGTTCGCGTTGACGTGCAGATAGCCTAGTAATGGTGTCGAAAAACTGTTGTTCAAGGTTATCGCCCTCAATCAGCCATTCCTTTTCTGCCAGCGCTTTGAGCAGGCGCCCCTGTTCGGTGCCATGCCAACGCGCAATCAGTTGAAATGAGTTTAGCTTAGGATTCTTTTGTACGGCTTCGAGCAGTGCTACCAACAGTTGTGTATTAGTGTGGTCCTCGGCAGCAAAGTGCCCGGCGTCTTCAACTTTTTCGGCCAGTTGCGGGTGATGAAGCAGCGTGCGCAGTGCTGCCAGCGTTGGCGGCTCCACGGCTGCCGGGGTACGTGGGCCGCGAGGCTGGTCGCGATCGTCCTGACGCTTGCCCTTTTTGTCCCAGGGTTTGTTTTCCCATTTCTTGCCGCCAGTCCCTGATTTTTTCGGCGTCCACTCCTGTTGAGGTGTATATGCCTCTTGAGGTTGGTGGTAATCGGCGTAATCAGGCATGGCGTCATAGTCAATGCCAGGGTCGTAGGCGGGCGGAGCTTCCTGTGGTGCGCTGTGCACCAATTGGCTGACCGCCTCGCTGTTGAGTCCGGTGATTTCAGTGAGTCGCTGACGCATTAACGTGCGCAGGTTGGCGCCGGGAACCTTGTCGATCAGCGGCGCTGCGAGGGTGGCCATATGGGCCTTGCCTTCCAGGGAGCGCGGATCGGATTCTTCGGTCAACTGCTGAAAAAAATAATCGGCCAAAGGCTGTGCGTGCTGGTTGATGCGCGCCCGGAAGGCGTCAGTGCCTTCGGAGCGGACCAGAGTGTCCGGGTCTTCACCTTCAGGCAGGAACAGAAAGCGCGCACGCCGTCCGTCCTGCAGGCTCGGCAAGGCAGCTTCAAGCGCGCGCCAGGCGGCATTGCGTCCCGCCTGATCGCCGTCAAAACAGAACAATACGCTGGGGACAACGCGAAACAGTCGTTTCAGGTGTTCTTCGCTGGTGGCGGTGCCTAGCGTGGCGACGGCATTGCGCAAGCCTTGTTGGGCGAGAGCGATGACATCCATGTAGCCTTCGACGACGATGATTTCATCGAGGTTGCGATTGTTCTTGCGCGCCTCGAACAGGCCGTAGAGTTCCTGGCCTTTATGGAATACCGGAGTTTCCGGTGAGTTCAGGTACTTGGGTTTGTCGTCGCCCAGTACTCGACCGCCGAAAGCGATGATCCGTCCGCGACTGTCGCGGATCGGAAACATGACGCGATCACGGAAGCGGTCGTAGCGCTTGCCGGTTTCAGCATTCTCGATCAGCAGGCCGGCATCGATCATGGCTTTCTGTTGCAGTGTGTCGCTGCTCAGATGCTTGAACAGATTGTCCCAGCCGGGCGGGGCGAATCCGAGGCCAAAGTCCCGGGCAATTTCACCAGTCAGGCCGCGGCCCTTGAGGTAATCGACGGCGGCTTTGCGCGCGGGATGGCTTTTCAGCGCCTGGCGGTAGAAATCGGCAGCAGCGCTGAGCAACGGGTAGAGCGGTGAGTCGGTCGGTTGCCGGGGTTTGTGTGGTCGGCCACTTTCTTCTCGGGGTATTTCCATGCCAGCGGCTTTGGCCAGCTCTTCGACGGCCTGGGGGAAGTCCAGGTTATCGTGGTCCATGATGAAGCCGAGGGCGTTGCCACCAGCGCCGCAGCCGAAGCAGTAGTAGAACTGCTTGTCGGGGCTGACGCTGAAGGAGGGGGTTTTTTCTTTGTGGAACGGGCAGCAGGCGGTGTAATTCTTGCCGGCCTTTTTCATTTGCAAGCGCGAGCTGACCACGTCGACGATGTCGGTGCGGTTCAGAAGGTCGTCAATAAAGCTCTGGGGAATTAGCCCGGCCATGGCGTGCTCGTCATCACTGCGCGGAAATTAAACCCAAGCGAAGGGCGGTCGATGTCTGGTCGTTGTTTCGAGGCGCAACAGTATGCGGCTCGACCGGATGTCGTCTGCGTGATCGCTGTCGGGAAGTGTATCTGCCGAAAATCCACTGACGTTAGTTCCAATCAGTATTCGACTACTTGAATGTGTTGCTCTGAGTCCGGCAGCGGCCAATGGCAGGCCTCGGATAGCTCATAAGCGGGCACAGGAGAGCGTGCCTTGGGCTGATCGTCTGTCGAGGAATCAGATAAGGTGTGCTCGTCGGTAGCCTTGTAAGGCTCGTCAGAAAAGACGTGCACCGCTGGCAAAAAGCCAGGCCTGACGTGATGAAGCAGATTTGTCTCGGTCGCATCGGCGGCTTTGACGGTGAAGCATCAAGCGATATCCGCAAATGCCAATAGCCCGGCTGAGGGCCGGGCTTGGCAGAAGCTTGCTACGAACGTCTGCGTATTAGTACAGACGAACGGCGCGGCGCTGCTCGCGCTGAACTTTCTTGGCGTGACGCTTAACAGCGGCTGCTGCCTTACGTTTACGCTCAGAAGTCGGCTTCTCGTAAAATTCGCGGCTACGAACTTCAGCCAGAACACCGGCTTTTTCGCAGGAGCGCTTGAAACGACGCAGAGCTACGTCGAAGGGTTCGTTCTCTTTAACTTTGACGGCTGGCATCCAGAGCTACCTTCATTCATTACCGGGGTCAACATCCTCGCGGCAAAAGTGCACTTGAAGACGTCGGTTTTTAAGGGTTGCGGATGTTAACCCCTCATCGCTAGGAATGCAAAGCCTCTGATCGAAAACCGCTGGTAGGGGCCGGAAGTGACGACTATTATGCGCGCCTTCGAATTTAGCCTCTACAAGGCGCAAACCCATGCTAGTACTGGGATTAGAAACCTCCTGCGATGAAACCGGCGTCGCACTTTACGACAGTGAACGCGGCCTGCTGGCCGATGCGCTGTTCAGTCAAATCGACCTGCACCGTGCCTATGGTGGCGTGGTGCCAGAGCTGGCTTCACGCGATCACGTCAAGCGCATGCTGCCCTTGATTCGTCAGGTTTTGGCAGAGGCCGATTGCGTGCCGACCGAGATCGATGCCATCGCCTACACCGCGGGGCCCGGGCTTGTCGGGGCGTTGCTGGTCGGCGCCTCATGCGCTCAGGCGCTAGCGTTTGCCTGGGGTATTCCAGCCCTTGGCGTGCATCACATGGAAGGTCATTTGCTGGCGCCGATGCTGGAGGAGCAGCCTCCGGAGTTTCCGTTCGTCGCTTTGTTGGTTTCTGGAGGGCATACCCAGCTGGTTCGGGTCGACGGGATCGGCCAATACGCACTATTGGGCGAGACGCTCGATGATGCCGCCGGTGAGGCTTTCGACAAAACGGCGAAGATGATGGGGCTCAATTATCCGGGTGGACCGGAGATCGCTCGATTGGCGGCGCAAGGCGTTGCCGGACGTTTCGTGTTCCCGCGCCCGATGTGCGATCGCCCGGGTCTGGATTTCAGTTTCAGCGGCTTGAAAACCTTTGCCTTGAACACCTGGCAACAGTTTGTCAGCGCTGGGGACGACGGTGAGCAAACCCGTTGCGACATCTCGCTGGCCTTCCAGCAGGCAGTGGTGGAGACTTTGACCATCAAGTGCAAGCGAGCCTTGAAGCAGACCGGTCTCAAGCGCCTGGTCATCGCGGGTGGCGTAAGTGCCAACACGGCGTTGCGGGTTTCACTGGAAAAAATGCTCGGCGACATGAAGGGCGATGTTTACTACGCACGCCCGGAGTTCTGCACGGATAACGGCGCGATGATCGCATTTGCCGGTTGTCAGCGTTTACAGGCCGGACAGCGGGAAAGTCTGGCAATCAGCGTGCAGGCCCGCTGGCCGATGGAGCAATTGTCGCCTTTGTAAGCTTGTGTCCTGTTGGGAGCGGCCGATGATCCTGGGTCGCTTCACCATCGGGATTTAAAAATGCCGTTCGCGCCCGGCAAGCAGGTCGCGTAGATTGCCCCGATGACGCCAGACGATCAGCACTGTGAGCACGCTCATGGGCAGCAAGGCGGCAGGCTCACGCCAGGCGAGCAGCGGCAGGCTCAGCGGTGTCGCGATCAAGGCGGCCAGCGAGCTGGTGCGGGTGAGGTAGAAGGTCAGCAGCCAGGCAGTGATGGCCAGGAGTGCAGCAGGCGGGTACAGCCCCAGCAGCATCCCGGCGGCAGTGGCGACGCCTTTACCGCCGCGAAAGCGGAAGTACAGCGGGAGCAAGTGGCCGATGACGGCGCATAATCCGACCCAGGCCTGTTGCTGTAGCGGCAAGCCGGCCAGATTGGCGATCAGTACCGGCAGCAGGCCCTTGCAGAGGTCACCGAGCAGGGTCAGGACGGCCAGCTTTTTACCGGCCAGGCGCAGCATGTTGGTTGCGCCGGCATTACCCGAGCCACTCATTCGCGGATCGGGGTTACCGGTCAGGCGGCTGAGCAAAATGGCAAAGGACAGAGAGCCAAGCAGGTAGGCGAGGATTGCCAGTAACCAAAACATGCTAACTATTCCGGGCGAGGACGCCCTGATTCTAACGGCGCATTGCGCCCTTGTCGTGCTGCGGAGAAGAGTGCTTGGACAGAGTATTTATCGAGGGCCTGGAAGTCGACACGGTGATCGGTGCCTACGACTGGGAGCGGGGTATCCGACAGTGCCTGCGTCTTGATCTGAGCTTCGCCTGGGATAACCGCCCGGCAGCCGCAGGCGATGACCTGACTCTGGCGCTGGATTATGCGAGTGTGTCCTCGCGCATTCAGGCGTTTGCCGAAGAGGCGCAGTTCCAGCTGGTGGAAACCTTTGCCGAGCGTCTTGCGCAAGTGCTGATGAGTGAGTTTCAAATCCCTTGGCTGCACCTCAAGCTGACCAAGCCAGGCGCAGTTGCCGCCGCCGCGGGTGTGGGTGTGGAGATCGAGCGCGGATGTCGCTAATTCAGGTGTTTCTAGGTCTCGGTAGCAATATCGCGCGCGAACCTCATTTGCAGGCGGGGCTGGATGCTCTAGCCGGTTTTCTGGTGGATGTGCGCTGTTCGGCGGTGTTTGAAAGCCAGCCGGTGGGCATCAAGAGCGGTCCGTTCTTCAATCTGGTGGTATCGGCCTACACCGATCTGCCACTCGTGGAGCTGGATCGTCGACTGAAATTCATCGAGGCGGACAACGGTCGTTATGCACCGGATCGCAAGGGCTTGCCGCTGGACATCGATGTGCTGCTTTATGGCGATCTGGTGGGCAATTTCGACGGTTTGATCCTGCCTCGCGCAGAAATCCTGAAAAACGCGTTTGTACTGTGGCCGTTGTCGTTGATCGCGCCCGACAGACTGCATCCGGGTGTCGGCAAGAGCTTTGCTTCACTGTGGAGCGAAGCGCGAATAGATCAGGTTTTGGCGCCAGTGGCATTTGAGTGGCGTGGTGAGCAGCTAACGCCTTCGAATCTGTTGTGACGGGGTGTGCAAGGCAGGGTCGACAAGATCACAGCCCTCAGCAGCTCCTACGCTGATCCGTGTAGGGGCTACCGAAGGTTAGGGTCGCGTTCGGATGATCTTTTGATTTTGCTTATTGCTGCTCTTTGTAATTCTTCAGCGCCTTAAGGCGTTCTTGTTTCAAAGCTTCGCCCAGTTCCGGCCCTTTGAAACCTTGCTCCAATAACGGCTGAACCGCCACGTTCCGCGCTGCGTTCGCTGCGCCTCTCAAATATTGCGCCTGTGGGTAACTTCTCTGCTCGAAGCCGTTGCGACCCCGTGCATCCATTTCGCAGGCTGCGATGAACTCTTCAAAGCGCTGCGGTCGACGATAGACATCAAAGCTCTGCAGCAGCTCCAGTAATGTCGAGGGCTTGAGTTCAAGGGCGCGATGCCCGTGAGTGTGGTACTCGCCGACCAGCAAGGCCAGCTCCTGGCAATCCCTTGGCGCTTTGAAGCGTTCGTTCACCGCCTTGATCAGGCGCAATCCCTTGTGTTCATGGGCGATGTGTTTCGGCCACTGACTTTCTGGTGTCAGCCCTTTTCCAAGGTCGTGTAGCAGGCACGCCCAGCGTACTGTCAGTGGTTGAGCATACAGAGCAGCTTGTTTGAGGACGCTCAGGGTGTGCGCGCCGCTGTCGATTTCCGGGTGATGAGCTTCTGGTTGCGGCACGCCGAACAGGGCATCAACTTCGGGAAGCAATACTTTAAGTGCGTCGCAATCGCGCAGCACTTGAATGAACACCTGAGGCTGGTTTTCCATCAGGGCGCGGGAAATTTCTTTCCAGCTGCGCTCCGCCGTCAGTGCTTCAAGCTCGCCTGATTCGCTGAGCTGGCGCATCAGTTCGAGGGTTTCGGGGGCGACGCTGAAACCAAGCTCGGCATAGCGTGCGGCAAAGCGGGCTACCCGCAGGACCCGGAGTGGATCTTCGGCGAATGCGGGTGAAACATGACGAAGTACGCGGGCATCAAGATCTTGCTGACCATGATAGGGGTCGGTCAAGGCGCCTTGGTCATCTTCGGCCATGGCGTTGATTGTCAGGTCGCGGCGGATCAGGTCTTCTTCAAGCGTGACTTCCGGGCTTGCGTGAAAAGTGAAGCCGCAATAGCCGTGACCACTTTTGCGTTCGGTCCGGGCGAGCGCGTATTCCTCACCGCTCTGCGGATGCAGAAATACCGGGAAGTCGGCGCCTACCGGGCGATATCCCTTCGCGAGCATTTCTTCCGTGGTGGCGCCCACCACAACCCAGTCGATGTCGGTGACAGGCCTGCCCAACAAGCGATCACGCACTGCGCCGCCGACTTTATAAATCTGCATAAAAAAACCTCCGTTAGCTCGACAGGATAACCCTTGCGTCGAACTTACGGAGGTTTTGGGGGAATCAAAGGTGGATGACTGCCAGGTCCAGTCGGCCGTAATCGCCCTCGCTATGCTCGCCTTTCGGCGGTACGTGATGGGTTTTCATCACCTGGTCGCCTTGCAGGGTTTCCAGGTGGATATCGAAGCCCCAGAGCCGGTGCAGATGCTTGAGCACTTCGTCGGTGGAATCTCCCAGCGGTTTACGGTCGTGCTGCTGGTGACGCAAGGTAAGCGAGCGGTCTCCCCTCCGGTCGATACTGTAGATCTGTATGTTGGGTTCGCGATTGCCCAGGTTGTATTGCGCCGCCAGGGTTTCGCGGATGATCCGATAGCCGTCTTCGTCGTGTATCGCCGGAACCAGCAGGTCTTCCTTCTGATCGTCATCCAGGATGCTGAACAGCTTCAGATCGCGGATCACCTTGGGTGACAAGTACTGCAGGATGAAGCTCTCGTCCTTGAAGCTGCTCATGGCGAATTTGATGCTGGAGAGCCAGTCGGTACCGGCGATTTCCGGGAACCAGCGGTAGTCTTCTTCGGTGGGCTCTTCGCACATCCGCCGGATATCGCGGTACATGGAAAAACCCAGGGTGTAGGGGTTGATCCCGTTGTAATAGGGGCTGTCGAATCCAGGTTGAAAGACCACGCTGGTATGGGAGGACAGGAACTCCATCATGAACCCGTCGGTGACCAGCCCCTCGTCATACAGGTCGTTCATCAAGGTGTAATGCCAGAACGTAGCCCAGCCTTCGTTCATCACCTGGGTTTGGCGTTGTGGGTAGAAGTACTGCGCTATCTTGCGCACGATGCGCACGATTTCCCGCTGCCATGGCTCCAGTAATGGCGCGTGTTTTTCGATGAAATAGAGGATGTTTTCCTGAGGTTCGGCGGGGAAGCGCGCATTATCCTTGTCGCTGAATTTGTCCGCCCCTTTGGGAATTGTGCGCCAGAGGTCGTTGATCTGCTTTTGCAGGTGTTCTTCCCGGTCTTTCTGCCGGCGCCGTTCTTCCTCCGCCGAGATCGGATACGGGCGTTTGTAGCGGTCGACGCCGTAGTTCATCAGAGCGTGGCAGGAGTCCAGCAGGTCTTCTACCGCATCGATCCCGTGGCGTTCTTCGCATTGCATGATGTACTGCTTGGCGAACACCAGATAATCGATGATTGAGCTGGCATCGGTCCAGGTGCGGAACAGGTAATTGCCTTTGAAAAAACTGTTGTGTCCGTAGCAGGCATGGGCAACCACCAGTGCTTGCATGCAGATGGTGTTTTCTTCCATCAGGTAGGCGATGCACGGGTCTGAGTTGATCACGATTTCGTAGGCCAGCCCCATCTGGCCGCGAGTGTAGGACTTTTCAGTGCTGAGAAAGTGTTTGCCATAGGACCAATGGTGATAGCCCAGTGGCATGCCGACAGAGGCGTAGGCATCCATCATTTGCTCGGCGGTAATCACTTCGATCTGATTGGGATAGGTATCGAGCGCGTAGCGATTCGCGATACGACTGATTTCGCGGTCGTAGGCCTGAATCAGCTCAAACGTCCATTCTGAGCCGGTGGATATAGGGATACGTTTCTGCTCTCTGGCGGTCATGTCACTAACCTGCGCTGGAAGAGTTCACGAAAGACCGGATAGATATCTCCGGCCGAGACCAATTGTTGCTGGGCGAAAGTGTCGACAAAGGCTTCGGCGATCCGTTCGTATTCGAACCATAGAGCCTGATGTTCGCGCGGGGTAATCTCAACATAAGTGTAGTACTGCACGAATGGCATGATCTGGTTGATCAGGATGTCGCGGCAAATCGGCGAATCATCGTTCCAGTTGTCGCCGTCGGAAGCCTGGGCCGCGTAGATGTTCCATTCATTACTTGGATAGCGTTCGGCCATGATTTCCTGCATCAGCTTCAAGGCGCTGGAAACGATGGTGCCGCCCGTTTCGCGGGAATAGAAAAACTCTTCCTCGTCGACTTCCCGGGCGCTGGTGTGGTGGCGGATGAACACCACGTCGATCTTTTCGTAATTTCGCTTGAGGAACAGGTACAGCAGGATAAAGAAGCGTTTGGCGATGTCCTTGGTCGCTTGTGTCATGGAGCCGGAGACGTCCATCAGACAAAACATGACGGCTTTTGAGCTGGGGTTGGGCTGTTTGATCAACAGGTTGTACTTGAGGTCGAAGGTGTCGAGAAATGGCACACGATTGATGCGGGCGCTAAGACGCTCGATTTCCGCTTCCATTTCCTGAATATCGCCGAAATTATCTGGCTCTTCGCGTCTTAGGCGCTCCAGCTCGTCCTTTACCTCACGCAGTTTTGCCCGACTGCTGCCGGACAGCGCAATACGTCTCGCGTGGGCCGAGCGCAGCGTGCGGATGATATTGATCCGCGAAGGGTTGCCTTCATTGCTGATGCCGGCGCGGACGGTTTTAAACGTGTCGGTTCCGGCCAGGTTGCGTTTGACCAGGTTGGGCAGTTCCAGGTCCTCGAACATGAATTCGAGAAACTCTTCCTGGGTGATCTGGAAGACAAATTCGTCCATGCCTTCGCCGGAATTACCGGCCTTGCCAGGACCTTTTCCGCCACCTCCACCAGGTGGGCGAGGGATATGCTGACCGCTGCTGAACTCTTTGTTTCCGGGGTGAACCACCGTTTGCTTGCCGCCGCGCCCATGGTGAAGCACCGGCTCGTCGATATCGCGGCCGGGAATACTGATCTGTTCGCCATGCTCCATGTCGGTGATGGAGCGACGGCTGACGGCTTCTTCAACTGCCTTTTTGATGTGATCACGGTAACGCCGCAGAAACCGTTGGCGGTTAACCGTGCTCTTGTTCTTGCCATTGAGACGTCGGTCGATCACATAGCTCATGACTGCTCCTTAGAAGCTGTCTTGAAAAGCCGAGAGCGGGTCGGGCTGTGTCGAGTGGGGTGGCGCCACGCGCATTTCTGCGTCGTGCGGGCCACCCGTTCTCTGTCTGAGCCTCGCTACCGACTTTCAAACACCTCCCTGAAGCCTGTGTAACAGAAATCGTTGACACAGGCCTCTGGCTAACGACAACCGGTGCGACCGGCAGCGGGTTACTGTGATTTTCTGACCCGCAGGTACCACTCGGAGAGCAGTCGTACCTGTTTGTCGGTGTAGCCGCGCTCGACCATCCGTGTGACGAAGTCGTTGTGTTTTTGCTGGTCCTCTTTGCTGGCCTTGGCGTTGAAACTGATAACCGGCAGCAGATCCTCGGTGTTCGAAAACATTTTCTTCTCGATCACCACCCGTAGCTTCTCGTAGCTGAGCCAGGTTGGATTCTTGCCGTTGTTGTTGGCCCGGGCGCGCAACACGAAGTTGACGATTTCGTTACGGAAATCCTTGGGATTGCTGATGCCGGCCGGTTTCTCGATTTTCTCCAGTTCTTCGTTCAGGGCTACGCGGTTGAGAATTTCTCCGGTTTCCGGATCGCGGTACTCCTGATCCTGAATCCAGAAGTCAGCGTAGAGCACGTACCGGTCGAAGATGTTCTGGCCATACTCGCTGTAGGACTCGAGGTAGGCGGTCTGAATCTCCTTGCCGATGAACTCGATATAACGTGGTGCCAGATACTCCTTGAGGAAGCGCAGGTAGCGCTCGCGGGTTTCCGCCTGGAATTGCTCCTGTTCAATCTGTTGTTCAAGCACATAGAGCAGGTGTACGGGGTTGGCGGCGATCTCGTGGGGGTCGAAGTTAAAGACCTTGGACAGGATCTTGAACGCAAATCGGGTCGAGAGCCCATTCATACCCTCATCGACCCCTGCGTTATCGCGGTACTCCTGAATCGACTTGGCTTTCGGGTCCGTGTCTTTGAGGTTTTCGCCGTCATACACGCGCATTTTCGAGTAGATATTGGAGTTCTCCGGCTCCTTGAGTCGCGAAAGAACGGTGAATTGCGCAAGCATTTTCAGGGTGTCGGGCGCGCAATGGGCCTTGGCCAGAGAGCTGTTGAACAGCAACTTGTCGTAGATCTTCACTTCATCGCTGACGCGCAAGCAATATGGCACTTTGACGATGTAGATCCGGTCGATGAACGCTTCGTTGTTCTTGTTGTTGCGGAAGGTGTGCCATTCCGATTCGTTGGAGTGCGCCAGCAAGATGCCGGTAAACGGAATGGCGCCCAAGCCTTCGGTACTGTTGTAGTTGCCTTCCTGAGTTGCCGTCAGCAATGGGTGCAGCACCTTGATCGGTGCCTTGAACATTTCGACAAACTCCATCAGGCCCTGGTTGGACCGGCACAGAGCTCCAGAGTAGCTGTAGGCGTCTGCGTCGTTCTGCGGGAACTCTTCCAGTTTGCGGATATCGACCTTGCCCACCAAGGCAGAAATGTCCTGGTTGTTTTCATCCCCAGGCTCGGTCTTGGCAACGGCGATCTGATTGAGGATCGATGGGTAGAGCTTGACCACCCTGAACTGACTGATGTCACCGCCAAATTCGGCCAGGCGCTTGGTTGCCCAAGGCGACATGATGGTACTGAGGTAGCGCCGTGGGATACCGAAGTCTTCTTCGAGGATCTGGCCATCTTCTGTGGAGTTGAACAGCCCAAGAGGTGACTCGAAAACAGGCGAGCCCTTGATTGCGTAGAAGGGCACTTTCTCTATCAGCTGTTTCAGCTTCTCGGCCAGGGACGATTTACCGCCACCGACGGGGCCAAGCAGATAGAGGATCTGCTTCTTCTCTTCCAGGCCCTGAGCGGCGTGGCGGAAGTAGGAGACGATCTGATCGATGCACTCTTCCATGCCATGAAAGTCTTCAAAGGCCGGATAGCGGCGGATCACCTTGTTGGAAAAGATTCGAGACAGCCGCGAGTTGGCAGAAGTATCCAGCAATTCCGGCTCGCCGATTGCCAGTAGCAGGCGTTCGGCTGAAGAGGCATAGGCGCTGCGATCCTTTTTGCAGAGCTCTAGATACTCTTGCAGCGTAAGTTCTTCCTGGCGTGTGGACTCGAAACGTTGTTGGAAGTGGCTAAAAATGCTCATGACGTCACCTCGCTCGATACGTGGAGCCGACGCCGGATCAGTCAGTCGAGTGCTGGTGCAACTGAAATCCAGTTGCCTTGTACCCCCCCAGAACACTTTCAAAGCTATTGACCTTGAAAGCTAATACCGATGACCCGAACGCCGGTGTACCGGCTCTCCCCTAATTTGGATGGCCTGTGCCTAAGGATAGTTCGGAATCAGAGAGGTCAAGGCGCAATGCGCAATTAGTTCTGGTCGACCGTTCGTCAGCAAGGGCGCAAGCCCACGGGGGGCGCGGGCTAGAGCTTTAGAAAAAAATTATTCAGAAACGCCTTGCGCGATTTCCGAGGGGTAAATTGTGCGCCATAGCTCAAAGCCGCCGTCCAGGCTGTAGACGTCGGAGAAGCCTTGGCTGATCAAATACGCGGCCGCGCTTTGACTGGAGTTGCCGTGGTAGCAGACTACGACCAGTGGTGCATCCAGGTCCGCAGCGCGGATAAAGTCGGAGATGGAGTGGTTGTCCAAATGCAGTGAGCCGCTAATGTGGTTCAGGGCATAGGTCTGCGGGTCGCGGATGTCGACCACCACTGCACCTTGCTCACGCAGGGCATGGGCTTGTTCGGGGGGGATGCGTTTGAATTCGCTCATGGCGGGCTCCTGTGGCCTGGCTAAAAGCGCGGTTCAGCGCTTTTCGGTGGTCAGTAATTGTTCGGGGGTGGAGTCGGTGGCAGGCGGTTTGACGTGGCCTTGAGCATCGCACTTGCACTCCAGGCGTTCACCGGTGTCGATATTCAGCAGCGTCATGGCGCCGCCCCAGACACAGCCGGTGTCGAGGGCGAAGAGGCCTGGCTCATTGCATTGGCCTGCGAGGGCGGCCCAATGACCGAAGACGATCTTCAGGCCTTTGGTCTTGCGTTCCTTGTGCTGGAACCAGGGTGCATAACCTGGCGGGGCTGTATCTATGCCTTCCTTGCCTTTGAGATCGAGTTTGCCTTCGCTGGTGCAGAAGCGCATGCGAGTGAAATAGTTGGTGATCACCCGTAGGCGAGCAGTGCCTTTGAGGTCGCTGTCCCATTTCACCGGTTCGTTGCCGTACATGCCATCCAGATAAGGGGCGAAGAGGTTGTCGTCATGTAACGCTTCTTCGACTTCGGCTGCGCACTTCAGGGCTTTCTTCAGCGTCCATTGTGGCGGTATGCCGGCGTGGACCAGTACTATTTCGCGCTGTTCGTCGTAGTGCATCAGCTTTTGCTGGCGCAACCACTCAAGCAGCTCTTTGCGATCCGGCGCTTCGAGAATCTCGCGCAAGGTATCGGCTTTCTTCAGGCGCTCGATGTCCTGCCAGACGGCCAGCAAGTGCAGGTCATGATTGCCGAGAACGCAAACCAGCGATTCGCGGATGCTGTAGAGAAAACGCAGGGTTTCCAGCGACTGCGGGCCGCGGTTGACCAGGTCACCCACCAGCCAGAGGCGATCTTTGGCGGGATCGAAGGCGACCCGCTTGAGCAGGCATTGCAGTGGTTCGAGGCAGCCTTGCAGGTCGCCGACGGCGTACGTCGCCATCAGTGCAGGGCTCCGGGCACCGCCAGGCGGAAAGGCGCGATGATGGCGTCGAAGTGTTTACCGTCTTCGGCGAGCATCTGATAAGTCCCCTGCATGTTGCCCACGCGGGTAGTCATCACGGTGCCGCTGCTGTAGGTGTGGCTCTGGCCGACGTCGATCAGCGGTTGCTGGCCAACCACACCTGCACCGCGAACCTCTTCGACATGCCCGTCGCCATCGGTAATGACCCAGTGCCGAGAGAGCAACTTGGCCGGTAGCAGGCCATTGTTCTTTACGGTAATGGTGTAGGCGAAGGCAAAGCGGTCTTGCTCGGGCTGTGACTGTTCTGCCAGATAGCGAGTGACGACGCTGACGTCGACCTGATAACGAGGATCGGACATGCAAAAGGCCTTAAAAGCAAAGCGGGACGCGGGGCGTAACTGATTGAGGTCAGTCTAGGCCAAGTATCGGGTAGTAAACCAGACATGAGGGCCGGTGTCCTACCCGATAACGCTTCTGGCCTGTCAGATGTCGGCAGGTTGCTCGGCGACTTGTTCGCTGAGCTTGTCGGCCAGACGGACAAAGGCCGCCAGATCGAGCTGCTCTGGGCGCAGGCTGCCATCAACGCCGGCGGCTTCGATTTCAGCATTGCTCAGCAAGGCTTTGAGGGTGTTGCGCAGGGTCTTGCGGCGCTGGTTGAAGGCTTCGCGAACGACGCGCTCCAGCAAACGATGGTCTTTAGCCGGGTGCGGCAGCACGGCGTGCGGCACCAGGCGGACGATCGCCGAGTCAACTTTTGGTGGCGGGTTGAACGCGCCGGGGCCGACGTTGAACAGGTGTTCGACCCGGCAGTGGTACTGAACCATAATCGACAGACGGCCCCAATCGCCACCGCCGGGACCTGCCGCCAGACGCTCGACCACTTCCTTTTGCAGCATGAAGTGCATGTCGCGGATCAGGCTTGAATTGTTCAGCAGGTGGAAGATCAGCGGCGTGGAGATGTTGTACGGCAGGTTGCCGACGACGCGCAGGCTGTTGGGGGCGGCATTCAGGCTGCTGAAGTCGAACTTCAGTGCATCGCCCTGGTGAAGGTTGAAATTGCTCTTGCCGGCGAATTGCTGGTTGAGGATCGGGATCAGGTCCTTGTCCAGTTCAACCACGTCCAGTTGGGCGCCGCTGTTGAGCAGGCCTTCGGTGAGCGCACCCTGACCCGGGCCGATTTCCAGCAGGCGGTCTTCGGCTTTGGCGTGTATAGAGCGCAGGATGCGGTCGATAACGCCGGCATCGTGCAGGAAGTTCTGGCCGAAACGCTTGCGCGCCCGGTGTTGGTAATGCTCGGTCATAAACGGGTCTCGGCCATCTGGTAGGCGGTTTCCAGGGCGACTTGCAGGCTGCCGGTGTCGATTTTTCCGCTACCAGCCAGGTCCAGGGCGGTGCCGTGGTCGACTGAAGTGCGGATGATCGGCAAACCGAGGGTCACGTTGACTGCCGCGCCGAAGCCTTTGTATTTCAGCACGGGCAGGCCCTGGTCGTGGTACATCGCCAGCACCGCGTCGCAGTGCTCCAGATACTTGGGGGTAAACAGAGTGTCGGCGGGCAAGGGACCACGCAGGTCCATGCCTTCAGCGCGCAGACGCTCCAGGGTTGGTTCAATGATGTCGATTTCTTCGTGGCCCAGGTGTCCGCCTTCGCCGGCATGCGGGTTGAGTCCGCAGACGAGGATGCGTGGCTGGGCGATGCCGAATTTTTGTTGCAGGTCGGTGTGCAGAATCCGCGTGACCCGCTCCAGGCGTTCAGGGGTGATTGCATCGGCAATCTCCCGCAATGGCAGGTGCGTGGTGACCAGCGCGACCCGCAAGCCGTGTGTGGCGAGCATCATCACCACTTGAGGGGTGTGGGTCAGGTCTGCGAGAAACTCGGTGTGGCCGGAGAAAGCGATTCCCGATTCATTGATCACGCCCTTATGCACAGGTGCGGTGATCATTCCGGCAAAGTGCCCGTCCAGACAGCCTTGGCCGGCGCGGGTCAGGGTTTCCAGTACAAACGATGCATTGGATTTATCCAGCTGACCGGCGATGACCTTGCTCTGCAGTGGGGTGTCCCAGACATACAGGCTGTCAGCTGGGGCGGGTTGATCCGGCCAGCTATCCGGGGTAACCGGTAGCAGGTCGACAACCACACCCAGCTGCACGGCCCGCTCAAGGAGCAGGTCGCGGCTGGTAATGGCAATCAGGGGATGCGGCTGGGGGTGCGCGGCGAGCAGCAGGCACAGGTCGGGACCTATACCGGCAGGCTCGCCCGGTGTCAGCGCGAAACGTTTGGGTTTCACTGCGATGCCCGGTCAGCGCCAGGGAGTTTGATCTCTACGTAGGCTTCGTCACGGATCTGACGCAACCAGGTTTGCAGCTCTTCGTCGTATTTGCGGTTACGCAGTACAGTCATCGCTTGCTGCTCGCGGGCCTGGGTGGTGCTGTCGGTGGCGCGGCGGCCAAGGACTTCCAGGACGTGCCAGCCGTAAGGGCTCTTGAACGGTTTGGACAGTTGGCCCTGTTGGGTTTTGGCCATCACTGCGCGGAACTCGGGCACCAGGGCGTTCGGGTCGATCCAGTTCAGGTCGCCGCCGTTAAGCGCGGAGCCCGGGTCTTCCGAATATCTTTTCGCCAGTTCAGCAAAGTCTTCGCCGGCTTCAATCCGGTCGTAGAGTTTCTGGGCAAGACGCTTGGTTTCTTCTTCGCTACGAATTTCGCTTGGTTTGATCAGGATGTGGCGCACGTGCACTTCGTCGCGCACCTGAGTCTGGCCGCCACGCTTTTCCAGGATCTTCAGAATGATGAAGCCGCCTGGAGTACGCATCGGCTCGGTCACTTCGCCGACAGACATCGAACTCAGCATGCGATCAAACGGTGGTGGCAGTTGCGCGGCTTTACGCCAGCCCATCTCGCCGCCTTCCAGCGCGGTTTCACTGGCGGACCTGGCGATTGCCAACTGACCGAAATCGGCGCCTTGCTTGAGTTGCCTATAGACATCGGCAGCCTGGCGTCCGGCATTCTGAATCGCTTCAGAGTTTGCGCTTTCCGGAGTAGGAATCAGGATATTGGCCAGACGGAACTCTTCGGACAGCTGCATTTTGCCCAGGTCCGAGGCCAGGAAGTTCTTCACTTCCTGCTCTGATACCTGAACACGCTCAGCCACACGGCGCTGACGTACACGGCTGATGATCATCTCGCGGCGAACCTGATCACGAGCGTCTTCATAAGACAGGCCGTCGTGGGTCAGGGCGGCGCGGAACTGGTCCACGGTCATATTGTTGCGCTGGGCAATGGTGCCGATCGCCTGGTTCAGCTCTTCATCAGTGATACGGATGCCGGAACGTTCGCCGATCTGCAGTTGCAGGTTTTCGACGATCAGGCGTTCGAGCACCTGCTGGTTCAGCACGCCGGTTGGCGGCATGCCGCCACCGCGCTTGGCGATGGTTTGTTGAACTTCATGAACCCGTTGGTCCAGTTGGCTCTGCATGACTACGTCGTTATCGACGATGGCCACCACTTTATCGATGGACTGCACCGCAGCGTTCGCTGCGGTACCCAGTAACAGCGCGCCCAGCATCAGCGGGCGCAGACAATCAGAAAGCTTGGTCTTCACGTTCACGATAACCTTGAATGCCTTTGTTAAGGAAGCTCTCTACTTTGGTGCCAGTAACGCCACCGAGACCCTTCAGAACAATTTGGAGGAAGATGCCATGGTCGCCTTTTTCGTTTTGCGGGGCTTCTTGACTGAACTCGTCATAGGAAACCCAGTAACGGTTGATCAGGCGCAGTTTCCAGCAGCAGTTGTCGTACTCGAAACCACCGAAGGCTTCCAGAGTGCGGTTGCGGTTGTAGTCATACTGCCAGCGGCTGATGGCGTTCCATTGCGGCACGACCGGCCAGATCACCGAGAAATCGTGCTGCTTGATCTTGTAATAGTCTTTCACGAATCCCGGAGTGCCTGGAGTGCCGTAGTCGCCACCACCCACTGTCCACTTACCGGTGGTCTGGTCATAACGGACCTGATCATTGCGATAGCGATAACCGGCGTTGATGACCTTGTTCGGGTTGTCTTCCGGCTGGTAATGGAACATCGCGCTGCCGGAGCGAGGGCTGCGGCTGTCCGGGTCCCAGTTGTAGTCGGCGGTGGTGCGCCAGTCACGGTTGAAGCGGTATTCGTACTCAAGCGCGTAAGGCGAAACCTTGGAGTGTGCATCGTTGCGGGTGGTTGCATCGATGCCCGGCAACTGGACTTCGCGATCCTTGAAGTAAACGGCCTGGCCGACGCTGATGCGTTGGCGCTCAAAGCCATTGTCTTCGATCCAGCGGTTGGTCACGCCCAGCGACAGCTTGTTCTCGTCGCCGACACGATCAGAGCCAGAGAAGCGGTTGTCGCGAAACAGCGAAGCGTAGTTGAACGTGTACTCGCCAGTGTCGAAGACCGGGATGTCGGTCTGGTCTTTCTCTGGGACATAGAGATAGAACAGGCGCGGCTCAAGGGTCTGGCGGTAGTTTTTGCCGAACCATTGAGTGTTGCGATCGAAGTACAGACCGCTGTCGATGCTAGCGATAGGCACGCCGCGGTTCTGATTGTTGTTGAAGTCGCCATTGATGTTATCGGTACCGGCCGCTGCCGCTGCTTGCTGTTGCGCAACGATCTGGCTCTTGCCTGTTCCGTCGAGACTCAGATCGTACTGGGTGAACTTGTACTTGAGCGATGGTTTCAGGAAGCCGTAAGTCCAGTTGAGCGGCAGACTGACAGCCGGCTCAAGATCGAGGCGGTCACCGTTTGCACGCGCCAGACCCACAACGTTTGTATCTAGCCGTGGCGAGGCATTGCCGTTTTCATCGATAAAGTCGCCGTTTTTCAAATTACGGTCAAAGCGTACGATTTCGGTGTTGTACGCGAAATTCAGCCCGCCTGGATGGTACGGCAGCGCACCGTTGAAGGTGATCTGCGGCAAGCGGTTGTACGGTGTGATGTTGGAGACGGTTGCCAGCTGATAGGCCTGTGCGTTGATTCGCGCGACGTAATCGTCGCCGCGGTAGGTGACGACACCCTGCTGGTTCACGTAGTCGGCAGTTCTGACACCAATCTGATCGGTTTCCAGATCCTGGAAATAATACGGATCGCTGATCTTGGTGTAGTCGACTTCTGTCAGTGTGCGCGAATCAAGTCCGCCCTTGTGCTGCCAGTTGAGCATGTAGCGGGTTTTTTCGTAACCGGTCTGCTTGCTGCGTTCAGTGTCGTCGTCATTCAAGTAAGCAGCACCAAACTGACCTTCACTGCTCTTGGTCAGGTAGCGGAACTCGCCTTCCATCAACATCCCGCGCTTGCTCATGTAGCGCGGATACAACGTGGCATCGTAGTTGGGTGCCAGGTTGAAGTAGTACGGGGTGACCAGCAACAGGCCGGTTTTGGTACCGCTGCCAATGGTCGGTGGCAGGAAGCCGGACTGGCGACGGTTATCGATCGGGAAGTAGATGTACGGGGTGTAGAACACCGGAATGTCTTTGACCCGCAGCGTCACGTTGGTCGCGGTGCCGAAGCCGGTCGCCGGGTTCAAGGTGATGTTGTTACCCTTGAGCTGCCAGGCGTTGCTGTTCGGTTCGCACGTGGTGTACGTACCATCCTTGAGGCGGATGATGGCGTTCTCGGCACGTTTGGCGTACAGCGCACTGCCGCGCACGCGCGACTTGTGCATCACGTACTCAGCGTTATCGACTTTGGCTTCGCCGGTATCGAGCTGCACATCGGCGTGATCGCCGACGAGCAGCGCGCCGTTGTCGCGAATGCGGACATTGCCGCTCAGCTCGCCACGGCTTTCAGCTTGATACAGGCTGGCTTCGTCGGCCTCGGCCTGCATGCTGCCCTGACGCATGACCACGTCACCGGCCAGGGTCGCGACCTGTTGCTCTTGCTCATAGCGCGATGCTTTGGCGCCGATAAACGTTGGAGCGTCACTTTTATTCGTCGTGTCATTCATGCCCGGACGAATCGGTTCGATATAGGAACCAGAGCAATAAGGACCGGTCTCGGCCAATTGCGCAGCAGTCAGCTTCTCACGAGGCACCCAGTCAAGGTGGCTGTAGTCGGCACTGCGCGACTGCAGGCCGCGGCCCTTGGCCTCGGTGACGAGCATGGTCTTGGTAGCGGTTTCGTTGCTGGCGCTGTTGGCTGCCGGGCTCTCGCCGTTGGAACTGACTGCATTCGCGTCATGCACAGGGCGCGGAGGCAATTGAGCAGCGTTGGATTTTGGTGCGCAGTCCCAGGCACCCGAAGCAGACACTGAGCAGTCATACTGTTCCGCGGCGACCACGTACTGAGTGGCTAAAGGTTGCAGGGCCAGCAAACTGCCGGTAACCAACAACGGAAATTTTTTACGAAACGCGGGGGATTTCAATGCCATCTTATTAGTCCGGGCTTCCTGCGTGCCATCTGCCCGCGGTGTGGGCCGCACGCCTCTCGATGGTCTGAAAAAGATGCTGGATAATAAAGCATGACCCGCTTGACGGCTAGCGCCGTCGGAGACCCTTGCAATGCCTGACCAAGATGTACGCTTGCAACACCTGAAAGTTTGGCTCGATGAGCAATTGGCAACTCTGTTTACAGCACGCGGCTGGGGCGCCGTGCCCCCGGCTACGTTGACTGCGGCCAGCAGCGACGCGAGTTTTCGGCGGTATTATCGCTGGGAAGGGGAGGGTCGTAGCTTCGTCGTGATGGACGCTCCACCGCCCCAGGAAAACTGTAAACCCTTCGTGGATATCGCTTTATTGCTGGCGAAATCCGGAATAAACGTCCCGATAATTTATGCCGAGGACCTCGAGCGCGGATTTCTTTTGCTCAATGACCTGGGCAACAAGACCTATCTGGACGTGATCGACGGCGAAAATGCCGACGATTTGTTCAAGGACGCGCTGCAGGCATTGCTGGCCTTCCAGCAGTTGCCAATGGATGCCGTGCTTCCCAGTTATGACGTGGCGTTGCTGCGCCGCGAACTGGAACTCTTCCCCGAGTGGTACGTGGGCCGTGAGCTGGGTATCAAGCTTGACCAGGAACAACTGGCGCTCTGGCAACGGGTCAGCGATCTATTGATCGACAGCGCTCTGGCCCAACCCAAGGTGCTGGTACATCGCGACTACATGCCGCGCAACCTGATGTTGAGCGAGCCGAACCCGGGCGTGCTGGACTTCCAGGATGCAGTCTACGGCCCGGTCACTTATGACGTGACCTGCCTGTTCAAGGATGCATTCCTCAGTTGGCCTGACGCTCGCGTGCATGGCTGGCTGAAAGATTATTGGCACCAGGCGGGTAAATTGGGTATCCCGGTACAGTCTGATTTTGAAGACTTCCTGCGTGCCAGCGATCTGATGGGCGTGCAGCGTCATTTGAAGGTGATCGGGATCTTTGCCCGCATCTGCCACCGTGACGGTAAGCCGCGTTATCTGGGCGATGTACCGCGTTTCTTTGCCTATATAGAAGCGGTGCTGGCCCGCAGGCCAGAGCTGGCGGAGTTGGGTGAGCTGTTGGCGAGCCTGCGCCAGCCGGTTGGAGCGCCCGTATGAAAGCAATGATTCTCGCGGCCGGTAAAGGTGAGCGCATGCGTCCGCTGACCCTGGCGACGCCCAAGCCATTGATTCGTGCCGCGGGTGTGCCATTGATCGAGTACCACATTCGGGCATTGGCGGTGGCAGGTTTTACCGAGATCGTCATCAACCATGCCTGGCTGGGTCAGCAAATTGAGGACTATCTGGGCGATGGATCGCAGTTTGGTGTGAGCATTCAGTATTCGCCGGAGGGGGAACCGCTGGAGACCGGAGGCGGTATTTTTCGGGCATTGCCGCTGTTGGGTGGTGAACCGTTCCTGGTGGTCAATGGTGACATCTGGACTGATTACGACTTCACGGCTTTGCGCCAACCGATTGCCGGACTTGCTCATCTGGTGATGGTCGACAACCCGGCGCATCACCCGACAGGGGGGGACTTTTGTCTGGTGGACGGTCAGATACACGACGCCGGGACGGGTTCAGCCGCGCTGACTTACAGTGGTATTTCGGTTTTGCATCCAAGGCTGTTCTCTACGTGCGTCGCCGGTTCCTTCAAATTGGCGCCGCTGTTGCGCGAAGCCATGGCTCAAGGGCAGGTCACGGGCGAACACATGCATGGATGCTGGATTGATGTCGGAACCCTTGAACGTCTGGCGCAAGTAGAACAATTGCTGGAAGCGAGCCGCTGATATGTTGTGGCCAGGGACTCTGATCGGAGCCGGAGCGGGCTTTGCCATAGCCAGCATTCCGGGGGCCATGTTAGGTGCATTGTTGGGGCAGGCGCTGGATCGGCGCTTGCAACTGCAGAGTTGGGACCATCTGCGCCAACGTTTGAGCGGGCGTTCGGCGCTGCGCAATGATGAGCTGTTGTTCGTATTGTTAGGGCGACTGGCCAAGAGCGATGGCCAGGTGGTTGAGGGGCATATCCAGCAGGCTCGTCAGGAAATGCGTTCACTCGATATGAGTGGGCCTGCGCAAAAGCGAGCCATCGCTGCGTTCAATCGGGGTAAGTCCGGGCATGATCGCTTGCATGGGTATTTGCGCCGCTTGAGTACCCAACCGCATGCAGCCGAGGGCGTTTTGCGCGCCTGCTGGCGTATGGTCTGGGCTGATGGTCGAGCCAGCAGCGCCGAACGAGAGCTGATTAATCTATGGGGTAAATGGCTGGGCTGGACACCTCAACAGGTGCAAGCGCTGGCCAGTGACTACGAGCCGCATAAAAAAAGCCTGGCCAACAGTGGCAGGGCTTATCAAGAGGCTTTGCAGGTGCTGGGTGTGACGGCCACCAGCGAGCCATTGCAGATCAAGCGTGCTTACCGGCGCCTGCTCAGCCGCCATCACCCGGACAAGATTGCCGGCACTGGCGCGACCCCGTTTCAAGTGCGCGAGGCAACCGAGAAAACTCGCGAGCTGCACAACGCTTATGCGTTGATCCGTGAGCGGCGGGATTTTCGTTAGGCATTCAGGTGACCCTGAAAAGATCATCCGAGCACGACCCGAACCTTTGGCATCGCCTACGGTTCGGTGTATATCCTCGGTGCCAGGTCGAGATCCGCTCGGCGCAAGAGCTGCCGCTGGCTGCGATCCTGGCGGGTTGCCCGCGAATAGGGCCGTTCAGTTGCCGGTGTTCCGTGGGCTTAACCAGCCGCGAACGCGCCGAAACAGTTGCTCTTGTTCGGCGGCGCTGTTTCCAGGTAACGCCTTCAAAGACACCTGAGTGAAGCGTGCGCTCTTCAAGCGTTTACTCGCCTGCAGACGTGCCAAAGCGGCGCTGCGTGCCAGCTCCTTGTCATTATAGAAAAAGTCGGCAGTTGCGACTTTCAAGGTCGGCGTCAGTTGTGCCAGCTCAGGTTTTCCGTTAAGTGGCGTTTGCGCGGCGACCATTACGAACGTCTCTACGTGCGGCGGTTGTTTCTCGCTCAGGTAACGCGCGGTCCAATAAGCCCCGGTGCCATGTCCCAGCAGGACAATGCTGCGAGCGTTTTGCTGCCGCGCAAAGGCAATTGCCGCATCGATTCGGGCGAAGATCCGCTCGGCGTCAGCCTTGATTTTCTCCTCAGAACTATCGGCGGCGGCACGATCAGTGATGTCAGCCTCACCGCCAGCCGCTTGTTCGATGGGTTTGGGTGCAGCGGTGCTGGCATCTTTGCTGCTAGTGTCCACAGGGGCAGGCGCGGGTGCGGCTTCGACAATGCGCGGCTGGCTGGCGTCGCTCTGCAGGTCGGGCAAGGTAATACTCAGGCTGCCCCAGTTGGCGTTTGGCAATTTTTGCCGCAATGGACCGATTGCTTGAGGCCAGTTAGCGGTTTCGCCGGCGCCGGGGATGATAATGACCGCACCGCTGGGTTCACTGGCATTGGCCGGTTTCCAGAGTGTGAGGAAGCTGTCGCTGCCGGCCTGCAACTGTTGCTGCTCCTGCTGTGGGATTTGTCGCTCAAGGGCCGTCGCTTCTTCCTGACTACGCTCAAGCAGCAGCTGGCGCTCTACCGGTTTTTCTTCTGCGGTTTTTGCCGTGGCGCCGGGAGGATCGGCGGCTTCGACTGAAAAGGCACAAGGCAGGATCAGCGACAGGCACAATGCGTGCAGTGCCAAGCGGTAGACAGGGGGCATCGGATATTCCAGGCCAGAAGTAATCCCGGCAGCCTAATGGGTTGGTCAGTATTTGTCAGTGTGTGAGACTTCAGATGATGCGTTTTCGCTGCCTGTTGGTTATCGGCTGTTTTTGCCTTCCCTTGATCGCGTTGGCGGCCCCTGCGCCCGCGCAGTTGAATGTCGATCAGCGTCAATGGCTTGAGCAACACGCCGAGCTGCGTGTCGGGCTAGTGATGCAAGCGCCATACGCCCAATTTGATCGCCGCTTGCAGCGATTGTCCGGGGCCAATGTCGAGCTCATGCAGTGGCTGGCCCAAGCCCTCAAGGTCGAGCTGAGTTGGCGCAACTTTGCAGATCAGGAACAGTTGGAGGCCGCCGTGCGTGACGGTGAAGTCGACATTGCCCCCGGCCTGACTCAAACCCCGGCGGGGCTGCGACTCTGGCAGTTTTCCGATCCTTATATGCGTGTACCACAACTGGTAGTCAGTGAGCGTAAAGGCGCCGGTGCGGTGGACCTGGAGAAGCTCGACAGCCAGTCCCGTGTCGCTGTACGCATGCCCAGTGCGGTTGCCGACTACCTGCGCAGCACTTACGGCCATCTCAATTTGCAGGGGGTACCGATGGAGCGCCAGGCCTTGCAGTTGCTTTTGAGCCAGCAAGCCCGGTATGCCGTGGTGGATGAAGCGCAGCTCAGTCGTTTGTCGGCCGAGCCGGAGTTCACCGGTCTGGCGGTGGTCGGTGATATCGGCCTGCCGCAATTGCTGCGGGTCGCCACGCGACGTGACTGGCCTGAGCTGGCGGGGATCGTTGAAAGGGCGCTGCATGCGATTCCGGCGCGAGATCTGGAACAGCTACACAGTCGCTGGCTGCAACCCAAATACCCGCGTCTGGTCGAGTCGCCGGGTTTTTGGCAGAACCTCTGTCTATTGCTGGCGGTGTTGTTGCTCAGCAGCATGGCCATCGTCACCTGGCTGCGTCGCCAGCGACGATGCCTTGAGCAGCGTTTGTTGGCAGCCAGAGAGGACATCGCCCATCGTGAGGCCAGCGAAGAAGCCTTGCGCCTGACGCAGTTTTCCATCGACCAAAGCACCGTGGGGATCCTCTGGGTCAACTGGGACAGCCATGTCCGCTACGCCAATCGGGCGGCCGAAGAAATGCTCGGTTATGCACCGGGCGGCGTCATCGACCGACCCTTGATCGACTTCGAGCCTGACCTGCATATGGACCGTTGGCTGACGCTTTGGAAGCGCGCCCGTGCCAGTGACGATGGACCGCAGAGCTTCGAAACCAGCTGTGTTCGTGCCGATGGCAGCATCCTGCCTGCTGACGTGTCGCTGAGCTTCCTGCGCTTTCGCGATAGTGAGTATCTGGTGGTCTATCTCAACGACGTCACTGAGCGTCGACGTGCCCTGGCCGCCTTGCAGGAAAGCGAGGCGCGACTACAAGGCATCGCCGCCAACGTACCGGGACTGGTGTTTCGCCTGGAGCGGGCGCCGGTCACCGGGCAGATCGACTTCGCCTATATCAGTGAAGGCAGTGAAAACCTGGTGGGCTATTCGCCGGCGACGTTGAGCCATCGCGACAAAGGCTTGCGCAGCCTGGTCCATCCCGACGACAAAGCCAGCTATCACCAGACCCAGGATCAAGCGCTGGATACGGATAGCGACTGGTCCTGGCAAGGGCGGATTGTGACGCGTCAGGGCGAGCAGCGTTGGGCGGAAATCAAGGCGATCACCCGTCGTCTCGAGGATGGCGCGGCGGTCTGGGACGGGATTGTGTGGGACATCAGCGAAAGCAAGCGTATCGAGCTGGAGTTGGCCGGTTCTCGCGAGCAACTGCGCGAGTTGTCCGCTCACCTGGAAAGTGTGCGGGAAGAGGAAAAGGCCCGCATTGCCCGGGAGGTTCACGATGAGCTGGGGCAGATGCTGACCGTGCTCAAACTGGAAACCTCTATGTGCGAGCTGGCTTACGCTCATCTTGACCCGGGTTTGAACGAACGGCTCAACAGCATGAAGCGTCTGATCGCGCAGCTGTTCCAGTTGGTGCGCGATGTTGCCACGGCGCTGCGCCCACCGATTCTTGATGCAGGCATCGCCTCGGCCATCGAGTGGCAGGCGCGACGTTTCGAGGCGCGTACGCAGATTCCGTGTCTGGTCCAGGTACCGGAAAATTTGCCGGTCCTTAGCGACGCCAAGGCCATTGGCCTGTTCCGTATCCTTCAGGAGGCGCTGACCAATGTCATGCGCCACGCTCAGGCGCATACTGTTGAATTGACACTGACCCGCGAAGGTGGCGATTTATGCCTGACTGTCAGCGACGATGGTCAGGGATTTGTCCCGGCGACAGGCCGCCCGACTTCGTTTGGTCTGGTGGGCATGCGCGAGCGGGTGTTGATCATGGGCGGCAGTCTGTCGCTGGAAAGTGAGCTGGGCGAAGGCACGACACTGAGCGTGCGAGTGCCGTTGGATTAGGAGAGATGCGTGATCCGTGTACTGGTAGCCGAAGACCACACCATCGTCCGCGAAGGCATCAAACAGTTGATTGGCCTGGCCAAGGACCTGTTGGTGGTGGGTGAGGCGTGCAATGGCGAGCAGCTATTGGACGTTTTGCGACATGTCCCTTGTGAAGTGGTGTTGCTGGATATCTCCATGCCCGGCGTCAATGGCCTGGAGGCAATCCCGCGGATTCGCGCGCTGAACAATCCTCCGGCGATTCTGGTGCTGTCGATGCATGACGAGGCGCAAATGGCCGCTCGTGCGTTGAAAGTCGGGGCTGCCGGTTATGCCACCAAGGACAGCGATCCGGCACTGCTGCTGACCGCGATCCGCAAGGTCGCGGCAGGTGGGCGTTATATCGACCCGGATCTGGCCGACCGGATGGTGTTTGAAGTGGGGCTGACTGACTCGCGGCCGTTGCACTCGTTGCTGTCTGAACGCGAGTTTTCGGTGTTCGAACGGCTGGCCCAAGGCGCGAACGTTAACGACATTGCCCAGCAATTGGCATTGAGCAGCAAAACCATCAGCACCCACAAGGCGCGGCTGATGCAAAAACTCAATATCACTTCGCTGGCCGAGCTGGTGAAATACGCAATGAAACACAAGCTCCTGTAACGCGTCTCCTTTGGACGCCACATAACCGTAGCAGCTGCCAAAGGCTGCGTTCGGCCGCGAAGCGGTCGTAAAACTTCCAAACGCGATTTACCCGGATAAATCTCGATTGCCTGACTTGCGAGCGCTTCGCACTCGAACGCAGCCTTCGGCAGCTGCTACGAAGTGCGTGTAGCCATACCCATTTACGACATGCCTGTAAGGTCCGATTCCCGCGTTATATGGCTTCCAATGCAGGTCATCGAGCCCATTCCCTCGTGACATGCCCAATCACGCCATTTGTGTAGGGCAATCCCTACCCCGAACCTTCCATCCGGCTTAGGCGAATCTCTCATACCCCCCGATTTGCGTGGTTGTGAGGCTCCACTAGGCTTAGTCCACGGCAGTCAAAAACAAAAGGTGTGGGTATGAGCGAGGTCGATTCAAGTGCTGGGGCAAATGATGTTCTGGTCAGCTTTCGTGGAGTGCAAAAGAGCTACGACGGCGAGAACCTGATCGTCAAAGACCTCAACCTGGAGATTCGCAAAGGCGAATTCCTCACACTGCTCGGGCCTTCCGGCTCCGGCAAGACCACCAGTCTGATGATGCTGGCCGGTTTCGAAACCCCGACCGCCGGTGAAATCCAGCTGGCCGGGCGTTCGATCAACAACGTGCCGCCGCATAAGCGCGACATCGGCATGGTGTTTCAGAACTACGCGTTGTTCCCGCACATGACGGTGGCCGAGAACCTGGCGTTCCCGCTGACCGTGCGTGGCCTGAACAAAAGCGACGTCAGTGACCGGGTCAAGCGCGTGCTGAGCATGGTTCAGCTCGATGCATTCGCCAAGCGTTATCCGGCGCAGCTTTCCGGTGGTCAGCAGCAGCGTGTGGCGCTGGCCCGGGCGTTGGTGTTCGAACCGCAACTGGTGCTGATGGACGAACCACTGGGGGCACTGGATAAGCAACTGCGTGAACACATGCAGATGGAGATCAAACACCTGCACCAACGCCTGGGCGTGACCGTGGTCTACGTGACCCACGACCAGGGCGAAGCCCTGACCATGTCCGACCGCGTGGCGGTATTCCATCAAGGCGAAATCCAGCAGATTGCGCCACCGCGCGAGCTCTATGAAAAGCCAAAAAATACCTTCGTCGCCAACTTCATCGGCGAGAACAACCGTCTCAACGGCCGTTTGCACAGCCACAACGGCGATCGCTGCGTGGTTGAGCTGGGTCGTGGTGAAAAGGTCGAAGCGCTGGCGGTGAATGTCGGCAAGACCGGCGAGCCAGTGACCCTGTCCATTCGTCCGGAGCGCGTGAGCCTCAATGGCTCCAGCGAATCCTGCGTCAACCGCTTCTCGGGGCGCGTGGCGGAATTCATCTATCTGGGCGACCACGTCCGCGTTCGCCTGGAAGTCTGCGGCAAGACCGACTTCTTCGTGAAACAACCGATCGCCGAGCTGGATCCGGCTCTGGCGGTTGGTGATGTGGTACCGCTTGGCTGGCAGGTCGAACACGTTCGCGCGCTCGACCCACTTCTAGAGGCGAACTGATCGCCCCCTTGCTTCACCAACACAAACCCTGCACGTGGAGAGAACAATAAATGTTGAGATCCCTGAAATTCACCGCCCTGGCTTTGGGCATGATGGGTGCGGCACACGCAATGGCGGCCGCGGACCTGACGGTGGTGTCCTTCGGCGGGGCGAACAAGGCGGCTCAGGCCAAAGCCTTCTACGCACCTTGGGAAGCCGCGGGCCACGGCAAGATCGTCGCCGGCGAATACAACGGTGAAATGGCCAAGGTCAAAGCCATGGTCGACACCAAGAGCGTGTCCTGGGACCTGGTGGAAGTGGAGTCGCCAGAGCTGTCCCGCGGCTGTGACGAAGACATGTTCGAGCAGCTCGATCCAGCCCTGTTCGGCAAATCCGAAGACTACGTCAAAGGTGCTATTCAGCCTTGCGGCGTTGGCTTCTTCGTCTGGTCGACCGTGCTCGCCTACAACGCCGACAAGCTGAAAAGCGCACCGACCAGTTGGGCGGATTTCTGGGACACCAAGAAATTCCCGGGCAAGCGTGGCCTGCGTAAAGGCGCCAAGTACACCCTGGAGTTCGCTTTGATGGCCGACGGCGTCGCGCCCAAAGATGTCTACAAAGTGCTGGCCGGCAAAGATGGTCAGGACCGCGCCTTCAAGAAGCTCGATGAGCTCAAGCCAAGCATTCAGTGGTGGGAAGCGGGCGCTCAGCCGCCGCAATATCTGGCCTCTGGTGACGTCGTGATGAGCTCGGCCTACAACGGCCGGATCGCTGCCGTGCAGAAAGAAAGCAACCTGAAAGTCGTATGGAACGGCGGTATCTACGACTTCGACGCCTGGGCGATCCCAAAAGGTCTGGATAAAGCCCGTGCCGAAGCTGCGAAGAAATTCATCGCGTTCTCGGTCATGCCGCAGCAGCAGAAGACTTATTCGGAAAACATTGCCTACGGCCCGGCTAATACCCAAGCCGTACCGCTGTTGGCCAAAGATGTTCTGAAAGACATGCCGACCACTCCGGAAAACATCGCCAACCAGGTGCAGATCGACGTCAGCTTCTGGGCTGATAACGGTGAGCAACTGGAGCAGCGCTTCAACTCGTGGGCTGCGAAGTAATCACGCTCCTGTGGGAGCCGGGCTTGCCCGCGATGAGGTACACGCGGTTTTGCTGAAAGACCGCATCATCTCGATCGCGAGTTAGCCTTGCTCCTGCAACAGTTGTGTATTTTCAGATGAGCAGGGGGGGCATTCCGAAACGGGATGCCGCCCTCTGAAACGTTTAAAGATTTCCGGAGTTTGCTATGGCCATCACCGTTCCCCTGAACGAGGTCACCAGCCCCACCTTGAAGCAGCGTCTGGCACATGCCGAGCGGGTCAACCGCTGGAAGGCCCAGGCTTTGATCGCGCCCTTGGTGCTGTTTCTGTTGCTGGTGTTCCTGGTGCCGATTGTGGCGCTGCTCTATAAGAGCGTCGGTAACCCGGAAGTGGTCGGTGGTATGCCGCGCACTGTGGCGGCGGTGACTGCCTGGGATGGTCGAGGTTTGCCGGCTGAGCCGGTTTACAAGGCCGTCAGCGAAGACCTGGCCGAAGCCCGCAAGAATCAAACCTTGGGCGATCTGTCCAAGCGACTGAACATGGAGTTGGCCGGCTATCGCAGCCTGCTGACCAAAACCGCGCGAGCGCTGCCGTTCAAGACTGAACCGGCCTCTTATAAAGACGCGATGGAAAGTCTCGACGAGCGTTGGGGCGATCCGGCGTACTGGCAGGCGATCCGCCGCAACACCAGCAGCATTACACCCTATTACCTGCTGGCGGCTGTCGATCACCGCATCGACGACCTGGGCGAAGTGGCCCCGGCCACACCAGACCAGGCTATTTACCTCGATATCTTCGCCCGCACCTTCTGGATGGGCCTGATCATTACCGCGATCTGCCTGGTGCTGGCTTATCCGCTGGCTTATCTGTTGGCCAATCTGCCGTCCCGGCAAAGCAACCTGTTGATGATTCTAGTGCTGTTGCCGTTCTGGACCTCGATTCTGGTGCGAGTCGCGGCGTGGATTGTCTTGCTGCAGTCGGGTGGCCTGATCAACAGCGCGCTGATGGCGATGGGTGTGATTGATAAACCGCTGGCGCTGGTGTTCAACCGTACCGGGGTTTACATCTCCATGGTGCACATCCTGCTGCCGTTCATGATTCTGCCGATCTACAGCGTGATGAAAGGCATCTCGCCAACCTATATGCGGGCGGCGATTTCCCTCGGTTGCCATCCGTTTGCCAGCTTCTGGCGAGTGTACTTCCCGCAGACCTATGCCGGTGTCGGCGCCGGTTGCCTGTTGGTGTTCATCCTGGCAATTGGTTACTACATCACCCCGGCGCTGCTCGGCAGCCCGAACGATCAGATGGTCAGTTACTTCGTCGCCTTCTACACCAACACCAGTATCAACTGGGGGATGGCGACTGCGCTCGGTGGCTTGCTGCTATTGGCGACCATCGTGCTCTACCTGATTTACAGCTGGCTGGTGGGCGCCAGTCGCCTGCGCCTGAGCTAAGGAGAGAATCGAAATGTTGAGCCCTTACAAGTCGCCCGTTGAGCGGGTCTGGTTCTACAGCTTGCGCATTCTCTGCGGGCTGGTTCTGTTGTTCCTGATCTTGCCGGTATTGGTGATCATTCCGCTGTCGTTCAACTCGGGCAGCTTCCTGGTTTACCCGCTGCAAGGTTTCTCGCTGCATTGGTACCAGGATTTCTTCGCCTCGGCGGAGTGGATGCGCTCCCTGAAGAACAGCATCATCGTCGCCCCGGCGGCAACTGTATTGGCGATGGTTTTCGGCACGCTGGCAGCCATCGGCCTGACGCGCGGCGACTTCCCCGGCAAACCGTTGGTGATGGCGTTGGTGATTTCGCCGATGGTGGTGCCGGTGGTGATCATTGGTGTTGCCAGCTATCTGTGCTTCGCCCCGCTGGGATTTGGCAACAGCTATACCTCGCTGATCGTCGTGCATTCGGTGTTGGGTGTGCCGTTCGTGATCATTACCGTGTCGGCTACTTTGCAAGGTTTCAATCAAAACCTGGTGCGTGCTGCCGCCAGTCTGGGCGCATCACCGCTGACGGCTTTCCGTCGGGTGACGTTGCCGTTGATCGCGCCTGGGGTGATCAGCGGGGCACTGTTTGCCTTCGCGACATCGTTCGATGAGGTGGTGGTAACGCTGTTCCTCGCCGGCCCCGAGCAAGCAACGTTGCCTCGGCAGATGTTCAGCGGCATCCGCGAAAACCTTAGCCCGACCATCGCCGCCGCCGCGACGCTGCTGATTGCTTTTTCGGTGATCCTGCTGCTGACCCTGGAATGGTTGCGTGGGCGCAGCGAGAAGCTGCGTACGGCGCCAGTCTGAAGGTAGAAGTTTTTCAAGCGGGCTTGCTCGCGACAGCGGTCTGTCGGTCGGCATAAATGTCGAATGTTCCGCCGTCATAGCGAGCAAGTCCCCGCATTGGATCTTTGTTACATTCACCGGATCAATAGCAGACAAACCCCAATCCCCAGCTACTCTTGTGCCCAGCCCCCAAAACTATAAGAGGCCGAGCCGATGAGTCTGTCTTCCTTCAAAATCGCCCACAAGCTAATCACCGGCGCTGGCGCCATCGAGCAATTGGCCGCCGAGCTGACCCGCCTGGACATTGACCACCCATTGATTGTCACCGATGCCGCGCTGGTGAGATCCGGCACGGTGGAGCTTGCGTTGGCGCAACTGGGTGAACGCTCTTATGAAATTTTCGACCGGGTTCTGCCTGACCCGGAAATCGCCATTGTCGAAGACTGCATGCGCGTTTACCGCGAAGGCGGGCACGACGGTCTGATCGGCCTGGGCGGCGGCAGTGCCATTGATATTGCCAAAAGTGTCGCCGCGTACGCCGGCTACCACGGTGCCCTCGAGGATCTGTTCGGCATTGATCAAGTGCCGCGCAAAGGCCCGCCGCTGATCGCGATCCCGACCACCGCCGGTACGGGGTCGGAAGTCACCAATGTGGCGATTCTTTCCGACAAGGTCGCGCAATTGAAGAAAGGCATCATCAGTGATTACCTGCTGCCGGATGTGGCGCTGGTCAGCCCGCAGATGACCCTGACCTGTCCGCGCAGCGTCACCGCCGCCAGCGGTATGGATGCGCTGGTTCACGCCATTGAGTCCTACCTGTCGCTGAACGCTTCGCCGATCACCGACTCAC
Organism: Pseudomonas sp. GW821-FHT01E05; assembly: GCF_059422425.1. Classification (NCBI taxonomy): domain Bacteria; kingdom Pseudomonadati; phylum Pseudomonadota; class Gammaproteobacteria; order Pseudomonadales; family Pseudomonadaceae; genus Pseudomonas; species Pseudomonas sp. GW821-FHT01E05. The sequence continues at coordinate 709,734 of NZ_JBWKWW010000001.1, forward strand.
TGGCCATCGGCGCGATAAAACTCATCACCAAAGCGCTGCCCAAGGCCTACGCCAATCCTTCCAATCTGCAGGCCCGCGAAGACATGGCCACCGCCAGCCTGATGGCCGGTATGGCGTTCGGTAATGCCGGAGTCGGCGCGGTGCATGCGTTGGCCTATCCGCTGGGCGGGCGGTTCAATATCGCCCACGGCGTCAGCAATGCCTTGTTGCTTGCGCATGTCATGACCTGGAACAAGATGGCCTGCGTCGAGCGCATGCAGGATATTGCCCAGGCCATGGGCGTGAAAACCGCCGGGCTGAGTGCCAATCAAGCGGCCGATAGGGCCGTGGAGGCGATGGCCGAGTTGTGTGCCACCGTGGAGATACCCCAAGGGTTACGTAGTTTCGGGGTGCCTGAGGAGGCGATACCGGCCATGGCTGTGGAGGCCGCGGGGATCGAGCGTTTGATGCGCAACAATCCGCGTAAACTGAGCGCTGTCGATATCGAGAAAATCTATCGCACCGCGTACTAGATCATTGAGGCCACAGTGCGCGTTGGAAAGCATGAGGTATACAATGCGCGCCATCGTGATTCTGCTCAGAAAAGGTGCGTCATGCAGCCCTTCGCTATTGCTCCGTCGATTCTCTCCGCCGATTTCGCCCGTCTGGGTGAGGAAGTGGATAACGTTCTCGCCTCTGGCGCCGACATCGTCCACTTTGATGTCATGGACAACCACTACGTGCCGAACCTGACCATCGGCCCGATGGTCTGTTCCGCGCTGCGCAAATACGGCATCACCGCGCCAATCGACGCGCATCTGATGGTCAACCCGGTGGATCGCATTATCGGCGACTTCATCGAAGCCGGTGCGACCTACATCACCTTCCACCCGGAAGCCACACTGCATGTCGACCGTTCCTTGCAAATGATCCGCGAAGGCGGTTGCAAGGCGGGTCTGGTGTTCAACCCGGCGACCCCGCTGGACGTACTCAAGTACGTGATGGACAAGGTCGACATGATCCTGCTGATGAGCGTCAACCCGGGCTTTGGCGGGCAGAAGTTCATTCCCGCCACCCTCGACAAACTGCGTGAAGTGCGGGCGCTGATCGATGCGTCCGGGCGTGACATTCGTCTGGAAATCGACGGTGGGGTGAACGTCAACAACATCCGCGAAATCGCCGAGGCGGGTGCTGACACCTTCGTCGCTGGCTCGGCGATCTTCAATGCTCCGAATTACCAGGAGGTAATTGAAAAGATGCGTTCCGAACTGGCACTGGCTCGCCCATGAATGGCTTTGAGCAGCTGTTTCCCGGGCGTTTGCCACGGCTGGTGATGTTCGATCTGGATGGCACGTTGATCGATTCGGTCCCTGACCTCGCGGTGGCTGTGGATAACATGCTGCTCAAACTGGGACGCTCGCCCGTCGGTATTGAGCCTGTGCGTGAGTGGGTCGGTAACGGCGTGCAAGTGCTGGTTCGTCGCGCGCTTGCCGAAAGCATTGATCATGCTGACGTCGACGATGCCGAAGCCGAACAGGCTTTGGAGATTTTCATGGAGGCCTATGCGGACGGTCATGAACTGACCGTGGTCTACCCCGGCGCGCGCGAAACCTTGAAATGGCTGCACAAACAGGGCGTGGAAATGGCCCTGATCACCAACAAGCCTGAGCGTTTTGTCGCGCCGCTGCTGGATCAGATGAAGATCGGCCGGTATTTCCGCTGGATCATCGGCGGCGACACCTTGGCGCAGAAGAAACCCGATCCTGCGGCGCTGTTTTTCGTGATGAAAATGGCCAACGTGCCAGCCTCCCAATCGCTGTTCATCGGTGATTCGCGCAGCGATGTACTGGCGGCGAAAGCGGCAGGTGTGAAGTGTGTCGCGCTTAGCTATGGCTACAATCACGGTCGACCGATTGCCGAAGAGTCGCCGGCGCTGGTGATCGATGATCTGCGCTTTTTAATTCCCGGTTGCCTGGATCCTGCCGCTGAGATAACGTTGCCCGACGTTGCTCAACCCCCTCCAAGAGATTCCATCGTGGTGGTCACTCGCAAGCTCTGGATGAAAGTCATCAAGGCCCTGGCCCGCTGGCGTTGGCGCGCCTGACTTGATTCTGGCCGGCTATCCGGCGTGTTTGCATTACTGACCGTTAGACCCTCAAGCCACGAGGCTACTCATGATCCGCGAAGAATTCCTGCGTTTGGCCGCTGCCGGCTACAACCGCATCCCGCTTGCCTGTGAAACCCTTGCCGACTTCGACACACCGCTGTCGATCTACCTGAAACTGGCCGATCAGCCGAACTCCTATCTATTGGAGTCCGTGCAGGGCGGTGAGAAGTGGGGGCGTTATTCGATCATCGGCCTGCCATGCCGCACCGTGTTGCGTGTCCATGATCATCACATCAGTGTCACCCACGATGGTGTGGAGATCGAAAGCCATGAATCCGAAGATCCGCTGACATTCGTTGAAGCGTTCAAGGCACGCTACAACGTGCCGAGCATCGCTGGATTGCCGCGTTTCAACGGCGGGCTGGTGGGGTACTTCGGCTATGACTGCGTGCGTTATGTGGAGAAGCGTTTGGGTAAATGCCCGAACCCGGATCCACTGGGCGTACCGGACATTCTGCTGATGGTTTCCGATGCCGTGGTGGTGTTCGACAACCTCGCTGGCAAGATGCATGCGATTGTCCTGGCTGATCCTTCCCAGGAAAACGCTTACGATAATGGGCAGGCGCGCCTGCAAGAGCTGCTGGAAAAACTCCGCCAGCCGATCACCCCGCGTCGCGGTCTGGACTTCAGCAAGCAACAGGCCGCAGATCCCGTATTCCGTTCCAGCTTCACCCAGGACGATTACGAGCGGGCGGTGGACACCATCAAGGAATACATCCTCGCCGGTGACTGCATGCAGGTCGTGCCGTCGCAACGCATGTCCATCGACTTCAAGGCGGCGCCGATTGATCTGTATCGGGCGCTGCGTTGCTTCAACCCGACGCCTTATATGTACTTCTTCAACTTCGGCGACTTCCATGTCGTCGGTAGCTCGCCGGAAGTGTTGGTACGGGTCGAAGACAATCTGATCACCGTCCGGCCAATCGCTGGCACCCGCCCACGCGGGGCCAATGAAGAGGCCGACCTGGCGCTGGAAGAAGACTTGCTGTCCGATGACAAGGAAATCGCCGAGCACCTGATGCTGATCGACCTGGGTCGCAACGACACTGGCCGGGTCTCGGAAATCGGTTCAGTGAAGCTCACCGAGAAAATGGTCATCGAACGTTATTCCAACGTCATGCATATCGTCTCCAACGTTACCGGCCAACTGAAAGCCGGCCTGACGGCAATGGACGCGCTGCGGGCGATTCTGCCGGCGGGCACCTTGTCCGGCGCGCCGAAGATCCGTGCGATGGAAATCATCGATGAACTGGAACCGGTCAAGCGCGGCGTTTACGGCGGCGCGGTGGGTTATTTCGCCTGGAACGGCAACATGGACACCGCGATTGCGATTCGCACGGCGGTGATCAAAAACGGCGAACTGCATGTGCAGGCCGGTGGCGGTATCGTCGCTGACTCAGTGCCTGCGCTGGAGTGGGAAGAGACGCTGAACAAGCGCCGCGCAATGTTCCGCGCTGTTGCCCTCGCCGAACAGACGCCTTAACGCTGATCCATAAAAAACGCGGTGCCTGCGAGGGCGCCGCGTTTTTTATTGCCTTCAATTCCCCATGTAGGAGCTGCCGGAGGTTCGGGCCGCGTTCGGACGATCTTTTGATCTTGTCGACCGTCCAGGCAACAACCTTCGTTTGCCCTTTAGAAGTCCAGGCTGACACCCACGTTGATGCCTTGTTGGGTGAAGTCGTCATCCTTGCGGATGTTGTAGCTGGCCCGCAGTGCCAGGTCCTGAGTGAGTTTGTGACTCACGCCCAGGTTGAGGCGGTTCAGGTTGGTCTGCGGGGTGTAACCGGCCAGGGTGAACCGGTTGTTCGGCAGGCTGTTAAGGCTGATGGTCAGGTGCTGGGTGTCGTCGTTGTACTCGCGTTCGTGGGCAAACTCGCCAAACACTTGCGTCTGCGGGGTAACCTGATACTTGCCCTGGATACCGACGCCAAGGCGCCTGGAGTTGCGGGACTGGTCATCGAACGTCAGCGCAGTAGCGTCGGTGCCATTTTCCGAGTAACCATCGACTTTTACCTTGGCGAAATCGGCGCTCACGAACGGCGAAAGGTGCCATGGGCTGCTTGCCTGTTGCGCGATGTCGTAACCCAGGCGACCGCTGATGCCCAGCACATAGCCGCTGGTATCGCCTTTTTCCCCGCGTTCGTTAACGCCAAGGTCGAACTTGCGCTTGAGGCTGTCGTAGTCCAGATGCCCGGCGGTCATTGCGGCGTCAGCCCACCAGCGGTTCTGCTGGTACTGGGCGAACGCTGTGCCCATGTACGTGTTGAGTTTGTATTCCGAGTCGTCCTGACCTGCATCAAGCTTCTGATGGTAGAAACCGGCAGCCACACCGACGCGCCAGGCTTCATCGAGACGGTAGCTGCCGCCGATGTTCAGGTTGTAGCCGTTGCCGTCGGCGCTTGCGCCGCTGCTTTGGGTGTCGAAGTCCTGGTGTTGGCCGCCACCAGCGACAATTGCTCGCCATTGGCCAACGCCTTGCCAGTTTTCCCAGTCAGCCAGCCACTGGTTGCGCAATTCATCCTGATGCGCGCGTAGGGTGCCCTGGGCCATTTCCGGCAGCAACGTCAGCTCCCATGGCGCGGCCAGCAGGGAGTAGGCGTAATCGGCAATCAGGCGTTGCCCCGTTTCGGTCGGGTGGACCGAGTCGTTGTAGATCAGCTTGGTCGGGTCAGGGGTGGCACTGTTGATGCCGTACCGGGCGTTCTCGGTGCAGCTGTCGCCGCTGAAGCAGGTGGCGGTCAGGTTCTGGTCGGTGGCCAAGCCGAACTGTGCCGGGTTGGCGAACGTCTCTTTAAGCAGCAGCGGAATGTTGAGCGGGATGATCTCGGCGTTGACGCTCTGCAGTCGGCTCACCAGTTCGGTGTTGAACTGGGCGCTGAGCTGGGAGGTGAACGCTTGCAGCGGTGTGCCGTTGATAGCCGGGGTCAGTCCGATGTCTGGCAGCAGCCAGACCATGATGTAGCGGGCACCGGCCTGTTGCAGGGTTTGCACGCTGCTGACCAGGCGATCGGCGGCGGCGTTAGCCCCGTCAAGGCTGGTCACTCGACCCTGGAGAAAGTCGTTGCCACCGCCCGAGAGGTAATACAGTGCATTCGGGTCGGCGCGGAAGCTATTCGTCGGCAGGTAACCCGCGCGGCTGCGTTCGCCTGTGTCTGATGTGGTGGTGATCGAGTCGAGGATCTGGTCGGTGCGGTAGCCGCCGACAGCCCAGTTGTTGCCGTCAGGCAGGCCCTGGTTGGCGCGTACTGCCGAGGTCGAGGCAGCCGTCTGGTCAGGCGAAAACCCCAGTTTTCCCCCCAGCAGCTGCGTCGAATTGGCGGCGCGAATTTCACCGCTGCCATCCAGGTAGATCGGGCCGGTGCGGTTGGTGAAGCGCAACGTCGCACCGGCCGGGCCACCCGGATCGGTGAACTGCCCGGCATCGTTCAGGCTGTCGCCGAACACGATGAATTTGGAATAGGGGGAGGGAGCCGCTATCGCTTGAGCGCAAGCCAGCGCGAGAAGACAGCCGGCGAGCGGTACGAACAACGTCTGTTTGATCATGAGCAAGTCCATTTATTTATTGTTGTAGAGAACGAAACGACAGTACCAAAAACTTTTGCGCTTAAGCTATGGCCAAAGGCCGCATCGATTGTTTGTTCAGGCTTGGGCTGCGCCATATTGCACCCTCTGCTCAGCTAAGTTACTGTGCCGGGACGTATGAATGAGACCTTCCCTGTGTTGATCGTCAGCAAACTCTTGATGCGAGTTGTTAAGGCCCACGCCCGTTGGCGTTGGCGCGCCTAACTTTTCTCTGCCGGCCCGGCCGGACCTGTACCGATTTGCCTTCTTTGCCCGTGTAAAACACCGCTTGTGCTGGTTGAAGTCCAGCGACTGACAGAGCGGGAGACGCTGCGGGTAAATCATACGAAGGCCGTATTAAAAGTCAGTGAATTCAAGAGGTTGTAACCCACATGTTGCTGATGATCGATAACTACGACTCTTTTACCTACAACGTTGTGCAGTACCTCGGCGAGCTGGGTTCAGACGTCAAAGTGGTGCGTAACGATGAACTCACCATTGCCGAAGTCGAAGCCCTCAAACCCGAGCGCATCGTTGTCTCCCCAGGCCCGTGCACTCCAACTGAAGCCGGCATTTCCCTGGAAGTCATCAAGCACTTCGCCGGCAAGTTGCCCATTCTGGGTGTGTGCCTTGGACATCAGTCCATCGGCCAGGCCTTTGGCGGCGATGTGGTGCGCGCCCGTCAAGTCATGCATGGTAAGACTAGCCCGGTATTCCACGAGGACAAGGGTGTGTTCGAAGGCTTGAATCATCCGCTGACGGTTACGCGTTATCACTCGCTGATCGTCAAGCGCGAAACCCTGCCCGATTGCCTGGAACTGACTGCCTGGACGCAATGTGAAGACGGCTCCATCGACGAGATCATGGGCCTTCGCCACAAAACGCTGAACATTGAGGGTGTGCAATTTCACCCAGAGTCGATCCTCACCGAGCAGGGCCACGAGCTGTTCGCCAATTTCCTCAAACAGAGCGGCGGCACGCGCTAAGGACTTTCCATGGATATCAAGACTGCCCTGAGCCGTATCGTCGGCCACCTGGACCTGAGTACTGATGAGATGCGCGATGTCATGCGCGAGATCATGACCGGGCAATGCACTGACGCGCAGATCGGCGCCTTTATGATGGCCATGCGCATGAAAAGCGAGAGCATCGACGAAATCGTCGGGGCGGTGTCGGTCATGCGTGAGCTGGCGGACAAGGTCGAACTGAAAACCCTCGATGGCGTGGTCGATGTGGTCGGCACCGGCGGTGACGGCGCGAACATTTTCAACGTGTCGACAGCGGCCTCGTTCGTGGTCGCCGCGGCCGGTTGTACTGTGGCCAAGCACGGTAACCGTGCGGTTTCCGGAAAAAGCGGCAGTGCCGATTTGCTGGAGGCAGCCGGCATCTACCTGAACCTGACACCCGTTCAAGTAGCCCGTTGCATCGATAATGTCGGCATCGGCTTCATGTTCGCTCAGTCCCATCACGGCGCAATGAAGTACGCCGCCGGGCCACGCCGCGATTTGGGCCTGCGTACGCTGTTCAACATGCTTGGCCCGCTTACGAATCCGGCCGGCGTGAAGCATCAGGTGGTTGGCGTGTTTACTCAGGCGTTGTGCCGTCCATTGGCCGAAGTGTTGCAGCGTATGGGCAGCAAGCATGTGCTGGTGGTGCATTCCCAGGATGGTCTGGACGAATTCAGCCTCGCGGCACCGACCTTTGTTGCTGAACTGAAAGATGGCGAAATAACCGAGTACTGGGTCCAGCCGGAAGACCTTGGTATAAAAAGTCAGAGTCTGTTCGGCCTGGTGGTCGAAAGCCCGGCGGCGTCGCTTGAATTGATTCGCGATGCCCTTGGGCGTCGTAAAACCGAGAACGGCCACAAAGCTGCAGAAATGATCGTGCTCAATGCCGGCGCCGCGCTGTATGCCGCCGATCATGCGAGTAGCCTCAAAGAGGGTGTTGCCCTGGCTCACGATGCACTGCACACCGGGCTGGCTCGGGAGAAGCTCGAAGAGTTGGGCGCGTTCACCGCGGTATTCAAGATGGAGAATGAAGGATGAGTGTGCCGACGGTTCTGGAAAAGATTCTCGCGCGCAAGGTTGAAGAAGTCGCTGAGCGCAGCGCTCGCGTGACGCTTGCCGAGCTGGAAGCACTGGCCAAGGTAGCTGATGCGCCTCGCGGTTTTGCCAAGGCGCTGATCGCCCAGGCCAAGCTCAAACACCCGGCAGTGATTGCCGAGATCAAAAAGGCCTCGCCAAGCAAAGGCGTGATCCGCGAGAACTTCGTGCCGGCAGATATCGCCAGGAGCTACGAGAAAGGCGGCGCGACTTGCCTGTCAGTGCTCACTGATATCGATTTCTTCCAGGGTGCCGACGCTTATCTGCAACAGGCGCGGGCAGCGTGCAAGTTGCCGGTTATCCGCAAGGATTTCATGGTCGATCCGTATCAGATCGTTGAGGCCCGGGCGCTGGGCGCTGATTGCGTGTTGTTGATCGTTTCCGCTCTGGATGACGTGAAAATGGCCGAGCTGGCCTCCGTGGCGAAAAGCGTTGGCCTCGATGTGCTGGTTGAAGTGCACGACGGTGACGAACTGGAGCGGGCCTTGAAAACCCTCGACACACCGCTGGTGGGCGTTAACAACCGCAATCTGCATACTTTCGACGTCAACCTGGAAACCACCCTGGATCTACTGCCGCGTATCCCGCGTGATCGCCTGGTGATTACCGAGAGTGGTATCTTCAATCGTGCCGATGTCGAGCTGATGGAAATCAGCGAAGTGTATTCGTTCCTGGTTGGCGAGGCGTTCATGCGCGCGGAGAATCCAGGGACTGAGCTGCAACGGTTGTTTTTCCCTGAGCGTGGTGTGCCGGTGAGCGGCTCCACTCTCGACTAAACCTGATTGAGTGAAAAAGCCGGCGATGCCGGCTTTTTTTATACATACGTGCGCCATTGCAAAGGATTCGTACTGCCATGACTCAGCCCATTGCCTTGACCGTTGAAGCCGGTTTGCGCGCCGAGCAGGATTTGCTGACCTCTGTTTGCGCTGGCGAACTCGAGTTTGGCCTGTTGTTCTGGCAGCCGAGTGATCGAGCGCTGGTTATGCCCAGGCGTTTGAGCCGCTTGCCAGGCTTTGAGGCGGCAAGTATTGAGCTGGCCGCCAGCGGCTGGCCGGTGTTGTTGCGCGAGACCGGTGGTGAGCCGGTGCCGCAATCTTCGGCAACCATCAATATTGCACTGGTCTACGCGCCGCCACGCAGTGAAGGTGATCAGGGCCGGATCGAAATCGCCTATCGCCGGTTGTGCGATCCGATCTGTGAGCTGCTCGCTGAACTCGGCGGCACACCTTCTCTGGGAGAAGTCGACGGCGCATTCTGCGACGGGCGTTTTAACGTCAATCTCGATGGTCGCAAGATGGTGGGCACCGCTCAGCGTTGGCGTCAGAGCAAGGGCGGCCAGCGTCCGGTGGGGTTGGTGCACGGTGCGCTGTTACTGGACAACGAGCGCGAGTCAATGGTCGCGGCGGTCAACCGTTTCAATGAAGCTTGTGGTCTTGAACAGCGTGTTCGTGCTCAGAGCCACATCGCCTTACATGAGCAATTCGCCGCCCCGGATGCAATCAAGCGGCTGGATACCCTGTATCGACAGCTACTGGCGAAGTTGCTGCCGGCTTAACGAGTGCCGAATACCACCATGGTCTTGCCTTTGACATTTACCAGGTTGCTCTCTTCCAGGTCCTTGAGTACGCGCCCGACCATTTCTCGTGAACAGCCGACGATCCGACCGATTTCCTGACGGGTCACTTTGATCTGCATACCGTCTGGATGGGTCATGGCATCCGGTTGTTTGCACAACTCCAGCAGGCAACGGGCTACCCGGCCGGTGACGTCGAAGAACGCCAGGTCGCCGACCTTGCGCGTGGTATCGCGCAGGCGCTGGGCAATCTGGCCGCTGACGACGTTGAGAATATCCGGGTCCTGCCGGGACAGTTCGCGGAACTTGCTGTAGCTGATCTCCGCCACGTCACATTCGATCTTGGCCCGTACCCAGGCGCTGCGTTGCTGTTCATGACCGGCTTGTTCAAATAAGCCCAGCTCACCGAAGAAGTCACCTGAGTTGAGGTAGGCGATGATCATTTCCCGGCCATCGTCGTCCTCGATCAGGATGGTGACTGAACCTTTGATGATGAAAAACAGCGTGTCCGAACGATCGCCAGCGCAGATGATGTTGCTTTTGGCCTGATAGCGTCGGCGCTGGCAGTGCATCAACAACTTGTCGAGGTTCTTGATCTTGGGTGTGGGGGTAATAGCAACCATGGTTGAATCCCGAAAAGACTGCACGGTGTGGTTTCGTTTTAGCTTTTTTATCGAGCGCAAGATGCTGCAAATAGCTGGCCAAACGCCATTGATTTGGCGCCAGCTTAACAGACGCATTCTGTAGAGATTCGGGAATTTACCTATCGGAAGCGGCAGTCTCTGACCTGGATGCAAAACGCTGTCCTTTCTGAGCCCTGTGCTAAGCTGGCGACCCTTTTTTAGCAGTGGAGTCTTGGCGATGAAGGCACGCATCCAATGGGCTGGCGAAGCCATGTTCCTCGGTGAATCGGGCAGCGGTCATGTGGTCGTAATGGATGGTCCGCCAGAAAGCGGCGGTCGCAACCTGGGTGTGCGGCCCATGGAAATGCTCCTGCTGGGCCTTGGCGGTTGCAGCAATTTCGATGTGGTCAGCATCTTGAAGAAGTCTCGCCAGGCAGTGGAAAGCTGCGAAGCCTTCCTTGAGGCTGAGCGCGCCACTGAAGACCCTAAAGTCTTCACCAAAATTCACCTGCATTTCGTGGTCAAGGGGCGGGCCCTCAAAGAAGCTCAGGTCAAACGCGCGATCGAGCTGTCGGCCGAGAAGTATTGCTCGGCGTCGATCATGCTCGGTGCCGCCGGCGTCGCCATTACTCACGACTATGAGATTGTCGAACTCGGTTGAATCGACATTCAAGTATCATAAAAGCAGTGCAGACTCTGGCGATCATTGGCCGAGGTCTGCATAATGCGCCACTTTTTTCAGGGCAGTGATCGCTTTCAAGGCAGGTCACTTGCCCGAGCAGACAACCAAAATCGCCATCGCGAAGAGGTGTTAACCGTCCTACGCAGGTGCGTCGTTCGCATCTGACGGGCATGCTTGATCACGCGGCCGGGCCGCAATACAAAGAGAGTTTTTAACGGTGAAAAGCAAACTCAAGCTCCACGGGTTCAATAACCTGACAAAGACCTTGAGCTTCAACATCTATGACATCTGCTACGCGGAAACCCCGCAGGACCAACAGGCTTACGTCGAGTACATCAACCAAGAGTACGACGCCGAACGCCTGACGCAGATTCTTACCGATGTTGTCGATATCATTGGTGCCAACATCCTGAACATCGCCCGTCAGGATTACGATCCGCAAGGCGCCAGCGTGACCATTCTGATTTCCGAGCAGCCGGTGACACCTACCGACAGCCAGATCGAAGAATCCCCGGGGCCACTGCCCGAGACCATCCTGGCTCACCTCGACAAAAGCCACATCACCGTACATACCTATCCGGAGATTCATCCGGTGGACGGTATCGCGACTTTCCGTGTGGATATCGATGTGTCGACGTGCGGGGTTATTTCACCGCTTAAAGCGCTCAACTATCTGATTCACCAGTTCGACTCGGATATCGTTACCGTGGATTACCGCGTGCGCGGTTTCACCCGTGATGTTGAAGGCAAGAAGCACTTCATCGATCACGAGATCAACTCGATTCAGAATTACCTCTCCGAGGACACCCGCGACGGTTACCAGATGACCGACGTGAATGTGTACCAAGAGAACCTGTTCCACACCAAGATGCTGCTCAAGAACTTCGAACTGGATAACTACCTGTTCGGCGACGCCACCAGCAACTTGTCGGTCGAACAGCGCGCTCAGGTTACTGAGCGGGTGAAGCACGAAATGCTGGAGATCTTCTACGCTCGCAACATGTCGAGCTGATCTGCCAAGCAAAAAAAGGGCGCTTATTCAGCGCCCTTTTTTGTGCCCGCAGTTTTGGTTACAGACTAGATCCGATAGGTGCTCTTGGTCATGACCTTGGCCATCAGACTCATGCCGAACTTGACTGGCGCCGGGAAGCGGAAACCACCGGCATCCAGGGCGCTTTCGGCGTGCAGCTCTTCATCGATGCGCATCTGCTCGAGAATTGCCCGGGACTTCTCGTCTTCGGCAGGCAGTTGCTCCAGGTGTTCATTCAAATGTTTGCATACCTGATCTTCAGTCGCGGCCACGAAGCCGAGGCTGACTTTGTCGCTGATCAGCCCGGCAACCGCGCCAATGCCGAACGACATGCCGTAGAACAACGGGTTCAATAGGCTGGTATGGCTTCCCAATTGGCGGATGCGTTGTTCGCACCAGACCAGGTGGTCGATCTCTTCTTCGGCGGCATGCTCCATCGCGGCCCGCACCTGCGGCAGCTTGGCGGTCAGGGCCTGGCCCTGATACAGCGCCTGGGCACAGACTTCGCCGGTATGGTTGATGCGCATCAGGCCGGCAACGTGCCGGGCGTCCGCATCGCTCAACTGCGCGTCAGGCTGCACGATGGCCGGTGAAGGGCGATAGGGCTGGCCGCTGAAAGGCAGCAGGGTGCGCATGGCCGCGTCGGCTTGCAGCAAAAGACGGTCAATCGGCGAGTAGTGACGTTGGGTAGTCATGCTTACCTCCGGGAAGAATCACGGTGGCCAGTTTACCCCAATCGATGAGGCGAAGCCTGCGCTGGATCAGCACACCCTTGGCTGCAATGGTGCGAAGGGTGTGCGGCAAAGGTGGGTTCTAGAGCAATCAGCCCGGAGGCCAGTGCATCTGACGCTGGCCGAGCACGTGCATATGAATGTGATAGACGGTCTGCCCGCCCAGCTCATTGCAGTTCATGACCACACGAAAGCCTGCTTCGCAGCCAAGTTCTTTGGCCAGACGTTGGGCGGTGAACAGCATATGTCCAGCCAGCGCCTTGTCATCCTCTGTGAGGTCGTTAAGCGTGCGGACCGGTTTCTTCGGAATGACCAGAAAGTGCACCGGTGCCTGTGGGGCAATATCGTGGAAGGCCAGTACCTGGTCATCCTCGTAGATGATCTTCGCGGGTATTTCTCTGTTGATGATCTTGGTGAACAGAGTATCCACAGCTGTTGCTCCGTTGTGTTGGTCCGGGCTGAGTGTACTCAGGTGACCTGCCTGCGCCCAGCCCTTTACATGGTTGTGAGTTAACGCGGGCAGTAAGTCTTGTTGATGACACCGGCAATTTTTCGTATGAGCCAGCGTGAGCCAAGGCGTGGAACAAAGGCGCGCCAGCGGTTGCGACGCCCGGGAATAATGATTGCGCGGTTCTTTTCCAAAGCGCGTACGGTGTAGAGCGCAACCTCCTCGGGGCTCATCAGCAGCTTGCTGCTTTCCAGCTTGCTTGCGTCGAGCTGAGCGGTGCGGAAGAAGGCAGTGCGCGTCGGCCCAGGGCAGAGCACCGATACCTTTACCGCGCATTTTTTCAGCTCTTCGCGCAGACCTTCCGAGAAATGCAGGACATATGCCTTGCTGGCGTAGTACGTACTCATCCAGGGGCCTGGGTGAAAGGCCGCGATCGATGCGACATTCAGAATCTGCCCGCCACCATAAAGAGCCATGGTGTTGCCAACGGCATGGCACAAACGGGTGAGGGCGAGAATGTTCACTTCGATCAGGTCTTGTTCCGTCATCCAGTCCTGGGCCAGAAACGGACCGCAGGTGCCGATGCCGGCGCAATTGACCAGCAAATCAATCTGACGGTCACCTTCTTCAAGCTCCAGCAAAAAGCCGGAGAGGCGCAGCGGCTCTCCGAGGTCGCAGGCACGGAACAATACTTCCACGCCAAAGCGCTGGGTCAGTTCTATCGCAATGCTTTCCAACTGATCACGTTGGCGGGCCACCAGAATCAGGCTGCGGCCACGTCTTGCCAGCGCTTCGGCCATGGCCAGGCCAATGCCGCTGGAAGCACCAGTGATCAGAGCGTAACGGGTCATGCAAATCTCCATCGCAACGGCTTCGCACCTGGGACAAAGGTGTCACAGGCGCAGAGCGCTTTTCATTCTTGCGCAGAGTCTACAGGGGGCTGAGCTGATTGGGCTGCATCTGTCGCTGGTTCGATGTTTTCGTAGCTCCTCAGCGAGCTGCTCTCGTACTCATCTTTGAGAGTGTAAGGCCGCCAGCGATTGCGTCGATGAGCACCGCGGCAAGCAAGACCAGCCAGAGTGAAGACAGCGCTTTGGCTGTTGTGCTGTCCAACGGCCTCAGCGCGGCCAGCGTTTTGGCAATCGCGTGGCAAGCTCTTGCGCGCTGCGGTATTCGGCGTCCAGGCGTGCCACCAATTGATCGACGCTGGGCAGATCATCAATTTCACCTACCCCCTGGCCAGCCGACCAAACGGTTTTCCAGGCTTTGGCTTCGTCGCTGAGGGGTTTGAGTTTCGACCCGAAGTTGACTTCACCCTTGCCCTGCAGCACCCCCAAATCGAAACCGGCATTTACCAGGCTCTGGCGCATGAAGCTTGCGGGGACGCCGGACACCGCTGGGGTGTGAATGATGTCGGCGGCCTTGGAGCTCAGTAGCATCTCTTTATAAGCTTCAGGTGCGTGGCTTTCGGTTGTGCCAATAAAGCGTGTGCCGAAATACGCCAGATCCGCACCGAGCAGTTGTGCGGCAAGAATCTCGTGGCCGTGGTTCAAGCAACCGGCCAGTAGAAGGGTCTTGTCGAAGAACTGGCGGATTTCGGCAATCAGTGAGAACGGACTCCAGGTCCCGGCATGTCCGCCAGCACCGGCGGCGACCGCAATCAATCCGTCCACGCCAGCTTCAGCGGCTTTTTCAGCGTGGCGACGAGTTGTGACATCGTGAAACACCAGCCCTCCATAACTGTGTACCGCATCGACGAGCTCTTTCACCGCGCCGAGGCTGGTGATGACAATCGGCACTTTGTGTTCGATACAGATCGCCAGATCCGCCTCAAGCCGCGGGTTGCTATGGTGAACGATCAAATTCACGGCATAGGGCGCAGTATTTTCCAGCGCCGCCAGTCCTGCTTCAATTTCCTCGAGCCAGGCTTTGAAACCGCTGCTTTCACGTTGGTTGAGAGCGGGAAAGCTCCCGACCACGCCGTTACGACAGCAAGCCAGTACCAACTGCGGGTTGGAAATCAGGAACATCGGCGCTGCCACGACAGGCAGACGCAAGCGTTCTTCTAGCAGGGCGGGCAGCGACATTGAAAGTACCCCGAATAGTTGCGACTAGTAGGATTTAGAACGGCCGCACAACGACCAGAATTACGATTGCCAGCAATATCAGAACAGGCACTTCATTGAACCAGCGATAAAAAACGTGGCTGCGGGTGTTTTCGCCGCGGGCAAAGCGTTTTACCTGTGCGCCGCACATATGATGGTAGCCAATCAGGATTACCACGAGGGTCAACTTAGCGTGCATCCAGGCGCCTTGGCCGAAGTAGGTGCTCGGGTTGAGACTGATCAGCCAGATCCCGAATGCCAGCGTGGCGATCATCGCCGGGCCCATGATCCCGCGGTATAGCTTGCGCTCCATGATGCTGAAGCGCTCTTTGCTAACGCTGTCTTCACTTTGCGCGTGGTAGACGAATAGTCGCGGCAGGTAAAACAGGCCGGCAAACCAGCAGACCAGACTGATAATGTGAAAAGCTTTGAGCCACAGATACAGCATTTTTAGTTATTCCCAGGTTCACGGTAGTCCGAATAGTAGAGGCTTGAGCCTCCGTACGTCACCTTGACGGTTGTCGCAGGCCTGCGCGGCCCCTATTATCGACGGCTTTCCAGTGGTTCGTTGAGGGCAGGTATATGGTCAAGGTCGGTATCGTCGGCGGCACGGGTTACACCGGTGTCGAACTGTTGCGTCTGTTGGCACAGCATCCGCAAGCTGAAGTGGTAGTGATCACTTCCCGATCCGAGGCGGGCCTGGCCGTTGCCGACATGTACCCGAACCTGCGAGGCCATTACGACGGCCTGGCGTTCAGCGTGCCGGACATCGAGACATTGGCTGCCTGTGATGTGGTGTTCTTCGCCACACCGCACGGTGTTGCTCATGCATTGGCGGGCGAGTTGCTGGCAGCGGGCACCAAGGTTATCGACCTGTCGGCAGACTTCCGTTTGCGGGATGCTGATGAATGGGCCAAGTGGTACGGCCAGCCTCATGGCGCGCCACAGCTGCTGGAGGAAGCCGTTTACGGTTTACCTGAAGTCAATCGCGAGCAAATCAAACAGGCGCGCCTGATTGCGGTGCCGGGTTGCTATCCAACGGCCACGCAATTGGGCTTCCTGCCATTGCTTGAGGCTGGGCTGGCAGATACCACACGCTTGATCGCTGACTGCAAGTCGGGTGTCAGCGGCGCCGGTCGCGGTGCCAGCGTTGGTTCGCTGTATTCCGAGACCTCCGAAAGCATGAAGGCCTATGCGGTCAAAGGGCATCGTCATTTGCCTGAGATTCGCCAGGGACTGCGTCGCGCAGCCGGCAAGGATGTCGGCCTGACCTTCGTCCCGCATCTGACGCCAATGATTCGTGGTATTCACTCGACGCTCTACGCGACCGTTGTGGACAGGTCGGTGGATCTGCAGGCGTTATTTGAAAAACGCTATGCCAATGAGCCATTCGTCGATGTCATGCCAGCGGGCAGTCATCCGGAAACCCGTAGCGTACGCGGCGCCAATGTCTGCCGTATCGCCGTTCATCGTCCACAAGACGGTGATCTGGTGGTGGTGTTGTCGGTGATCGATAACCTGGTCAAAGGAGCGTCGGGTCAGGCGGTACAGAACCTGAACATCCTGTTCGGTCTGGATGAGCGCTTGGGCCTGTCCCACGCCGGGATGCTGCCGTAAGGGAGTTATCTCCTGTAGGAGCGAGCTTGCTCGCGATGGATTCCAAGGCGCCACGTTTATCCAGGAAGTACGTGTCACCGTTAACGACCATCGCGAGCAAGCTCGCTCCTACTTGCTATACCATAACAATAGTTGACCGCTTTTCTAGGAGAAGCGGATAATGCGCGTCATCACGCATTATGGCGGCGTAACGCCGGGAGATAGTCAGCATGAGCGTCGAATCCTTCACCCCCACGGCTTTGCAATTTACCCACGGTGCCGCGCACAAGGTAAAGAGCCTGGTCGATGAAGAGGGTAATGATCGCTTGAAGCTGCGCGTATTCGTTACGGGCGGCGGTTGTTCAGGGTTTCAATACGGCTTCACCTTCGATGAAGAAGTGGCCGATGACGACACCATCGTTGAGCGCGAAGGCGTCAGTCTGGTAGTCGATCCGATGAGCTTCCAGTACCTGGCAGGCGCCGAGGTGGATTATCAGGAAGGTCTGGAAGGTTCTCGTTTCGTAATCAAGAACCCGAATGCCACTACGACGTGTGGTTGCGGTTCTTCGTTCTCGATCTGATCGATCAGCGCAGTACCCGTTTCACTCAACGCCGCATGGCTTCAGAGCTCTGCGGCGTTTTGCTGTCTATCGATCAAGCGGGATAGATGGCACCGAGTACACGCAAGCCTTGAGCACCGGTGACGCTGGGGCGATTGGCTGCAATGCCTTCCAGGCAGCAATGGGCCAGCCAGGCAAACGCCATGGCTTCGACCCAGTCCGGGTCTACGCCGTAAGCAGCGGTGCTGCTGACTTTGGTGTTTGGCAGCAGGGCGGCGAGGCGGCTCATCAATGCTGCGTTGTGGGCGCCACCGCCGCAGACCAGCAGCTCTTGCGTCCCGCTTTGCGCTGCTTGTAATGACTCGACGATGGTCAGTGCGGTCAATTCAAGCAGTG
Organism: Pseudomonas sp. GW821-FHT01E05; assembly: GCF_059422425.1. Lineage (NCBI taxonomy): Bacteria > Pseudomonadati > Pseudomonadota > Gammaproteobacteria > Pseudomonadales > Pseudomonadaceae > Pseudomonas > Pseudomonas sp. GW821-FHT01E05. The sequence continues at coordinate 727,287 of NZ_JBWKWW010000001.1, forward strand.
TCGCTTGCACGTCTTCGGCGGAAAACTCTGGCAGGCAGAGCAGATGCTGCTGGAGCCATTCAAGATTGAATACTTCACGACCGGTGCTCTTTGGGCCTTTCGCCAGGAAGAAGGGGTCGCTGAGCAAGGCTTTCAGCAGCGCGGGCTCTACCTTCCCACTGGCGGCCCATTGGCCATCGCGATCAAAGTTGTCGCCGCGCTGCGAGTGAATCCAGGCATCAAGCAAAACGTTTCCGGGGCCGCAGTCAAAGCCTGCGACGGGCTTGCCAGTCTCGATCAGGCTGAGATTGCTGAATCCGCCGACATTCAGCACTGCGCGATTGCCTGCACGCTCATCAAACAGCGCTTCGTGGAAGGCTGGAACCAGCGGAGCACCCTGCCCGCCAGCGGCAACGTCACGGCTGCGGAAGTCGCTGACGACGGTGATGCCGGTGAGCTCGGTCAGCAGGGCTGGATTGCCGATCTGGACAGTGAAGCCCCGTGCAGGCTCATGGCGAATGGTTTGCCCGTGGCTGCCAATCGCTCGAATATCTTCAGGCTTCAGTTTCTGTTGAGCGAGGAGGGTGCGGATGCCCTGAGCGGCCAGTTGCACCCAGTGCTGTTGGGCGATGGCGGAGCGGGCAATCTCGTCCGGGCCGCTGGCACACAAGCCAAGCATCTCGGCGCGCAGGGTTTCAGGCATGGGGATGTAATGCGTGGCGATCAGCTTGATCGCCGGTGCTTGCTCGATCAGCGCGATATCCAGGCCATCAAGGCTGGTCCCGGACATCACACCTATATAGAGCGCCATGACTTAGCGTTTACTCGAAGCCAGCATGGTGGCTTTCTCTTGCTCCATCCGCGCCATCAGCGGCTGACTTTGCTGCAGGAAGCGCACACGTTCCGCTTTGGCGATCGGGTCGGCCATTGGCAGCTTCTGGCCCAGCGGGTCGACGTGTACACCGTTGACCTGGAACTCATAGTGCAAGTGTGGACCAGTGGAGAGCCCGGTGGTGCCGATATAACCGATAACCTGGCCCTGCTTGACGTTGCCGCCAGTCTGGATGCCTTTGGCGAAGCCCTGCATGTGGCCATAAAGCGTGCGATAGGTATTGCCGTGCTGGATGATCACGGTGTTGCCGTAGCCACCGCGGCGGCCGGCCAATAGAACCTTGCCATCACCGGCGGCCTTGATCGGCGTACCGCGAGGGGCTGCATAGTCGACACCTTTGTGGGCGCGGATCTTGTTCAGGATCGGGTGCTTACGCCCCATGGAGAAGCGCGAGCTGATGCGGGCGAAGTCCACGGGAGTACGGATAAAGGCTTTGCGCATGCTGTTGCCATCAGCGGTGTAGTAGCTGCTGGAGCCTTGCTTGTTGGTGTAGCGCACGGCGGTGTACGTCTTGCCGCGGTTGGTGAAGCGTGCGGAAAGGATCGGGCCGGTGCCGACGGTTTTACCGTTGATGACCTTTTGTTCGTAGATCACATCGAATTCGTCACCCTGACGAATATCCTGGGCGAAGTCGACGTCATAGCCGAACACGCTGGCCATATCCATGGTCAGACTATGAGACAGACCGGCACGTGCGGCGGATTGCGAGAGCGAGCTGTTGATCACGCCATGAACGTAGGCGGAGCGTACTGTGGGCTTGGTGGTGACACGGTTGAAAGCAAAGCCCTTGGCACCTTTGGTCAGGCTAATGCTTTCCAGGTCGCTGACCTTGCTGTGCAAGTTGTTCAACTGGCCATTGGGGCTCAATTCGAACTCGAGTTTCTGGCCGTGCTTGAGCTGAGTAAACAGTTTGGCCTGTTTGTCGCTGGCCAGGACTTCATGCACCGATGTCGTTGGCAGACCGACTTTCTCGAACAGTGTGGAGAGCGTGTCGCCTTTGGCAACAATAACTTCCCTGTGAAGAGGGGTTTTTTTCTCTTCTACAACCGCTGGAACAGGCCGTGCCTGAGCGGTTTCCTTGCTGTCTTCGGGGCTGTTTTCGATTTGTGCAAATGGGGGCGCTAGCGCTTCATTTGTGGCTTGTTCCGCATCGGAAGCGTCTTGATCTTGTGTCAGTTGCTGAACCGGGCTTTCCAGGTCAAGACTCAGAGTCGTTCTTTTGGCTTCTACATCGCTTGAAGGGAATACCAGGAGCGCCAGGCTGAGAAGAGCGGCAATACCACTTGCGGCGAGCAGGTGGGTCTTCGGATAAAGCGGCGGCGCCTTAGTCGGTTCTGTGAGCATAGGTAATTTGACTTTGATAAAGATGAATTGGAAAAGATGAATGACATGATGAAGATGAAATAACTGTATAAAATATAACCAAATCATCTGTGAAGCAAGCCCGCGGACACTCTGTTCGTGGATTGGCCTCCGTACGCCGGGCAAAACTTGTAATTAGTCCGCGATCTTGTATGGTTGGTTCCCTTTGAATCTGAGCCTTGCGGGTCTGTTATGAAGTCGGTTGAAGAACAGCTAGCGCTGATCAAACGTGGTGCGGAAGAGGTGTTGGTCGAGTCCGAGCTGGTCGAAAAGCTCAAGCGTGGTCAGCCACTACGTATTAAGGCTGGTTTCGATCCGACCGCGCCGGATTTGCACCTGGGTCATACGGTGCTTATTAATAAGCTGCGTCAGTTCCAGGACTTGGGGCATCAGGTGATTTTCCTGATAGGCGACTTCACCGGAATGATTGGTGATCCGAGCGGCAAGAGCGTAACGCGTCCTCCGTTGACTCGTGAGCAGGTCCTCGAAAATGCCGAGACTTACAAGAGTCAGGTATTCAAGATTCTTGATCCGGCCAAGACCGAGGTGGCGTTCAACTCCACCTGGATGGACAAGATGGGGCCGGCGGATTTCATTCGTCTCACCTCGCAGTACACCGTAGCGCGCATGCTTGAGCGCGACGACTTCAACAATCGTTACTCGACCAATCAGCCGATCGCGATCCATGAGTTCCTTTATCCGCTGGTTCAGGGGTATGACTCGGTGGCGCTGCGTGCCGATGTCGAGCTGGGCGGTACAGATCAGAAGTTCAATCTGCTGATGGGGCGCGAGTTGCAGCGTTCTTATGGGCAGGAGGCGCAGTGCATCCTCACCATGCCTTTGCTTGAAGGCCTGGATGGCGTGAAGAAGATGTCCAAGTCTCTGGGCAACTACGTCGGGATTCAGGAAGCGCCAGGCGTGATGTATGGCAAGCTGGTGTCTATTCCGGATGTGCTGATGTGGCGCTACTTCGAGTTGCTGAGCTTCCGCTCGATGGATGAGATTGCCGTATTTAAGGCTGATGTAGAGGCTGGCGCCAATCCTCGTGACATAAAGATCAAGCTGGCTGAAGAAATCGTAGCGCGCTTCCATGGTGAAGAGGCTGCGGCGAATGCTCATCGCGCGGCTGGCAATCGCATGAAGGATGGTGAGTTGCCGGATGATCTGCCTGAGATCGAATTGACTGCTACCGAAGATATGCCGATTGCCGCCGTCCTTAATAAGGCGGGCCTGGTGAAGAATTCGGCAGTGGCGCGCGACCTTCTTGGTTCTGGTGGTGTGCGTATAGATGGTGAGGTGGTTGATCGTACCTATATATATGCATTGGGTGCGACCCATGTTTGTCAGGCTGGTAAGAAGGCTTTTGCGCGTATTACGCTAAAGCCTGAATAAAGCGTCAATTAACCCTTGACGACAGAATCTGGAAGCCTATAATTCGCCCCACTTCCGGCGCAGTCGAAACGGAAAACTCCTTGGTAAACAAAGAGTTACGCGGTTTTCGACAGCGCTTGAGCTTCAGTTCAGCGAAGCCGGAAGGAGTTACTGGGGCAGTGAGGTTTTGCTCTAATAACGGTTCGATCCACTCGGTCGAAAGCGGTGTAAAAGAGGTGTTG